>NZ_JBHTZI010000013.1:0-166893 GCF_042790355.1 Rhodococcus sp. NPDC056743 | reverse complement strand
ACATCTTGAAGAAGAACTGGAGGTGAAGCACAACCATACATGATGGAAACTACTTCGAAATTTGGCCAGGCACTTCGTACAACCTCGTGTCACTCACCCTCGCAGGTGGGAGTCGGTGTCCGTGTCGCTCTGACTTGGAATAAGTTACGCGAAGATCAACACAACACCAAATCGCCTGGTCACAGCGCTGCGCTTTGTAAACTTCAGGGAACCCAGTACCTCTCCGCCAGTTCTTCGATGATCGGGTCTCCCTCCTCTGCCAGTTCGAGGGCCTCGAGATCGTCCGTCACCGACAACAATCGGGGATCGTCGCCTTCCGCGTCGTGAATCGGGCGTCGGCCATCCTCGGCAAGCTGGCGTAACAACTTCTCGCGGACTCGAGCCTTCAACGAATCAGCCATACCGTCAGCATGTGCCTCAGACCAGACGATGTCGAGTACTTACTCGTCGTCTTTCTTACCGAAGACCCGCCTGGCCGTCGGGATCAAGACGATCAGTGCACCGAGAAGCACGATCAGTGAGAAAACCTGCATTGCCATTTCGACCTCACTTACATTCAGGCCGGCGCGAGCCAGCTACCCCAAGAGGTGTTTCGCACAACCGTAAAGGCAACAAGGGTTACGAGCACCATGACTGTCATAGCCGGCCGAAGCACGATCATCCGATCCGTCGACCCGTTCCATCTGCGGACAATCCACCGGACCCAGGCGACAACAAGTACCGCAATGAACGGAACAATCAGTACATTGCTCGACAGCGCCGCACCGATATCAAGGTTCGTCAGATCGTTGACTGCTCGAAGGCCACCGCACGCGGGGCACCACAGACCTGTCAACGCGTACATCGGGCAGATCCCGTAGCTTCCCGAATTGTGGGGATCTCGGAGGTGCAAAAGCGTGAAGGCCGAAACCCCCGCTGCGGCGACGCCGGCCGGAGCGCTCAGCGCCCGCCAGCCCCGCACCACGGAGGTCTCGGTATTCATACGATCCACTGTAGAAGCTGGCGACCACTAACAGCCGTGGCCACGCGAACCCGATCTATCTCGCTCGAATAACAACAGACCGAACGATCATGTCGTGCCAGCACTGGCTCTTGGAATCCCAGAGTGGCCACAGGTAGTTGAGGAAGCACGCCCCGCCGAGGATCGCTTCCAATATCCATCGCAGAAGAGCCATGGGCGGCCCCAGCGGAACTCCGTCGGATTCGCGGACCACTGAGATACCCAGCCACTTCTTACCCAAGGACTGGCCGGTGTTGCCCTGACGGAAGACGTAGTTCCAGACCTCGATCAGCAAGATCAGAACAATGCCGACGCCCATGACCAAGAGTCCACCTCCATTGGCACCCTCCGTAGTCACGGTCCCGTCGTCGTACGTGGTGACCTCCGCTCCGGCGAACGCGATCACTGCGCCAACGATCGCGAGGATCACGCCAGGTAGCGGCACGATGAAGTAATCGAGCAAGTACGCCCCGACACGCGACAGCCATGATGCGTACGGATAGGCCGGTTGCGGTGGCCCGTATCCCTGGGGCGACACGGGAGGCATCTGCCCGTACGGCTGTCCGTACTGCGGCGGCTGTCCGTACTGCGGTGGCTGGTTCGGCTGCGGTGACTGGTTCGGTTGCTCGCCAGATCCCCAGTTCTGCTCCGACATGGCGATACTCCCCTGCTCAGGCGCGTGTATGCAGAAACAGGATAAACCGACCAGCAAGCATTTATCGGATAAACGACAAGAGCCCCGCACCAGAAGATTCTGGTGCGGGGCTCTTGGCCGAGCTGCCTGAGAGAATCGAACTCTCGACCTTTTCATTACGAGTGAAATGCTCTACCGACTGAGCTAAGGCAGCGTGCCTTTCGGCGATGGCGAGTCTAACTGGTCAACCCCCGGAACGCGAAAACGGGGGTCGGAAGGCTTCGCCGATACTCGCAACCATCGCATCCAGAGCCCACTGCAACTTGACGTTGAAATCGACAGCTTCACGGCAGGCAAGCACGGCTTCGATGCACTTCAACAGACCTTCCGGGGACGTTCGAGATGCCAGATCGGAAGCCCTCTCGGCCATATCGGGATGCGTGGACGTGGACGACGATCCGAGCGAGTAGGACAAGGCGTCCCGGTACATACCGGCAAGATCGATCAGCGTCCGGTCGAGAAGATCACGCTTGGCGCGCGTATCCCTCGATTTCTGCCGCGCTTCGAGTTCCTTGATCAGTCCGGCAGACCCTCGGAGCGTGCCGGCTGTGCCCTTCCCCGTTCCGCCACCACCGAGCGAGACCTTGAGTTCTTCGAGTTCACGTTCCTTGACGTCGGTGAACAGTGTCTTGGTTTCGGACTCGATCGACTTCACCAAATTTTCGGCTGCTTTGTACGCCGTCGATGCGGACGCGGCATCAAAGGCCAGCCGGAGCGAACGCGCACGTTCGTCTCGCGCGACATCGTCGGTGGCCAAACGCCGAGCCCGGCCGACATGACCACCGCTTATCGACGCGGCAAATCTCGCCTGGTCGGGAGCTAAACCGTCGCGCTTGATCAACACCTGGGCGATCGATTCGACAGACGGCGTCACGAGAGCCAAATGGCGACAGCGCGAACGCAGCGTGACCGACATGTCCTCGGGGTCCGTGGTGGGAGCACAGAGCAGGATCACCGTACGGTCCGGCGGCTCCTCGACAACCTTCAAGAGCGCATTGGCTGCACCCTCGGTCAATCGATCTGCGTCCTCCACGACGATGACCTGCCAACGACCAGTCGTGGGCCGACGCGACGCGATGTTGACGATCTCGCGCATGCCTTTGACGCTGATGCTCAATCCGTCGGGGATGATCCGTCGTACGTCACCGTGAGTTCCGGCCATCGTAGTTGTGCACGCGTGGCACTGACCGCATCCCGGTTCGCCGTCCGACGTGCACTGTAGGGCAGCGGCAAAACACAGCGCCGCCACGGACCGACCGGATCCAGGAGGCCCGGTGAAGAGCCACGCATGGGTCATATCGGATCCGCTGGAGTCGCCCCGGGCGGACAGCGCGGCGGCTCGCAAACTCTGCTCGACGTCGTGCTGACCTACCAGCCGACCGAACACACCACGTTCGGCCACATCAGTACTCATGCAAAAACCTTAACCGTCGGCACCGACGAGTCCGGCTCAGTCCTTCTTCGCCGGAGCCTTCTTGGCAGCCGCTTTCTTGGCCGGGGCCTTCTTGGCGGCAGTCTTCTTCGCAGCGGCCTTCTTGGCCGGGGCCTTCTTGGCAGCAGCCTTCTTCTTCACCGGTCCGCGCGCACGACGGTCAGCGAGCAACTCCGACGCACGAGCATCCGAGATGGATTCGACGGCGTCGTCCTTACGCAGGCTGGCGTTGGTCTCACCGTCGGTGACGTACGGACCGAAACGACCGTCCTTGATCACCATCGGCTTCTCGCTGACCGGGTCGACACCCAGCTCACGCAGCGGCGGAGTAGCCGACGCCTGACGTCCACGACGCTTGGGCTCGGCATAGATCTTGAGCGCGTCATCGAGGGTGACCGTGAACATCTGCTCTTCGTCGGCCAGCGAACGCGAATCGGTGCCCTTCTTCAGATACGGACCGTAACGGCCGTTCTGAGCGGTGATCTCTTCCTTGCTCTCGGGATCGACACCTACAACACGGGGAAGGGACAGCAACCGAAGTGCGTCCTCCAACGTGACCGTCGCCAAGTCCATCGACTTGAGCAGCGATCCGGTTCGTGGCTTGGGGCCCGCGACCTTCTTGGCGGCCTTCTTCGCGGGAGCCTTCTTGGCTGCGGCCTTCTTCACCGCGGTCTTCGTGGTGCCCGCGCTGATCTCTTCCGGTTCCGGCACCGGCACGATGTCCGGCTCCGGCTCGGCCGGCGGTTCGGGCAGAATCTCCGTCACGTAAGGACCGAAGCGGCCCTCCTTCGCGACGATTTCGTTTCCGGTCAGAGGATCGACGCCCAGCTTGCGACCCTCTTGAGGTGTCGCGAACAGCTTCTCGGCGTACTCGGGGGTGAGCTCGTCCGGCGGCAGGTCATCGGGGAGATTGGCCCGCTGCGAGATCAGATCGCCTTCGGGATCGTCCGGATTCTGAACCATGCGCTCGAGGTACGGACCGAATCGGCCGACACGCACGTGAACCTCACGGCCCTCGGCGTCGTCGAACAAACGGATGGAGTTGACCTCGCGGGCGTCGATCTCCTCGAGATTGACGCCGACCATCTTCTTGAGGCCGCCTTCGCGGGCGACCGAACCTTCGGCACCGGTCTCGCCGCCGAAGTAGAAGCTGCTCAGCCAGTTACCGCGCTGCTCACGTCCGCCGGCAATAGCGTCGAGGTCGTCTTCCATGCCTGCGGTGAAGTCGAAGTCGACCAACCGGCCGAAGTGCGCCTCGAGTAGACCGACTACGGCGAAGGCAACCCACGCCGGAACCAATGCGCTGCCCCGCTTGTAGACGTACCCACGGTCGAGGATGGTCTTGATGATCGACGAATACGTCGACGGTCGGCCGATACCGAGCTCTTCCAGGGTCTTGATCAGGCTGGCTTCGGTGTATCGCGCCGGCGGGTTGGTGCTGTGACCGTCGGGATCGAGCTTGGTTGCCGTTACTTCCTGGCCCTTGACCAGCACCGGAAGCCTGGATTCGGCGTCGTCGGACTGACCGCCTGCCTCTTCGTCGACGCTCTCGACGTAAGCCTTGAGGAAGCCCGCAAACACGATGGTGCGGCCCGAAGCGGAGAACGTGCAGTCCTCGCCGGTCCCGGCAGTGCCGGAAATGCGGAGCGTCAGCGTGGTGCCACGAGCGTCGGCCATCTGCGAAGCGACGGTGCGCTGCCAGATGAGTTCGTACAACTTGAACTCGTCGGCGTCGAGCTTGGAGTGCAACTGCCCCGGCGTCTGGAAGACATCGCCGGCGGGACGGATTGCCTCGTGCGCTTCCTGCGCGTTCTTGACCTTGCGGGTGTACTGACGCGGCGTCGGGTGGACGTACTCCGGGCCGTACAACTCGGTGGCCTGCGCACGAGCAGCAGCGATCGCCGACTCCGACAGCGTCGTCGAGTCGGTACGCATGTAGGTGATGTAGCCGTTTTCGTACAGACGCTGCGCGATCCGCATGGCTCGCTCGGACGTGAAGCGAAGCTTGCGACCAGCTTCCTGCTGCAGCGTCGACGTCATGAACGGCGGGTACGGCTTGCGGGTGTACGGCTTGTCCTCGGCCGACGAAACCGTAAGGTCGACGCCGTGCAAGGCCTCGGCCAGTCGACGCGCGTACGCCTCGTCCAGCACGGTGACGGCACTGCCTTTGAGCTTTCCGTCCGGTCCGAAATCGCGACCGGAAGCAACGCGGGAGCCGTCGACCGAGACAAGACGCGCGCCGAAACTGCGTGGGCTGGCGTCGGCGCCGGCATCAAGCGTGGCGGAGATGTCCCAGTACGAAGCCGACTTGAACGCCATGCGCTCACGCTCACGCTGAACGATGACACGCGTGGCAACCGACTGGACGCGTCCCGCCGAGAGCCTCGGCATGACCTTCTTCCAGAGCACCGGGCTGACCTCGTAACCGTAAAGACGGTCGAGGATGCGGCGGGTTTCCTGAGCGTCGACGAGGTCGATGTCGAGCTCGCGGGTGTCTTCGGCAGCGGCGCGAATTGCCGGTTCGGTGATCTCGTGGAAGACCATTCGACGAACCGGAATTTTGGGCTTCAGGGTCTCGAGGAGATGCCACGCAATGGCCTCACCCTCGCGGTCGGGGTCAGTTGCGAGGAAGAGTTCGTCGGCGTCCTTCAAGAGTGACTTGAGTTCGGCGACCTTCCCCTTCTTCTCCGGGCTGACGACATAGAGCGGCTCGAAGTCGTGATCGACATTGACGCCGAGACGGGCCCATGGCTCGCCCTTGTACTTGGCCGGAACATCCGCCGCGCCGCGCGGCAGGTCGCGAATGTGACCGACCGATGCCTCGACGACGTAGTCCTTACCGAGGTAGGGAGCGATTTTGCGCGCCTTGGTCGGTGACTCGACGATCACGAGGCGACGAGGGTTACCGGACGCTCCCTGACCGCTGCCGTTGTCCGCTTTAGCCACCTGCTGCCCGAACCTTCCTTTGGACGATCACTGCCATCGGCAGTTCTTCAGAACTAGACGTGTGGAGCAAGTTATACCCCGTGTCTCTCTTTACAGAGTGACATACCCGCAAGACATTCGTGCAGATCAGTACAGTATGGGCACCGTCAGACATGCGGCCAGGCGGCCTCGACGTCCACGTGACGGGGCGCCTCGCCCAGATATTCGACGAGCTTGGTCAGCCGCTTCTTCCCCGCTATCCGAAGCCCAGGACCGGGCGTCCGGTTACCTAACTGAGTAGGTGCGATACCCACGCGCATCAAGGCTTGTGCCAACGGTGCGTGAGTCTGAGTCGCATGCGGATCGAGGCCGAAAACGAAGCGTTCGCCGTCCTCTTCCATCCTGCCGGACGAAACTGCCCAGACCCGGAGCTGGCGGGGATTCGGAACCCATCCCGAAGGCACCGACTTCACGGCGCCTCTGGTCCACTGCACGGACAGGGGCAGCAGCGCCGGCGTCGCCTGAGTTCGCACGAGCGGACTTCCCTCATCACTGCGCGTCACTTCCGCTCCGAGTCCGCATTGCGCGATCAACTCGGCGATGGCCTGCGCCCGCCAGTCTCGATCTACGACGATCGAGATCCGCGCACGATCTTCGTTTGTCACCACCTGACCGTGTCCGGCCAGCATGCCGGCCAGGTCTGTCACGGCAGGGGGAATCGACTCGGCGGAGAAAAAGGACAGTTGGCTCACAGAATGCAACGTAGGGCACGTCGACCGTCGCGGCATAAATTAAGGGGATTACTACGAAAGGTCTGTCCCCAATGCGACGGTGCAATGGGGACAGACCTTAGTCTTGCTCGTAAGAATCAGACTGCGCGAACGCCTGTCGCCTGGGGCCCCTTGTTGCCCTGCCCTACCTCGAACTCCACACGCTGGTTCTCCTCGAGGGTACGGAAACCGTTGCCCTGGATCTCGGAGTAATGAACGAAGACGTCTGCGGAACCGTCTTCGGGAGCGATGAAGCCGAAGCCCTTTTCAGCGTTGAACCACTTCACAGTGCCCTGTGCCATGCTTTTCCTTCTCTTTCTAACACCGGATTCGGTGAACTGCGCTTATTTCAATCCACCGGGCCCGTTCCGGCCGCAGTACCAGCTGATTTCCCCCCAGGGCTTGCATCCTCGCAGGAAAGGGCAAGAGCACCACGTCCGCAACAAAAGATCCTGCGAGCGTGCACTTTCTCAAGCCTACGAACACAGAAGCTGCGACCGGTTGTCAGTCAACCATGTTCTGCGCGTGCACAACAGTCGAAATACGTTAAGAATTTGCTACCGAAATCACCTGTTTCCGCCCTCCTCAGTCCGCTGCCACCCCGTGCCGCCACATCTATCGGCCGATGCGTATCATCAAAACTGCAGGTAACGGCAGTTCTGCACTGTCGGGACACCCGAACGCCGATCCCGGAGAATCACGTGAACGCAGCCTCCAGCCTTCCTGATCCCGACGCGGCGCCCAGCGAAACCTACGGGCAGATGCTCCTCGGTCGCGTCGTAGCCGGCGTGAGCGGAAACGAAGATCCGCTGACCTTCACCGCTCAACTACCGGCTCGCAAGGCCCGGTTCGCCGAATGGCCGGAGTGGTTGCACCCCAGTGTGGTCCGTTCCCTTCGCGAGCACAGTGTGACCGCTCCGTGGATCCACCAGCGCGCTGCCGCAGACCTTGCACACAGCGGAAACCATGTTGTGGTCGCCACCGGCACAGCCTCGGGAAAGTCATTGGCCTACCAACTCCCCGTCTTGACGGCGATGGCGTCGGATCCTCTTGCCACCGCTCTCTACCTCTCCCCCACCAAAGCACTGGGCAGCGACCAACTACGGGCAGTGCTGTCCCTCACCGACTTCGACGCCGAACTACGGGGAACCAATCCGAGCGCGTACGACGGCGACACGTCACAGGAACTGCGCACGTGGGCGCGCGAAAACTCCCGTTGGTTGTTCACAAACCCTGACATGCTGCACATCTCATTGCTCCGCACCCATCAACGCTGGGCGCACTTCTTCCGCAATCTGAAATACGTGATCGTGGACGAATGCCACTCATACCGCGGTGTCTTCGGATCGAATGTCGCCCTCATCGTTCGCCGACTGCGACGCATCGCGGCCCGATACGGCGCCGAGCCCACGTTCATCCTGGCCAGCGCCACCACCGCGGACCCCGGAATAGCGGCTTCCCGGTTGATCGGTGCGCACTGCACCGAGATCACCGACGACGGGTCACCCCACGGACCACGAACCGTCGCACTCTGGGAGCCTCCGCTCGTGCCGGCGCTCACCGGCGAGAACGGCAGTCCAGTCCGTCGCCCCGCCGGCGCCGAGGCCGCCCGGATCATGGCGGATCTGATGATCGAAGGCGCACGCACACTCACCTTCGTACGCTCACGCCGCGGCGCGGAACTGACCGCCATGACCACCAAACGACTACTCGCAGAAGCAGACACCGATCTAGCCGAACGAGTCGCCTCGTACCGGGCTGGATACCTCGCCGAAGACCGCCGCGAACTGGAAGCAGCACTTGCGGACGGCACGCTACTGGGCGCGGCAACAACCAACGCCCTCGAACTGGGCGTGGATATCGCCGGGCTCGATGCCGTTGTCGTAGCAGGCTTCCCGGGCACGGTTGCCTCGTTCTGGCAACAGGCCGGGCGCTCCGGACGACGAGGTGAAGGCTCGCTGGTGGTCCTGATCGCTCGAGACGATCCCCTCGACACCTACCTTGTCCACCATCCGTCGGCCATCCTCGAGAAACCCGTCGAGGCTACCGTGACGGACCCCGGAAATCCTTATATCCTGGGGCCGCAATTACTTTGCGCAGCAATGGAACTCCCACTCTCCGACGCCGAGGTCAGCTCGTTCGGGGCAATCGACGTCCTCACCAAACTCGCCGAAGAGGGCAAGATTCGGCGACGTACCCACGGTTGGTTCATCACCGCAGACGCCAACCCGCACGGTTCGCTGGACATCCGCGGCGGCATCGGCACCCAAGTAGCAATAGTCGACGGCGAATCCGGGCGGATGCTGGGAACCGTCGACACCGGGCGTGCGCCCGCCACCGTCCACCCCGGCGCGGTCCATATTCACCAGGGTGACGCATATGTGGTGGACGAACTCGACCTCGAAGTCGGTCTGGCATTGGTCCATACGGAAAATCCGGATTGGACCACCTCGGCGCGCGAGACAACCGAAATCATCATCACCGAACAACTCGAACACAAGAATTACGGCGACATCACCGTGGCACTCGTGCGCGTCGAAGTGACCCATCAGGTTGTCGGATACCTACGACGCCTCAATTCCGGTGAAGTCCTCGATTCCATCGAATTGGATATGCCGGCCCATACGCTGGAGACCCGAGCCGTGATGTACACGATCACGCCGGAACTACTCGAATCCGTCGGCATCTCGCCGGAGCGGTTCCCCGGGTCGCTGCACGCGGCGGAGCATGCGGCGATCGGACTCCTCCCACTGGTCGCCATCTGCGACCGCGGCGACATCGGTGGCGTATCAACGGCAATCCACGCCGACACCGGCCTGCCCACGGTATTCGTCTACGACGGACACGCCGGTGGCGCAGGATTTGCCGACCGCGGCCACAGTGAACTCTCACGCTGGCTCACCGCAACCCGCGACGCGATCACCTCGTGCGAGTGCGCGCACGGTTGCCCGTCGTGCGTCTACTCCCCCAAGTGCGGCAACGGAAACGATCCGCTCGACAAGGACGGCGCCGTGAAGATTCTGACGGCAATCATCGACACGATCAGCTGACTAGTCGACCGGACCGGCACGCGCCGACACCTCCGCATCACCGATACCGAAGCGGGACAACAATACCGGCGCCCGCACCCGGGCAATGACATCCCAGTCCTCGACAATGCACTCCGCGAGCACTGTGTGCATCCGCGCCGCAACGTCGGTTGCCGCGGCGCAGGCGGCCTCCGCACCGCGCTCGAGCGCGCCGGCCCCCGCCAATGCCGAAAGATCCGCAGCCGACTGGGCGGTGTGACGAGCGGTGACCGCCGAACCGACGTGCAGAAGCCCACCGGTCACAGCAACAATCCCGGCAAGCGCAATGCACGAAAACACTGTTGCGATACCGTCGTCTGCCCGCAGAGTCATCAGTCCACTCCTGGTTCCACGGCTGCGACTGCTTCTGCGGTGATGTCCAACAGTGGCAGCAAAATACTGTCGGCGCTCACCACTGCCACGGCAAATCCGTCCACGATCTGCACGGAAATCCGGGCGTCGGTGGGCGCGATTCGACGCGACGTGGTGATCGCGTTGTCCCGATCACCACGGGCCGTCAATCTCGCCGCCTCACGAGCAGCATCCACGCACCGAATCTGCATGGTTACCGCCAGAACCGCGCCGACGCACAGCACCACTGCGGTGATCATCGAGGCGAGCGCAATTGCCGCTTCGACCGTGACCGCACCGTCATCGGATCGGATGCTCCTCGTGGACACCATCACACGGCTGTCTTGAGTGCTTTGTCGATGATCCCGGTAAGTGCCGACACTATGGAATCGCCGGTGACCACCGAATAGAGAACCGCTCCGAACGCCGCAGCCGCAATGGTCCCGATTGCATATTCTGCGGTGGACATTCCGTCGTCCTCGGCGACGAGCAACGTCAACCTCGCCGACAACTTTCCCATCAATTCGAACATCGTTTTCCCCTCCTGTAAGACCACGACAGTTGTTCTGCCGCGGAAGAATCGCGGGTTCTTCTCAGATAAGCCCGTCACCGAGTACCGACGACGCCAATCCGATCACCACGGGCACTATCCCCAGCGCGAGAAACGCAGGCAGGAAACAGAGTCCGAGTGGACCACTGATCAACACGCCCGCGCGTTCGGCTGACGCGGCAGCAGCGTCCTCCGCGCCATCACGACAACGTTCGGCAAGTTCCGCCATCGAGACGGACAGCGAAGTTCCCGACCGTGACGACCGGCGGGCCAGCCGGGCAAGCGATTCGGTGTCAGGGTCCAGCGCAGCTTCACTCCACGCCACGTCCGGATCGGCGCCCAGGGTGAGCAGATCCGATACCCGCCGCAGAGTGTGATCCATCGGTGTCGGCGCTGTGTCGGCAACAGCCCCCACCGCTTCCGCAACCGGTAAACCGCCACGAAGGCACGCGGCCAGCAGGTCGAAACTTGCTGCCACTGCAAGAGGGTCGCGAGCCGATGGCTCATCCTGCAGAACTGTATCTCCGGCCGCCCGGTCGAGCATTGTTTCCATGCGTGGCAGTGACATGCGCGTATCCGGAACTATCCACAACGCCAACGCGATCGCCGTTACTCCCAGCCAGATCACGATGTCACCTTCGACGTGATCTTGTCGGTCCACAGCAGGCCAAGAGCTACCAATCCCGTTCCGGCTACCAGCATCAGTCCGCCGATCCCACCCCCGAACAGCACCTGCAACGGAGCCGCCCCCATCAGCTCACCTAACCCGATGCCGAGGACCGGTAACCCTGCCAGCACCGTCGCGGTAGCCCGGGCGCCTGCAAGTCCAGCTTCGGTACGCTGACGGAAACGGTTGCGACCCAACATATCTGTCCGTACTGCTCCCAGAAGCTCGGCAAGCGCCAGACCGTATCGTTCAGCGACAGACCACGCTGATGCGACACGGCTCAACTCCTGGTCGACGAGCGAACCGTCGGATCGAAATGCGTCGGCTGCACTGCCGCCCAACCGAGCTCGCGCCGAACCTCGACGAAATACTTCTCCGACTGCCCCCGAGCACTCCTCTCCGGCAACGGAACACGCGGACGCCGGATGCGCACCGATCCGCAACTCTGCAATCAGGATCTCCAAGCCGGCAAGCAGCAGCGTCAGCTCCGAGTCTCGTGCCAACGCTGTTTTCTTCCGCCGAGCACGAAAGAGCGCAGTTCCCACTGCAATCGCGGCGGCGATCAATGCAGAGACCCCTCCGAACAACGCGCCCAGGCCTAGTGGCAGTGCAGCGACAATCAGTGTCCACGGCACAGTGACCGATGCCGCCACCCGCGAATCTGTGAATTCAGCGAGCCTGGAACGCGAATCCACCGTCGGCGCAACCATGACCGACAGAGCACACAGCAGCAGTGCGGCGCTCATGCCGACAGCCCGTCCCGATCACGCAGTCGCAGCAGTCGCTCGAGTTGATCGCGGCCCGGACCCGCAACCGGCCAGGCCTGGCTGATCTGCACGTATCCGTCGGCGCTGCGGTTGACGACCCCGATCTGCTCGAGTCGCCGGGAACCGTCGGCGGAGCGGTGCACGTGCAGAACCACCTGGACGGCGGCCGCGAGTTGACTGTGCAATGCATTTCGATTCATCCCTCCCAACGCGGCCAACGCCTCCAACCGCGCCGGCACTTCCTCCGGCGAATTCGCGTGGATGGTGCCTGCCCCACCGTCATGACCCGTGTTGAGGGCAGTCAGAAGGTCGATGACCTCGGCTCCGCGCACTTCCCCGACGACAATGCGGTCGGGTCGCATCCGCAACGCCTGTCGCACGAGATCGCGTACCGTCACCTCGCCGACGCCCTCCACGTTCGGGGCCCGTGCGACGAGGCGAACCACATGCGGATGGGGCGGAGCCAATTCGGCCGCATCCTCGACACAGATGATCCGTTCCCGGGGATCAACCGCCCCGAGCACAGCCGCCAGCAAGGTCGTTTTGCCCGCGCCGGTTCCGCCGATCACAAGAAAGGCCAAACGGCACATGATGATTCGATCGAGCAGCGAGCGGGCTTCCGGTTCGATCGCACCCCGAGCGCACAATGCGTCAAGACCTTGCGTCGCCGGTCTGAGCACCCGCAGAGACAAGCACGTTCCCCCCTGAGCGACCGGCGCGAGAACAGCGTGCAATCGGACGCCGAAATGCCCGTCGCCGACTCCGCGCAACCGGCCGTCGACCCACGGTTGCGCGTCGTCGAGTCGCCTTCCGGCCGACAGGGCAAGCCGTGCCGCGAGGCGTCGCACCGCTGCCTCGTCGGCAAATTTCACACCTGTTCGTTCCAGCCCGACCCCGCGATCGACCCACACCTGGTCCGGAGCAGTCACCAGGACGTCCGCGACTCCTGGTTCATGCAGCAGAGACTCGAGCGGCCCGGCTCCGGTCAGCTCGGTCTGGAGAATTCGCACAACTTCGAGCAGATCGGTATCACCGAGCACTCCGGCGGACTCCGCTCTGACGGCGTCTGCGACCGTCGCCGCGGTCGGCTCCGCGGCTGTCGACATCGTCAACCGATCGCGGACCCGATCGAGCAGTTCAGCCGTGACCAGACCTCTCATGCTGCAGAACTCCAGGAACGTGGACCAGCCGCGAGTCTGTCCAGAATCGCGTCAGCTCCGAGAGTCAGGGCGCAGTTGCGTCGTAGTTCCAGTCCACCGCGTTCGAGCATCGACGCGAGCGAGCGGTGTCCCCGGACAACTGCGATCAACGGCAACCCGAGCAGGTTCGCGACGTCGGCCCCGCGCAGGCCACCCGGAGCGGGCCCTCGTACTACCACTCCTACATTCGAATTATGTTGCGCCGCCCATATTCCCACCTTTTCTGCAGCGACACACGCGGCCACCGTTGCGGGAACAATCATGACAACGGCATCCGACGCCTCCAATACGACCTCACCCGGGGCGCCGCGACAACCGGAAACATCGCACACGACAAGACCACCGGCTCGTCGGCCGGCGTCGAGCACCGCCCCGAGCGCAGTCACCGAAGGACCACCGATCTCCCCTCGACTACTCGAGAGCACCCGCAGATACTGCCCGCGCGCGGGCAGAGCATCACGAAGCGCTTCCGCCGACAATCGCCCACCCTCGACTGTCAACGCTGCCCAACGCACCCCCGGAACATTCTCGACACCGAGCACGACGTCGGCGCCGCAACCGAGTGCGTCGACGTCGACGAGCATCGTCGGGATACGACGAGCAGCCGACGCCAGGGCGATCGCAGCGGCGCTGACCGAGGCACCGGCTCCACCGCACGCGCCGACAACAGCCACAACGGTGGCCTCGCCCCGGCTCACCGAATGCTCGGCCAGCACCGCAACCAACGCATTCTCGTCCGCCGGCAGGGTGAACACCGCCTGGGCGCCGATCGAGGTGGCGTATTTCCACTCGTCGAGCGTCGGCTCGGACTCACTGACGAGGAAGACGCGTGAACGCCTCGGGTTGCGGCTAGAGCACGCCTTGGCGTGTGCAATGTCGAGCACCACCGCGGACGCTCTGTTCCACTGTTGCCGCGACACCGGTTGCGGCCCCTCGTCCACCGATTGATCAACGGCAGCAACGACGCGTCGTACGCTGGCAAGAATCAGCGGATCTTCGACCAACACAAGGACATTCGCGTCGACGTGCCCTGATTCCCCTGAAGTAGTCAAGTTCATGGGCACGAGCCTGAGCGTTGCAGTCAACAAAGAACAGATACCCGAATCGAGCTGTGGACAACTCGGGTCCTGTGGATAACTCTCACACCTGAGAAAGTCGAAACACCCGAGAAAGTCGACAACCCCCGCCTGGGGGGAGGCGGGGGTTGTCTTAATCTGTTCAGCCCCGGGGGGTTGGGCTGAACAGAAGTCCGAGCTAGTCGAACTGCGGTAATCCTACACCGGGGTTGTCCGGAAAATGCAAGCCTGAACAGCGATGATCCGTAGGTGTCTCCGCTGATTTTCCGGTTGCGATGACGCAACCGAACCTATCGTCGGACTATCCTCGGTAGCTGTGACCGACAAGCTTGGGAATGGACTGTCAACCGGGCGGACTGCCGCTTTCTTCGACCTCGACAAAACCGTCATAGCCAAATCCAGCACGTTGGCTTTCAGCAGGCCGTTCTTCGCTCAGGGATTGATCAACCGGCGCTCGGTTCTCAAGAGCAGCTACGCGCAGTTCCTATTCCTCCTCTCGGGCGCCGATCACGATCAGATGGAGCGCTTGCGTGCACACATCACCGCGATGTGCGCCGGGTGGGATGTAGAACAGGTCAAGGCGATCGTCGCGGAGACTTTGCACGACATCGTCGATCCTCTCGTCTACGCCGAGGCGGCCGACCTGATCGCCGACCACAAGTTGCGCGGCCATGATGTCATCGTGGTGTCTGCGTCGGGCGAGGAAATCGTCGCTCCGATCGCCCGCGCGCTGGGAGCAACACACTCGGTCGCGACGTCGATGAAGGAAGAGGACGGTCACTACACGGGCGAGGTCGATTTCTACTGCTACGGCCCCGGCAAAGTGGAAGCCATGGAAAAACTTGCAGCCGAGTACGGATACGACCTCGCCGCGAGCTACGCCTACTCCGACTCGATCACCGATTTGCCGATGCTCGAGGCCGTCGGACACCCGAGTGCCGTCAACCCGGACCGCGCGCTTCGCAAGGCAGCAGCCGGAAACGGTTGGCCCATACTGACTTTCTCGAATCCGGTCTCGCTTCGCGCTCGGCTGTCAGCGCAGTCTGGCACCGCGGTGGCAACTACTGCGGCACTCGGAATCGGAGCCGTGACAGCCGGTGTTGTGACGTTTGCACTACTTCGCCGAAAACGGTGAAACTTCAAGCCCACAAACAAAAATTGATACTTGCTGTGAGCCGCAACACAGGGTACAAAGGAGTTACGGAAGAACGGAAGGCCAGGAACGGCTCGGAAGAGAAGGACCGTTTCCCCAACCCGGATTCCCAGCACGGGCACTAGGGCACCCACGCGGAGCACAAGCCACTATAAGGGCAGAAGTGTTGTGGGCCTGCGAGATTCGTTCAATTTGAGCGAGGACTCCGCACAAGTTGCGGGGACGACCTCAAAATGGCGATCCCTCGCCGAGGCCATCCACACAACCCACCGAGCACGCTTGGTAACGAGTAGTCCGTGCTAACGGGCGGCGAAGTCGATAATCGGCAGCGCCGCCCGTTTTGTGTGTGGATCTAGCGCTGTGTGGATCTAGCTCGGACTGGCAGCGTCGGCAATCGACGTTGCTTCACGAGCACCAGCTTCGAGCGCGCCGCAACACAGGATCACCCAACTGCCGACACCTTCCGGACGACCGGAAGCAAATCCGGCAGCTCCATCGGAGTACGCCTGCGGCCTACGCAACCAACTGACCTCGGGGACGCCGAGGTTATGCGGATCGAGTCCGGACGAGACTGCGACAAGTCGGGACGCGGCACGCGCAACAATGCCGTCGGCGGTACCGAACGGGCTCAGTGCCAACAATTCACCGTGCACGACTGCCGCAAGAACGGGTGCCGGCGCCGAGGTTCCGCCCGTCACCAGTTGGGCGAGAGCGTCGAGACGCTCACCGACGCCCGGATCGATGCGAGGTCGCCCCAATTCGTCGGGATCCTCGACCAGATCTGCTGCCGCCAGTAGGTGCAACCGGGCCAAAGCCTGCAGCGGCGCCCGCTTCCACGTGGACTCCATCAGCGGCAGACCGTCACCGTCCAGCGCCTGAGCAACGCGCAGCGCTCCGGCGAGAATCGGATCACCGGCCATCCCCTCCGCCGGCAACTCCGTCGACCCCCCCGCCAAAGACGCTGACGCCCGAGCAGCACGAACCGCAGCTTCAGCAGCGGTCGTGGGCCATCCGCGTCGGTTGGTTTTGTGCCGATGTACCTCACCCAGAGCGTCGCGCGCATGATCGGCGGCGGCGCGAACACCGGGAAGATCGACGAGGGGCTGCAAGGGGTCCGTCACGATCAAAGACGGTACCCTTGCAGCCCCTCTGCGGACTTGCCTACCTACCTGTTGCGTCAGCTTCCCAGCTTGATGGACCCACCGGGAATCGCGTCGAGCAACTTGCGGGTGTAGTCCTGTTGCGGATTGCCGAACACGTCGTCGATCGGTGCCGATTCGACGATCGAGCCACGCGACATCACCAACACGTTGTCCGCGATCTGACGAACCACGGCCAGGTCGTGCGTGATGAAGAGGTACGTCAACCCGAACTCTGCCTGCAGGTCGTTGAGCAGGGTCAAGATCTGATCCTGAACGAGCACGTCGAGAGCGGAGACCGCCTCGTCGCAGATCACGACCTCCGGCTGCAGTGCCAATGCTCGCGCGATCGCGACGCGCTGACGCTGGCCACCGGAGAGCTCGTTCGGGAACCGTCGCATGACCGACTGCGGCAGACCGACCTTGTCGAGAAGTTCACGAACGCGAGCCTCACGCTCCGCCTTGGTCCCGACCTTGTGGGTACGCAGCGGCTCCTCGATCGTGCGGTAGATCGAGTACATCGGGTCGAGTGTGCCGTAGGGGTTCTGGAAGATCGGCTGCACTCGGCGGCGGAACGCAAAAGTTTCCTTCGCGCCGAGTTTCGCCACGTCCTGACCGTCGAAGACGACGTTGCCTGCCGTGGGCTCGAGCAAGCCGAGGACCATCTGCGCGACAGTCGACTTACCGGAACCCGATTCGCCGACGATCGCCGTTGTGGTTCCGCGGCGGACCTTGAAGGACACGTCGTTCACGGCTGTGAAGTCGGTGGTCTTGCGGAAACCCTTGCGCAGCTTGAACACCTTGGTCAGATGATCGACTACGAGAACGTCGTCGGTCGCCTTGCCGAAGGACTCAGCCGCACTTTCGTCGGCCTTGACGGCTTCGGCAACCTCTTCCGCCTGTACGCGAATCTCGGCGCGCACCACCGAGGAACTGAGCCGCTTCGACGCCAATGACGGCGCAGCCGCGACCAGCTTCTGCGTGTACGGATGTTGCGGGCGCTTCAGAATCTCCAGTGCCGGACCGGATTCGACGATGCGACCCTTGCTCATCACGATCAGATGCTCGGCTCGCTCGGCGGCCAAGCCCAGATCGTGAGTGATGAGCAGAACTGCGGTGCCGAGTTCCGTAGTCAGACCGTCGAGGTGGTCGAGGATCTGACGCTGGACCGTGACGTCGAGTGCCGACGTCGGCTCGTCCGCAATCAGGAGCTTCGGACGAGCGGACAACCCGATCGCAATGAGCGCACGCTGACGCATACCGCCCGAGAACTCGTGCGGGTACTGCCCCAACCGGCTCTCGGCTTCGGCGAGGCCGGCCTCCTCGAGCAATTCGACGGCGCGAACCTTGGCGGCTTTGCCCTTGGCGATCCCGTTGGCGGCCAGAGCTTCCTCGATCTGGAAGCCCACTTTCCACACGGGATTCAGATTCGACATCGGGTCCTGCGGAACCAAACCGATCTGGCTACCCCGGATGTGGACGAAGTCCTTCTCCGAAAGCTTAGAGATGTCCTTGCCGTCGAAGATGATCTCGCCTGCCGTCACCTTGCCGGTGCCGGGAAGCAGATTGATGATCGAGTGCGCGGTGGTGGACTTACCCGAGCCCGATTCGCCGACGATGGCGACAGTCTGGCCCGGGTACACCGTCAGGCTGACGCCTCGAACTGCCGGAACGGGACCGGAATTGGACTGGAACGACACCTCGAGATCACGAATCTCGAGCAACGGAGCTTCCTCCGAGGTGAGAGTTTCCTTGGTGGTCATCGTGCTCACCGCTTCCGAGACTTGGGATCGAGGGCGTCGCGCAGTGCGTCACCCATCATGATGAATCCGAGGACGGTGATCGCCAAAGCCGTTGCCGGGTAGAACAGAATGGTCGATCCCTGACGCAGCGTCACCTGAGCGTTGCTGATGTCGCCGCCCCACGAAACCTCGGTCGACGGAAGTCCGATACCGAGGAATGACAGCGTCGCCTCGGCAACGATGTACGTGCCGAGCGAGATGGTGGCCACCACGATGATGGGCGCCAACGAGTTCGGGATGACGTGGCGGATCAGTGTCTTGAGCTTCGAGACACCCAACGCTTCCGAAGCCATGACGTAGTCGTTGTTCTTCGCCGAGATCACCGCGCCTCGAGCAATTCGTGCCATCTGCGGCCAACCGAAGAGTGCCAGGACGCCGACGACGGTCCAGATGGTGCGATCGGTGAACAGCTGCATCAGGACGATGGCGGCGAGGATCAGCGGGATGCCGAAGAAGATGTCGGCAACGCGGGAGAGAATCGAATCGGTCCAGCCGCCGTAGAACCCGGACAGTGCACCGAAGATCACTCCGATCACCAGCACCGACGCAGTGACGCCGACGCCCACGAGCACGGACGCGCGAGCACCGTAGATGGTGCGCGAGTAGACGTCACAGCCCTGCCGGTCGAAACCGAACCAGTGGCCGGAGGTCGGTCCCTGCATGCTGTAGGTGAGGTCGCAGAACCGCGGATCGGTGCTTGTGAACAAGCCCGGAAACGCTGCGATGACGATGACCGCGAGGATGATGATCGTCGAGATGATGAACAGGGGACGCTTGCGCAGGTCGCGCCACGCGTCGGTCCACATACTCGTCGGCGCCTGATCGAGTTTGACGGCGTCCGTCTCCCCCGGTGCCGCAACTTCGGGCGGTGCCACGAAATGACTTTGCCGGACGGCGCGTCCGGTATTCACGGTCTCAGACATAGCGGATCCTCGGATCGAGCGCGGCGTACAAGAGGTCGACAAGCAGATTTGCGATCAGGTAAACCACGATGAGAATGGTGACGAACGAAACCACCGTCGGCGCTTCACCTCTGGTCACCGCCTGGTAGATCGTGCCGCCGACGCCGTTGATGTTGAAGATGCCCTCGGTGACGATGGCGCCGCCCATCAGCGTCGCGAGGTCGGCACCGAGGAATGTGACCACGGGGATCAGCGAGTTGCGCAACACATGGACTCGAACCACTCGTCCGCGGGATAGTCCCTTGGCGGTGGCGGTGCGTACATAGTCGGCACTCAGGTTCTCCGCCACGGACGTTCGGGTCAGTCGCAGGACGTACGCGAACGAGACCGAACCAAGAACCAACGCGGGCAGCAACAGATTCTTGAAGCTGGTGTTGCCACCGACCGTCGGCGGGACGATGCCCCATTTGACGCCGATGAAGAACTGAGCCAGGAAGCCGATCACGAAGATCGGGATGGCGATGAGAACGAGGCTGAAGAGCAGGACAGTGCTGTCGAAGAATCCGCCCTTACGCAGGCCGGCGATGAGGCCGAAGCCGACACCGAAGACCGTCTCGACGATCAGAGCCATGAAGGCAAGTTTCATCGTGATCGGAAATGCCTGTGCCAGAACTTCACTGACGGGCCGTCCGGAGAACGACGTGCCGAAGTCCAGCGTGAAAATGCCCTTCAGGTACAGCAGGTACTGCTGATAGAAGGGGAGATCGAGGTGGTAGCGCTCCCGAAGCTGCTGCGCAACAGCCGGACTGAGCGCCTTGTCGCCCGCCAGCGCGGCAATCGGATCACCGGGAAGCAGGAAGACCATGGCGTAGATCAAAAGAGTGGCCCCGAGAAAAACCGGGATCATTTGAAGCACTCGGCGACCGATGTACCAAAGCATCGGATCACCTCCTTGTCGATGATCGTGTACGTCAGCGGACAGTCCGGCGTGAACACGAGTTCGGGGCGGCAGGCAGGGCGCCTGCCGCCCCGAATTCACATTTCAGATGCGGATCGTTCTACGCGTCAGTTCTTTTCGATGTCTTCGTAGACCGGAATGCCATTCCAGCTGATGGTCACGTTGGAAACGTTCTCCGACCATCCACTGGCTGCGTTGCGGTACCACGTCGGAACTGCAGGCAGATCCTCGAGCAGGACTTCCTGAGCTTGATCGAGGAGTCCCTGAGCCTTCGCCTGATCAGTCTGGCCGGCCGATTCGCGCAGGAGGCGGTCGAACTCGGGGTTGGAGTAATCACCGTCGTTGGAGCTGCCACCGGTCTGGTAGTTCTGTGCCAGGAAGCCGTACTGCTGCGGGTAGTCACCCTGCCAGCCGGAGCGGAATGCGCTCTGAATGGTGCGGTTGGTGGCTTCGGTGCGGATCTGAGCAAAAGTGGCGTACTGCTTGCCCTTCGCGTCGATGCCGAGGGTGTTGCGGATGCTGTTCGCCGTGGCGTCGACCCATTCCTGGTGTCCACCGTCGGAGTTGTAAGCGATCTCGAAGCTGCCGGACCACGGCGCGATGGCATCGGCCTTAGCCCACGCAGCCTTGGCTGCCTCGGGATCGAACTTCACGTTGCCGTTACCGGTCAGCGAGTCGTTCCAACCCTCGATTGCAGGGCTGGTGAAGTCGAGCGCAGGCGTCCTGGTCTTGTTGTAGATCTGCTGCGTGATCTGATCGCGGTTGATCGCCATCGAGATCGCCTGACGACGAAGCTTGCCCTCTTCGCCACTGAAGTGCGGCAGACGAGCCGGGATCGTGAACGTCTCGATGGTCGCCGACGGCTGGTTGACCGTGCGTCCGGGCAGGTCCGTCTCGAAGGTCGTGACGGCACTCGGCGGCACCTGGTCGAGAACGTCGACGTTGTTGGCCAGGAGATCGGTGTACGCCGTGTCGAGGTTGTTATACATGATGAAGTCGACGCCGGCATTCTTCGGCTTGCGGTTGCCGTTGTAGTCGGGGTTCACGACCGTGTCGATGCGGACGTTGTGCTGCCACGCGCCGGTTCCGTCGAGCTTGTACGGACCGTTGCCGATCGGGTTCTCGCCGAACGCGGTCATGTCCGTGAACGCGACCTCGGGCAGCGGGTAGTACGCCGTGAAGCCGAGGCGATCGGGGAACGCCGACTCGGGTTGCTTGAGTTCGATGGTGAAGGTGGAATCGTCCACGACCTTCAGACCCGACATCGTCTGTGCCGTCGGAACCTCGGCGGCAACTTCGTCGTAGCCCTTGATCGGATCGAAGAACGAAGCCTGAAGCTGAGCGTTGGTGGAGAGGGCGCCGAAGTTCCACGCGTCGACGAACGACTTCGCGGTGACAGGGGTGCCGTCCGTGAAGGTCCAACCGTCCTTGAGCTTGACGGTGAAGTTCTGACCGTCGGTGCTCTCGATGGACTCGGCAACCTCGTTCTCCGTGCCGCCGGCGGCGGTGTACGAAACGAGACCCGCGAACAGGGAGTCGAGAACCCGGCCGCCCTGGTTCTCACTCGTGTTCGTGGGGATCAACGGGTTCTGGGGCTCGCCCGCCCAGGCGTTGACGACGCCGCTGGACGATCCGCCCGACGAATCGCCGGACGAACATGCCGTGATCAGCACTGCCGTCATTCCGAGCGCGACCGCGCCGGTCGCTATGCGTGAGATACGCAAAGGAATTCCTTCCACATCTAATAGACCCCGAGCATCCTCGTGGCCTGCCGACAGCCGTAACTGCCGGCGTCGTGTCGCCAACAACTGAAAGTGAACGTAACTTCGAGTTGTGGTCGAATAATGGTTTGACAATAGACACATCGAACGCGATGCGCGCACCGCCCCCATTGTTGGAAATTTGGGGGTAATTGAATTCGGACACACTCGTTCGTCGGCAGAAGCGACCACCCGTCGCAGCGATTCGACCGATCGTCGCAGGACAACGGGTTGCAACGTGATGCAACGATGCGTTTGCGCGAGCTTGTGACTACCCTCACACGGAGTCAGAAAAGTGTCGATCAAAGTGGAAAGAAGGCCGTCAGCCATGACAAGCGCAGCCGAAACAGACGTCCCCCAGGCATATCCGCCGAGCGCAGAGTTCGCTGCGGCCGCCAACGCTGGACCGGAGTTGCAGGCTGCCGCAGATACCGACCGCCTTGCTTTCTGGGCGAATCAGGCTGAGCGCCTTCACTGGCACCAGAAATGGACCGACGTCCTCGACTGGACCGACGCCCCCGTCGCCAAGTGGTTCGTCGGCGGAAAACTCAACGTCGCCTACAACTGCGTCGACCGCCACGTCCTCGCCGGCAACGGCGACCGCGTCGCAATCCACTTCGAAGGCGAACCCGGCGACAGTCGCGACCTCACCTACAACGACCTCCTCGCCGAAGTCAGCCGCGCCGCAAACACTTTCACCGACCTCGGACTCGTCGCCGGTGACCGCGTAGCCATCTACATGCCGATGATCCCCGAAGCGATCGTCACCATGCTCGCCTGCGCCCGCCTCGGCCTGACCCACTCGGTCGTCTTCGCCGGATTCTCCGCCACCGCCCTACGCTCACGCATCGACGACGCACAAGCCAAACTCGTTGTCACCGTGGACGGTCAGTGGCGCCGCGGCGCCGCAGCACCCATCAAAACCGCGGTCGACGAATCCGTCGCCGGCGCCGACTCGGTGCAGAACGTGTTGGTGGTCAACAGAACCGGCATCGACGTCGACTGGACCGACGGCCGCGACCTGTGGTGGCACGAGACCGTCGCACAGGCCTCACCCGAGCACGAAGCGCAGGCTTTCGACGCCGAACACCCCCTCTTCATCCTCTACACCTCCGGCACCACCGGAAAGCCCAAGGGCATCATCCACACCTCCGGCGGCTACCTCACCCAGGCGTCGTACACCCACCACAACGTCTTCGATCACAAAGCCGGACAAGACGTCTACTGGTGCACCGCCGACATCGGCTGGGTCACCGGACACTCCTACATCGTCTACGGCCCCCTCTCCAACGGCGTCACCCAGGTCGTCTACGAAGGCACCCCCAACTCCCCCGACGAGCACCGCCACTTCAACATCATCGAGAAGTACGGCGTCTCCATCTACTACACCGCACCCACCCTCGTGCGCACCTTCATGAAGTGGGGCCGCGAAATCCCCGACGCCCACGACCTGTCCTCGATCCGCCTCCTCGGCTCCGTCGGCGAGCCGATCAACCCCGAAGCGTGGCGCTGGTTCCGCGACGTCATCGGCGGCAACAAGGCACCCATCGTCGACACCTGGTGGCAGACCGAAACCGGCGCGATCATGATCTCCCCGCTCCCCGGCATCACCGCCACCAAACCCGGATCCGCCATGGCACCGCTACCCGGCATCTCCGCGAAGATCGTCGACGACGACGCCAAGCCCCTCGGCCCCGGCGGCAACGGCTACCTCGTCCTCGACGAGCCGTGGCCGGCAATGCTCCGCGGCATCTGGGGCGACATGGAGCGCTACCGCGACACCTACTGGTCCCGGTACGCCGAAGAAGGCTGGTACTTCGCCGGTGACGGCGCCAAGTACGACGAGGACGGCGCCCTGTGGGTCCTCGGCCGCGTCGACGACGTCATGAACGTCTCCGGACACCGCATCTCCACCTCCGAAGTGGAATCGGCACTCGTCAACCACCACGGCGTCGCAGAAGCCGCCGTCGTCGGAGCCGCCGACGAAACCACCGGACAGGGCATCGTCGCGTTCGTCATCCTGCGCGAAGGCGTCGAAAACACCGGCGACGTCCTGATCGCCGAACTCAAAGCCCAGGTCTCCACCGACATCAGCCCCATCGCGAAACCCCGTCAGATCACCATCGTTCCGGAACTGCCGAAAACCCGATCCGGCAAGATCATGCGACGCCTCCTGCGCGACGTCGCCGAAGGCCGCGACCTCGGAGACACCTCAACCCTGGTCGACCCCAAGGTATTCGACGCAATACGCGGTAAGTAAACCCTTGTGCGCCTTTGTTAACCGCCCGCGGTTAACAAAGGCGCACAGCAGTTAGGCCCCTACATCGTCCAGCGATTCGTCCTTCGTCTCCCGCATGACGAGCAGTGCGACAAACGTCAGAGCCGACGCGACGAGTAGGTAGATCCCGACCCAGCCGACGCCGTAGTGGTCGACCAGGTAGACCGCGATGAACGGCGCTACTGCCGCACCGAGGATGCTTGCGGTGTTGTAGGCGATACCGGAACCCGTGTATCGGACATTGGTCGGAAACAGTTCCGGGAGAACAGCACTCATCGGGCCGAAAGTCAGACCCATGAGGATCATACCCACGACGAGGAAGGCCAGCATGCGGCCGTCGCTCATTCCGTCGGCGTGCAGGAAGAGTCCGAACGTGAGGCCGAACAGCATCATGGTTCCGGTGATGACGAGCAACGTGATCCGCCGACCGTAGCGGTCGGCCAGCCACCCGGAGACCGGGACGGCAGCAGCGAAGAACACAACCGCGATGAGCTGCAGGACAAGGAAATCCGTGTACTTGAAGCCCGCTCCCGTACCACCTTCTGCAGCGGTTTTGCCAATTCCGTAGCTCAGGACCCACGTGGTCATGAGGTAGAACAGCGTGTAGGTGGCGAGCATGACGAACGTGCCGATGATCAGCTGACGCCAGCTTGTCTTGAATACTTCGGCGAGAGGCGTCTTGACCTTCTCGCCGCGCTCGACTGCGCGGGCGAACACCGGTGTTTCCTCGAGACGCAGACGCACGTACAGCCCGATCATCACCATGATTGCGCTGAGCAGGAACGGAATTCGCCAGCCCCACGAGAGGAATGCTCCGTCGAGGTCCGGGTTCGCGCTGTCATGATCCATCATCAACGAGATGGTCAGGAATAGTCCGTTGGCAAGGAAGAAACCGATGGGTGCGCCCAGCTGTGGCCACATGGCCGCCCAGGCGCGTTTGCCTTCCTTCGCAGTTTCGGTGGCGAGCAGTGCCGCTCCGGACCATTCACCGCCGAGGCCGAGTCCCTGACAGAAGCGCATCAGGGCAAGTAGCGCTGGGGCGAGCAAACCGACTTGCGAATAGGTCGGCAACAGGCCGATGAGGAAGGTTGCGACGCCCATCGTCAGGAGCGAGCCGACGAGGGTCGCCTTGCGGCCCACCCGGTCGCCGAAGTGACCGAACAGAATCGAGCCGAGCGGACGCGCCACGAAGGCAAGACCGAACGTCGCCAGCGACGCGAGCAGCGCGGTGGTGTCGTTGCCTTTGGGGAAGAACAGAAGCGGGAAGACCGACACCGCCGCTGTTGCGTAAATGTAGAAATCGTAGAACTCGATCGACGTACCGATCATGCTCGCGACAACGATCCGACGGCGAGGTACGCCGCCGACAGTTTCACCGCCGGCCGGCGTCGGCGGGTTCTTACTCAGTGACGTGCTCACGCGTGGTGCTCCTGCAGCTATACGAACATTGCCCAATTGGTGGGATGAATCTCAGTCAGTAGGAATTGAACACCCTGCGCGTTTTCCCGCGCAAATTCGGGTTTTGGACCGAATCCGCGATAAAATTCCGTAAAGGTGAGCCGGGAAGTCTGGTCGGCACGTGATTCGTCGCGTCCACATGTCTGCCAACCGAACAAAGGCGTTGCACCCGCGTGATCTCCACACTGCGTTCCGAACTGTCCCGATACCTCCGCACCGAAACCGTCGGCGGCTCGATCCTGCTGATCGCCGCTGCCATTGCTCTGATCTGGGTGAATTCACCGATCGGTGACAGTTACATCGCGCTGCGCGACTTCCAGATCGGGCCGGCGTCACTGCATCTGAACCTGAGTCTCGGCACCTGGGCGCAAGACGGTTTGCTTGCCATTTTCTTCTTCGTGGCGGGGCTCGAACTCAAACGCGAGCTGGTTGTCGGCGAGCTCTCCGACCGCAAAGCTGCAGCGCTTCCGATCATCGCGGCATGTGGCGGAGTTCTCGTTCCCGCGCTCATCGCGGCATCGATCGGCTTCGGCACCCCGGGGATGGACAAGGGCTGGGCGATCCCCGTCGCCACCGATATCGCGTTTGCCCTCGGCGTCCTCGCCCTGACCGGTTCCCGGATTCCAGCCAGCGCCCGCGTGTTCCTGCTCAGCCTTGCGGTAGTCGACGACCTGCTGGCCATCATCTTGATCGCGGTGCTCTTCACCGCGTCGATTGCGATGTTGTGGCTACTCACCGCGGCGGCGGCGCTGGCCGTGTACGCCTACGCCCAACACAAACGCATCACGACGCCGTTCCTCTATGTACCACTTGCCCTGCTCACTTGGTATTCGATGCACGAGGCCGGTATCCACGCCACTCTCGCCGGCGTCGCACTCGGCCTACTCACTCGCGTTGTCCGCGACAAAGATGAGGAATACGCCCCCGGTAGCCGCCTCGAACACCGCATCCAGCCGTACTCCGCCGGCTTCTGCGTTCCGGTGTTCGCACTGTTCGCGTCCGGCGTTCCCATCAACGCCGAGGTTCTCGGCGACATCTTCACCGATCCCGTCGGGCAATCCGTTTTTGTCGGCCTCCTCGTCGGCAAAACTGTGGGAATCTTCGGAATTTCCCTGCTCGCGATCAAATTGGGCATAGCCACGAAACCCAAGACACTCGAACACAGAGACATGTTTGCCCTCTCAGTGCTCGGTGGCATCGGGTTCACCGTTAGCCTGCTTGTAGCAGACCTCGCATTGGACGGGGTCGGCGATGGCAGCGAGGCCGAAATAGCGAAGGCCGCAGTTCTCGTGACATCGTTGATAGCGTCGCTGATCGGATCAGCGCTGCTGTGGCGACGTGGACGGGTTCATGCGGCGCGAGCCGAGGCCGATGCCATAGCCACAGACGCGAGAGAACTACCTGGAGAGGTCGACAAGTGAGCGTGACCAACGGAGAGAGCCAACGCTTCACCGGAGATGGGGTGCCGAACACGGTGTCGTCCATTCCTCTCACCGACGTAGACGCCCGAACACCGGCTGAAGCCTCGATCGGCGCGCTGGTCAGGGATGCGACGGCTCAGGTTTCGACACTGGTGCGTGCCGAGGTCGAGCTTGCCAAGGCCGAAGTCACCGGTGAGGTCAAGAAGGGCCTGCAGGGCAGCGTCTTCTTCATTCTGGCCTTCACTGTTCTGCTGTTCAGTTCTTTCTTCTTCTTCTTTTTCCTGGCGGAACTGCTCAGCGTCTGGCTCGAGCGTTGGGCTGCTTTCCTGATCGTGTTCCTGATCATGGTGCTGACCACCGCGGTACTTGCGCTTCTCGGTTATCTGCGGGTTCGCAAGTTGCGGGCTCCCGAGAAGACGATCGAATCGCTCAAGGCAGCAAAGAGCGTCATTCCGGGCAGCCACGACGACACAAAGCCGTCGGTCGACTTCAACGCGCGCAGGTAACGAAGCAGCTGTGTCAGCCCCAGATCCATCCACCGTCAGATTCGACGGCCCCTGGATTCACCGGGACATTCACGCCAACGGCATCCGGTTTCACGTCGTCGAGGTCGGCGATGCTGATCCGGATGCCCCGTTGGTCGTTCTCCTGCACGGTTTTGCCGACTTCTGGTGGTCGTGGCGTCACCAGCTGACGGCTCTGTCCAGCCAGGGTTTCCGAGTAGTTGCCATCGATCTGCGTGGCTACGGTGACTCCGACAAACCACCCCGCGGATACGACGGTTGGACGTTGGCCGGCGATGTGGCCGGGCTGATCCGGGCAATGGGATACGGCAAGGCCACGCTGATCGGTCATGCCGACGGCGGCCTGGTGTGCTGGGCGACAGCGATCCTGCATCCGCGTTTGGTGCGATCAATCGCTCTGGTGTCGTCTCCGCATCCGCACGCGCTCAAACAATCAGTCCTCCGCGACCGCTATCAGCGCAAGGCGCTCTTCCCGTCGTTCCTCGCGAATCAGCTTCCGTTCCGCCCGGAACGGCGGCTGACCGCAGACGACGGCGCCGAGGTCGAGCGTCTGGTGCGTTCACGCTCGGGTCCTGGGTGGCCCGAGCAGACCGAGTTCGACGACGTTGTTTCGAAATTGCGCTCCGCGATTCGCATCCCGGGGGTCGCGCACTCGACGTTGGAGTACCAGCGGTGGGCGTTCCGAAGTCAGCTCCGCACCGAGGGACGCCGGTTCATGCGTCTGATGGATCAGACTCTGCGCATTCCGATCCTGCAGATACACGGCGAACTCGACCCGTACATTCTCACTCGGACAATCCGTCGCGGTCGGCGTTGGGCGCCTGGCGAACAGTTGCACCGCGTCCCCGGAGTCGGTCATTACGCCCACTGGGAAGCCCCACAACGCGTCAACGACGCGCTCCGGGACTTCCTGTCAGCCGACTAGCTACTCAGAGGATGCAGACGCCGGTGGAGACGGGCGTCGACGCGCTTTCCGCCATGGCGAGTTGGCGCGAGACCTCATTGGCAGTGAGTACGAACCCGGTATCGCTGTCGTCGATGGCAGCGCCGAACACGACGCCGAGCACCTCTCCTTGATCGTTGACCATGGGCCCACCGGAGTTGCCCTGTCGAATCGATCCACGAACGGTGTACACCTCACGTTGTGTGGTGCCGGCCTTGTAGATGTCCGGGCCGTTGAGGTTCAGTGTTTCGCGAACACGAGCCGCGCTGGCTGTGTACGGACCCCCACCCGGATATCCGAGCACCAGTGCGTTGTCTCCGGTTTGAGCGGGCTGCGCTGCGAACGGCAGAACCGGCGCCTCGAGTCCGGGCACCGCGAGGATCGCGATGTCGACGGAGGAGTCGAAGAGCACAACCTGAGCGGGTAGTGCGCCCTGCATCGTGTCGACCGTGATGCTCTCGGTACCCGCCACGACGTGCGCGTTGGTCATGACACGCTCAGGCGCGACGATGAACCCGGAACCTTCGAGTGCACGCTGGCAACTCGGCGCGACGCCGTTGATGCGCAGGACACTCGGGCGCAACTGAGCGGCCAGCGGGCTCGCCAGAACACTCGCGTCCGGCGCTTCCACTTCGGTGATGGGTGTGCGACCGAACGGACCGATGACATCGGGTAATCCCGATGTGTCGAGCAGCGCCGAGAATTCCGTCGGAATCTGCCTCAACCATTGCGGAGCAAGGTCGTCGACACCGGCCAGCACGTTCGAGCCTCGGACTGCCGCTGCGACGTTGGGCTGAGACGACGACGTCAGCGGAATTGCCAGCAGCCACGCGGCAACCACCACGGCAACTGCTTGAAGCCCAGCGCCGATCACGCTGTCCACCGATCTCGCAGCCGGGGAATGCATACCGCTACGCGCGGCCCGGCCCAGAACCATGCCGGCCACTTCGCCGATGATCACCAACACGACGATCAGCGAAATACCGGCGAGGATGCGCAACTTGCCCTCGGTCACATGCACCAGGACATGCGGCGCCAGGAGAATTCCGGCAACAGCACCCAGAATCACACCGACAAAGGCCAACGCCGACGCCACCGCGCCCTGACGCCATCCTGAAGTCGCGGCGATGAGCGCCACCACCACGATCGCAAGATCGACCCACCGCGAACCTGTCATCGGGGAACCGCCGAATCTTCGATGTCTTCGCCCAGTTCTGCGAGCGCTGTGTCCAGATCACGCACGTCGTGATGATCCCAGGGGATTTCCCAACCGGACACCTCGAAGAGCCCCGCCAGTATTCCGGCAGTGAAACCCCACACGAGCATGCCGTCGGCCGTGAACGCCGGACCTTGGTACCCGGCCTGGTGACGTACCTGGAAGCGGTTGTCCGGGTCGAGCAGAGTGCGCAGCGGAACCCGTGCGACACGGCCGACCTCACCGGAATCCTGGATTCCCACAGTCACCGGATTTTCCCAATAGGCGATCACCGGAGTCACGTCGAATCCGGACGGAGGAATGAATATCTCGGGCAGTGTCGCCAGCGGGAGCACTCCACTCGGGTCGAGACCTGTTTCTTCCTGTGCCTCGCGCAGCGCTGTGCCGATCGGACCGTCGTCGCCCTCGTCGGCGGCACCGCCGGGAAAGGCGACCTGCCCACTGTGCTGACGCATCGTCGACGCCCGCTGTGTCAGTAGTACGTCGGCGTCGTCCGGCATCCCACCGAGGCACAGAGGATCGGCTTCCCGAGATCCTCCGAAGAGGACCAGTACCGCAGCGGGACGGGTTGCCGTCCCGCGTGGCGGGCGACGGTCGAGCACGGGGTTGAGCCGATGTGGATCAGTGGGTTGGGTGCTGGATACGGCACGTAACCATTCGGGAACCGATGAGCTCATACGACAACTCCCAAATACTGCGCCGTGGCGGCAGCTATCTCATCCGCACTGCGGAACGGTTGAGGCAACACTTTCGCGACGGTTCCGTCGGGACGAATGAGCACCGAGACCGGCAGCACGGGTGGCGCGCCGACGGCTATCTGCACCTTGCTCGAGCCGTCCTGAACGCCGGGTAGGCGAACGGAATAGTCGATCAGTCGGGTCAAGGCATTTTCCTGGTTCGGGTCGGAATGCACGGTCAGCACAGTCATACTGTCCCCCGCGCGATCCGCAAATTCCTGCAAATGCGGCAGTTCTTCGGCGCAGGGCGCGCACCAGTAGGCCCAGAGATTCAGCAACGCGGGCTTACCTCCCAGCGCGGCAGCAAGGTCGACAGAGCTTCCGTCGGCAACGCAGTCGAGAGTGACCCCGGCGAGCACGGCGCCGGCCGGAGCCTCGGCAGTAGGCGTCGGGCATGCTGCCAGTCCGGCTTGCGCGCGAAGCTGATCGAGCGATTCTGACGACGGCGTGAACGTCGGCGGTTGGTAAGCGGACGTCGAGGAACCCCCAGTCGAAACCGGAGTGTCCTCTCCCCCGCGCGGCCAGATCGCAACAGCGAGCGCAACAACAACCGCAAGCACGACAAGGGACCACCGAGCAGCATTGGACATGTGGGTCACAACCCGGCCAGAGCGAGCAGATGCTCCGTCTCCGGGCCCTTCACCAGCGCAGCAGCCTCCGCTTTGTCGGTGGGGCCAAGGCCGTACGACGGACAGTCCTTGGCCAGCACGCACACCCCGCATGCCGGCTTACGCGCATGGCAGACGCGCCGTCCGTGGAAAATCACACGATGTGACAGCAGGGTCCATTCCTTACGTTCGATCAATGCCCCGACAGCATGTTCGACTTTGACGGCATCTTCTTCGTCCGTCCACTTCCACCGACGAACCAGACGCCCGAAGTGGGTGTCGACGGTGATTCCCGGGACGTCGAACGCATTTCCCAGAACCACATTGGCTGTCTTGCGACCGACTCCCGGCAGCGTCACGAGGTCGGCAAGTTTGTTCGGCACCTCGCCGTCATAACGCTCGAGCAGCGCCTGACCCAATCCGATCAACGAGTTGGCCTTGTTCCGGTAGAAGCCCGTTGACCGGATGTACTCCTCGAGTTCGGTCCGGTCGGCTTCTGCGTACGCCTTGGCGTCGGGATAACGGGCGAACAGAGCTGGGGTGACCATGTTGACGCGGACGTCAGTGCACTGCGCCGACAGGATGGTCGCAACCGTCAACTCGAGGGGCGTCGTGAAATCGAGTTCGCAGTACACGTGAGGGAAGGCGACGGCCAGTTTCCGGTTCATCCGACGCGCGCGACGGACGAGCGCCAGATGGGATTCCTCGCCGCGAGCGCCGCCAGACCGGCGGGTCGCTGAGCGCTCGGTCGGGGTGGTCTGCACTCAGACAACTGTACGGATACGTCCCGACATGACATTTGGTCGTGTCGATTCCGAGATGTTGGCCGTGTTTACTTTCCTCTATGCAAGGACTCGCCGTGATTCTCTTCCCAGTGCTGTTGATGCTTTTTGCGCTGGCCATGGAACGGGTCGAACGTAGATTGCGTCGACTCTCCGTTCGGGAGAACGAAGTGGCGGAGTTCCTCGATCAGGCCGGTCCCGACGACGTCGCGTCGCTCGCCACCGATGGGTTCCCGCATGCGTTTGCCCGCTTCCACCTGCGCCGGAAGGGGCGACCGGCCAGCGCTCCGCGGCAATCAGGCGGCGAAGAACTGCCCACCCGCTGAGGCGATCGACGAGTCATACAAGGTAGTCACTTTTATTCGCCATCAGGATAATTTCGACGCTTTCGTGGCATCAATCACTCGTCCCGAGCGCGTGGGACGTAGACTTCGATGCCGTACCTGTTGTATTCAACACGGATTGTGTCGGACGCAGCGTCCCGCTCGCCCGAGCGAACGCCTGCGTGTGGGCGGTTCGTGCGTACAAACCAAGCACAACCGGGTACAAAGTTAGATAGCGCAAAAAATGACACCACAAACGAACAAATCCCAACAAGGAGCGCACGTGGACGACGTCCTGGCAAGAGCCGGCATCTTCCAAGGAGTCGAGCCCTCAGCGGTAGCGGCGCTGACCAAGCAGCTGCAGCCCGTCGACTTCCCCCGTGGACATGTCATCTTCAACGAGGGTGAACCCGGTGACCGCCTGTACATCATCGTGTCCGGCAAGGTGAAGATCGGTCGACGCTCACCTGACGGTCGCGAGAACCTGCTGACGATCATGGGTCCGTCCGACATGTTCGGCGAACTGTCCATCTTCGACCCCGGTCCCCGCACCTCGACGGCGACCACCGTCACCGAGGTTCGTGCCGTGAGCATGGACCGCGACGCTCTCAAGGCTTGGATCCAGCAGCGCCCCGAAATCGCCGAGCAGCTGCTTCGCGTTCTCGCACGCCGCCTGCGTCGTACCAACAACACGCTCGCGGACCTGATCTTCACGGACGTCCCCGGCCGTGTCGCCAAGGCACTGCTGCAGCTTGCGCAGCGCTTCGGCACCCAGGAAGGTGGCGCACTGCGCGTCACCCACGACCTCACCCAGGAAGAGATCGCCCAGCTGGTCGGCGCTTCCCGTGAGACCGTCAACAAGGCTCTGGCTGACTTCGCTCATCGCGGATGGCTGCGCCTCGAAGGCAAGAGTGTTCTGATCTCGGATTCCGAGCGTCTGGCTCGTCGCGCTCGCTAGTTCTTCCGTTCCGGCTCTTTCGGCCGCTCCCACTTCGGTGGGGGCGGCCGAAATTGTTTCTGGACTTTGATTGTACCTATCAGTACAGTTTGTACCGATAGGTACACGTCAATTCGAGAGGCCACGTCATGACTGTGCGAGCACCCGTTCCGCCCTTCACCCACGAAACCGCCGGCCAGAAGGTTCGACTTGCCGAGAACGGATGGAACTCGCGCGATCCGCACAAGGTGTCGCTGGCCTACACCCCGGACAGTTGGTGGCGCAATCGGTCGGCGTTTGTCACCGGCCGATCCGAGATCGTCGAACTTCTGACCGAGAAGTGGAACCGTGAACTGGACTACCGCCTGATCAAAGAGCTGTGGGCTCACGGCGATAATCGCATCGCGGTTCGGTTTGCCTACGAGTGGCACGACCGGGACGGGCAGTGGTTCCGCTCCTACGGCAACGAGAACTGGGAATTCGACGCCGACGGCCTCATGCACCATCGTCACGCCAGCATCAACGACGTCCCCATCGCGGAGTCGGAGCGAAAGTTCTTCTGGGACTCGCCCGGACCACGTCCGCAGAATCATCCAGGCCTGAGCGAACTGGGTCTGTGATGAAAGGATGAGCACATGGCCAGACAGGTAGCTGAACGTTCCGACCCGATCCCCGCGCTCGCAAACGTGTTCCGAACGTACGGGTTCGACGGAGCGAGCCTGGCCGTCATCACCGAACATACCGGGTTGGGCAAAGGCAGTCTCTACAACTTCTTTCCGCGGGGAAAGGAAGAGATGGCCGAGGCGGTGCTCGACGAGGTCGCCCGCTGGTTTCGGACCGAGGTCTTCGAACCGCTTCGAGCAGAGTCGGTTCCACCGACGCAGCGCATCGCGAGCATGTTCGCTACCGTGGCCGACTACTTTCGGTCAGGACAACGCATTTGCCTGTTCGGCGCATTTGCACTCGGCGAAGAGCGAAACCGCTTCGGTGCCAGGGTGCGAACCTACTTCGATGAATGGATCGACGCACTGACAACCGCACTCGCCGGCACCGATGATTCCACCGGACTTGCCGAAGAAGCCGTGGCCGGGATCCAAGGCGCGATCGTGATGTCGCGAGCACTGGATGACGACGCCGCGTACACCCGGGTGACGATGCGACTCGAAGATCGACTGGTACAAGCTCTCTCGCCGTAACGCATACCGCACGACCACAAAGGCATTTGTGCCGTGGCTTTCACCTGGCATGCTCGACAGTGCACTCTCGAACCGACAGCCCATGGAGAAGGGAACCCATTGCCAGCGCCTGAGCCCGTGATCGTATCCACAACCTCCGGAAGGGTCCGCGGCCGAAAGCGTGACGGGTCGTACTACTTCGGCGCCATCCCCTATGCCGGCGCCTCGCGATTCGAAAAGCCGCAACCCGTCGAGCCGTTTTCCGACATCTTCGATGCAACGGCTCTCGGAACGGTGTTCCCCCAACCACCTTCGCGTCTCGAACGAATCATGGGTCCGCCGCTCCCCGATCCGGAGCAGAGCGAAGACAGCTTCACCGTCACCGTCACAACCCCCTCGTTGACCGGAATCCGACCGGTCATGGTGTGGCTGCACGGCGGTGGGTACTCCAGTGGCGGCGGCTCCCTGCCCTGGTACGACGGCGACGCATTGTCATCCGAAGGCGACGTCGTCGTGGTTTCGGTCAACTATCGCGTCGGTGTGCTCGGATACCTCTTTCTCGACGGCGTCAGCGAAGGTAACCTCGGGGTCCACGATCAGATTGCGGCGCTCGAGTGGGTGCGCGAGAACATCGAGGAATTTGGTGGCAACCCCAATTCGATCACTGTGTTCGGCCAGTCTGCCGGCGCTCATTCGATAGTGAACCTATTGAGCAGTAACAACTCTCACCCCCTGTTTCATCGAGCAATTCTGCAGAGCACCCCGCGGGTGGATCTCAACTTCACGCAGGCTGCAGCGATCGAGAACGGCGAGACGTTTGCCCGACTGCTCGACGAAGATCCTCGAACCGCGCCACTCTCCCGCGTTCTCGACGCATTCCGCAGCACGGCACTCGAGTTCAGCCGACGGTCCCCCAATGTCGTTCAACCGCCATTTGCACCGATCGCCGAGTTGGCGCCGGTGACCCAGACTTTCGAGGCAGCGCCGGACGTCATCGTGGGATACACCCGCGACGAGGGGTCCGCTTTCCTGCGCGACGTAGCGGGAGCAACCGATCCCGAACGTGTCGCCGAAAAAGCGCTGACACAGAACATGTTTGCCGAACCTGCGATGGAGCTGGCCGACGCCTTCACCGCGACTGGTGCGTCGGTGTACACGTATCGCTTCGACTGGACACCGACCGACGACGTCTTCGGAGCAACTCACTGCGCCGAACTACCCTTCGTACTGGGAACCGAGCAGTCATGGCAAGCCTCGCCGATGCTGGGCAGCAGCAACTGGCCGAGCATCGACGCATTGGGCCGTCGTATGCGCCGGCACTGGGCGTCGTTTGCGCACACGGGAAGTCCGGACAGCAGCGAAACGTGGGAGAAGTACACTTCGGCTCAGCCGATCGGAATCACCTTCTCCTGAGTAACTTCGGGCGCCTACCCACCAGGAGAAATCCCGTCTAGGATTGCTCCATGGACATGCCCAAGCTCCTCGACGGGCGACTCAAACTCCGCCATCTCCTGCTCGTCGACGCATTGAGCCGTCAGGGCAGTGTGGTCGGTGCCGCTGCCGCACTTCACATCACACAGCCTGTCGCAACGCGCAGTCTGCACGATATCGAGTCCATTCTCGGTGTCTCGCTCTTCGACCGTGGCCCACGCGGCATCACCCCGACCATTTTCGGTGAGGCCTTCACCACTCATGCTCGGGCCGTGATCGCGCAGCTGACCGAAGCTGGCCGGCACGTCGTCGAGCTAGCCGACGCCAATCGCGGAACAGTCATCGTGGGAACACATCTCGCCGGTTCCAACGTTCTACTGCCCGGCGCAATCGCGCGACTGAAGGTCCAGCACCCGCTACTGACCGTGATCGTCCGAGAGGGCACTCCGGAGCAGTTACTCACCGATCTGGAGGCCGGCCGTATCGACCTCATCGTCGGCCGACTCACAGCACCGACAGACGACCGAGCCGTCAGACGCAATCTCTATGCCGAATCCGTTGAACTTGTTACCCGAGTGGATCATCCACTGACCAGTCGTGATGACGTGCACCTCGACGAACTCCGCGAGTTCCCCTGGATCCTGCCCGGCGTCGAGACGGTGCTCCGACGCGAACTCGGAGAGTTCTTCGCCAGGAACGGTCTCCCCTTGCCCGAAAACCGGGTAGAGGCAACGTCATTCCTCACCGTGCGACAACTGTTGTTGGAAACCGACATGATCGCAGTCCTTCCGAGTCTGATTCATCGCGATGACACCCGCTTGACCACGCTCCCGATCACCCTGGACCCCATCGGCCACAGCGTAGGTCTCACATCGTCGGCGACAAGGACGTCCAGTCCGTCGGCGCAGGCGCTGATCGCGGCGTTGCGCAGTTTCGCGGAAGAACTCATGAACCAGTGAACGCTCGAAAGCCCGCTCCCGACGAGGGAACGGGCTTTCGAATATCCTTACACGTCAGGCGTTTTCTGCCACTCGAACTTCTTCGTGCTGCAATCCACGTGACGAGTCGGGCACCACCTTGAACAGTGCTATCGCGCCGACCAGACTGATCGAGCAGATCGCCGCGAGGTACCACGTCACGCCTACAGAGGATCCCGTGGCGTCCAGCAGAGCTGTCGCAATCATCGGAGCCAGACCGCCGCCCAGAATTGCACCACTCTGCAGAATCAACGACGAACCCGAGTATCGAACCTTGGCCGGGAACGTATCCGCAATGATGCTTCCCTGGACGCAATGCGTCACCGGAATGATCAGGCCCATTCCCAGGAACGCCACGACCGCAACAACCTTGTTCTCGGTATTCAGCAGCGGGAAGAACACGATGCACCACAACAGGATTGCTGCCGATCCGCCGATGAACATGTGCCGTCGACCGTACTTGTCGGCCACCTTGGTCCAGATCGGAATGGAGACGAACCACAGGACTGCTGCCGCGGTGACACTGAGCACCAGGAACTGTTTGTTGTAGCCCAGGTGCTGAGTTCCGTACGAGAGAGTGAACACCATGAAGGCGTAGGCCACGGCGGAGTTCGCCAAGCACGCGGCGAGTGTCAGTGACAACCGCGGGAACCCGACCTTGAGCGACTCACGCAGCGGGAATCGGACGATCTCGCCCTTCTCCATGATCCCGGCGAACGAGGGCGATTCGGTAACCCGCAACCTGATCACCAGACCGATCGCCACCAGAACGAAGCTGAGCAGGAACGGAATACGCCAACCCCACGATTCGAATGCCGAGTCCGACATCAATGCACTGGTGGTCAGGAAGATGCCGTTGGCCAGAACAAGTCCGGCGGGTGTGCCCATCTGGGGGAAACCCGCATACAGGTTCTTCTGCCCGGCCGGAGCGTGCTCCATCGACATCAGCGTGGCACCGGCACCCTCGCCGCCGAGACCGATGCCCTGGACGACTCTCATCGCTACCAGCAGTACCGGCGCCCAGAAACCGATGGAATCGTAATTCGGGATGAGCCCGATCAGCGTAGAACCGACTCCCATCATCACGAGAGACACCACAAGCGTCGCCTTGCGACCGATCCGGTCACCGAAGTGCCCGAACACCAAGCCGCCAACAGGCCTGGCGATGAAGCCGACCGCAAAGGTGCTGAAGGCTGCGAGAGTGCCGGCGGTCGGACTCAGACTCGGGAAGAACTGCTTGTTGAAGATCAGCGCTGCTGCTGTTCCGTAGAGAAAGAAGTCGTACCATTCGAGGGTGGTGCCGGCGAGGGTTGCCATGGCAACCCGGCTGCGGGCAGCTTTCTCCGGCAACGGCTTTCCGTCACTGGTTACGCTTGTGGTCATCGCGGATACCTATCGATTGGGTGTGTGGCAGGACGAACGGTGAATTCTGTTTTGCCGAGCGAGTTTCAAAGATTGTCTGAAATATGGGTTGCCTGAATTATGCTCACTTGAGACATGACTCACAAATGCCGAAATCACCGTTCGTCATACCGGAAATGGCATATCTGAAGGATCAGCCGATCCCCAGGAACCGTTCCGCATTTCCCCGTGAGATCAATTGGCGCGCAGTATCGTCCAGGAACTCACTCTTGCGCACCACCTCACCGACCGGTCGCTCACCGAGTGGATACGGGTAATCGCTTCCCACCATCACCCGGTCCACGCCCACCGTATCCACCAGTAGTCGCAATGCACGCTCGTCGAAGACGACGGAATCCACGTAGAACCTGCCCAGGTAGTGCGACGGCGGAAACTCCGATGTACCGATGATGTCGTTGCGGCCGTGCCAGGCGTTTTCCATCCGACCGAGCCAGAACGCGAAAGACCCACCGCCGTGGGCAAATCCGATCTTGAGTCGGTCGTCGATCTTGTCGAACACGCCGCCGAGGATCAGCGCGAGTATCGACAGATGCGTTTCTGCGGGCATGGCGGTGAGCCACTGCGCCATCCACCGATCCAGACGCGGCGAGGACGCCATGTCCCACGGGTGCACGAACACGGGAACATCCAGTGACGCGCAGTGCTGCAGGAACGTCACGACGCCATCGCTGTCGAGATCGAGGTCGCCGACGTGATTGCCGATTTCTACGCCCCGGTGCCCGTTGGCGACGCACCGTTCGAGTTCGCGGCACGCGGCATCGGTGTCTTGCAACGGAACCTGACAGAACGGGATGAGGCGATCTCGAGCGGGTTCGACGATCTCGAGTGCCAGGTCGTTGAAGATCCGAGAGATGCGACCGGCCTGCTCGCCGGTTCGGCCGTAGTTGAAGAATGCCGGTGTCGGCGAGACGACCTGTGTGTGGACGCCGTCGGCATCCATGTCTCGAAGGCGCACTTCGGCGTCCCAGGCATCGGACTGGATGCGGCGGAACTCCCTGGTGCCCATCATGATCATGGCTTCGGTTTCCGACTCCACCTTCAGCCACGGTGCGTCCGGGCCGGCGTCGCCGGTGAGATCGGGCCACCCGTTGGGGACGTAGTGGGTGTGAATGTCGATCATGTTGGTCATCGTTCAGCCCTTACCGGGATGGAGCGTGCCGCACTGGTCGCACGTGCGAGCGTCTTCACTCTCGTAGAACGTGACGAAGACCGGTGGAAGGTCGGCCACGATGTCGCGGACTTGGAGTTCGACTTCGTAGATCTTGTGGTTGCACTCGAGGCAGTACCACTGGAAGTGTTCCAATGTTCCTTCCTGCCGCACCCTTTCGATGACCAGGCCGATCGATCCTGCGCTGGGACGCTGCGGTGAATGCGGCAGATTCCCCGGCAGCAGCCAGCTTTCACCCTCCCGGATGTCGACCCGCACCGGTCCGTCGTCGGTCATGACGTTGACGTGGATGTCACCTTCCACCTGGTAGAACCATTCCTCGTACGGGTCGAGGTGGTAGTCGGTCCGTTGGTTGGGTCCGCCGACGACCTGAACGATGAAGTCGTCTCCGAGTGCCATCGTCTGGTTGTTGACGGGCGGCTGCAGCAGGTGGCGGTTGTCGTCGATCCATTTCTTGAAGTCGATGACGGGAGGAATCGTGGTCATGATGCATTCTCCGTAGCTTCGGACGCTGAGCGCTTGGCGGCGGGCACGTACGCCACGCCGGAAATTTCGATGAGCAGGTGCGGGTGGGGCAGTTGGTGAACAGCCACAGTCGTTCTCGTCGGACCGTTTTCGTCGAACAGTTCGGCATACACCTCGTTGTATCCACCGAAGTCGTTCATCGACACCAGGTACGAGGTGACCTGAACCAGATCACTCAGCTGCCCACCCACTTCGGTGAGTATCGCCGCGATGTTCTCGATGACGGCGCGCGTCTGCGCCCGAATATCGAGCGCCGTGGTGCCCATCTCGTCGACCTCGACGCCGACAAACGTGTTGTCGGGCCGACGTGAGCTGGTGCCGGAGACATAGACGAAGTCGCCGACCACCTTGACGTGCGGGAACTTTCCGCGCGGCTTGGCCAGCTTCTCGATGACCTGCGCCCCACTCATCGCTTCACACCTTTCACCGAGACGGTGCCCAGTCCGTCGATGCTGCACTGCGCGACTCCCTCGTCGAGTCGCACGGCCGCAGTCGCCGCACCGGCCAAGATCACGTACCCGGCGCGCAACGGAATTCGGCGTCGACGCGCAATATCCACCAAGGCATGCAACGCACGCACGGGATCTCCGAGTATCGCTGCCGTCGAGCCGGTTACCGATTCGCTGCCCACCTCCATCCGGACCACCAAGTTCGCGGCATTGCGCAGCGGCTGCCACGGGCCGATCACATATCCGGCGGCACTGGTGTTGTCGGCGACGACGTCGGTGTAGGTGAAGCGGAAGTCGCGGTAGCGGGAGTCGATGATCTCCATCGCCGGAGCCACCGCGTCGACGCAGGACTCGATGTCCACGCTCGGGTCGTCGAGATCGACGTCCTTCGACAGTCGGTACGCGACTTCGGGTTCGATCTTGGGGTGGATGAACACCGACAGGTCCAGGTCACCACCGTCGTCCACCGCCATGGCATCGGTCAACTGCCCCACGATCACTTCGGAGACACCCATCTGTGCCATCTTCGCTTGGCTGGTGAAGCCGAGCTTGACACCGACAACGGATTCCCCACGGGCAGTGCGTCGTTCGATGATCATGTTCTGAATCCGGTACGCGTCGTCGATGTCGATAGTGTGGTCATCGGCGAGGCTCGGGGTGTCGGTGCGACTCTGCGCGGCGTCGTCGAGGCGACGCGCGAGCGCGGATACGGTGTCTTCTGGGGCTGTCATCACGCCTCGCTCATTTCTGGGGACTGAACTACTGCTGCTTCGATCATCACAGTTGTACGCACACGTTTGTCGGTTCGGTGTAGAAGTGCAGCGAGGACTCGCCGCCCTCACGCCCGATGCCGGACAGGCCCATGCCGCCGAACGGAGACCGCAGTTCACGAGTGAACCACGTGTTGACCCAGGAGATTCCGACGTTCATCTTCTGAGCGACCCGGTGTCCACGACGTAAGTCGTTGGTCCACACCGACGCTGCCAGGCCGTACTCGGTGTCGTTTGCCAAGGCGATCGCTTCGGCCTCGGTGTCGAACGGAATCAGTGCCGCGACAGGTCCGAAGATTTCCTCCCGCACAGCGCGATCCTTGTTGGTCAAACCAGTCCACAGAGTAGGTTCGATCCACGATCCGCCGGCCAGATCCTGCCCGAGATCCGGAATACCGCCACCGGTCAACACTTTTGCGCCCTCCTGCTCGGCGATCTCGAAGTAGTCGAGAACCTTCTTCCGGTGCGCCTGCGAAATGAGCGGACCGGTCGTCGTCGCAGCGAGCGTCGGGTCGCCCAGACGCAACCCTGCGGCTCGCTCGACGAGTCCACCGGCGATGTCGTCGAAAATGCTGCGGTGCACGTAGACCCGTTCGGTACACAGGCAGACCTGGCCGGTGTTGGTGAACACCGACTTGGTCAGACCCGTCAGCGCTTCGTCGATGTCGACGTCGTCGAACACGATCGCGGCGTTCTTACCACCGAGCTCGAACGAGACCGGACGCACCCTCGGGGCAACGGTTTTCATGACATGCGAGCCGGTTGCCGAGGATCCCGTGAAGGTGACTCCGTCTATACCGGGGTGCGTGGTGAGGAATTCGCCCGCGGAGTTCGCGCCGAACCCGTGCACGACGTTGTAGACACCGGCAGGCAGGCCGACCTCTTCGAGCACCTCCGCCAGCAACGACGCTGTTGCCGGGGTCTCTTCGGAAGGCTTGACCACCACGGAGTTTCCGCATGCCAGGGCGGGCGCAACCTTCCAGGTCAGGAGAAGCAGCGGCAGGTTCCACGGAACGATGACGGCAACCACGCCGAGCGGCTTGCGGATCGCGTAGTTCAGCGCCTGCTTGCCGCCGGCCAGATCGGTGACAAATGATTCCTGGCCGGCTGCGGCCACGATGTCGGCGAACGTGCGGAAGTTCGTCAGGGCGCGCGAGACGTCGAGTTCGCGTGCCTGCGTGATCGGCTTGCCGGTGTCCGCCATTTCTGCGGCGACAAATTCTTCGAATCGCTCCTCGATCCGATCAGCGGCCCGTCGCAGCAGCGCGGTGCGCTCGCGGACCGGTGTATCCGCCCAACCGTTGTCCAGGGCGCGCCTGGCCGAGGTCACAGCCCGATCGACCAGGGCCCGGTCGGCTTCGTGGACCTTGGCCAGAACACGGCCGGTTGCGGGGTCTACCTGGTCGAAGCTCGACGACGCGTCGGGTTCGACATAGGAGCCATCCACGTAGTTGCGGATCCATCCGTCGCAGTGTGAGGTCATGGACTAACTATTGGCCCCGACCCCATATCAAACAAATGCAAAAACTGCCGCCAGCTATACCTCGATCGGTATAACAGGCGGCAGTTCCGCTACAGCTCAGCGACTATGCACTTCAGCGACTACGAACTTCGGCGACCACGAACTTCAACGACGCAGATACGCCAACTGCACGTTGACGGATTTTTCCGCAACCGGCCACAGTTTGGGATCGACGTCCGAGTAGACGTGCTCGACGATCTCGCGAACCGACGCCGAATCACCGAGGGCGACGATGGCAGTCCGCACCTGATCGAGCCGCTCCTCGCGATGCGCGAGGTACTGCTGCGAGATCTCCTGCAGGTCAGGAAGTTCCGGGCCGTGCCCGGGTAGAACGGTTCGCCCGTCACCCAGCTCGATGAGGGCACGCAACGACGCAAGATAGTCACCCAGATCGCCGTCCGAATCATCGAGAACCGCTGTGCCACGGCCGAGTATCGTGTCACCGGTCAGCACGCTGCCTTCGTTCTCGATGACGATCGAGACGGAGTCCGCGGTATGGCCGGGGGTTGCCACGATGCGCAGGCGCAGCCCGGCAACCTCGATGAGTTCGCCGTCGAAAAGCGTCGTGCCGTCGCCGCGCAGGAACTCTGAAGAAACGGAACGCACTGGCGCCGAGGTCAATTCGTGAAGACGGCTCACCCCGCCGGTGTGGTCGAAGTGCCGATGCGTGATCAAGACCAACGCCACCGGGCCGACTCCGGCCACTCGTTGCAGGTGTTCTTCATCGTTGTCACCGGGATCGACGACTACATATTCATCGTTGCCCGGCGCCTGCAGAATCCAGGTGTTGGTGCCGTCGAGCGTCATCATGCCCGGGTTGTTCTCGAGCATGACGGACGCGATATCGGTGACGCGGCGAAGCTGCGCGTATGCGGGATGAACCGTTGTCATCAGCGAACTTCTACGATCAGTTCCACCTCGACAGCGGAGCCGAGGGGAAGTTCTGCAACACCGACAGCGGAGCGGGCGTGAATGCCCTCGTCGCCGAAGACCTCAACTAGGAATTCGGAGGCGCCGTTGATCACGCCGGGCTGACCGGTGAAACCTTCAGCAGAAGCCACAAATCCGACGACCTTGACGACACGAACCAGATTGTCGATGCCGACCAGGGCGTTGATCGCGGCAAGAGCGTTGAGAGCACAGACACGCGCGGCGGCCTTTGCATCTGCATCCGACGCATCCGCACCGAGCTTGCCCGTCAACGACAACTTTCCCTCGACAAAAGGCAACTGGCCGGAGGTGTAGACGTGATCACCACTGCGAATCGCCGGGACGTAGGCAGCGACCGGCGCCGCAACTGCGGGCAGCTCGATGCCGAGTTCCGCGAGACGCGCTGACCAGGTCTGCGTTGTTTCGGTCATGCGCCGGCAACCTTCGGACGCTTGAGGTACGCGACGTGCTGTTCGCCCGACGCGCTCGGAAGAACCGTCACCAGCTCCCACCCGTCGACACCCCAATTGTCGAGGATGGCCTTCGGGTTGTGGACCAGCAACGGAGTAACGGTGTATTCCCAGGAAGTCAATTCACTCATGTGGTGAGCCTATCCCGCGCACATCTTCGGCCCCAGACTTATAGGCTCGCGGTGTGGTCGCATCCCAAGATGAGCTGAGCAAGAGCTGGCCGGAGTCTGCATCGAAGGCCCGCCTGCATTTTGTGTCGGGAAAAGGTGGAACCGGTAAGTCGACGGTAGCCGCCGCCTTGGCGCTCGCGTTAGCCGAAGGCGGCCGACGCGTTCTGCTGGTGGAAGTGGAGGGCCGCCAGGGAATTGCGCAGCTCTTCGACGTGCCACCGTTACCTCCACAGGAAACGAAGGTCGCAGCTGCCGAAGGTGGCGGTGAGGTGATGGCGTTGGCCGTCGACATCGAGACGGCTTTCCTCGAATACCTGGAAATGTTCTACAACCTGGGCTTCGCAGGCCGCGCGATGCGCAAGTTCGGTGCCATCGAGTTCGCCACGACCATTGCACCCGGCCTGCGTGACGTGCTGCTCACCGGCAAGATCAAGGAGTGCGTCATCCGCACCGACCGAACCGGGAAGCGGGTGTACGACGCCGTTGTCGTCGACGCCCCGCCGACGGGCCGGATCGGTAGTTTTCTCGACGTCACGAAGGCTATGGCCGATCTCGCCAAGGGCGGGCCGGTGCATTCGCAGAGCGAGGGCGTCGTGCGGCTGCTGCACTCACCGGAAACGGTGGTGCATCTGGTGGCGCTACTCGAGGCCCTACCCGTGCAGGAAACCACGGATGCCGCCTTGGAGCTGGCCCGAGACGAGCTCAATCTCGGCGCGATCATCGTCAACCGCACCAGCCCGAAGTTCCTGCCGGAAGGCACGCTGGCCGGGGCTGCGGCCGGAGAAATCGATGCCGCGGCGATCCGGTCAACGCTCACGGATGTCGGCCTCGAACTGTCGGACGACGACTTCGCCGGACTGCTGACGGAGACCATCGAGCACGCGTCGGTTCTCGAAGCGCAGGAATCCAGTGCTGAGAAACTGCAGGAGATCGACGGCGCCCGACTGCACTTGCCGGCTCTGGCCGACGGGGTCGATCTGGGTGGTCTGTACGAATTGGCCGAATACCTCATGGAACAGGGTGTCCGATGACCGAAACCACAGAAAACGCGGTCACTGACAACGTCGTGGCCGGCAGTTCCAGAACCGGTCGCCGCAGCGCTCCGGTGCTCGATATCTCGGCGATCATCAACGATCCAACCGCTCGAATTGTGGTGTGCTGCGGCGCCGGTGGCGTCGGCAAGACCACCACGGCAGCGTCGTTGGCACTGCGGGCGGCCGAGCAGGGCCGACGCGTCGTCGTTCTCACGATCGATCCGGCGAGGCGGCTGGCTCAGGCTCTGGGCGTCGCAGAACTCGACAACACACCGCAACCGGTGAAACTCGGCCCCGAGGCAACGGGTGAACTGCACGCGATGATGCTGAACATGCGTCGCACGTTCGACGAGATGGTGCTCGAGCATTCCAGCCCCGACAAGGCGCAGCAGATACTCGCGAACCCCTTCTACCAAACCGTTGCCACGTCGTTCTCCGGAACTCAGGAGTACATGGCGATGGAGAAGCTGGGGCAGCTGGCGTCGAACGACAAGTGGGATCTGGTGATCGTGGATACGCCGCCGTCCCGGAACGCACTCGATTTCCTGGATGCTCCGCAGCGGCTCGGAACGTTCCTCGACGGCCGGATGATCCGGTTGCTCTCGGCTCCTGGTCGGGGTTTGACCAAGCTGGTGGCCGGCGCGATGGGCTTGGCGCTGAAGGGTGTGTCGACGATCGTCGGAAGCGCGATGCTCGCCGACGCCTCGGCGTTTGTTCAGTCGCTCGATTCGATGTTCGGTGGTTTCCGCGAGCGCGCCACCAAGACCTACGAGCTTCTTCGCCAGCCCGGCACCCATTTCCTGGTGATCGCTGCTGCGGAACCGGATGCTTTGCGGGAGGCGGCGTTTTTCGTCGACCGACTGGCCGGGGATTCGATGCCGCTGGCCGGGTTGGTGCTGAACCGAACGCATCCAACTCTGACTGCGCTGCCGTCTGATCATGCGGCAACGGCCGCAGACAAACTCGCAGCCAAGGAAAATCCGACTGACGCCGAGGCGCTGACGGAGGCGGTGCTCCGTATTCATGCTCACCGCGCAGCAATCGCCAAACGTGAGGTGGCACTGCTGAGCCGGTTTACCGCTGCCCATCCGCGGGTGCCGCTGATCGGCGTTCCGTCACTACCGTTCGAGGTGTCCGACCTCGAGGCACTGCGCGCCGTGGGCGATCAGCTCACCCGTAAAGGCTAGTCACTCGCAAAGGCTAATCACTCGCAAAGGCTAGGTCAGACAGCAGCGGACTGCTGGTGACGCCGGTCCTCGAAGAATTCGGACCACGAGTCGACGTCGGGGTGCTGCTTGAGGAGAGCGCGTCGCTGGCGTTCGGTCATGCCGCCCCACACTCCGAATTCGACGCGGTTGTCGAGAGCGTCGGCTCCGCACTGCATCAGGACCGGGCAATGTCGGCAGATTGTTGCTGCCTTACGTTGCGCGGCACCTCGAACAAAGAGCTGATCCGGATCTACTTCGCGGCAGCGTGCCTGCGTTACCCAGGCGATGCGAGCCTCTGCCTGTTCGACATCCAAACGGCTACTCGGGGTGGCTGTGTACATTCTCTGGTCCCCTCTACAAAGTATGTCCGTCGCCTCGAGGGCGAGCAGCACAACATCTCCGCTCCGTCGCGAATATCACGACGAAAGCTGAGACACATTCGTGATCGAGTGTTATATCAATCACACCGTTCACACAATTTAGGTAAAGAAACGCCCAGACGCAAGACGGCCGTCCACCTTTTTTGGTACGGCAGTACAAACCGGGTGTTCAGGACGTTTTATCCGCCACGAATTCTTTCCGTGCCACGCCCAGTGGGTGCGCACACGTACTCTGTAGATCGTGTCGATTGCAAAAACAGTGGCGAAGCTCGCCGGAAGTTCGGCGTTGGCCGGTGTCCTCGTTGCCGGAGTGATGTTTCCGCTGGCAGGTGGACTCGGATTCGCATCCAACCGAGCCGCGGACACGGTCGACAACGTTTCTGCCGAACTGGTGGACGGCACTGTCCCTGCAGTCTCGACGATGGTCGATTCGGCAGGCAATCCCATCGCCTGGCTTTACGAGCAGCGGCGGTTCGAAGTCCCGAGCGACCAGATCTCGAACAACATGAAGCTGGCGATCGTCTCCATCGAGGACCGTCGATTCCCGGATCACAAGGGAGTGGACTGGCAGGGAACGCTGCGCGCCTTCCTGACCAACACCACTTCCGGCGAGGTCCAGCAGGGTGCGTCGACGCTCGATCAGCAGTACGTGAAGAACTACCAACTGTTGGTCGTCGCAAAAACCGACGCCGAACGCCGTGCCGCAATCGAGACCACTCCGGCTCGCAAGATTCGCGAAATCCGGATGGCACTCACATTGGACAAGGAACTCACAAAAGACGAGATCCTCACCCGCTACCTGAACCTCGTGCCGTTCGGTAACGGTTCCTTCGGAATCCAGGATGCCGCTCAGACGTACTTCGGCGTCGACGCCAAAGACCTCAGCATTCCGCAGTCCGCGATGCTCGCCGGCATGGTCCAGTCGAGTTCGGCCTTGAACCCGTACACCAACGTCGAAGGTGTCACCGAGCGCCGCAACACCGTGCTCGACACGATGATCACCAACATTCCCGACCAGGCCGACGAGTTCCGGGCAGCCAAAGACGAACCGTTGGGTGTTCTCCCCACCCCGAATACGCTGCCGCGTGGATGCATCGCAGCTGGTGACCGCGGATTCTTCTGCGACTACGCACTGAAATACCTCTCGGACGCCGGGATCAGTCGCGAGCAGATCAACGAGGGCGGCTACCTCATCAAGACCACGCTCGACCCGACGGTTCAGGCCTCCACCAAAGCCGGTCTCAACGCGAACGCCAAGCCGGACCTCGACGGCATCGCCAATGTCATGAGCGTGATTCGTCCCGGCCAGGACTCACACAAGGTCGTGGCGATGGCCAGCAGCCGCACGTACGGTCTCGATGCCGACGCCAGCGAAACCGTCCTGGCCCAGCCGTATTCGCTGTCCGGTGATGGCGCCGGCTCGGTGTTCAAGGTCTTCACCACCGCCGCCGCCATGGAGAAGGGCCTCGGTATCGACGCGACCCTCGACGTTCCCCGGCGCTTCGACGCCAAGGGCTTCGGTAGTGGCGGCGCAGCGGGATGTCCGGTGTCCACGTACTGCGTCGAGAACGTCGGTAACTATCCGGCGACGATGTCGGTGACGGATGCTCTCGCGCAGTCGCCCAACACCGCATTCGTGAAGCTCATCGCGGCAACAGGTGTGACGCCGACCGTCGATATGGCCGTGCGTCTCGGTCTGCGTTCGTACGCCGAACCCAACACGTCGGGGTTCGACGATCGCAGCATGGCCGACTTCCAGAAGGAACAGAATCTCGGCTCGTTCACGCTCGGCCCAACCTGGATCAATCCGCTCGAACTGTCCAACGTCGCGGCAACGTTGGCATCGCACGGCAAGTGGTGCCCGCCCAGCCCGATCGACTCCGTCGTCGACCGCAACGGCAAGCCGGTGACGGTCACGGAACAAGGCTGCGAGCAGGTAGTCGAGCCCGGATTGGCCGATACCCTCGCCAATGCACTCAGCCGCGACGACGTGGGTGCAGGTACCTCTGCGGGTGCCGCCGGCAGCGCCGGATGGACCCTGCCGATGTCCGGTAAGACCGGTACCACGGAGACTCACAAGTCTTCGGCGTTCCTCGGCTTCACGAACAATCTGGCCGCGGCCGTCTACATCTTCGGCGACTCCCCGACTCCGGGTGAGATCTGCTCGACTCCGCTGCGCCCGTGCTACAGCGGAAACCTGTACGGCGGTACCGAACCGGCACGGAGTTGGTTTGCTGCAATGATGCCGGTTGCCAACAATTTCGGTCCCACGGCGCTACCGCCGATCGACCCGAAGTACGCCCGTGGCTCGCAGAACGGTCAGGTTCCCGAGGTTGTCGGACTGAGCCAGTCTGCTGCCACCTCTCGCCTGCAGGAGTCGGGATTCACCGTCAACGCGGTGACGTCGGCGTCGGGTGCGCGAGCCGGAACTGTCACCGGCGCATCTCCGTCGGGCTCGGCGATTCCGGGTTCCACCATCACGATCTACATCAGTGACGGGTCGGTACGAGCGCCGATAGCACCGGCGTCGCCGGACGGCTCACCAGATCCGGCATCACCAGCGTCGCCGGATCCCGATACACCGGCACCGCGCTAGCAACCGCAGAAGAGAACGGCCGCACCCTCATGAGAGTGCGGCCGTTCTCTATTTGGCGGTGATGCCTACAGGCGAGACTTCACGGCAGCTGAGATACGAGCGCCATCAGCCTTACCCTTGGCCAAAGCGCTGGCGGCCTTGATGACCTGACCCATCTGACGCATTCCCGGACGCTCACCGAGCTCCTCGGCTACCTGCGCCAACGCGGTGTCGACGACGTCGACAAGTTCTGCGTCGGTCAACGGCGTCGGCAGGTATTCGTCGATGATCTGCGCCTCGGCGCGCTCTTTCGCGGCAAGTTCACCGCGGCCGTTCTCGGTGTAAATTTCGGCGGATTCCCCGCGCTTCTTCGATTCCTTGGCAAGAACCTTGATGATTTCTTCGTCGGTGAGGACTCGCGCTTCCTTACCCGAAACCTCTTCGGTCTGAACTGCTGCGATGAGCATCCGGAGAGTGCCGGTGCGAAGCGGATCCTTGGCCTTCATGGATGCGACCATGTCGGAACGGAGTTTGTCTTTGAGCGTTGCTGTCGTGTCGGACATGAGGGAAACGCTACGCGCACGCCCCGCCTCTCGTCCCCTTAGTTATATCCTTGAGTGGTGTCTGACCAGTTCCGCACCAACCTGACCCGCACCGCACTTGGTGCCGCGGGCGTCGCTGCACTCGGAATCGGGTACGCATCCGGCATCGAACGCAATGCTTTTACGTTGCGCGAGGTGACGATGCCCGTACTCGAGCCGGGGTCGTCGTCGCTGCGGGTTCTCCACCTCAGCGATCTGCACATGATGCCTAACCAGCGGTTGAAGCAGAACTGGTTGCGTGAGCTCGAAAGTCTCGACCCGGATCTCGTGGTGAACACCGGCGACAACCTGTCTCATCAGCGCAGCGTCCCCGCAGTGGTCCAGGCACTCGGCGACCTGCTCGCCCGTCCCGGTCTGTTCGTGTTCGGCAGCAACGACTACTTCGCCCCGAAGCCGAAGAACCCGCTGAGCTACATCTTCGACAAGAAGAAGCGCATCACGGGCGATCCGCTGCCGTGGGGAGATCTGCGGGCTGCATTCACCGAGCGTGGCTGGCTCGACGTGACGCATGTGCGGCGCGAACTCGAGGTGTCGGGCATCAAGATCGCCACGGCCGGCGTCGACGATCCGCATCTCAAGCGTGATCGTTACGACACCATCGCGGGCCCGCCCAATCCCCTGGCTCAGCTGAAACTCGGTTTGACGCACTCCCCTGAACCGCGGGTGTTGGATCGATTCGCCGAGGACGGCTACGACCTCGTTCTCGCCGGCCATACACACGGCGGACAGCTGTGCCTGCCGTTCTACGGTGCGCTGGTGACGAACTGTGAGTTGGACCGCTCCCGGGTGAAGGGGCCGTCCAAGTGGGGTGCCCACACACAGCTTCACGTATCGGCCGGTATCGGAACCTCGCCGTGGGCTCCGGTCCGTTTCTGCTGCCGACCCGAGGCAACGCTGTTGACGTTGGTGCCCTCTACCGGCCGCGAACCTGAGCACTCCTCCGAGCGCGGTTCCGCTCAGTCTGTTGCGCCGGTTCTACGCAACTGACCTGCGGATTTAATGCCTGCCGACTTCGTGCTGTAAGCTAACCGAGGTTCGACACGGGGTGTGGCGCAGCTTGGTAGCGCGCTTCGTTCGGGACGAAGAGGTCGTGGGTTCAAATCCCGCCACCCCGACAGTGAAGAACTTGAAGAAGGCACTTTTTCCTCGCGGAGAAGGTGCCTTCTTTTGTTGTACGGTGCTCTCCAGGTTGTACAGGCTCTCCAGGAGGTGGTTACCCATGGGCAAGAACGAGGACTTCGCGCACAACGACATCGCCAGTCGCAGTCGACGCGAGAAGGCCGTGGGTCTGGCCAAGTTCGCGTGGAATCGCGGGATCACTGCCGCCGAACTCCTGGACATGCCCGACGACCGGTTACGCAAGTTGGCTCGGGCCGCCGACGCGAATCCCCCGAGTACCCGGGAGACCTGGACCATCGCAGCCGGTCTCATCGACGAAAAGGATCAGTGGGCTGCAGCGCACCCTGATCGCTCCGAGGCGCAGCGCACGCACGCCGACGAGAAGATCATGTGGGTGAAGAAGCCTATCGAGCCGTGGCTTTAGAACTTCGTTCCTCGAGGCAGGCCAGAACGCGGGCTGCGTTCTTCTCCAGGACAGCCGCGTAGACATCGATGTCGCCACTGTCAGGAGTTCCGCTCAGGACTGAGATCGCGAGCACGTCACCCACCGAATAGATCCCGTGGTTGAACGGGCTCCGCGGCGACACGTACGGAAATGACGCAGTCGACACAATCTTGGAATCACCTAGTGTCATGACGGCGGGGCCACGGTTGACACTGCTTGCGACCGTTCCCAGTTTCGGTTCCGACGACAATACAGGTCTGACTGCGACTGCCGGCAGTTCGTATTGCAGCGTACGAACCGCTCGATAAGCGTCGGGATATCCAGCTTTACCGTGGTTGTTGTTCGTGGTTATCACATGCAACCGCTCCGCAATATCTTCTGTGTCCATCGCCAAATCGACGTGATAGCAACCCATATGATTTTGTCCGCGCACCTCGGCCCCCGCGGGTGCGCCAGACATCACCTGCATCGAGCGCGGGCTCTTGTCACCAAAATGTTCTTGCAGTGACAACGAGATGATCGTCTGGGCTATTGCGGTCACCGTCACCCCTGGCCACATTCTCTTGGCTTCTCGAATCGCCACCAGATCGAGCATGATTGCCGACGCCGAACGTTTATCCGTAAAGGTCACGGCGCCACCGCCGGAATCCGGCGCGTCGTATTTCCGGGTTTCCGGCAGTGCACGAAAAGCGCGGACATATCGCCGCGGAGTTCCGAGGAGTCCCTTCAGAGATGACCACCACGGATTCGGCGTCGTGAGCTCCGGAACGAATTCGGGTAGATCCTTGGACGAGAACAGGTCGTGAACAATTGCGTTGTACGCTTGCCCGTCACCTAGAGCGTGAGAGGCCTTGAGAATCACCACGGTTGCTTCGCCCTGCACCCCGGGCGCATCGCGAACACCTCGAACGACATGCAGTCGCCACAGGCATTCGTAGGGATCGACGATCTGTGCGGCAATGTCGCCGAAGTATTCGAAAACACCTTTCCACGAGGATATTTCGACATGATCTTCGACATGCTCAGTAATGTCGAATGGCGCGGAGTCGATCCAATAGGGAAACCCGAATCCGCCGGGAACTGTGGTCACGGTCCACCGCAATTCCGGAATCCTCGACGCACGATCTCCGAGAAACTCGAGTAGTTCTTTCTTGTCGAACGGAGTCGAACTACCAGAATCGAACAGGAAAATCGTCTGGACATCCGTGGACCGGGTTTCCATATTCGCCGGAATCAGTTCGAAATCCACCGAAGTCAGCTGTTTGGTGGGCATGACAAATCTCCGATGCATCATTCTCGAAAAAGCGGGCATGAAAACAATAGACAACAACTACCTGCCTCGCGAAACGTTCACCCGATTATTTACAACCCGGCGACGGTTTCCTTCGCCCAACGGTAATCGGCTTTTCCGCTGGGTGAGCGAAGAATCTCCGGAACCAGAACTATCGAACGCGGAATCTTGTACCCCGCCACATGAATCCGGCAGTGCTCGGACAAGGCGCCAGGCTCCACGTCGCCGAAGCCTGGGCGGATCTGGACGACCGCCGCCACTTTCTCACCGAACTTCGCATCGGGCGCACCCGCCACCAAGGCGTCGAGCACCGCTGGGTGAGTCTTGAGTGCCTGCTCCACTTCTTCGGGGTACACCTTCTCACCACCCGAGTTGATACACATGGAACCGCGTCCGAGCAGCACGATTGTGCCGTCTGCTTCCATCGTTCCCATGTCGCCGAGAACTGCCATCCTGACACCGTCGACAACCGGGAACGTCGCTGCTGATTTCTCCGGATCGTCGAAGTAGGCAATCGGCACATGCCCGGCTCGCGCGATGTAGCCGACGGTATCCGATCCCGGTTCGATGCGACGGAATTCCTCGTCGACCAGAATCATGTTGGGGTTGGAGCGAATTCGCTTCGTTCCGTCTTCGCTGAACTCGACGACGCCGTCGTTGCCGGATTCCGAGGCGCCGAATGCATCCTTGATGACTAGCCCGGGAATTCGAGACTTCAACTCTTCCTTGAGGTTCGGCGAGAACAGGGCACCGCCGGATCCGATCAGTTTCAGCGAGGAGATGTCGTACTTACCGTCGGCAGCGACGATCGCGTCGGCGATGGGTCGTGCGATCGCATCGCCGACGACGGTGATGCCGGTGATCTTTTCGGCCTCCACGAGCCGGAGCACGTCGGCGGGGTCGAAGCTCCGGGTCAGGACTCGCGGCGCGCCCATCAGAAAGGCAGTGAGCAGCGAGTAGATGGCCGCTCCGTGCATGAGCGGCGGAATGAGCAGCAGCACAGTGGGATTGGTGTTCGCGATCGCTGCATCTACAACTTCTTCGAGACTACGACGCGGCGGCCCGCTGAGGTTTGCTCCGGACAGGGCAGCAAAGAAGAAGTCTTCGTGCCGCCAGACAACGCCCTTCGGCATACCCGTGGTGCCGCCGGTGTAGATGATGAAATGGTCGTCGTCTGAGCGAGTCTCGAAGTCCCGGACGTCGGACGCTGCGGCCAGTGCCGTTTCGTACTCGTCGCCGACGATCAGAACGTGGTCGATCTCGGCGCACTGCGGTACAACACCCAACGCAATTTCCGCGAATTCGTCCTCGACCAGCAATGCCACCATTTTCGAGTTGGTGTAGACGTATGCGAGTTCGACGTCGGTGTAGCGGAAGTTGACGTTGATCGGAACCGCCCTGATCTTCATGCAAGCCAGTAGCGCTTCCACATATTCCACGCAGTTCCTCATGTGGATTCCGACGTGCTGTCCCGGTTCGACGCCGACGGACTGAAGGTGGTGTGCCAATCGGTTTGACCGCAGTTCGAGCTCCCGATAGGTGAGGCGCTTTTCCTCGAGGATCAGCGGCGTTCGATCGGGAATTGCATCGGCAACGGCCTCGAACAGGTCGGCAACGTTCAGGGTCATCGATTTCCTCACGTGTCTTCGCACACAATTGGCAGGTCTTTCGCGAAGCTAACACTTTTACCGAGGCGTCGAAGTCGAATTGCGGAGTAGGTTCCGTTAGTCGGGATCGTCGACGATTGTCCCGAGACCAGCTAAAAGCGTCCGATACCACCAGCGTAGCCTTGCCTAATGTTCACTCGTACTTCATTTCGGACCCGCACGTCGGTCCGGGTCGCCATGGTTGCCCTGGCGACAGTCTTTGCCGCAACAGCTTGTGGAACTTCCGATGCCGGAAGCAACGCCAACGGAAACACCGACGTCGCGACCGGCGGCAAGCTGTTCAGCACCGCCGACACCGAAACCGCCAAGCTCGGCAGTGACGCCGCTCCCGGCGAGTTCCCGCGCACGGTCACTCATGCATTGGGCGAGGTCACACTCGAGGCCAAGCCGACTCGCGTCGTCGTCCTGGACAGCGGAGAGTTGGACGAAGTCCTCTCACTCGGCATCACCCCGGTCGGTATCGCCAGCCCGGAGAGCGCCGCAGGTCAGCCGTCGTACCTGGCGGACAAGTTGGTGGGCGTCCCCGACGTGGGCACCACCAACAATCTCAACCTCGAAGCGATCACCGCACTGCAGCCCGATCTGATCCTGGGCAGCAAGCTGCGTCAGGACAAGCTGTACCCGCAGCTCGCGGCAATCGCGCCGACGGTCTTCAGCATCCGCCCCGGATTCCCGTGGAAGGAGAACTTCCTCCTTGCCGGTGATGCCCTGGGCGAGGAAACGAAGGCCGAGCAGATCCTCAACGACTACCAGACCCACGCCGACGAAGTCCGCGCGTCGATCGACGGTTCCCCGACCATCTCGCTGGTCCGTTTCATGTCCGGCAAGCTGCGTCTGTACGGAAACTTGTCCTTCATCGGCGTCATCCTGAAGGACGTCGGACTCCCCCGCCCGGCAATCCAGGACATCGACGAACTGGCCGTCGAGGTCAGCCCGGAGACGATCACCCAAGCCGAGGGTGATCAGATCTTCTACTCGAGCTACGGAAGTCCCGCGGACACCGGTCAAACCACCGTCACCGCCGGTCCGTTGTGGGCAACGATGGACGCCGTCAAGGACGGTCGCGCCAGCGAGGTCAGCGACGAAACCTGGTTCCTGGGTCTCGGCCCGACAGGTGCCGGCTTGGTTCTCGACGACCTGCAGGCCAAGCTCGGCAAGTAGCCGCCGCCGAAGCCAAGACCGCCGCTCGACTCCGGAGTCGAGCGGCGGTCTTTTTTGTTCAGCGGTTGTCCTGCTCGAGGTGTTCGTTCATCGTCGAGTGCAGGTCGACGAGGAACTCCTCGAATCGACTCAGCAATTCGGGCGGGTATTTCGCCATCATGGCGTCGAGTCGCACAGCGAGCGGCCCGAAGAACTCGTCAGCCAGATCTTGCACATGTGCACTGCTGTGCAGCGTGACCACGCGACGGTCCGTGTTCTCGCGGGTCCGGACGATGTGCCCCGCCTTCTCCAAGCGGTTGAGCAACGCGGTGGTGGCGCCCGACGTCAGTGAGATCCGCTCGCTGAGGCGTGCGGGCGAGAGCGGCGCACCCTTCTCCTCGGCAGCCGTGATTTCCATCAGAGCCGTTGCGTCGGTGGAATGCAGGCCGAGCCACGACGCGAATCGATGGCTGAATTCGGTGAACGTCGCACCGTACGCACGGAATTCGTCCATCAGCCGCTCCCGCTCCACGGCGATGTCGCGCGGTGCTTCCACCTCGGTAATCCCACCTTTCCTGTGCCAGACGGCGGCCGGTCGAGCCCAGCGCGCACGTTGACAACTTACCGTCTCAAATATACCTTCATCATAAAGTTACTTCACAATGGAGGTTTATTCGTGAACATCTCACCCACCACCCGCAAGTGGCTGGGCCTGATCGCCATCGCACTCGGCGTGGCACTGATCGTCGTCGACACCACCATCGTCAACGTCATCGTCCCGTCGATCATCGAAGATCTCGGAATCAATTCCGTTCAGGCTCAATGGATCCAAGAGTCCTATGCCATCGTGTTCGCGGCGCTCCTACTTCTGGTCGGCAGAGTTGCCGACTTGGTCGGCGCCCGTCGCATCTTCATAGCCGGAGTCGTCGTGTTCGGCGCAACGAGCCTGCTGGCCGGCCTGGCACCGAACGGCGGTCTGCTCATCCTGGCGCGATTCCTGCAGGGCGCCGGCGCAGCCATGATTCTGCCCACCTCACTGTCGCTTCTGAACGCGATGTTCACCGGCAAAGCCCGCGGCCAGGCCTTTGCGGTCTGGGGTTCCACCATCGGCGCTGCCTCCGCTCTCGGTCCCTTGCTCGGCGGCTGGCTTGCCGAACATGCCTCGTGGCGTTGGGCATTCGGCATCAACATTCCGCTTGTAGCGGTCATCCTCGTCGGCGCAGTTCTGTTCATCGCACCCTCGCCCCGCACCGCAGGGCGCGTCGACGCCACCGGAGCGGCACTGTCCATCGCCGGCCTGGGCCTGCTGGCCTTCGGCCTCGTCGAGGGACGTACGTACGGGTGGCTGACAACGAAGGAACCCTTCGAACTGTTCGGACTGTCCTGGTCCAGCGGACCGTCGCCGGTTCTGATCGCGTCAGTTCTCGCCGTCATCTCGCTCGGTGCGTTCGCCTACCGTCAAACCCTGCTCACCCGCAGTGACGATCCGTCACGGGCGCTGATGGACGTACGGTTGTTCTCCATCTCGTCGTTCCGCAACGGCAACATCGCGACGCTGATCATCGGTCTCGGTGAGTTCGGAATCGTTGCGGTACTTCCTCTCTGGCTTCAGTTCACGCTCGGATACAGCGCACTCCAGGCCGGACTCGCGCTGGTTCCCATCGCCATCGGCAGCTTTGTCGCCAGTGGTGCGAGCTTCGGGCTGGCGTCGAAGGTCTCGCCGTTGGGCTTGGTCCGTCTCGGCCTGGCTCTCGAAGCTCTCGGCCTTGCCGGCCTCGGATTCATCGCTGCAACAGACAGCCCCTGGTGGACCATCGCCGCAGTGCTGTTCTTCTACGGCATCGGCGTCGGTTTCGCGACGGCGCAGGTCACCAACGTCGTGCTCGAGGAGATTCCCGAGCAGAGCGCCGGTCAAGGCTCCGGCATTCAGAGTGCATTCCGCCAACTCGGATCCGCACTGGGCATCGCCGTCCTCACCACGGTGTTCTTCAGCACTCTCAATTCGACTTTGAACAACGACCTCACCGAATCCGGTGTCGACCAAGCTCAGGCCGATCAGTTGACGCGCGCAGTCACCGACAGCGCGGGCGCCGCCATCGACTCGCTGGCCGGCTCACCGAGCACTGCCTTCGTTGCCGACGCCGCCCAGTCTGCGATGACTCACGGCATCACACTCGGCGGATACCTTGCAGCCGGATTTGTTGTCGTGGGCCTGATCGCCACGGCGCTCATCCCGAACACGCCGCTCTCGTCACCCGAGGAGGAACCGAAGACTGCAGCGGATGTCGGCTGACGCAGAAACAGCGGGCGCCGTGAGATTGAGGCGGGCGCCGTGAGATTAAGGCTGGCGCCGTGAGATTAAGGCTGGCGCCGTGAGATTCAGGCGGGCGGCATGAACCGGTCGATAAAGGTGTTGCTGAAGACTCGGTGCGGATCGTATTTGTCGTAGGTCGCAAGGGCGGAGTCCCAATTTCCGTCACCGCCGGCCCGGAAGGTGGCAGGGATTGTGCGCGTGAGGAATTCGTCGTCTTGATAGGCGGCATCGTTGGTGAATGCCCAACCCTTCGACCACTCGGGCCGGAAGGTGGCGTAATCGCCGGAGTAGTTCGCGACCATCCACTTTTCCATGTCCCGCAGGAACGCCGACAGCCCCGGAGTGCCGGGAATGGACACCACATTCATCCAGATGGCGGTGTCCCAGTCGTCGCGATCCGATCGAGGTCGCACGGCAGACAGATCCGGCACGCCGGCGCTGTCTACCAGGACTTCGCCGTTGTCGTCGACGCCGCACAGTCGCACTTCGAAGGGCATGTTCACGGGGTATTGCCCCATCGACGCGAGGTGTGTCATCCGCTCGTTCAGCCACGTTGTCATCTCGTGGATGACACGAGCGATGTTGGAACGCTTGGTGATGACCGCCCCACCACCCGCGACGACGCGCACTGTGGTGTGCCGCAGATAGAACAGCACGTCCTTGGACCAACCCCACAGGTCGTCGGTGTCGGTGAGCACCAATCCAGCTGCGACGGCACCGAACTGCGACGCACCGAACATCGGCGTAGCCGCTTGTAATCCCTTGGCCACCATTCCCAATGGCGTGGTGACTGCTTCGGGTAGTGCGTCCGAGAAGAAGTAGTTGTACGGCCCGTACACTTCCCTCGACTCGGGCGGTTTGACGGGCGTCGGTGTCCAGATCTTCAGCCACGGAGTGTTCGTGAACGGGAACCAGATCGCTTCGACGCGTCCGGAGGCTTCGACAAAACTCTCGTAGGTACGCCCCGGCGATCCGGGGGGTGCAAAGAGTTCCCGCCACGGGATATCGGTGAAACTCTGGCACCGCAACCGGTAGTTCTCACCGGCCTGCAGGGTGACGGAGGTGACGAATGTGCGCCCGAGGTGCGTCAGGTATGCCGTGCTCTCGAAGTCGGACCGCTCGAATTCACGGAGCGTGTAACTACTCGAACTGCTGTCCCACGCCACGACGGTGATGGCCGTGACCAGGTTGCTCAGAGACCCGAACGACTGTCCGGGGGTGATAGTTTCTCCCGCCGCGGGATAGGTCGCACCGTGGGCTCCGATCGCGAGCGCGCCGGCAATGGACAGATCACCGATGGCCGGTGAATTGGCCCAGCCCAGGCCGTGGTTCTGCAGCGCCGTGAGGATCGCCTCGATGCTGGCGCCCGCCCCAGCTGTCACGAGGGAGCGATCGCCGTCGCTGTGCACATCGACAGAATTCAGGTGAACCATAGTGTCCACCAACAGCACTCGATCCACTGGCGCGCCCGGGACAACAGTCAGTGGGCTCCAGCCGTGCATCGTGCCGCGGGCGCGCACGGTGTATCCGTTGCGGTACGCCCAGTTCGCAAGTGTCACCACGTCATCCGAGTTCCGGGCCGTTGCCGTCCACACACGATCGAGAACGATCTCCTTGGACCAGTTGGCGTAGGCCTGCTGGGACAACGGGATACCGGCCGGAAACTCGGGCGGCGGAGCGAGCGTGGATTGCGGGCCCCACGGCACCGCTCCCGCCGGTGACCAGGTCAGACCGGCGAGCGCTGCGGCGCCGACGCCGGCCGCCAGGAAACCTCGCCTACTGACCGAACCGGCATGAGATGTTCGATCCCCTGCACTTTGTTCCACTGAACCGCTGTGTTCCACGGACTACTCGTCTCTGCCGAATCGGACTTACGTTAGAGATGAACCTAGAACAAGTTCCAATACGATGCCAGTGGTTCCGTAATAAAAGTTACGGAGTCGGTGAGAACACCGCATAGATGGCGTCGGACGCGCCGTCGAAGGCCCCCACGATCAGCCAGACCGTGAGGAGCGTCAGCGCTGGGCCGATCAACACCTTTTCGAGGTTGCCGCCCGCGCGTATGGACAGAAACGACGGAAGTCGCTGTTCCCACCATCGTTTACCGCCTAGCGGAATGAGCGGCGCAAGAAACGGCACGCCTTCCTTGGTGATGGCATCGCCCAGACAATGCGTCGCACATCCCAACGCAACCGCGACGCCCAACCCGGTGGATCCCGCCTCGCTGGGATACTGCTGCCACGTCACGGCAGACAAGGCCAGTGCCAACGCGGAGACGACCAGCCAGCCCTTGTCCTTCGCGAAGTCCCCCGCCAGACCGCGAATCGCCAAACCTAAACAGAAGAACAACGTGATGATGATTGCCGGCTTTCCGAACTGGACAACCAGCGCGGAAACTCCGGTACCCAGCCCGGCCGCGAACAACGCCGTATGGGTCAGTGTCCGGTGGCCACCGCGCCGCTTACCGTCCTTCTTGCCTTTGGTGATCCGGTAGAAGGCAACCGACACCGCGTCAACACCCTGCGCCAGCGCCTTGCTCAGCGGCCCGAACGACCGGGAAACGGTCGACTGGCTCGTGTCGAGATCCGGAAGCAACGCAGCACCCGCGCACACCCCTGCAAACGTCAGCGTTTCGGCAGTGGAGGTGGGCCCACCCCAGTCGAGGGGCAAGAGTTCGGCAACCACCAGACCCACAGCAGCACCGGACATCGCGTGGGTGGGGCCCATGACCATGAAACACAACACCTTTCGAAACGCGCCTTACGTCGAGCCGACAGAACTCGACACAAGACACCACACACATGACGCCGTCGGCGACGGCCTCGGCATGCTCGCCGAGACCGCCACGAACGTAGCAAGGGCTACCGACAGACTTCGCCGCCGTAAATCTCAAGTTCAGTACGGTCGTACCGTTCCAGGTCAAAGCGGTTCATGCGGAGCTCCTTTCGCTCGTCAGCCTGCTACTCCTTCTCGTGTCAACCCGCCGCGACCGTGCAAGACAGAGCAACCCCTTCTGCCAGCGGAGCGACGCCGGCCACGTCGAGTACCTCTGCCGGAACACCCTCGATCGCCGGAGCCCACTCGACGGTCGGCACCCCTTCACTCGCAAGGAATGTCGCAGCTTCACTCGGCACTTCGATCGTGATAGCGGCCGTACCGGCCTCCTCCGCGCGCACAACCTTGCCCTCGTCGATGAGCTTCTGCAGCTCCTCGTCTGAAATCGGCGTCGTGGCGCCACACGCCACGTCGGGTGCCGCACCGAGCTCGGCCGGAGCGGTCGCGACGGATCGCACAGCTACCGGCGATCCGTCGGCGATGGGGTTGGAAGCCCAGGCGATTCCCGGCGCCGCGGCCATACCGAGGACCGCCACGGATGCCACCACCACAGCGGTCCGTCGGACCCGCTTGCCGTTCACTGTCAATCGCGTCATCGTTTGTTCTCCTTGATCGGACGTTCTCGAATTCTCGGCGCGGTCGCATCCGAGAAACCTGAGGTTATGAAGCCAACACTGCAGATCTGTTGTCGATTTCTTAGGAATTGATGAGAATGCGGTGGCCGTCGCTCGGTGCGAAGCCCCAGGTCGAAATCCGGTGGCACTATGGCTGGGGTGAGTACACGCGAGCGCATCCTGATCGTTGACGACGACGCAAAGGTACTGAATTCGCTCGAACGTGGATTGCGACTGTCTGGCTTCGACACGGCAACAGCGGTAGACGGCCGATCTGCCTTGGCTTCGGTGAGCAAACAGTGTCCGTCTGCCCTGGTTCTCGATGTCAACATGCCCGGCCTCGACGGCGTTGGGGTGGTGACAGCCTTGCGGGCGATCGGCAACGACGTTCCGATTTGTGTACTCAGCGCCCGAAGCTCCGTGGGTGATCGCATTGCCGGGCTGGAAGCGGGCGCAGACGACTACCTCACCAAGCCTTTCGAACTGGCGGAACTTGTTGCCAGACTGCGCGCCTTGCTACGACGCACGACGCGAAGCGCCCCAACTCTTGATCAGCCGATCGTCGTGGGACCCCTGACGGTTGACCTACGCGGCCATCGCGCCCACGTCGACGGCCGGAGAATCGAGCTCACCAAACGAGAATTCGACTTACTCTCCGTCCTCGCAGAACATGCCGGCGTGGTGCTGAGTCGGTCCCAGCTTCTGCGCCTCGTCTGGGGTTACGATTTTGCCGCCGATACCAATGTCGTCGATGTTTTTGTCACCTACTTACGCAAGAAGCTCGAAATCGACGGCGCCCCACGGGTGCTCCATACCGTGCGTGGAGTCGGCTTCGTCCTGCGGGCCGAACGATGAAGCGGCCGTTCTCCCTACAGACTCGAGTGGCCATCGCCTCGGGTCTGGCCGCCGGAATCGTGATTGCCACGATCGGAATTGCGTTCGCGGTCTTCCTGCGTGTCAACGGATCCGAACAACTGGAACGCACCCTCGATTCCGTCACCCTCGGAGTCGCGGCGAGTGCGCCGAGCCCGCTCTTCATCGAAACACCTACCGCAACAACAGAACCGTTCGTAGTCGAACCCGGATTCAATTCCACGGCCATCAGCGCGTTGGCCACCACCGACGTCCGCAGTCGGGATGTTCTCGTGCCCGGCGACAGCGGCGCCGCACTAGCCGTCAGTATCCCCGAAGACCCACTGACCCAGGCTATCCGCGAGCAGCAGGTCCAGGTGGCGGTCGCGGCAGTAATCGCGATTCTTGCCGCAGCCGGGCTCGGCTGGTTCCTTACCGGCCGAGCCGTCCGACCCCTTGCGGAGTTGACCGAAACTACCAGCGCGATCGGCAATGATCTCGACGTCGAAGGGCTGTCCCTCCGGGCGCCGTCTGTGCGTGGGACTCGCGAGGCTGAAGAACTGTCGGAAGCAATCCACAGCATGCTCAGTCGAATTGAACTCGATCGCAGCCGCACCGAGCAGGCTTTGGAATCGGCTCGCGATTTCGCCCGAGTCTCAGCCCATGAACTACGCACACCTCTGACATCGATGCGCACCGATCTGGAAGTCCTCGCGACTTTGGAGCTCACGGAAGATCAGCGTCGCGAGTTGGCGGGCGAGCTGTTGGCCGCTCAACGGCAGATCGAGTGCACCCTCACCGATTTGGAGACACTGGCACTGGGCGACGTAGCCGATCCCGAGGATTGTGACGACGTCGATCTGGTGGAGGTTGCCGATCGCGCCGTCGCGGATGCCGCTCGGCTGCACCCTCAGCTCGATTTTCGTTTGACTGCACCGGACGAGCTTTCAGTCCACGCCTTCCCGGCCGGCATCCGTTTGGTCTTGACCAACGCCGTCACCAATTCCGTCCGGCACGGCCGCGCCGACACAGTCGAGATCACCGTCCGAGCTGGGGTAGGCAGAGGGTCCGCCACGATATTCGTCGACGACAACGGCGCCGTGATAGACCCCACCGAGAGGGAAGCGATGTTCGAACGCTTTGTTCGCGGAACCGGCGCAGGCGAGTCCGGAAGCGGTCTGGGGCTCGCCCTTGTCGCTCAACAGGCTCAATTGCACGGTGGCAGCGCACGACTCGACGCAAGCCCACTCGGCGGAACACGATTGGCCTTCTCGATCAACCCAATTCGACGTGCAGCGCCTCCAGCAACGGTTTGGCAGCCTCGTCGAAGAAGCGGTCTTGCGTATCGCCGCCGATCTGTATCAGCGCCACATCGGTGAAGCCCGCGTCCTTGTATGCCTTGACGGCTTCGACGATCGCGTCGAGATCGGGACCGCACGGGATATTTTCTGCAACATCTTCTTTGCGGACGAACTGCGACGCCGCAGCAAACCCGGCGGGGGTCGGCAGTTCGGAGTTCACCGGCCAGCCGAGGCCGAACCACCGGAACTGCTGATGGGCCCGGGCAACAGCAACGTCGCGATCGTCATCCCAGGAAATCGGAATCTGGCCGACGGCCTTGCGCGCCGGAGGAAGACCGAACGCACGGCCATGCACATGCTTCCATTGATGAACGAGCCGCGAATCCGGTGCGACACCGATCAGATCGTCCGCCATCGGCCCGAATCGCTCGACGGACTTGTCCCCGGACATCGCAATTGCGAGCGGGACAGGAATTTCGGGTAAGTCCCAGATACGAGCCGACTGAACGTCGAAATATTCGCCCTTCCAACTCACCAGATCACCGGAATGCAGAGCCCGAATGATGGCCACTGCTTCTTCCAGCATGTCCATCCTGGCATCGATCGACGGCCATCCGTCACCGACCACGTGCTCGTTGAGACACTCACCGGTGCCTAATCCGAGTGTGAACCGCCCGTCTGCGAGTATCTGCATCGTGGCCGCCTTCTGCGCGATCACCACCGGGTGGTACCGAATGCTCGGACACGTCACATAGGTCATCAGATCAACCGATCCGGTGGCGTGCGCAATCGCTCCGAGAACCGACCACGCGTACGGGGCGTGGCCTTGTTCCGTCAGCCACGGCGAGTAGTGATCACTCATCACCTCGAAGTCGAACCCGGCCTGCTCGGCCCGAACCGCATAGCGGATCAGGTCCTTTGGCCCAGCCTGCTCCGTCATCAACGTGTAGCCGATACGCATCATGGCCGATCCTCTCCTGAGCCCAGGTGCCAAAAGGGACCGCACAGACAGTCCTACGACTCGACTGCCCGCCGAAGCCTCAGTCGAAACAGTGACGGCACGCGCGGATCATGGAATGTACGTCGAAGTGAAGGAGAATCGTCGTGGATTTTGTCGTCGAATTCATTCTTGCAACGCTGTTCTACTGGTGGGGGTTGCTGTAAAACAAGAAAAATGCGGGCCGCTTCAAGGAGTTGGATTCCCTTGCAGCGGCCCGCATTCTTTACATGCGAGGTTGCCCGTTACTGACCGGCGCGCACACCTTCTTCGACGCGCTTACCCAGATCGGCGTCGACGTTCTTCCAGTACTCGAAGACGCGCAGCAAAACTGCTTCGCTCACTCCGTCCGATGCATGGCCGACGATGTTGCTCACGAGCCGCTCACGCGCCGCGTCGTCGAGGACCTCGCGGACCAAAGTTCCGGCTTGAGTGAAATCGCCGTCCTCAGCGTGTTCGATGTATCCGGCACGCACCGCTTCACCGTCGAACGACCACAGGCCCTCGTCACCGGCAGCCGACGGATCGGCGTGCGGTCCGCCGTACGAGTTGGGGGCGTACACCGGCGTCGACGGCGAGTTGAAGCTGTACCGCATGGCGCCCTCCTTGGAGTAGGAGTTCACCTCGTTCTTCGGCGCGTTGACCGGCAGATCGGCGTAGTTGGTGCCGATGCGGTAGCGATGGGCGTCGGCGTAGGAGAACACGCGGCCGAGGAGCATCTTGTCCGGGCTGAATCCGATGCCCGGCACCACGTTCGACGGCTCGAACGATGCCTGCTCGATCTGCGCGAAGAAGTTCTCCGGGTTGCGGTTGAGCGTCCACTTGCCGACCTCGATCAGCGGGTAGTCCTTCTGGGACCACACCTTCGTGAGGTCGAACGGATTGAAGCGGTAGCCCTCGGCCTCGTCGACCGGCATGATCTGGACGTTCATGGTCCAGCTCGGGAAGTTGCCGGCTTCGATGGCGTTGTACAGATCCGCGCGGTGGTAATCGGGATCGCTGCCGGCGAGGCTGTCAGCTTCTGCCTGCGTCAGGAACTCGATGCCCTGATCGGTCTTGAAGTGGTACTTCACCCAGAAACGCTCACCGGCGGCGTTGACCCACTGATACGTGTGCGAGCCGAAGCCGTCCATGTTGCGCCACGTCTTCGGAATGCCACGGTCACCCATCAGCCACGTCACCTGATGCGCGGATTCGGGACGCAGAGTCCAGAAATCCCACTGCATGTCGTGATCGCGCAGACCCGAGCCCGGCAGACGCTTCTGCGAACGGATGAAGTCGGGGAACTTGATGGCGTCCTTGATGAAGAACACGGGGGTGTTGTTGCCGACGAGGTCGTAGTTGCCCTCTTCGGTGTAGAACTTCATGGCAAACCCGCGCGGGTCGCGCCACGTGTCCGGAGAACCCTGCTCACCGGCGACGGTCGAGAAACGCACCAGCGACTCGGTCTTCTTACCGGGCTGCAAGAAGTTGGCCTTGGTGTACTTGCTGACGTCATTCGTGATGACAAGTTCACCAAAAGCGCCGCCGCCCTTGGCATGCACGACGCGCTCCGGGACGCGCTCGCGGTTGAACTGGGCCAGCTTCTCGATCAGGTAGTGGTCGTGAAGCAGGACCGGTCCCTGAATACCTGCGGTCAACGACTCGTCGTCGCTGGCTACCGGGATACCGAAGTTGTTCGTGGTGGGCTTGGTCATGGCAAAGCCTCCTCAAGTCAAAGGGGTTGTGCGGCAAAGGGGCCGTACTGTCAGCGGGCTGCTTCGTGATTCTGTGAAACCGCGTCGGAAGCGATGTTCGACTCGGCAGAACTCGTCAGGCAATCGTTGCAACGGCCCCAGAACACGACCTCGGCTTCATCGATCTCGAAGCCGTGATAATCGGACGGTTCCAGGCAGGGAGCTTGGCCGACAACACAATCGACGTCGACGACCTTGCCGCAGCCACGACACACGAGATGGTGATGGTTGTCCCCGGTTCTCGTCTCGAACCGTGCGGGCGAACCCGCGGGCTCGATGCGTCGTAGCAAACCTGCGTTCACGCATGCCTTCAGCACGTCGTAAACGGCCTGGGTGGATACGGATCCCAACTGTTGCCGCACCTGCGCTGCAACAGAATCTGCGTCCGAATGCGGTTGGGCTGTAACCGCATTCAGAACTGCAAGACGAGGCGCAGTGACTCGCAACCCGGCCGCACGCAGTTGCGCCCGGAGGTCGAGATCCTGCCCGTCGTCATGCATAGTTCCCAGTATGCGCCTTTTCTGGAATTAGTCAAGAAAAGGGTTACCTAACCACTTTGGTGACTCGGGTCACAGCCCGCCCCCGGGGAACAAAACGGCTCGCGAGTCCGTTGATCACTTCGTCGGCGCCCGAACAAGCCCCGGGCCCCACCCCATTGTCGCTGCGAGCGACCTACCGCCGAGAGGCGCCTGTGGGGCGTCGACGCCGAAGGCCGCCCAGTCATTGCACTGAGCGGCCTTCACCTTTTTTCAGTCTATTTTCGCGTGGCTGGGCCGGTCCTCATCTTTCCCTCCGTGATGACAATTCCGTGATGCGAGCCTGCCACCAGCCAATTCGGCAATGTCGGCCCTACGGATTCGACGTCGACACGTGCGTAGCGGAACCGACCGGCAAGCCGCGCCGACGCGAGAGCCAACCGCCCGTCATCGGTAGGTTGCGCAAAACCCAGAGCTCCCACAATGGGCAGAGTTGGCCCCTTTGCCCGGGCGGCGGTGTTCACCTTCCACCCGCCCCCCTGCGCAGCCGTGCTTCCGAGGACATCCCCGTCGAACTGCGCAAGAACCTTCGGCAGTTCCCAATGAGTGCGGCCACCGTGTACCGAAGCTTCCGAATCCACCGCGATGAAGGGCACCGCCATCCGAGGCATCGGACCGATCCGTCTACCCGGCACCCGCAACACCGGGCTGGCCAGAATCTCTCGATACGGCCCCACCGGAGAGTCCAGATAATCGACCATCATCGCCAAAGTCATCGGGACAGTTCGGCCGCCTGGCCCGAGTTCACGGGCCGCCGACGTGCTTCGATGCCACCACAACGTGGCCCGGACACGCGCGGGCCACGGCGGCGGATCACTGACCGGCCAGTCGGCGGCTTGGCTTGTCGATTCAGGGACGCTCCACATCTGGCACCTTCTCGGTTCGGAGTATCAGGGGAAGCCGCAGGGCGCCCGGAGCATGCTCGGGCACTACCGGGTTGGACGGCAACGTCGGGTCGAGGCGAACATACGGAATCCCTACCGCCGGCCGGGTGTCATCGGTGCCGGCGTTGGGCCACAGCGCGCACGCACGCTCGGCTTGCGCGGTGATGGTCAACGAGGGGTTCACACCAAGATTGGCACTCACCACCGAGCCGTCCATCACGTGCAACCCGTTGTACCCGTACACACGCAGATACGGATCGACGACGCCCGCAGACGGTGAGTCACCTATCGCGCACCCGCCGAGGAAGTGTGCCGTCATCGGAATATTCACGATCTCGGCGATGGAACCACCGGGGTCACCGTCGATCTTCTGCGCCACTTTGCGAATCGCGGTGTGACCTTGCGGAATCCATGTCGGCGGTGGATCGCCGGGACCAGGGCGACTGGTGAGCGAGCGTCCGAACCTTCTTTTGTTATTGGACAGCTCGAGAGAATTGTCGTCCGTCTGCATGACCAATGCGATGACGGTCCGCTCGGACCAGTTCCGCACCGACAGTGACCGAGCAAAAGCGCCCGGATGGCGCGCGGCCACGGCCAGCGTCTTCAAAATCCGCGGCACCTTCCCACCGCCGTCACTGAGAACAGTCTGCAGGAGTCCTATTGCATTGCTACCCTTGCCGTATCGCACGGGTTCGATGTGCGTGTGATCGTCCGGATGGAACGACGACGTAATGGCAACACCCTGCGTGAAGTCGCGTCGACTCGACTTCGAGGTTGCGGCAAGCACCGCTTCGGAATTGGTGCGGACCACAGTGCCCAGCGCATTCGACAGACGCGGCAGCGCGCCGGACTCCTTCATCCCGAGCAACAGCCGTGCTGTCCCATACGTGCCGGCAGCCACCACTACCTGATCAGCAGTGAAAACTTGTTCACGCTTTCGGATACCGTCCGTCCGCCGAGCGAGCAGTTGGTACCCGCCGGCATCACGCGGCCGGAGATCGGTGACGGTTGTCAGCGGATGAACCTGCGCCCCAGCATGTTCAGCCAAGTGCAGATAATTCTTGACCAATGTGTTCTTCGCGCCGACGCGGCACCCCGTCATGCAGCCACCGCATTCGGTACACCCCGTTCTCTCCGGCCCTTTCCCGCCGAAAAACGGATCGGGCACGGACACTCCGGCATCCCCGAAGAAGACGCCAACCGGGGTGGACGTGAATGTCTCGCCCACGCCCATTTCCTCGGCCACTTCCTTCATCACCGCGTCGGCCGGAGTGAACGACGGGTTGGTTCGCACACCCAGCATCCGTTTTGCCTGGTCGTAGTACGGTTCCAACTCGTCTCGCCAGTCGGTGATGTGCGCCCACTGCCGATCCTCGAAGAATCGCTTGGGCGGCTGATACAGGGTGTTGGCGTAATTGAGTGATCCGCCGCCAACTCCGGAACCTGCCATGACCAGAACATCCGGGAGCAGGTGAATGCGTTGAACCCCGTAACACCCGATCCACGGTGCCCACAGGTACTTTCGCAGTCGCCAACTGGTTTCGGGGAGCTCGTCGTCGGAGAATCTGCGACCCGACTCGAGCACTCCGACGCGATAGCCCTTCTCCGTCAGACGAAGAGCGGCGACGCTACCGCCGAACCCCGATCCGATGACTACGACGTCGTAGTGCGTTGCGCTCATGCGTCGACGCTTTCGATCTTCCGGGCCGAGTAGTTCTCCCGATCGAATTTCCCGAGGAGGGAACGAAATGAGAAGGTAAACGTCGGCCATTGCACCGAGTTGCGCCCCTCGGCATCGATGTACCAGCTCGCGCAGCCGCCTTTGTTCCACACCGTGTGCTTCAGCTCGTGCTGGATTCCCTTGTTGTACTGCGCCTGTGCCGACTCATCTACGTCGAGTGCGTCGAGCCCCTCGCGCTTCATGGTGTTCAACGCGTCGTTGACGTACTCGGCCTGAGACTCGAGCATGTACACGATCGAACTGTGTCCGAGGTTGGTGTTGGGACCGTACATGAGGAACAGATTCGGGAAGCCGCTGACCGTCGTTCCCTTGTACGCGCTGGGACTTCCGTTCCACAGTTCGGCCAGCGTTGCGCCACGCTTCCCCGTTATCAGGTGCGCAACAGGCGGTTCCGTCGGCGTGAATCCGGTTGCGAAGATGATGGTGTCGACTTTGCGCTCGATTCCGTGCCCGTCGACCACTCCGTCCTCGGTAACCGAGACGAGCCCACTGTCGACCAGACTCACGTCCGCGCGATCGAGGGTTCGCAACCAGTCGTTGGACAGGAGCATTCGCTTACAACCGATGGTGAAATCGGGGGTCAGTTTCCGGCGCAACTCGGGGTTCTTCACCTGCCGACGCAGATGTGCCTTTGCCACCATCTCGAAAGCCGGTAACACCCAGGTGGCGTGCGACATTGCCGCGCCCAGCGCCTCGCGGAAACCGTAGACGGTACCGCGAACAGCCTTCTGTGCAGCGGGAACCTTGGTGTACAGAGCCTTCTGTAGTGGAGGAAGTGATCTATCCGCGCGTGGAATCACCCAGGCGGGAGTCCGCTGGAACACGGTGACATGAGCTGCCTTGTCGACGATTTCGGGAACGAATTGCACCGCCGAGGCACCCGTACCGATCACCGCGATGCGCTCGCCCCGCAGGTCGTGCTCGTGGTTCCACGTCGCGGAATGGAAAGTGGTTCCGGAGAATTGGTCGAGACCGGGAAAGTCGGGAACTTTGGGGGTGGACAGTGCTCCGGTCGCAGCGACCAGTGCCTTGGCCGTCAACACCCCTCGAGAAGTCTGCACGTGCCACAACGCCGCATCCGCGTCCCAGACTGCGGCTTCGAGTTCGCAGTTCAGAACCACTCGATCTCCGATACCGGTGTCAGCAGCCACCTTCTTCAAGTAGGCAAAGATCTCCGGCTGACGGGCAAAGGTATGACTCCAGTCTGCGCTCGGCGCAAAGGAATACGAGTACAACGCCGTCGGCACGTCGCACGCACAGCCCGGGTAGGTGTTGTCTCGCCAGGTGCCACCGACGTCGGCGGCGCGCTCGATCAGCACGATATCCGCGGCCGGGTCGTCGCGAAGCACTCTGGCCGCCAGGCCCATACCGGCAAACCCGGCGCCGACGATCAGCATTTCGACATGTTCGGGAAGTTTCACTTGTTCTCCACTCGGGATTGCCAGGCCGGCAGCAGTCGCGCGCGCAGCGCTTCGTCGGCTTCCGGGGTACGGAACAGGGCGGACACCGCAAGCCCTCGGACAAGTTCGACAGTCAATTCGACTGTCTCGGAATCGAAGCGATCGCCGAAGACTTCGGCGCTACCGAATTCGAGAGCCTCGCTCACCTTGCGCTCGAGCGGCACGGTTGCCGCATGCAGTGCGGGGTCGGTGCGAGCCGCCACCCACAGTTCGAGTGCTGCGTAGAACAGCGGACCGGAAAATGCGTCGGCCAGTACCTCCAAACCGCGGCCACTGTCCACCTCCGCCGACAGGATTTCCGCCAGTCGTTTGTCCACCAGATATTCGACCGCGGCGACGACCAGCGATTCCTTGGTCGGGAAATGATGGAGTTGAGTACCGCGTGAGACGCCCGCTCGGCGTGCGATCTCCTGGGTGCTCGTCCGTGCGTAACCCAGTTCGACCAGCGATTCGATCGCCGCATCGAGCAGTCGCCCGCGCATCGTCGCTGTACGTTCTGCCTGCGTACGGCTTACTTTCAGATCGGAAGTGGTCTCGGTCACATAGTGACTGTAGATCGAAAACAGAAAACAGTCCAGGCTGACTTCAAATAATTCGTTCGAAGTTTCCACTCAGTACCATACGGTAGGGTATGTTCAATCTTGACTCTGGTTCGAGGCGGTGACATGACGGCAAGTGATCGAACACCGACCGCGTTTCCCTACTGGGAAGGCATACGCAAACCCGGAATTGCCCGCGCCCGCACAATCGTCAGAAAACTGACCGGCACGGACATCTTCCCCACCACGGAACAGGCACAACACTTCTGCAACGACCTTTTCTCAGGAGACCCCGTCGCCGAACGATTTGTCGAAGAAGTCTTCCACGGCGAGATCGGGGCGAAAGCCGGCCGCGCCATGCTCGACACCGCCCTTACCCACGGTATCGACGCCCTGCCGGACGCTCCGGAATCCATGCGCGTGCTGTTCGAGGAATTCGAAACAGTACCGGACTGGGTTGATCCGGCACTGGTCGAGCAGGGAGCTGCAATCTGGCGGCGGTGGGGCACAATGCTGTTCAGTTTCGCGGGAGCGGAAACACTGGAGATCTACACCGAATCTGCGGTTGCCACCCCGCTCTCTCTCGCCGGCGGTTATGCGGGCGACAACGCACTACGACGATTCCTCGAGACCTGCCGATTCTGGATCGACGTGTCGCAACCGGGAGCACTACTCCAACCCGGATCCGACGGGCGCGCAACCGCTCTCAAGGTTCGTGTGATGCACGTGTCCGTGCGGTCACGAGTAGCCGATCACCCGGAATGGGATACTTCGAAGTGGGGGCTTCCGATCAGTCAGAGCTACATGCTCCTGACCTTGATCGCCGGTAGCGTCACCCCCGGCCTTGCACTGTGGACACTCGGCTACCACACCACACCATCCGAGGTCCGGGCTCTGATCCATTTCCAGAGGTACATGGGACACCTTCTGGGGGTGCGCGCCACGTGGTACCCGGAAACCGCGACGGATTCCCTACGCGCTCTTGCCATGACGATTGTGTCGAGGTCGTACGACTCCGGCAAGCACGGTAGCGAACTGATCGAGAGTTACCCGAAAGCCTTTGCTCCGCGCGACGGCCATCGCGGGCTCACCCGGCTACGGGAGGCGTATAACTTTCGCATCAATTCGGTGTACGCCGCGATGTTCATGGCGCCGGGCACACGGCGGAAGTACCGGATGCCGGGTGTCATTCCCTGGCTACTCATTCCCATTCTGAGGTTCCCGCTCATCACCGCAATGGAATTGATCAGACGCTTTGTTCCCGGCGCCGGCGCGATCGTGGAAAAGACGATGGTCAGGCATCGCGAAAACTGGTACCACGCCCAAATGAAGGGCCGCGAGGCCGCATTCGACGCAAGTGGCGCACTACGCCGATAGGAGTCGCTCGATGACCACCATGAATATCGTGGAAGCGTGGAACGGACCCGGACGCAAGGACGGTGAGATCACTCGACCGCGCCCGAGCGACAACGGTGCGCACCCGTCCGACAACAAATTTGCTTTCGAGCACTGGTACTTCGACGCGCATCTCGACAGTGGGCACATCGTGGTGGCGATGCTTCAACTGCGTGAACTCGTCAATCGCAAACCTGGAATCGAAATCCATATCTACTCCCCGGACGGTACGCGCCGGGAAGTAGTCACACCGTATTCCGCCGCCGACGTCAGCGCGTCAACGGAACGGTGCGACGTTCGAATTGGCCCGAACACCGCTGTCGCAGGATTTGATTCAGGTGACCTGCCGGTGCACCGGGTGCATCTCGAAGAAGAAGACATCGTGTTCGATCTCGAATTTCGTAACGAGGTACCGAGTTGGATGCCCGGCCGCGGACAGACCACCTACGGAGACACCGAATTCTTCGCCTGGGTTGTCGGAGCTCCGCGTGCCTCGGTGACGGGCACCGTCACTATCGGCGAAGCCACGCTCGATGCCCGCGGTCGCGGCTATCACGACCACAACTGGGGCGTCGGGGACATGAAGCGGATCATCGATCGCTGGTACTGGGGCCGGCTGTACGTCGACGACTTCTCACTGGTCTACGCCACCGTGCACACCCAGAAGAGATACGGCGAGCACTGGTCACTGCCACTCATGTTGGCCCGCGGCGACAACGTCGTTCTGAGCAACGGTGAACTGGAGATGAATGAGGGGCCAGCGGTCTTCCACGACGTTGCGAATCGGTCATTTCCGTCGACGCTGCGTCTACACATTCGGGGTTCGGTAGATCTCACGCTGACGGTACGTGACGTAGTCCATGCGCACGACTTCCTCGCCGACGTTCCGGTAGCCCGAACCCGGCTGGTCAAACCGATACTGAATCGACTTCTCGGCCGCCCCGGATACTTCCGTTTCCGTTCCGACTTCGTACTGAAGGTGACGATCGACGGGGAAACGATCGAGCGGACGGGATCAACTCTGCACGAGATGGTTGCGCTCAAGTGAAGGCAATATAGTCAGCTTTTCTGCGTCAACAGTGTGAAGATCTTTCGAAGCTCGGCGCTGGTGGGCGTCGGGAGACTGCCGCGGCCGTGCACAAACCCGATTCCGGCATACACCAGAGCACCCGCCCGCAGGCGCGCACCTTCAGCGTCGAAATTCAACTCCAACAAGGCTTCCTGGATGATGTCGAAGATCCGTTGATCGAGCTGACGTACAGCCTCTGCCACTTTCTCGTCGCTTCGCGCCCATTCGCGTACCGCGATCTCGACCGACCAATTGCGCTCGTCGATCAGTAGTTGGGCCATCATCTCGAATCGCTGCTCCACAGGAATGGATTCGATTGCCGCGAGCCCTCGTACGGCGTCGTTCTGGGTGCCGCACCAATAGTCGGCCATCGCTTCCATCAGTGCGCCGATATCGTCGAAATGCCAATAGAAGCTACCTTTCGTGACTCCGAGTTCGTCACACAGCGTGGAGATCTTGACCCCGGAAACCCCCTCTCGTACGAGGAGATCAAAGGCCGCGTCGAGCCAACTCTCGACACTCAGGCGGTTGGCCCGCGCCATCAGAGCAGCTCGTTCTCGCGGGCGCGTTCAGTTCTCACTCTCACACGTCGATCATAGATGCCCACCGTTGTTCGATCGCATCACCGGATCGTTCGACAATAAACCTTCTCCAAGGGTTACCACGTCCACCGCCCCAGAGTCACGACTGTTTCGAATTCTGCTGCGTCGAAATGCATTTCACCAAGCCATGGACAATATCGCATTCCATACCATACGGTGCGGTATGGAATGTTGTAATTCTGGAAGGAGGCACGATCTGTGAGTCGACAGTTCACGCGGCGTGCAGTGTTCCGTGCAATCGGCCTTGCTGGAACCAGTGCAGCTTTGGTGTCGGCCACGCGTACGCCAACCCGCAGCGAACTACCCAGTCCACTGATCTTTCACTCGCCACCCATGACGCCCTTCGTCGACGAACTCCCGCGGCCGCGTGTTATTTCCGGAACCACACTCTCGCTCGACGCCGCGGTACACCGCCACCAATTCCACAGAGATTTCGACGCCGTACCGTCGCTGGGCTACGGCGGTGACAACTACCTGGGCCCCACCATCGAATGCCATGTCGGAGAAGCACTCACGCTGAACTTCACCAACCGACTCGAAAGCCATCCACTGGCGCTCGACATGGACACCAGCATCCACGGAGTCACCGAAGATCACCGACGTGCGCCGCCGTCGTCGCTGCACCTACACGGCGGCGTCACACCACCCGGCAGCGACGGGCATCCATTACGAGCCATTGCTCCCGGACGCAGCATCACACACCATTTTCCGAACGAACAGCACGCGGGCCATCTGTGGTATCACGACCACGCCATGGGCATCACTCGATTGAATGTCTACGCCGGGTTGGCCGGTCAGTATTTCCTGCGCGACCAATTCGACACCGGCCGGCGCGGCAACCCGCTGGGACTGCCGGCCGAAGAGTACGAGATGCCCCTGATTCTCCAGGAGAAGATCTTCACGGCCGACGGGTATCAATCCATCCGTTCGACTCCGATCGTCCCGCAAGGTTCCTGGGAGGGCGGCGCCGTCGGAGACGTCGGTGTGGTCAACGGCAAGGTCTGGCCGCGAATGAATGTCGCGCGGGGACTGTACCGCTTCCGCATCATCAACGCCGGGTCGTACAGTGTGTGGAACCTCCACTTCAGCAACGGAATGCGCTTCGCGGTTATCGGCAACGAACATGGCCTGCTCGACGCTCCGGTACGCACAACGAGCTTTCGGCTCTCGCCCGGCGAACGCATCGACCTGCTCGTGGACTTCTCCGGATTCGGCGAAGGTGATGCCGTCGAATTGATCAACGACGAACAACCGCCCTTTCAAGCTGCGATGCTCGGCGAGGTGGCCATGCTGGTCTTCTGCCGTTTCGTCGCCGATTCCCGTCGCGGGTTCACCGGCAGTGTGCCGAACTCACTTCGCGGCGGCGCACGGCAACTGTCGGCGCTTCCGCCGCTCGAGGTTCCCACTGTGGTCCGAACCGTGACCGTCTCTCAGCCGTACGCAGTCCGCGTACCACCCGCAATCATGTCTCTCAACAATCTGCGCTTCGACAGTACCGACATCGAACTGCCCCGCCAGGGCACCGTAGAACAATGGGACATCGTCAACATCACGCCGGATCCACATCCCATTCATCTGCACCTCGTGATGTTCCGCATTCTCGGACGAGCCCCTCTGAAGACCCTCGAATATCAAGCGGCACATCCTCAACCGCCGATCGGTTCCAAGTGGACGCCTGCTGTCGACGGGTTTCTCGGGGGCCCCCTGATCGCGCCGGCGCCCTGGGAGTCCGGCTGGAAGGACACCGTGCGGGTCGACGGCGGCACAGTCACCCGAATCATCGTCCGATTTCCCACCGCCGAGGAACTCGGATTCGATCCGGATGCATTGTTCAGCCCGGATGACTATCTACCCACCATGACCCATGCCGACCATCACCCTGCGGCACAACAGATCCAGGGTTACGTGTGGCATTGCCACATTCTCGACCACGAGGACCACGACATGATGCTGAAATATCGTACGGTCCGATGACCTCGACCCCCGCTACCTGATGCGGTCACCCGCTCGAAGGAGGTTGCTCGGAACTGCATGACCCACAATCTCCTCCGCGACGGCCGCCGCGCGGATGGACGCGTCCAGATCGATGCCCGTCGTGATTCCCATGTCCCCCAGCATGTAAACCAGTTCTTCGGTGGCGATGTTTCCACTCGCGCCGGGGGCAAACGGGCATCCGCCCAGCCCACCGGTGGACGCGTCGAGGTTCCGCACTCCGTGCTGGACGGCCGTCAGTGCGCAGGCAAGACCACTGCCTCGCGTGTTGTGGAAATGGACGCCTAGGTTGAAGTCGCCGACCCGGGCGTCAACCGCATCGATCAGCCGTCCGACGCGCCCCGGAGTCGCAGTGCCGATGGTATCCGCGATCGAGAACTGATCGGCACCGAATTCCCTGGCCTGCTCCGCAATCCGCAACACGCGATCAGGATCGGTAGGCCCGTCGAACGGGCAGTCCCACGCCGTTGCGACGATGACCTCGACCCGGCCACCGGCGTCGTGAACAATCTTGACCACTTCCCCGATTCGCTCGGTGGCCTGCTCGGTAGTGGATCGAGTATTGGCTTCACTGTGACCATTCGAAGCCGAGACGACATATTCGACGGTTCCCATTCCCGCCGCTACTGCCCGTTTGGCTCCGCCGATTCCGGCTACCAGTGCAGAAAACTCGACACCTGGCCACCGGTGCAGTTCTGCTGCCAGCGCTTCTGCGTCGGCTAGCGCCGGAACAGCACGCGGTGACACGAAGGACGTGGCCTCGATGCGCGGAACACCGGTTGCAACAAGAGCTTCGACAAGTCGAAGCTTCTCCGACAACGGCACCGGTGCCTCGATCTGGAGACCGTCGCGTGGACCCACCTCACGAATGCTGACTTCCGTCACCGTCATGTCAGATCACTCCCTTCTCGAGCAACGTTGCCTGCTCGTCGTCCGAGAGTCCGAGGAGTCCACCCCAGACGGACGCGTTGTCCTGACCCGGCGTCGACGCTCCCGCGTTGCGCACGGTGCCGGGTGTCTCGCTGAAGGTAGGAACAACCCCCAAGCCCAGGACGTCCTCTCCGATCCGGTCATCGTAGTGTCCGACCAGCATTCCGCGCTCGATCAACTGCGGATCCTTGACCACGTCTTCGACGGTATTGATCGGTCCGGCAACAACTCCCACCTCCGTGAGGCGCTCCACCAGACTGCCGGGATCTTGGAGCGCGACCCACGCACCGATCAACTCGTCGAGCTCGTCCTGATGTTTGCCGCGCGCAACATGATTGGAGAATCGATCGTCCTGCGCCAGTTCCGGTCGCCCCATGATGGTGCACAGCCGGACGAAGAGCGTGTCCTGATTGGCCGCGATGACCACCCAGTTCCCCTCGGAGGTCTGATAGATATTGGAGGGCGCGATGCCCTCGAGCCTGGTGCCCGAGGGTTGGCGGATGATGCCGCCGCGATCGTAGTCCGGAATCGTCGATTCCTGCACTGCCAGACACGATTCCGTGAGCGCAACGTCGACAACCTGACCGCGACCGGTTCGCTCACGGGAAAGCAGCGCCGCGAGTACACCTTGCACGGCGAACATCCCGCCGAGCGAATCTCCGAGCGAGAGTGCGATACGCGGCGGCGCCTGGCCGGGATAGCCGTTCAGGTGCCGGAAACCGCTGACAGCTTCGGCCACCGAGGCATAGCCGGCGCTCTTGGCCTTCGGACCGGTCTGCCCGTAGCCGGATACCCTGGCCAGCACCAGTTTCGGATTGCGTTCGCTGAGCACGGCAAACCCCAGGCCCCATTTTTCGAGGGTGCCCGGCCGAAAGTTCTCGACGACGACATCCGCGTGCTCGACCAGATCCAGAAACAGTTCGCGGCCCTTGTCGACCCGCAGATCCAGCGTGACGCACCGCTTGTTGCGGGCGTGGACCGTCCAGAAGAATCGGTGACCGTCCTGTTCTGCTTGCCCCCAGGTACGAAGCGGGTCTGGACGATCCGGCGACTCGATCTTGATCACGTCGGCCCCCATGTCGCCGAGCAATTTCCCGGCGAAGGGTCCGGCAATCAACGTGCCGAGTTCGATTACCCGATATCCGTCCAGGGGCCCGGTGGGCACACCTTCCGACACAGCAGCCTCCTCGTGGGAACGTCTCTCCCTACGAAAGGTTACGTCACCAGCCGATACCTCAACATCATGTCGTGGTCTTCGTGATCGAGCATGTGACAGTGCCACACGTACCCTTGCAGGTCTCCCATGTCGCCGCCGCCGTGCCCGCTGTGATCTGCCATCGCGCCCCTCGGGAACGTCGCGTCCGGATCGAAGCCCAGTTCGTCAGCCGTCGGGAAGCGCACGATGATGCGAGTGATGGAGTTGGCGTCCACGATGACGGTGTCCTTGGCGCCCGTCTCCCACACTTCAGGCGCCCGCAGGGGCGAGGTCACAAAATCATCCGCAGACGGTGTCCAACGCGTCCCGAGATCCGGCAACGGGTACGCAGCCGTGTATGCCGGTGTGTTGATGTTCTGCCTCCCCAAGACCCGAAAGGTCACCAGGTGCAGGTGAATCGGATGCGGTTCCGTCGTCACGTTGATCAGATTCCACTGCTCGACGGTTCCCTGACGCGGCAGTTCGATATCCGAGTCGGTGTAGCGCAAATTGTTGAGCGACATGGTGATCGTCGGATAACTCGAGGGCCGGGACAGTTGCATGATCGTGAGATTGCGGACCACGTCGGGCACGGCCGCCGGCGGGGCGACGGGACTCAGTTGCTGCGGCACCGGCCCCGTGAACCCCTTCGCGCTACTCACGTCGAACCTGGCAAACAGGGGCATCACCTGCGTACCGCGTTGTGCCACAGCCAAAGGCACCGGTTCATCGTTGCGCAGTTCCACACTGGTACCGGGTTCGAGCATGCCGAAGTCGACCAGGAGGTCAGCCCGTTCGCCCGGGCTCAAGCGCACGTGATCCGTCGGCGCCGATGCCGCAAGCAATCCGGATTCCGAGCCGATCACCCAGAACCGCATACGGTTTCCGAAATACAGATTCCACACCGAGTACGACGCGGCATTGAGCACACGCAGGCGGTACAAACCCCGCGCCACTTCGATTCTGGGCCACACGACGCCGTTCACCACGCCCACGTCACCGGGCGTCGCGGGATCCCAGGCGCCCTGCGGCGTTGTCCACGTCGACCTGACACTTTGCCGGCCATCGGAGGTGAAGACCTTGTCCTGCAATATCAACGGCAGTTCGAACTCACCCGACGGCAAGCCGAGCGGATTACCGGCCTCCCCGGTGTCATCGTTGTCGCGAAGCAAGTACATCCCGGCCAGGCCCGCGTAGACGTTCAGCCGAGTCATTCCCATGGCATGGTCGTGGTACCAGTGATTTCCACTACCGCTGGGATTCCCGAGGCCGGGACCGTTGCCGAACTCGTGAACCAGCCCCTCGCCGGGCCGCTGAATCAACTCGGGATTCCCGTCGTACTGCGGCGCGGTGACGCCGCCGTGCAGGTGCAGCGACGTGGGAACCCGCGTCCGATCGTTATCACTGAGGCCGTGCAGACGCGAATCCACATCAGCGGCAAGAGGATGCATGGTGATGTCGTTGGCGTACCGCAGCGTCAACGATTGCTCGACATGAGCCTCGATCGTCGGCCCGAGGTAGTCCATCCCGCCGTATCCCAGCGACGGCGACGGCGGCAGGTCGGGATGGAACCGGTGCATCGACGACGCGGCACGAAGCTCGAGATTGCTACCGCCGATCGTCGGCGGAAATACCAGCGCCTCGCGAAATGGTTCCAGCCGTGGTGACGGCAATTGGAGCGGCCGCAGCGGATCGATATCAGGCAAACCTGTACGTGCGGATTCCCGAGCGGAAGCGGACCCCACCGACAGTGCTCCTAGTCCTGCCATCAATCCCAAGCCTTGCAGCACCGAGCGTCGACGGATCTTGTGCGGCTTGTGCACAGGCTCATCCACTACAGGCCCCCTATCGCTGACGGCATCCGGACCGGGTTACCCCTGGGGCAATGAGGTCAAACACGCAGCGGCGAGGCCAAACACAGATTTCGAATCGCGGGTTCGAGAAAACTATTGACTCGAATTTTTGTTCGACTACAATGAGGTGATGCGGATCGGGGGATCCACATTCGGGGGGCATCAATGAGCATCGACACATCACATGTGGTTTCCGGTTCCGCCGTGGGACTACGTTCCAGGCTGTGGCAAGCGCCGGTAGCCGAGCTACGGGCCGCCGCGATCGAGGCGAGCGCCGAAATCCTGCGACTCGAAGCGATCCGCGTCGCCGTCGTCGACGAACTCTCCCTACGCCCGGACGACCAGGTGCTCTGTTACCGCGGTACCGGCCGCTGGTTGGCGGCACACACGATGCTGCAGATCCCGGCCGGAAACAAGATCGCCGCCCTCGGCGCCGCACTACGGACATTCCCCACGGTAGCGGCACGATTCGACGCCGGAGACTGCTCCTTCGACCACGCCGCACTGATCATGTCGTTCTGCGAATCACCACCCAAAGCAATGCCCGAAGAAGCACTACCCCAGTGCATCGACCTCCTACTGGCCGCCGCCTCCGGAATCGAAGCCACCACCACCAAAATCCGCTACGTGATCGCAACACTGGAACGACTCTTCGAATCCGACAATATTCCACCGGCCGAAGACATCGACCGCAACGAACTACGCATCGCAACAACGTTGAACGGGCGGGTTGTCGTCCGAGGCGATTTCGACGCCGTCACCGGCGAAATGCTTCTCTCCGCCCTCTCGAACCTGACCATGCCCACCCCAGCACCCGACGGAACACCCGATGCCCGATCCGCAGCCAAACGAACCGCCGACGGATTCACCGAACTGATCCGCCGCTACCTCGACAACGCAAAAACCGGTATCGACGGCGGCCAACGCCCACACCTGAACGTACACATCAACGCCCGCGACCTCGCCGAACACCGCAACTACGCCGCCGCACCCTCTACTCCCAATGAGGACGGCGATGACGACGGCACACTCGATCTCGATCTTGCCGACCTCGACGTCGGGCACATGCCGTGGATGGGACCACTATCCCTCTCGCAGACCAGACTCCTCGGCTGCGACTGCTTCCTCTCCACAGTCCTGCTCGACGACCACGGCGCACCGCTCGATGCGAGACCCGGAAAACGACTGGTCACAGCCGAACAACGCATCGCCCTGATCGCCCGCGACAAAGGCTGCGCCTTCCCGGGCTGCGATTGCGTACCAGCCTGGACCGACGCACACCACATAAAACACTGGGCAAACGGCGGGCCCACCGTAATGAACAACCTTGTCCTGCTGTGTCGCTCACATCACCGGCTCATGCACCGCAAAACCGGATTTGTCGGCAAATGGGAAATCCGAATCGGAGCCGACAACAAACCCTGGTTCATCCCACCCCCGGCGATCGACCCACACCAGCACCCGCGACCGGCGAACACCACATTCAAGACCTGAGGACACACCTCAGACACAACAGAACACAGCCAAGGCTCCGCACCGGACATCACCATCCGACACGGAGCCCACAGGCCGTGGCGAATCCGTCAGACTGCCTGCGTAGCTCTGGTGTTACGCGGGAATTGTTCCCGAATCTCAGCCGGCGTGACAACCCTCGGGTCGAGGGGTCGCTCGTCCCGCAGATGGCGCTCCAACACCTTGCCGGTCATCGGGGCAATGACTTTGAGTGCCGCGGTCATATTCTTCGGCGAACTACCCACGCGCACGGCAGCTCGCACAGCCGGCGCAATTGCCTTGTCCAGCAACGCCGGTTGATCGAATCCACCCATGGTTCGCATCCAGCCCGGCAATGTTGCGATTGTTGCCGGCGCGACCAATCGACTGAACGTCGCGAACTTCGCCTTCCCCTGTGCCCTGGGTGTTCTCAGCAAATAGTGCATCGCCCGGTTCGCGCGCTCAGAGGTACACAGCCTCGGCCTGACCTCTGCGAAGTATTCACGCACCTCATCACGAGAACGGGGAACGTCGGACGCCTTGCATGTCTGCAACTGCGCGGCGATCACACATTCTTCCCAGTACCGCTGCTCTTCCGCAGCAGGGAGCGGACCCGGCCCGTACATCTCGTAACACTTGAGCACCGAATGCCAACCGGTCACGTGGATCCATAGTTGTGATGCCGGATTGTTTGCGCTGTAACGAGTTCCGGTGATCGGTTCGATTCCCGTCGCTTGCGCGTGGACAGTCATGAGATGGTCGGACAGGGCCATCGCAGTCCGCCCGTCGGCGGTGGCAACGGTAAGGAAGTAGGCCAGCGTTCGGTCGAGTCGACCGGCGGGATCACTGTAGATACCGCTCATGTCAGCCACTGCAGCGGCAAGGAAGGGGTCGAAGTGCTCGAGTACCACTGACCGCTGGAACCCGATCAGTGCGCTCGGAGCCGCCCAGATCTTCCAACTGGGTGATCCTGGGCCGAAAAAGCCGTAATCCTCGCGCGGTCGATCCATGTTCCGGTCGGACATTGTGAGGTTCCCCGTTCATGTCGTATGCACCGTTCAGGCCTACCCATTCGAATACAACGCCACCGTAGCAATCAACCCTCACGAATACAACGGTTGCGTATTATTCAGAACGAATTGGCTGGCAGCTTAGGGTGGGAGCAGAGGTGAGGCACACGATGACCAGGTCACAGGCAGACGAAGCACAGACAGGCGAATCACGGACAGGCGCTCCGCGACGCAAGTACGCCCCCCGCCTGGCGCCCGAACAACGGCGCGAACAGCTCCTCGACGCTGCTTTCCAGATCACCGGCCGCGTGGGTCTGCACAACCTCAGCATGGAAGCGGTGGCCGCTGAAGCCGGCGTCGGCAAGCCTGTCCTCTACACAGTTTTCGACACCAGAACTGATCTCGTCGCCGCACTCCTGCGCCGCGAGCACGAGCGAGCCATCGCCCAGGTCCTTGCAACCATGCCCACAGACCTGAGCGAACTCGGCCCCGCGACGTCGTACGCCGGAACCGTCGGCGCCTTCGTTGATGCCGTACTCGAGAACCCGACGCGGTGGCGCCTGATTCTCACATCTGTCGAGAACGCACCCAGTGAGTATCACGACCTGCTGAAGCTCTCTCGCGGAGCTGTCTTCGCCCGGGCCGAAGAACTGGCGCGAACCGGCATCGCTCTCGAACCGAAGCTCGAAGGACTGGATCCGGTTCTCCTCGCGCACACCATGATGTCGTTTGCCGAAATGCTCGGACGGCTGGCCGTCAGCGACCCCGAAACCTATACCCGAGAACGACTTTCCAATTTTGCCGTGGCTCTCGCACAATCGGTCGGGCGTTAGCACACGACTGAAACCTGTCGGTCGGATCTGCTTCAATACACGCATGACAACACCATCGATTGAACCGCTGCAGCTTTTCGAAACGTCTCCGGGCAACTGGTCACTGATGCTCACTGACCAGCATTTCGGCAAGGTGGCAGCGGTATTCGAGCAGGTAGAGGGCTTCGAAGGCTCCGGCTACGACTGGGCTTCGGTCGCCCACGCAGTGGTAGGCCGCGATGCACCGCATCTGGAAGGCCGATTCGGCACCGATCCCGAGGCCGGCATGTTCGTGGCCTACGGCGGCGACAACGAAGCTCTCGGTGAACTCGGAGTGCTTCTCGCCAAGGCCTATTCGGATGCCGACTATCTCGGCGGACTAGTCGCGATCTCCGAACTCGACTAGAACTCGGTATCTAAACGACACCGGCCCCGCACCTAGGTGCGGAGCCGGTACCGAACAGCGATCTAACCAAACAACGATCTAGCCGACCAGCAGCTCAGCAATCTGAATCGTGTTGAGCGCAGCTCCCTTACGCAGGTTGTCGCCCGAGACGAAGAGCGCGAGTCCGCGGCCTTCGGGGACACCCTCGTCCTGACGGATGCGACCGACCAGCGACGCGTTACCACCGGCAGCGGCGAGCGGCGTCGGAACGTCGACCAATTCCACACCGGGGGCGTCGGCGAGGATTTCCTTCGCACGAGCGACCGAGAGGGGGTTGGCGAACTCGGCGTTGATCGCGAGCGAGTGACCGGTCACGACGGGAACGCGCACGCAGGTGCCCGAAACCAACAGATCGGGAAGCCCGAGAATCTTGCGGCTCTCGTTGCGGAGCTTCTGGTCCTCGTCGGTCTCGCCGCTGCCGTCGTCGACCAACGAACCTGCGAGAGGCAGGACGTTGAACGCGATCGGTGCGACGTAGTTGTTCGGGGCCGGGAAGTCGACAGCACTGCCGTCGTGAACCAGCTTCTCGGCGTCACCGACAACAGCGCGCACCTGGCCGAGGAGTTCCTCGACGCCGGCGATGCCGCTGCCGGACACAGCCTGGTAGCTGGAGACGATCAGTCGCTGCAGACCAGCTTCGTCGTGCAGAACCTTCAGCACCGGCATCGCTGCCATGGTGGTGCAGTTGGGGTTCGCGATGATGCCCTTGGCCAGGTTCTTTGCGTCCTGCGGGTTGACCTCACTGACCACGAGGGGAACCTCGGGATCCTTGCGCCACGCGGAAGAGTTGTCGACAACGGTCGCACCGGCAGCGGCGAACCGCGGAGCCTGTGCACGGGACAGCGTCGCACCGGCGGAGAAGAGGGCGATATCGATGCCCTTGAGATCCTCGTCTGACGTTGCTGCGGCATCCTCGACAACGATCTCTTCGCCGCGGAACGTCAGCTTCTTACCGGCAGAGCGTGCCGATGCGAAGAACCGCACCTTGTCTGCGGGGAAGTTACGTTCTTCGAGCAGAGTGCGCATGACGATGCCGACCTGACCGGTCGCACCGACAACAGCGATTGTCGTCATCAGAAATTACCGTCCTGTTCCTGCGTGTACTACAGCTTCTTCGTCGCCGCCCAGTCCGAAGGCTGCGTGGATGACGCGCACGGCGTCGTCGAGTTCGGTGTCCTTGACCAGCACGGAGATGCGGATCTCGGAAGTAGAGATGAGGTCGATGTTGATGTCGGCCTTGGCCAGTGCCTCACAGAACGTGGCAGTGACACCCGGATGGCTGCGCATGCCGGCGCCGACGAGCGAGACCTTGCCGATGTGGTCGTCGAACAAGATCTGCGTGAAACCGATGTCGTCCTGACGCTTGGTCAGGATCTCGACCGCGCGCGGGCCGTCAGCCGTCGGCAGTGTGAACGTGATGTCCGTCTTGTTGGTCTCCACCTTGGAGATGTTCTGCAGCACCATGTCGATGTTGATCTCGGCATCGGAGACAGCGCGGAACACCTTGGCAGCGTGTCCCGGTGTGTCCGGCAATCCGACAACGGTGATCTTGGCTTCGCCGCGATCGTGCGCGACTCCGGTGATCAGGGCCTCTTCCACAGGAATGTCCTCCATCGATCCGGACACAATTGTTCCGGGCTTGGTGGTGTATGACGAACGGACGTGCACTGGCACGTTGTAGCGACGGGCGTACTCGACGCAGCGGAGCATGAGCACCTTGGCACCACACGCTGCGAGTTCGAGCATTTCCTCGAAGGAAACCGTCTCGAGACGGTGAGCGTCGGGGACGATGCGCGGATCGGCGGAGTAAACGCCGTCGACGTCGGTGTATATCTCGCAGACGTCGGCGTCGAGAGCAGCTGCCAACGCCACGGCAGTGGTGTCCGAGCCACCGCGTCCGAGCGTCGTGATGTCCTTGCTGTCCTGGCTGACGCCTTGGAATCCGGCGACCAGAACGATCGAGCCCTCGTCGAGCGCGGTGCGAACACGGCCCGGGGTGACGTCGATGATCTTGGCGTTGCCGTGGCTGCCGGTAGTGATGACTCCGGCCTGTGAGCCCGTGAACGAGCGAGCCTCGGCACCGAGTGAATGAATTGCCATCGCAACCAAGGAGTTGGAGATGCGCTCACCCGAGGTCAGCAGCATGTCCATTTCACGGGCCGGCGGGGAAGGGCACACCTGCTGAGCCAGGTCGAGCAGCTCATCGGTGGTATCGCCCATCGCTGACACCACGACGACGACATCATTGCCGGCCTTCTTGGTCTCGACGATCCGTTCAGCGACTCGTCGGATGCGCTCGGCGGTTGCCACCGAGGATCCGCCGTACTTCTGGACGACGAGAGCCACGCGTTTCTACCTCCAGGTCGAAATTGTTTACAGATACCAGAGGTCGAGCTTACCGACGTGGTCCTGGGACTTCCCGACGTGTACTGACCTCGGCCCTGACCTCGGGCTCGGATTCGCGCCTGATCAGTCGCGAGATCGCGTTTCGCATTGATGTCGCGGAACGTGAACCACCGGCAACGTAACCCGCCACTGCGACGGCAACTCCGCAGGCGAGGAGGACGCGGATACTGCTAACCAGTGAAGTTGCGACAGTGTCGAACACCGCTACTGCCGCATCCGGAGACACGATGTCTTGATCGTGTAAATAATCCCGACGCACGACGGTCAGCGCCACGAGCAGGACAATCATGGCGACTACCGTCGCGAGCCCGACCAGCGAGAGTGCGCGCATTCGTTTCGGCGCAACAGCGACGGCAAACACGGCGCAGAGCGCGGCCACCCACGGCAACCACAAAGCAGCTCGATCGAGGGCGTTCGAGTAACGCTGCGCCGCCACCAGTTCGTCGGATTGCAGGATCTCGAACTGCGGATCAAAGGCCGGGAGGCGGTCGACGAGGGTGAATCCACGCTCGTACACACGTGTCCGCAGTTCCGTCATGATCGGTTCGAGAGACAGCGTGACCGTTCCGTTTTCGTCAGCTCGCACGATGCCGTCCGTTGCCTGGCCGGTGACCGCCGCGGCAAGCTGTGCGTGCGCCCCACGGTTGGCTTCGGCCCACAGTGTCGCGAACTGATCACTCGAAACCAGTGAGAGCGCCGCCTGTCGAACGACACTTTCGGTCGGGCCGGTCAGCATCTGCGGCAATCCGTCCAGCCGCCGAGTCAGCTCCTCCGTCAGCCGATCGGCCACCGCAGCCTGCACCGCGGGGTCTGACGCCAACGGCGCGACCGTGTCGACATAACTGTCGGTGTCATTCACCTGAGTGTGGACGAACAGCGCCACTACCGAAGCCGCGGTGCTCAACGCTCCGGTCACGATCAGGGCACAGCAGAGTATCCAGCGCAACACTCGTGTCACGAGCGCTTGCCGCGGGTGGGCCGGATCTTCGCGGTGATGCGATGGATACGGAGGTCGTCGGTAGGTATCCGAAACGTCTCGTGCACGTGCACCGTCATCAGATTCTTGCCGAACAGGCCCGCATCGAGGAGGTACTCAGCTACGACATTCTCGCCGTCGACTGCCCACTCCACATCTCGAATCGCGCGCACCAAACGGAACTGCGGACCACCGGACAGGCTGCGCCGCAAGTGATTTCCCGAGAATCCGGTTTTGATCCCCGCTTCGTGCCGCACTGCATCCGGAGCCAGCGGAACGGAACTGCCGTCATGACTGAGAAGAGCGTCGAGGTACGCGCGCGCCACAGCTATTCGAGGATCATCCATGCGATCAGTCGATCATTTCGGAGCGCGAAACAACAGCACCGATCAACGACAATTTCGGAATGTCGCCGAACCCCACCTCGATCGCCGCCGTTCCAGGAGTAGAGTGCAGTGCATGCAGCGCGCACTCCTTCTTGGTTGCCGCGACGGGGTCTGATCCAGACTGGCCTCCCGTCGCGGGGTTTTGTGTGCGCCGGTCGACCAAGCCTTCCGGATTTTCGGTCATGACCAACAGGTCATCAGGCCGGGTCCACAATCGTTGGAGATCACCCCATGTCCCCCGCTGACGCATTCACCACCGGCACTCGCATCATCACCCCTCCCACCAAGCCGGCACCTGCCGACCAGCCTGCGTGGAACACGCAGAAGAACTCGTCGATGCCGACGTTCCGTTACCGTCCCTTCGCCGAAGAAGTCGAAACGGTCACGCTGCCGGACCGCACCTGGCCGGACAAGGTCATCGACCGCGCCCCCCAGTGGTGCGCGGTGGATCTGCGTGACGGCAACCAGGCCCTGATCGACCCGATGAGCCCGGCACGTAAGCGTCGTATGTTCGATCTGCTGGTCCGGATGGGCTACAAGGAGATCGAGGTCGGCTTCCCGTCGGCAAGCCAGACGGACTTCGACTTCGTCCGCGAAATCATCGAAGACGGGGCAATCCCGTCCGATGTCACCATCCAGGTGCTGACGCAGTCGCGTCCCGAGCTGATCAAGCGCACGTTCGAGGCGTGTGAAGGTGCCGAGAACGCGATCGTGCACTTCTACAACTCCACCTCGATCCTGCAGCGTCGTGTCGTCTTCCGCGCTGACAAGGAGACGATCAAGAAGATCGCCACCGACGCCGCCGAGCTGGTGCTCGCCGAGTCGAAGAAGTACCCGGACACCAACTGGCGCTGGGAGTACTCCCCCGAGTCCTACACAGGCACCGAGCTGGAGTACGCCAAGGAAGTATGTGACGCCGTCACCGAGACCTTGGGCGCAACGCCGGCAAACCCGGTGATCCTGAACCTGCCCGCGACGGTCGAGATGGCCACGCCCAACGTGTACGCCGACTCCATCGAGTGGATGCACCGCAACTTGGCTCGCCGCGACTCCGTCATCCTGTCGCTGCACCCCCACAACGACCGCGGAACCGGCGTCGCTGCAGCCGAGCTGGGCTACCAGGCCGGCGCCGACCGCATCGAAGGCTGCCTGTTCGGCAACGGCGAGCGCACCGGCAACGTCTGCCTGGTCACTCTCGCCCTGAATATGTTCACGCGTGGCGTCGACCCGCAGATCGACTTCTCGAACATCGACGAGATCCGTCGCACGGTCGAGTACTGCAACCAGCTGCCCGTCCACGAGCGTCACCCGTACGGCGGCGATCTGGTCTACACCGCATTCTCGGGCAGCCACCAGGACGCCATCAACAAGGGCCTCGACGCCATGAAGGTCGACGCCGACGGGCAGAACTCCGACGTCGACGACATCCTGTGGCAGGTTCCGTACCTGCCCATCGACCCCAAGGACGTCGGCCGCAGCTACGAGGCCGTCATCCGCGTGAACTCGCAGTCCGGCAAGGGCGGCGTCGCGTACATCATGAAGGCCGATCACGGTCTGGTGCTGCCGCGTCGACTGCAGGTCGAGTTCTCGCAGTCGGTCCAGAAGATCACGGACGGTGAAGGCGGCGAGGTGTCGCCGAAGGAAATGTGGGACGTCTTCCACGAGGAGTACCTGGCTCCGATCACCCCGCTCGAGCGCATGAAGCAGAAGGTCACCGCTTCCGAGGAAGACGGCGGCACCGATGCGATCACCGCGATCGTCAAGGTGAACGGCAAGGAGCAGGAGATCTCCGGTACCGGCAACGGTCCGCTCGCTGCCTTTGTCGACGCACTGGGAAGCATTAACTTCGACGTTCGGGTTCTCGACTACTCCGAGCACGCCATGTCCGCTGGTGACGACGCTCAGGCTGCCGCCTACGTCGAGTGCGCCGTGACTGGCCCCGACGGTCAGAGCACCGTCGTCTGGGGTGTCGGTATCGCCACCTCGATTACGACGGCGTCGCTGCGTGCCGTGGTTTCGGCAGTTAACCGCGCTAGCTAGGACACCTGTCGAGTGTGGCTCCTATCCGATTCGGATAGGAGCCACACTCGTCTGAACTGCCTATCGAATTCGCGTGAACGACGAACGTCCTGAACCGGATATTAAAGAATTCATTACAGTTCTTTTCATCCGTTGGGGATGATGCGGAAGAGGTCATCGCATGAGATAGTTCATCTCAGACAAATCCGACCTGTGAAATGGGGCTCGACAATGGATTCCTTCTGGGATTTCCTCTGGGTGATAATCGTCAGTTTTGCGTTCATCGCATACCTGATCCTGCTGTTCTCGATCATTACGGACCTCTTCCGTGACCACAAGACTTCAGGTTGGAAGAAGGCCATCTGGGTATTCTTCCTCTTCGTCATTCCGTGGCTCACCGCGCTCATCTACCTGATCGTGAAGAGCGACGGTATGGCTCAGCGCTCGCTGGAAGCAGCGCAGCAGGTCAAGCAGGCACAGGACAGCTACATTCGCGAGGTTGCGGGTAAGTCTCCCGCCGAGGCAATCGCAGACGCGAAGGCACTTCTCGACGCCGGCACGATCAACGAAGAAGAATTCGCCTCCCTGAAGGCCAAGGCTCTGGCAGCCTGATTCATCTTCGGTTCAATTGCAGGTTGCACCACCGAAGCGGGAGCGACACTAATCGTGTCGCTCCCGCTTTGTTTATTCTCCGACGGCCCGCTGGGCGTCTCGGAACGCCGCAAGTACCACCGAGATCGCCGGACTTCGATCGCCGTGCAATCGCGTTGCCAATTCATAGACCCGGGCAGCACGCACACCCGCTATGGGTTTCCTCGATACCGCCGGGTGTGTGATTGCATGCCGCGGCATCAGCGCCACTCCATGTCCGGCGGCCACCAGCTCCTCGATTACCCGGAAATCGTTTATCCGATGCGCGACGCGCGGTTGCACGCCGGTAACGGCTGCAACCGACATCAGGACGTCGTCGACGGGAAATCCGCCGCGCACGCTGATCCAGTTCTCGTCCACCAACTGATCCAATCGAACCGAATCCTGCTTTGCCAGAGGATGATCCGGCCGCAGAACCAGGTCGATAGGTTCGCGCATCAAAGACTGCACACTGACTCGCGGAAACGACGTCTCCGCAGCACGTTCGTCGCGGTGGGTGAGGATCACGTCATGGTCGGCCAGTAGTCGCGGCACCGCGGACGCCGGCTGATCCACGTCGCACGCATCGATGTCGACACCAGACCCCTCGAGTGCCGTCAACACCCGGGGCAGCAGCAGCGCCGCCCCGGACGGGAAGAACGCCACCCGCACCTTGCCGCGCGGCGAACCTCGGTACGACGCCATCTCCGCGTCCGCGCGTTCGAGGGCGGCCACCACGTCGTCGGCGCGCAGAACCAAAGCCCGGCCGGCGTCGGTGAGCCTGAGCTTGCGGCCGTCCGGTTCCAGGAGCGGCACGCCTGCCTCCCGGGCCAGGATCTTGAGCTGCTGGGAAACCGCAGACGGCGTCATGGACAGCGCCGCGGCGGTCCCGCCCACTGTTCCTCGGTCCGCCAGTTCGCGCAGCACTCGCAACCGGGTTGCATCCATGTAGAAAAACTACATTAATAGTCCATCTTTATTCGCTTGTCCTGATGCTTTGCACAGCTCACGATTGACAGCATGACTCCTCGCGACCGCCTACTCGGATTGACCGTCGCGATCATGTGGGGATTGAACTTCCTGGCGATCCGGGTCGGACTCGACCACTTCCCGCCCTACTTCTTCGCCGCGCTGCGCTTTCTGCTGATCGCGATTCCCGTGGTGATCTTCGTGCCGCGTCCTCAGGTTCCGACGCGATGGCTGTTGCTCTACGGCTTCGGTTTCGGCTTCGGTCAATTCGTGTTCCTGTACTGGGCAATGCACACCGGCATGCCAACCGGTCTCGCATCGTTGGTCCTGCAGTCCTCAGCTCCCTTCACTGTTCTGCTGGGCGCATTCCTGCTCCGCGAGAAGCTCAGCGTGTGGCAGGTGTCCGGCATCGGCGTTGCCGTGGCAGGTATGGCCCTGATCGGCTGGGACCGCTCGCATCAGGCCGCCTTGCTACCGGTGATCCTGACGCTATTGGCCGGTCTGTCCTGGGCTTGTGGCAACCTCGGCAGCCGCCTTGCTGCGGCCGGTACCGTCGGCAAGCCAAATCCGATGCGCCTGATGTTGTGGATGTGCGTCATTCCCCCACTGCCGATGCTTGCCCTGTCCGCCGTCGTCGAAGGTCCGAGTGCGGGCTGGAATGCCCTCGGAAGCTCGTTCAGCGCCGACGGGTGGCCGGCGCTGATCGGACTCGCGTACATCGTGTTGATCGGCACCATCGCCGGGTCGGGGATCTGGACCATCCTGATGGGACGCTATCCCGCGGGCACTGTTGCACCGCTCTCCCTGCTCGTCCCGGTGGTGGGAATCGGCGCATCCTGGCTGTTCCTGCACGAGAATCCCACCGCGTTGTCACTGGTGGGAGCCGTCATCGTGATCGTCGGGGCTAGTGCCGCCCAGATACGACGCGCCCCCAAGGCTGCTGTTCCGTCGAACACACCGGCGTGGCAAGCGCCTGCACGACTCGAAGTCTGACCGCGCGCTGTGCCAAACTCGGGCCGTGGGAACTGGACTATCGATCACGACACGCGGAAAGCTCGCCCTGCGCGCTGCCGCCACGGCCTCCTGGGCATCGCAAAAAGCCGGCCGCGGCAAGGGCTCCATGATCGGTGGGCTCATCGCCCTGAAGATCGACCCGACGCTGATGACCCAACTCGGACGCGGAAAGCGGACCGTTGTTGTCACCGGCACCAACGGCAAGTCGACAACAACGCGCATGACGGCTGCGGCGCTCGCGACGCTCGGTGACGTGGCAACGCAAGCCGACGGCGCCAACATGGACGCCGGAATCGTCGCGGCACTGGCAAACCGGATGAATGCGCCGGTCGCGGCTCTCGAAGTCGACGAACTTCACGTTCCCCACGTGGCCGACGCCGTGAACCCGGAAGTGATCGTGCTCCTGAATCTGAGCCGCGATCAACTCGACCGGGTCGGCGAGATCAACATGATCGAACGCAAACTGCGGGCCTGCGTCAACGCCCACCCGAATGCGGTCATCGTCGCCAACTGCGACGACGTACTGGTCACCTCCGTGGCCTACGACGCCCCCAACGTCGTGTGGGTTGCCGCCGGCGGCGGGTGGGCGAGCGATTCCGTCAGCTGCCCACGTACCGGCGAACCCATCGTCTGGGAGGGAAAGCACTGGCGCAGTACCGGTTCGGACTTCGCGCGGCCCGAGCCGTCCTGGTGGCTCGACGACGACAATCTTTACGGCCCTGACGGCCTGAAGATACCGATGACGTTGACGCTTCCCGGAAAAGCCAACCGCGGCAACGCAGCTCAGGCCGTCGCTGCTGCAGTTGCTCTGGGCGCAGATCCGGTCGGCGCGGTTGCCGCCGCGTCGACGGTCCAGGAAGTTGCCGGGCGATACAGCACCGTCCAGGTAGGCTCGCACTCCGTCCACATGCTTCTCGCGAAGAATCCTGCCGGCTGGCAGGAAGCTCTGTCGATGATCGATCCGTCCGTCGACGGCCTGGTCATTGCCGTGAACGGGCAGGTTCCCGACGGCGAGGATCTCTCCTGGCTGTGGGACGTGAAGTTCGAGCACTTCGAAGGCGTCAAAGTAGTCGCTGCCGGTGAGCGGGGAACCGACCTCGCCGTGCGTCTCACCTACGCCGGCGTCGATCACACCTTGGAGCCGGATCCCTTGCGTGCCATTGCTTCCTGCCCGCCCGGTCGCGTCGAAGTTCTTGCCAACTACACGGCATTTCGCGATCTGAACACCGCAATCGCCAAGGAGACCCGCGATGTCTGATTCGACAGTGCGCATCGGCCTTGTTCTCCCCGACGTCATGGGAACCTACGGCGACGGTGGTAACGCCCTGATCCTGCGCCAGCGTCTTCGTATGCGCGGCTACGACGCCGAGATCGTCGACATCACGCTCAACGACCCGGTGCCGGATTCACTCGACGTCTACACCCTTGGCGGTGCGGAGGATTCCGCGCAGCGCCTCGCGACCCGACATCTCGCGAAATATCCCGGCTTGCAGCGCGCAGCCGAACGCGGCGCACCCGTCCTCGCGATCTGCGCGGCCATCCAGGTTCTGGGCAACTGGTACGAGACGTCCAGCGGCGAAAGAGTCGACGGCGTCTCGATGCTCGACGTCACCACCTCGCCGCAAGAGAAGCGCTCGATCGGCGAAGTCATCACGAAGCCGCTGATCGACGGACTCACCGCGCCCCTGTCAGGGTTCGAGAATCACCGCGGCGGAACAACTCTGGGCAGCGCAGCCTCAGGATTCGCCCGGGTCACCCATGGCGTCGGCAACGGCGTCGGCGACGGGTTCGAAGGCGCCGTACAGGGTTCGGTGATCGGGACGTACATGCACGGACCCGCCTTGGCGCGTAACCCGGAACTCGCAGACCTGCTGATCATGCGGGCACTGGGTGTGACCGAACTCGAGCCGCTGCACCTGCCCGAGGTCGACAAGCTCCGCAAGGAACGCCTCGCAGTTCGCTGACCGGTAGAGACCAGGTCGCCTGGCAACGTAAGGTCGACACGGACCGCCCGCCCACGAACAGGACGCCAATGAGTACCCTGCAAACCCTGGATCGTGGGCTGCGCGCGCTCGACATCATTGCCCAGTTCCCGACCGGGATTTCGGTTGCCGACCTTGCGCGTGAACTCGATGTCCACCGAGCCATCTGCTATCGCATCGTTTCGACACTCGAAGCACATTCGCTGATTGCTCGCATCGAGGATGGACGAATTCGCCTTGGTGTCGGAGCCGCGGTTCTCGGTTCCTGCTTCGAGCCACAGCTCAACCGGGACGGGCAGTCCCTACTCCACTCACTGGCAAACACCACGCGTGCAACCGCCTTCATATCCGTTGCACAGGGCCAGGATTGCGTTGTACTGATGGTGGCCGAACCCGAAGACACACTCATCCGAGTGGGATACAGAACCGGCACCCGGCATCCCCTCGACAAGGGTGCTGCCGGTATCGCGATATTGGCCCTGCGACCCGAGACTGCGATTGATTCCGACGAGGTCAAACAGGCGCGCAAGGACGGATACAGCCTGACTCTGGGGCAACTCGAGCATGGCGCCATCGGCATTGCGTCCGGGATTGCACTACCGGCGAATCTCGGATCGGCCACGAACCTCGAACGCAGCGTCGGCGTGGTGGCGATCGATGGTCTCGATACCGAACTCGCTGCCCAAGCCGTGATGACCACGGCGCGAGAACTCGAACGCCTCATCTCTGCCTGATCGTTCCGTCGGGGAAATCTGCGCCCGACTGCGTTTTTCACCCATCTTGACCTTTGAATGTGACCTCACTTACCCTGTGCAAAGTGCGCTCAGAGCACACTATGTGCGCTATTAGTAACTTCACAGTTCAGGACGGTTTATAGAGATGTCAGAAGTCATGAACGGATGCCCGATCGATCATGCGGCTCTTAACTCGGGATGTCCGGTATCCGGAAACGCAGCCGACTTCGATCCCTTCGGCGGCGACTACCAGGTAGACCCCGCTGCGTCGCTGCGCTGGTCCCGTGACGAGGAGCCCGTGTTCTTCAGTCCCGAGATCGGGTACTGGGTCGTCACTCGCTATTCGGACGTCAAGGCTGTCTTCCGCGACAACATCCTGTACTCGCCGTCCATCGCACTGGAGAAGATCACCCCCGTCTCGGAGGAAGCAACCGCCACCCTCGCCAAATACGACTACGCGATGTCGCGCACCCTGGTGAACGAAGACGAGCCGGCGCACATGCCGCGGCGCCGCGCATTGATGGATCCGTTCACACCGGCGGAACTCGTGCATCACGAGCCGATGGTTCGTCGCCTCGTCCGCGAGTACGTCGACCGCTTCGTGGACTCAGGCAAGGTAGACCTCGTCGACGAGATGCTGTGGGAGGTCCCGCTCACCGTCGCGCTGCACTTCCTCGGTGTGCCGGAGGAAGACATGGACGACCTCCGCAAGTACTCGATCGCACACACCGTCAACACCTGGGGCCGACCTGCACCTGAGGAACAAGTCGCGGTCGCCGAAGCCGTAGGCAAGTTCTGGCAGTACGCAGGCACGGTGCTCGAAAAAATGCGCAAGGATCCCTCCGGCCACGGCTGGATGCCCTACGGTCTCCGCGTTCAGAAGGAACAGCCGGAGGTCGTCACCGACTCCTATCTGCACTCGATGATGATGGCGGGAATCGTTGCCGCTCATGAGACCACCGCCAACGCATCGGCCAACGCATTCCGCTTGCTGCTCGAAAACCGGAGCGTGTGGCAGGAGATCTGCGAGGATCCCAGTCTGATCCCGAACGCCGTCGAGGAGTGCCTGCGGCACTCAGGCTCAGTTGCCGCGTGGCGCCGACTGGCCACTGCCGACACCCGAATCGGCGACATCGACATCCCGAAGGGTTCCAAGCTCCTGATCGTCACATCGTCCGCGAACCGCGACGACCGCCATTTCGAGAGCGGAGACGAGTTCGACATTCGCCGCGAGAACTCCAGCGATCACCTGACTTTCGGCTACGGCAGCCATCAATGTATGGGCAAGAACCTGGCTCGTATGGAGATGCAGATCTTCCTCGAGGAGATCACCACACGACTCCCGCACCTGGAACTCGTCCCAGATCAGGAGTTCACCTACCTACCGAACACCTCATTCAGAGGACCGGATCATGTTTGGGTGCAGTGGAATCCGGATGCGAACCCTGAACTCCGAGATTCTTCGATTCTCCTGCGACGACAGCCCGTGAAGGTCGGCGAGCCGTCCAAGACCAATATCTCGCGCACGGTGCGGGTGGACGCGATCACTCCCGCCGCCGAAGGCGTGGTCATGGTGACCCTTTCCGATCCTTCCGGCAAAGCACTTCCGAAGTGGACGCCGGGCGCGCACATCGACATCGATCTCGGCGATCTGACGCGGCAGTACTCGCTGTGCGGCGACCCTCACGATCTGTCCCGCTACGAGGTCGCCGTGCGCGAAGAGCCCGAAAGCCGGGGTGGCTCACGCTATGTACACCACACTCTCGCAGCCGGAAACACCCTCAAGATGCGTGGGCCCCGCAACCATTTCAAGCTCGATCCGACTGCCGAGCGCTACGTCTTCGTAGCGGGCGGCATCGGTATCACGCCGATCGTGACAATGGCCGATCACGCCAAGGCCGCCGGCAAGGAGTACGAAATCCATTACTGTGGACGCGATGTCGCCACGATGGCGATGCTCGACAGACTGAATGCCGATCACAGCGGCCACCTTGTCGTGCATTCCAGCGCCTCGGGCAACCGCCTCGACATCGCGACGATGTTCTCCACTGCGACGGCACACACTCAGATCTACTCCTGTGGTCCTGAACGACTGCTCTCCGCGCTCGAGGAGGCTACGGCGCACTGGCCGGAAGACTCGCTGCACGTCGAGCACTTCACCTCGACGCTCGCGACACTCGACCCGTCCAACGAGCACACATTCGAGGTCGAACTCCGGGACTCCGGTCTGATAATCCAGGTCGCCGCCGATCAGACCGTCCTCGACGCGTTGCGTGCCTCCAATATCGACATCCCCAGCGATTGCGAGGAAGGCCTGTGCGGATCGTGCGAGGCCCCCGTCCTCGATGGCGAGGTGGACCACCGAGACATGGTGCTCACGAAAACCGAACGCGCTCAGAATAAATCGATGATGACCTGCTGCTCGCGCGCCTGCGGCCAGAAGATCACCCTCGCGCTCTGACCCACCTTTCCCCAGTTCTTCCCGACCCGAAAGGATCCTCATGGGATCACAGACAACCCAGGTCTCCGACCTGGAAGAACCTCCCATCAGCGACGCCGTCCCCCGCAGTAGTTTCAAGCGCGTGCTGACCGGCAGCATGGCCGGCGCCGTTCTCGAGTGGTACGACTTCGCGATCTACGGCATTCTCGCCGCCACCGTACTTGGGCCGCTTTTCTTCCCGGGCGACAGCGGCGTCGCGAAACTGCTGCTCGCACTCGCCACCCAGGGTCTCGGCTTCGTCGCCCGACCGCTCGGCGGCATCGTATTCGGACACCTCGGCGACAAATACGGTCGCAAGCCGATGCTGGTGACCACCTTCATTCTGCTGGGTACCGCGACTGCCGCGATCGGCTTGCTCCCCACCTACGAACAGGTGGGCATCTGGGCAACTGTCGGGTTGGTAGTCCTGCGCATGATCCAAGGGTTCGCGCTCGGCGGCGAGTTCGGTGCCGCAGTACTGCTGGTCAGTGAGTACGGCGAACCCAAGCGTCGCGGTTTCTGGGCCTCGTGGCCGCAGGCCGGTGCCCCGATGGGTACGGTACTGGCCACTGTAGTGGTCTCGATCCTCGTTTTCGCAGTCCCGGACGAAGCGTTCGACCAGTGGGGTTGGCGCATTGCCTTCCTGTTCGCGATCCCGCTGCTCGCCATCGGTTTCTGGGTCCGCCGCGGCGTCGAGGAATCGCCGGTATTCAAGGCCGCACAAGAGCAAGCGGCACAGGCTCCGAAGGACGAACGCTCGAGCATTTTCGAAGCCTTGTCCCGACCGAGTGTGGTGCTCATCGGTCTCGGTACGCGCATCGGTGAAAACATTGCTTTCTACATCTATACGATCTTTGTGATCGCTTACGCCACCACCTATTTCGATTTTGCGCGCGGCGATGTCATCATGGCTGTTACGTTCGCCTCGGTGTTCCAGTTCGTTGGCATGATTGGTGGCGGAGCGTGGTCCGACCGGGTCGGCCGCCGCATCGCAATGCTCGTGCCCGCTGTCATCCTCATGATCTGGGCGCCGGTCTTCTTCTGGCTCGTGCAGCTCGAGAGTCTTCCGATGCTGTGGCTCGGCGTGTGCGTCGGCGCCCTGTTCCACGGCATGCTCGCCGGCCCGGAAGCAGCTTGGATCACCGAGTTGTTCCCGACCCGCTACCGCTATGCCGGCTCCTCGCTGGTGTTCCAAGGTTCGTCGATTCTCGCCGGTGCGCCCGCCCCGTTCATCGCCATCTGGCTCATCGAGAACCACGGCGTCGGCATGGTCGTGGGTTACCTGGTGGTCACGATGTCGATCACCGTAATAGCCCTCTTGGCCAGCCGTGAGACCAAGGGAGTCGACCTCGACAAGGTCGAATAGTCGCACCCAGCTGCAACTCCGGGGATCTTACGAACCTCAACGAGATCAACGAACCCGACCCACTCCCGGCTCAGTCGCGGGGTTCAATGGTGACCTGGTTGCCGGTGCATCGTCGGACATCTAGATCTGCGCCTGGGATCTAGATGTCCGACGATGTTGGCCACACCGTTCGGAAGCTACCGAGAAAGTATCTCGCGGTCAGTGCGCGGCGGAACCTTTCTCGCCTTCGGTGAGGACCAATTCCACTGCCAGCAGCGCGGCGCAGACCAGACCGGCCACCAGCTCGGGCACCGGGGTGTAGGTGCCCGCGAGCACTGCGACGATCGCGACCGAGAACGGTGCCAGCGTGCGAAGCGAGGAATCGTGGAGCCGGATGTGGATGAACCACAGCGCCGCGAGGATGATCGCGACCGGAACGGTTACGGCGGCGCCCGTCACCAACGCACTGCCGTCGCCGTGGTGCGTCCAGAAGTCGACGCGGGACGCCAACCCCGCCCCGATGGCGGCAGCGGCCGCGAAGATGAAGTAGTGCCCGAATCCCCAGACGAAGGGTGAGGCGTCGCCGTTGCCGATGACATCGCCCGCGTTGCGTTGGAAGTACAGCCACCACAGGCTGAAAACGATCAGGATTCCGCCGATGACGACGTAGGTGACCTGCGCTGCCGGATGCTCACCGTCGACTGCATCCTGAATTGCGAGAGTGGTCGAGAGGATCGTCTCGCCGAGAACGATGATGAAGAACAGCGAGTACCGCTCGGCGATGTGGTGCGGATGCCACGGAGTCATCCCCGGCTTCTCGGACCAGACCGGCACAGCGAACTCGCACAGAACCAACACGAGGAACGTCGGAACGTAGATGGCGGACGGCACGAAGTAGAAACCGATCCAACCGATCTGGACCAACACGATTCCGAGAGCGTATCGACGAGCCGTCAGCGCGTGTTCGGGGTCGTTTCGCGAGACCCTGAGCCATTGAATCACCAAGGCTATTCGCATGATGACGTAGCCGACGATGATGAGTAGGGCGTCGTCGTTGAAGAAGCGGACGACACCGGCGGCAAGGACCAGCGAACCGAGGATCTGGAAGATCGTCAGCAGTCGGGCAATTCCGTCGTCGTTGTCGTACGCCGAGGTGAACCACGTGAAGTTCAGCCATGTCCACCAGATCGCGAAGAACGCCATCGCGAAGTGCCCGACGCCAGAGGCCGCGTGCCCCTCACTTATCGCATGGTGAAGGCCCGTGGCGGCCTGGGCCACTGCCACGACAAAGCACAGGTCCGTCAGTAGTTCGAGTGGTGTGGCTACTCGATGCGCCTCGTGCGGATCACGGGGAACCAACGGCCGGATGAACGAATTGATACGACTCACGGTTGGCAGAGTAGCGCTCCGATCGCGGACGCGCTGGACCCACTCAGCGAGATTGTCCGCTACAGCCGGGTCTGTCGTGATACGTGTAGAGGGAACAACTCCTGCCTGCGGTAGTCCTGCGGCAGTGACAATCAGCCTGCGGGCTCAGTCGCGTAACGAGGTAGTTCTCCATGTCTATTGCACTTTCCGAAGACCAGCGCGCTCTCGCGCAGTCGGTTCGCAGTTACATCCTGCGAGCGAACCCACTCGCCGAGGCTCGCGAGTGTCTCGACAATCCGACGCACGAATTGCCGTCAGGGTGGTCGACTTTCGCCGAACTCGGCTGGTTAGGCGTCCACCTGCCCGAAGAATACGGTGGCGCTGGGTTCGGCTTACCTGAATTGTCGGTAGTGGTGGAGGAATTGGGGGCAGCTGTCGCTCCCGGACCACTGCTTCCGACGGTGTGGGCATCCGCTGTGGTCGCGGCAGCGGGCACCGCCGAACAACAGGCGGCGCTCCTTCCTGGACTGAGTGACGGAACGGTCGTCGGAGCAGTCGGAATCGCCACGACGGGCGCACTCGCAGGTTCCAGCGTCGACATCGCGGAGCCCGTCGAGATTCTCTGCGCGGCAACGGCCGACCTCCTTCTGGTCTCGATCGGCGAAGACGTTGTAGTCCTACGACGCGAACAGGTGCAGATCACCGACGCGCCGACGCTCGATCCGACGCGGCCACTCTCGGCGGTAACGACCAACGGCAGCGTCGACGCCGTCGCCGTTCTCCCCGGTGCGAGAGCGCTCGCAGTGTCGATCGGGCGTACCCTGGCCGCTGCCGAAGCCGCGGGCGTGATCACCGCGGCCACCAACCTGGCTGTCGAGTATGCCAAGGCCCGCTTTGCTTTCGGCCGCGCAATCGGTTCGTTCCAGTCGGTCAAGCACATCCTCGCCAATATGCTCGTGGACCGCGAAATGTCCACCGCTGCTGCGTGGGATGCCGCCCAGGCAGCATCCGACAACGAGGATCAGAGCGCCCTCGCAGCGGCTGTGGCCGTGGTGACCGCGCTCCCCGCGGCCATGCGAGTAGCCCAGAAGTGCATCCAGGTACACGGCGGAATCGGGTACACGTGGGAGCACGACGCTCATCTGTACCTGCGTCGCGCCGGCGCAGTGAACGCTGTCTTCTCCCCCGTTGTCGCACGCGCCGACATTGCCGACGCCACCGCCGCCGGGATCCGACGCGAATCGAGCATCGAACTGCCCGCCGAGGCCGACGAGTATCGCACGCAGGCACGTGCATTCGTGAAGGAAGCTCTCGCCGCTCCCGCTGATCAACTGCGCCGCCTACTCGTCGACTCTGGCTACGCGGTTCCCCATTGGCCGAAGCCCTGGGGCCGTGGGTCCGGCGCCGTCGAGCAATTGGTTCTGGAGGAGGAACTGTCGGCACTCGAGTTGCCGCAGTATGGAATCGGCGAATGGGTGCTCCTCACCGTTGTCGGGCACGGCACCGCGGAGCAACACGAACGCTTTGTCGACGCCAGCCTCATGGGCACCGTGAAATGGTGCCAGCTCTTCAGCGAACCCGGCGCCGGTTCCGATGCAGCGGGCATCACCACCAAGGCACGCCGCGTCGACGGCGGCTGGATTGTCAACGGCCAGAAGACCTGGACCAGCGGCGGAGTAACCTCCACACACGGAATGGCAACTGTTCGCACCGACCCGGAGGCGCGAAAGCACAAGGGCATCACCATGATGCTGATCGAAATGTCTGCCCCCGGAGTGCAGGTACGCCCGATCAAGCAGATCACCGGCGATTCGCATTTCTCCGAGGTTTTCCTCGACGACGTGTTCGTTCCCGACGCCGATGTGCTCGGTGAAGTCAACGGCGGCTGGGGAGTTGCGCGATCCGCCCTCGGGAACGAACGTGTCACCATCGGCCGGGACAGGCTCGGCCTGGGCGTCACGTACAGCATCCACGATCTGTTCATCGTGGTGCGCGAAAACAACTCCGGCATGGACCACACAGTGGCCGACCTGGTAGCCGAAGATCTGGCCCTGCGGGCACTGACCACCCGGATCGCGGAACTCGCGGTCCTCGGCGCCGGACCTGGCCCCGAGGGTGCGGTGCTGAAACTGGTCGGCAGCGAGCACGGACAGCGACTTGCCGATGCGGGACTGCTGCTCTCCGGGTTCCTACCCGCCGGCAGCGATTTGAAAACACCTGTCCATCACAGTCTTCTGGAAGTGCGCTTCCAGACCATCGCCGGCGGTACCTCGGAAATCCTCCGTAACCAGATCGGCGAACTCATTCTCGGACTACCCAGGGAGCCAGCTCTTGCCTGACACATTCAACACCTCACCCACCGAACTCACTGACCTCACCGGCCGCACCGCGATTGTCACCGGCGCCGGGGCCGGCTTGGGCCGCACCGAGGCACTCGCATTGGCCTCGCGGGGCGCCAGTGTCGTGGTGAACGACATCGGTTCTGCCGCAGACGATGTCGTGCGCGAAATCGAGGCTCTCGGATCCCGCGCTATTGCAGTGACCGGCGACGTCAGCGACTGGTCGCTGGGAGATCGTCTTGTCGAAGCCGCGGTCGATACATTCGGCAGCCTCGATATCGTGGTCAACAACGCGGGCATCACCCGCGACGCAATGCTGTTCAACATGAGCGAGAAGCAGTGGGACGACGTCATTGCGATTCACCTCAAAGGCCATGCGGCGCTGTCCCGCTCGGCTGCAGTGCATTGGCGGGCAGCGGGCAAGGCCGCCGGCGGCCCGGTGTACGGGCGCGTCATCAACACAGCATCCGAAGCTTTTCTACTCGGCGGCGCCGGGCAAGCGAATTACGCTGCAGCCAAGGCCGGCATCGTTGCGCTGACCCTCTCCACCTCACGTGGACTGGCGAAGTACGGTGTCACCGCCAATGCGATTTGCCCGCGTGCCCGCACCGAGATGACTGCCGGCGTCTTTGCCGACGGTGAACCGGATACGGGGCTCGACATCATGGCACCCGAACGCGTTGCCACCTTCGTGGCGTTTCTGGCCACTCCGGCGGCGCAGACGATCAACGGCCAGGTGTTTGTCGTCTACGGAGACATGGTGGCGTTGATGGCCCCGCCCACGGTGCAACAGAAGTTCGTCGCCGCAGACGGGGTCTTCACGGTGGAGGAATTCGCGGATCAGTTGGTGCCGTATGTCGCCGAACTACCTGCGGGGCAGAGCTACTCAGCGAGCAGCATCATCGAACTGGATACAACCGGCACCTAACCACTGTGCGCCTTTATTAACCGCCCGCGGTTGATAAAGGCGCACAGCATGCTAGCTCGGTAACATCGCCAACCGGCCGTGTGTGCGAAATTCCGCCTCGATGGCGTCGCGCCCGGCTTCGTCGAGTAGGACGTACTCACGGGTTCTTCCCACCCTGGTATACACGGAATCGTCTGTGGCCCAAGCGGCGCGGCGCAACGGGGTCTTGTTGACCTTGTTGCTTCCGGTCAGGGGCATCCGATCGATGACGCGAACGAATCGTGGCCACCACTTTGCGCCCATGTCGGGCTGTTCGCCGAGGAAATCGCCGAAGCTCTTCGGGTCGAAGTTCACTCCGTCTTCCATCTCGACCACAACCATGACCTGATCGCCGGTCCGCGGATCCGGTACCGCAAAGATCGGGGCGGCAGACACTCCCGGAACCCGCTGCAAGACACGCTCGACCGGTGCGGCCGAGAAGTTCTCGCTGTCTACGCGCAACCAGTCGGAAGACCGTCCGGCAAAGTAGAAGTAGCCGTCCGCATCGCGGTAGGCCAGGTCGCCGGACCAGAAATCGGCGCCCTTCACACGATCAGCCATCGCCCCGGGGTTCTTGTAGTACCCCTCGAACGTGTGGGCCAGGCCGATCGCCACCATCTCACCGATGGCCTCGGTATTGATCAGGCGACCGTCTCTGTCGAATTCCGCAGGCGGGCATTCGATGCCGGTCTCCTCGTCGAGAACCCGGATGTCGAGACCGTTCTGCGGAATGCCCAGAGAATCCCGCGGTGTCTGCGGTGTGCGACCGATCCGGAACACCCCTTCACTGAGCCCGTAGCCCTCCATCACCGTGCACCCGTACCGCTCGGAGAATTTCCGGACGTCGGTTTCCGAGGCCTCGGTCCCGAAGGCCAACTCCAGTGTGCTGTGCGCATCCCGCGAATCCTCGGGGCTGCTCAACGTGTACGACAGCGCCCGGCCGACATAGTTGACGTACGTGACACCGTAGCGATGAATGTCCGGACCGAACTTACTGGCTGAGAACTTCCTCGTCAGGGCAACCGTCGCGCCGACGCACATCGCCGGAGCCAGGTTGAGCATCACCGCGTTGCCGTGGAAGAGCGGCATGCACAGGTACGTCACCGAATCTCGCCGCATCGACACCCGATCGACCATGGCTGCGGTCAACCGCGCCAACCGACCCTGCCCGACGATCACGGCCTTCGGTGCTCCGGTCGAACCGGAACTGAAGAGCAGCAACGCTTTTTCTTCCGGTGCCGGCACAGTCTCCGGCAGTGCTGCTCCGCGGAACGGTGCCAGGAACTCGGCATAGTCTGGGCTGTCGATGTTCAGGATGCGCTCGGGCGGCAGACCGTGGCCCGTACCGTCGACAAGATGCGCCAAGGCATTCTCGGTGATGACGATGTCCACGTCGCCGTGCCTGATGTCGTGTGCCAGCTCCGCGCCACTTCGACTGGCGTTGATACCGACTACGGCCGCACCCGCCAATGGTCCGGCACCGAGCCAGAATACGAAGTCCGGAACATTCTCCAGCAGGACGCCAACATGAATCTGGCGGTCGTTCGGCCGCGGTACCAGAGACGTCAATGCCGCTGCGCGATCGGCACTTTCCTGTACTACCTCGCGCCACGACCACGAATTGTCCTCGTACCGAAGACCAATCTTGTCGTCCTCGGCGCGCCTTCGAATGATTTCTGCGTACGTGTCCACGTCAAGCTCCTTACTTCAGCAGTTCAGCCGGCACGGCGGCCGGTGGGTTGAAGGTGAGGTAGTGCCCCGGGAAACCGTCCGCGTCGAGATCATCCGGCTGCCAACCGTCGAGCAGTCCGCTCCCGTCGAGTGCGCGAACCGAGCGTCCGAATTCCTTGAGCAGCGGCAGGCTGAACGCCACTCGGCCGGTCACCTCGGACGGATCGGCCGTACAGAGCAGCAGTGCCGCTTCGGCCATCGTGTCCTCGGGTTCGGACGGCCATCCCGGAACCGCCGCGGCAGCGTGCTCGGTTGCGACGCCACGGTTGGGGGCAAGGGAATTCACGGCGATATTGTCGCCGTACAGCTCCATCGCGGATCCCGTGCTGATGCGGTCGAGCATCGCCTTCGTTCCGCCGTACAACACCGAACCGGCCAGCGGATGCGGCGCAAAAGGCGGCCCGACGCGTGGCCCGGCCTGCCGGGACGAGATGTTGACGATCCAACCCGCGCCGTTCGCGCGCATGCTCGGGATGACCGCCTTCATCAGGTCCCAGGTGTTCCACACGTTCGTTTCGACGGAGTCGTAGAACCACTCTCGCGGCATGTCCGCAAAAAGTGTCTCGTACCGCCGAGACGCCGCCACGTTGTTGACGAGGATGCTCACCGGCCGTCCGAAACTGTCCTCGATCCGAGCGATCAGAGCGGCGCGATCAAGTTCGGAATCTCCCAGATCGACTGCAAAGCTCTGTGCCGTTCCGCCTGCCGCCGTGATCAATTCGACGGTTTCCTCGAGCGATCCCTGGAGGCTTCCGTCACCAGCCCGCAATGTGCGCGAGACCGCTGCAACGGGTATTCCCTCTGCTGCAATGCGTCTCGCGATCGCCCGGCCGATTCCTCGGCTGGCTCCCGTGACAACCGCGAGGCCTGTGGACGTGGTGCTGTCATTTGTCATGCGATACACCTTCCATTTCCCCGACCACCGTGTCGGGCTGAGTTCCTTGACGTGCCGCTACCGCAGAATGTGTGGCGCCGGACCAAGTTGTACAAGTTGACGGCCACGGCTGCGGCCTGTCAGAACATTTGCCAATGCCTGTGGGGCATTCGCCAACCCGTCCACGACGTCCTCGCGATAATGCAACCGCTGTGCGTCGAGTTGTTCGATTGCCCACTCGCGGTAGCGCGGATAATGCTCGTAATGGTCATACACCACAAAGCCTTGAATTTTCAGCCGTTTACGAAGAACCGGGCGCAGTGGTGGGCCGAAGTCGGCTTCGGCACCGTTGTACTCACTTGCCATGCCGCACACGACAACCTGCCCGAAGTTGTTGAGCTGCTCGAACACTGCGGCCAGCGTCTCACCGCCGACGTTGTCGAAGTACAGGTCGACGCCATCCGGACAGGTCCTCGCCAGTCCCGCCGCGATCGTCTCGTTCGTGCGATCGATGCACTCCGCAAATCCGAGTTCGTTCACGACATAGGCGACCTTGTCACCACTTGCTATTCCGACGACGCGGGCGCCGGCCAGCGCAGCCAGTTGTCCGGCCACCATCCCGACTGCGCCACCGGCGGCCGAGATCACCACCGTCATACCGGCTTCGAGCGTCGACGCGAATTGCAGTCCGCAGTACGCCACAAATCCCGGCCTACCGAGTACGCCCAGTTCCGCTTCCAATCGAAATCCGGGACGCGGCTCCAGCAAGTCAAGGAACTCGCCTCGAACCGTGTGAAAAATCTGCCACGTATTTCCGCCACGGACCACGTCGCCCGGCGCAAAACCCGGGTGCCGCGATGTGACAACCTCACCCACCAACGCACCGTCGAGACCGGCCTGGGGCGGACTCACGCCTGCCAGCACGATGTCACCGATCCCGGCCACCGCACCGAGTGGACCAGGCCGCCCGTCGGCGGCGGGTAGCCGCCGACGGGCGCTGGGGTCGATAGCCAGGTAGCAAGCCCGGAACAACACTTCACCGTCTCGCGGCTGCCGAACCGAAGCCTTCTCGACCGAAAAGTCTTCTGCCTGTGGAAGTCCCTGTGGTGCGCGCAGTACGCGCACCACCAGGTTCTCCCGCATGCTCATACAGGTGCGCCGATCGAAGCACCCTTCTCCAGGACATTGCCCAGTTCCATCCCGATCGTGCCTGCGCTCCCCAGAGAGAAGGCGATCTGACGCCCCCACAGGAAGTAGCGATGGATCGGGTAGTCGACATCTGCGCCGATTCCGCCGTGCAGATGCTGAGTTGCCTGAACGACCCGGAGTCCGCCGCGCGATGTCCACCACTTGGCTACCAGCGCAGCGGCTTCAGCTTCGCTCTCTTCTCCGGTGTCCATCAGCCAGGCCGCACGGTGCGTGGTCAGCCGGATGCTCTCCGTGTCGAGATACGCGTCGGCGGCCCGGACGGAGACTGCCTGGTTGGTGGAGATAGGTCGACCGAACTGGATGCGCTCCGATACATACTTCGCTGTCATGGCCAGCGCTTCTTCGCACACACCAACAGCCAAGGCTGCCAGCGCAACCCGTGCTCGGCGCAGAGTCCACTCGTAAATGGCAGTGCCGTCGCCGGGCAGAACGTCCCCGGCACTGACGGTAGCGCCGTCGAACCGCACCGCGCTGTTACTTTCACGGTTCGTCACATTCAGGGTGGTGCGCACGAGTCGATCGGTCGGGACGATCATCACGTTCGTTCCGCCGTCCGGCATGGCCACCGGAACAACCAGTGCGTCGGCAACATCAGCAGCAGATACCGAATCGACGGTTCCGCTCAGAGTCCATCCGTCACCCGTTGCCTCGGCCCGCACGGGCAGGTTGGTTCCGTGACCGATGTCGAACGCGCCCGCGACAATTGCGGAACCGTCAAGCAGGCCGGGAAGCCACGACGCTTTCTGCTCGGAGCTGCCGAACTCGGCAATCGGCAGCGCCGCTGTCGCGACGACCGACCACAACGGCACCTGCGCGACGCGTCGGCCCTGCTGCTCGAGAACGGCAGCGAGCCCGAGCATTCCGAGACCTGCTCCACCCACCTCTTCGGGGAGGGCGATTCCGAGGACATCGGAGTCGGCCAGCAGCTTCCACAGGTCTGCGTCGAAACCGCCGGTGCTCTCGACCTCACGCAGGCGGTCGACCCCGGATTTTGCAGCGAAGATCGATTCACTCAGATCCCGCACTGCGGACAGGTTGTCGTCGAATTCGAATTCCATGTCAGCTCTTTTCGTTCTGTGCAGCGGGCCGGCGGCGGGCAGCTAGCGCCATACCCAGGCACTTGGCTGCGACAATTTCACGCATGACTTCGTTGGTGCCACCACCGAAAGTGTTGTTCTGAGCGCGTCGGCCCAGGTTCTCGACGCGGCCTTCGAGCACCGCACCTGGCGTTCCGGGACGCAGCAATCCCTTGGCGCCGAGAACTTCCTGCAGCATTCCGTACGTGTTCACGACGGCTTCGGTGCCGAAGATCTTGGCGGCAGCGGAATCGCCGCCGCCCAGAGTGTTCGCGGCAACGTCGGCAACCAGTCGCAGGTTCATCAGGTCGGCTGCACTGAGCAGTGCGTAGACCTCTGCAAGCTTTTCGCGAACCCACGGGATGTCGTAGACGTGGCCGTCACCGGCGGGTTCTGCCTTTGCCCACTCGACCACCTCGGCAAAGAGCTCGTTGGCGATACCGCCGCGAGCGGCCAAGGCAACCCGCTCGTGGTTGAGCTGATTGGTGATGAGTTTCCAACCCTGATTGAGTTCACCGACAACGTTGGTGAGCGGTACCCGCACATCTTCGTAATAGGTTGCCGAGGTGCTGATTCCGCCGACGGTATGAATTTCGGTCACGGAGAATCCGGGTGCGCTTGTCGGTACCAGTACCACCGAAATGCCCTGATGCGTCGGCGCATCCGGATCGGTGCGCACGGCCAGCCAGACCCAGTCGGCAAATACGCCGGCGCTCGTGAAGATCTTGTTGCCGTTGATGACAAGCTCGTCGCCCTCGATGCGAGCTCGCGTTTCGAGAGCAGCGAGGTCGGTACCGGCGTTGGGCTCCGTGTAGCCGATGGCAAAGATCAACTCGCCGGCCAGAATCGGACGCAGGAAGAAGTCCTTCTGCGCCTGCGTTCCGTGCTTGATCAGCGCGGGACCAACGGTGTTCAGCGTGACCAGTGACAGCGGCGCATTGGCGCGAATCACCTCGTCGTAGAACACGTACAGAGCTTCGGGGTTCTCACCCCGGCCGCCGAATTCCTCCGGCCACCCCAAGCCCAACCAGCCGTCCTTGCCCATCTGGCGCAGGATGCGATCGAAGACGGGACCACCCTCGGTCTGATCGACCAGCGCGCGGCGATCCTCGTCGTTGATGATTTCCGCGAAGTACGTGCGCAATTCCTTGCGCAGAGTCTTCGACTCCTCTGACAAATCCAGGTACATGGTGAAACTCCTCGAGAAGGAAGCTAAGAGCGCGGCAGGCCGAGAACGCGCTGCGCGATGACGTTGAGTTGAATTTCGACGGTTCCGCCGCCGAACAGAATCGATGGCAGACCGATGTGGTCGATGCCGTAATTGGCACGGGGATCGACCACTGCCGCACGTGGTCCCAACAGACGGAGCAGATCTCGCGACCCCTCGCGCTGGGCCAGTGCGTTGTACACCTTGGAGACGCTGATCTCGGCGCCGGGTTCTTGACCGGCCAGCCGGGCAGAAACACCGCGCAGGTTCATGGCGGAGAGTGCCAGTTCGCGAGAAATACTGCGTCCCAGCCCTTCCACGGCATCCTCGCGTGAGCAGTCGTGACTGCCATCGGCGATAACCTGGCGGAACTGATCACTCGAACCGTGATGCAGATGGGAACCCATGCTCAGACGTTCGTTGGACAGTGTGGTCGCTGCAAGCTTCCAGCCCTGTCCCGGTTCGGCAACCAGGCACTCGTCCGGGACGAACACGTCGTCCAGGAACACCTCGTTGAACTCCGACTTACCCGTTGACTGCTTGAGCGGCCGAACGTCTATGCCCGCCGATGTCATGTCGACCAGGAAGTACGACAACCCGCGGTGTTTCGGAGCATCCGCGTCGGTGCGAGCGAGGCAGACGCCCCAATCCGCCTCGTGCGCACCCGAGTTCCATACCTTCTGCCCTGAAATGACCCAGCCGCCGTCGACCTTGCGTGCCTTGGTGCTCAGTCCGGCCAGGTCGGAGCCGGCTCCGGGCTCGCTGAAGAGTTGGCACCAGATGATGTCTGCTCGCAGAGTCGGATCGACGAACCTGTCCTGCTGCTCGGCGTTGCCGTGCTCGAGAATCGTCGGAAGCACCCACTCGCCGATCACTGTGGACGGTTGCGCCCATCCACGCGTGGCGAACTCGTGGGCGATAACTGCCTGTTCCTGGGGACCTGCGCCCAAACCGTAGGGCTCGCGGTAATGCGGGGCAACCAGTTTTGCCTCGGCAAAACGAGCACGCCTGGCACTTCCCTTGGCCGGAGCCCAACTCGCGTCGGTGGTTCCGTCGTCCGGCAGCAGTTCGACGTAGGCAAATACCCGACGTACTTCCGCCCGCAATTCCGGCAGCATGTCGGGATCGACGAACGAGAAGTCGCGAACCGAGTCAGCCGAGCGCTCACCCAGTGTGTGTGCCCACCTCTCCTCAGCTCCGACCACAGCCGCGATGCTGAGCGCGCGACGCCAGTACAGATGCGCGTCGTGCTCCCACGTGAAGCCGACGCCGCCGAGCAACGTGACACATTCGAGCGCGTTCTCGATCCCGATCGGCAATGCTGCCAGCGCAGCCTGGGCGGAAACTAGTTTCTGCTGGTCTACGTCGTGGTCTTCGGACCGCGCTGCGTCCCACGCTGCTGCACAGGCAATTTCGGAGCGCACGAGCATCATGGCCGCTTTGTGCTGCACCGCCTGGAAGCTACCGACCGGGCTACCGAACTGAACACGAGTCTTGACGTACTCGACTGCTGTGCGCAGCGCCCACGCGGCCAGTCCACTTGCCTCCGCGGCGTACACGGTATTGACGATCAGCTCGACCCGATGCGGCACCAGAGATTCCACGATCTCGGCGTCCGCGACCTGATGCTCGGTCAGTGTCAACGTGCCGACGGAGCGTGTCAGGTCGATTCCGTCTTCGACCGCGACTGCCGCGGTAGCTGCCGGCGCAAGCCGGAACCACAGTGGACCTTCGCTGCTACGAGCCTGTACGAGAACAACATCTGCCCCTGGCAGACCGAGGGCAGGGTCGGCTGTACCACTGACAGTCCACCCGGCGGCCGAGCGCTCCGCAACCAGCGAACCGCCGCAGACGGCACCGGTGGCTCCATTTCCCAACTCGCCCAGCATCGCTGCCGCCGCGCTACCGGAACCGGTTGCCAGGATTCCGCCTGCGACGACAGTCGGAACATACGACCCGGGATAGAGCGCCATTCCCAATTGCTCGACTACCACCGCAAGTTCTGCGAGCCCGGCGCCGTCGCCGCCGTATTCCTCCGGCAGATGCACCGCATGCAAACCCTGGCTGACCAATGCCTTCCAGGAATCCGGCTGTTCACCGGCGGCATAGCGCGCGAAATTGGCTCGGGTATCGGAGATTCCGCTGTTGCGGGCCGCAAACGCGGCTACCGCTTCGGCGAGATCACGGTGGTCTTCGAGCAGGGACAGTGCCATGACGGGTTCCTCAATCTTCGGTTTCTACTTGGGCGTCAGATACGTTCGAGAATCAGGCAGGTGGTTGCGGCGGACGCGCAGATCGCGATGAGAGCGAGGGACTTGTCGCGTCGTTCCAATTCGTCGATCGCATTGGCCAGCAGACGAATACCGGTTGCCCCGGCCGGGTGACCGAGCGCAATGGCCCCACCGTTGACGTTCAGCAGGTCGGGGTCGACGCCGTGTACTTGTGCAAAGGACATGGGCACGGAGGCAAACGCTTCGTTGACCTCGAAGAGATCGATATCGGCGATCGTCAGACCTGTGCGTTCCAACACGATGGACGCTGCGTCCACGGGACCGTCGAGCATGAACTCGGTGTCGCCGCCGATAACGCACTGCGCCAGAATCCGCGCCCGCGGACGCACGCCCAGAGCCGCTGCGCGAGTTGCCGACATCAGCAGTGCCGCACTCGCACCGTCCGAGACCTGCGAAGACGTTCCAGCGGTGTGTAGTCCACCTTCTTGAACGGTGCGCAGTTTCGCCAGACCTTCCAGGCTCGACTCACGAAGTCCCTGATCCCGGTGAACCACGACATCCGAGTCCGGAGTCGACACGTCGATGATGTGCGAGTCGAATCGGCCGGCCTCCCACGCTGCTGCGGCCCGCTGCTGCGAGCGCAACCCGAAGGCGTCAAGATCCTCGCGGCTGAAACCACGTTTGACAGCAATGCGGTCTGCTGCGGTGTACTGATCGACGGTATCGAGTGACCACGACTCCGGCCGCGGCGTTCCGAGGCCGGTACCCACCTTGTAGGTGAGCGGTGCCCGCGACATCAGTTCCACACCGCAGGCAACGCCCACGTCGACGGCGCCGATGGCAATCTGACCAGCCAGCAACTGCACCGACTGTTGCGCTGTTCCGCACTGAGCGTCGATCGTGGTGCAACCTGCCTTCAAGGGAAGGCCGGCATGCATCCAGGATGTCCGCACGATATTGCCGAACTGTTCGCCGAGCGGCGTGACGCAGCCGCCGATGACCTGATCGACTGCATTCGGGTCTACTCCCACCCGGTCCAGCACACCGGACTGCGCATATCCCAACAGTTCGGCCGCGTGGACTCCGGACAGCCAACCCTCACGCTTACCGAACGGCGTTCGTGCTGCGTCCACGATGACGGGCTTCATGCCAACTCCTCGGTTCGTAGTACTGCTGTTTCCGGTAATGCTGCTGTCTCCGGTGCTGCTGTCTCCGGTAATGCTGTGCCGTCCAGACCACGTACGGTCAGGGCCCACTCGTCGATCAGGTTCAAGCTGACGCACGAGCGAGCAGTGAACTCGGTGTCGCAATCACACAGCGCGGTGACCGCTTCCACCATTTGTTCCATAGATTCCACTTGATCCGGCCGGATTGTCTCACCGACCAGGACTCTTGCACCCTCACTGAGCACCGCTGCCCGCGGTTGAACCGTGTTGACGCGCACCCCCTGGCCGTAAAGCTCCACGCCCATGCCATTGCTGATCCTGTTGAGCGCTGCTTTGGAGGCGCCGTACACGGTCATGGCAGTTCCCGGTTCGACCCACGTGAACGGCGGGCCCTGCCACGGTTTGACGGTGCCGCTGGACACGTTCACGATCCAGCCGTATCCGTTTGCCACCATCCCCGGCACCACGGCTTGCATCAGATCGAGCGGTGCATGGACATTTGCCTCGAACATCAGACGTCGCCGCCGCAGTGGGTAATCCGACAGCGGCTGATAGATCGCCGCTGCCGCGTTGTTCACCAGGATGTCGATCGTCCCGCCGAGCTTCTCGACTGCCGACGGCACAACGGTGTCGCGCTGCTGCTCGTCCGTCAGGTCGGCAACAATGATCTCGACTTTGTTTCCGTACTTCGCAATTCGAGCGGCCGTCTCCTCGAGGCTGCCCGGCAGGGTTTCGTGTGCACCGAGCGTCCGGGCCACGAGAGCGACGTCTGCGCCCTCTGCTGCCAGCCTCTCTGCAACGCCCGCACCGATTCCGCGGCTGGAACCGGTGACAAGCGCTCGGCGTCCCTTGAAGCGCCTTGTCATGCTACTTCCACTTCGAGGCAAATCGGTTGATGCTCTCCGCAATCCGAGCAACTTCGTCGTCGCGCAGGCCATGACTCATGCCGAGCGTCATGCCACGGGCGAAAACCGCGTCGGCTTCCGGCAACCCTTCGGCCGGCTGGCGGTACTCGATGTTGTTCATCATCGGGTGACGAGTGACGTTGCCGCTCCACACGGTTCGCGTGTCGATGCCGTCAGCCTCGATGGCTTCCTGCATGTCGCTGCGGGTGAAGGGTGCGTCTTCGTTGATCATCACCGGGTAGCACAGCCACGCGGTATCGAGACCGTCGAGTTCCACTGGTGTTGTGAAGAATTCGGGGTGCGCACCGTATGCCGCGGTGAAGGCCGCAAACGTGGCCTTACGTGTCTTGTAGTTGTCTTCCAGCTTGTCCAGCTGCACGACGCCGTAGGCAGCGCCGAGCTCGGAGGGCTCGAAGTTCCATGACATGAGCTCGAAGATGAAATCGTTGTCGTAGTCGACTCCGTCGAGTTCTTCGCGGAAGACTCGGCCGGACTTGTTGCTGCCGAACAGGTTCGGCTCGCTACGACGGCCCCAGCGGCGGAGCAGCAGCGCCTTGTCGCGGCTGGATTCGTCGTCGACGCACACCATCCCGCCGGTTCCCGCGCACGTGATGATGTGCGCCATCGAAAAACTGGTGACGACGATGTCCGCGCGCGAGCCCGTCGGAGTGCCGCGGAGTGTGGCACCGATCGCGTCACACGAATCTTCGATCACCTTGAGTCCATGGCGGTCTGCAATATCGCGAATGACGTCCCAGTCCGGGCAGTTGCCGGCGAGGTTCGGGATCAGGATGGCGCCGGTCTTCTCGGTGACCATGGCCTCGATCTTGGTGACGTCGACGTTGAACGTGTTGGGTTCGACGTCCACGAACACCGGCACGAGGCCGGCTCGCACGATCGGGGCGATGTCGGTGGAAAACGTCAACGGTGATGTGATGACCTCGCTACCGGCGGGGAGTCCGAGCAGTTCGACCGCCAAGTACAGACCCGACGAGCCCGAGTTGCACATTACGCCGAACTTCTTGCCCGCCAGGGCTGCAATGCGTTCTTCCATCTCGAAGACGTTCTTGCCGATGCGCAAGCCCTGGTGGCCGCTTCGCAAGACGTCGACTACTGCCTGAATTTCCTCTTCACCGTGGGTAGCCCGCGCGTAGGTGATCCGCTCACTCATGTGTTCCTGCTTTCGTAAAGTGGTCTGCGGATTCAGCGATCCGCAGAGAGGACGAGCGCACTGTGCGGAACGGGCGAACCGCCGGTCACGAGTACGTTGTCCAGAGTTTTCGTCGGTTGGTTCGTGGAGGTTCCCCGGATCAGGCGAACGCCTTCGGCAATGCCGTTGACCCCGTGGATGTATCCCTCGCCGAGCTGGCCGCCGTGGGTGTTGATCGGGAGTCGCCCGCCCAGTTCGAGATTGCCGTCCGCGATGAAATCCTTGGCCTCGCCGCGTCCACAGAAGCCGTACTCCTCGAGTTGCAGCAGCACCATCGGAGTGAAGGCGTCGTAGAGAATCGCGGCGTCGATGTCGTCGGGGCCGATACCGGCCTGGTTCCACAACTGACGAGCGACCAGTTCGACCTCTGGCATGCTGTCGATGTCGTCACGGTAGTAACTGCTCATCGAAATCTGTTGTGGACCAACACCTTGTGCTGCTCCGGTGATGATGGCCGGCTTGTGCGGCAGATCGCGGGCCCGCTCCGCACTGACGATGACCAACGCCTGCCCGCCGTCGCTCTCCTGACAGCAGTCCAGCAGACGGATCGGATCGGCGATCATGCGCGAGTTCTGATGATCCTCGATGGTGATGGGACGCTCGTAGAACCAGGCTTTGGGGTTGTTGGCAGCGTGCTTGCGTGAGAGAACCGAGATCTGCCCGAAATCCGCACTGGTTGCACCGTACTTGTGCATGTACAGCTTGGCCAGGAACGCTTCCTGCTGAGCGGGAGTCAGCAATCCGTACGGGTTGATCCAGTTCCGGTATTCCTGATCCGTCGACTGGTTGTACGCAAAAGGTGGTGGGCCGGCGCCGAATCGGTGGCCCGACCGTTCGTTGAAGGCGCGGTAGACGACCACAACGTCGGCAACACCACTGGAGACGGCAAGCGCCGCCTGCTGAACGGGTGCGCAGGCACCGCCGCCGCCGTGGGGAATCCGGCTGAAGAAGGTCAGTTCGGGGATGCCGAGCGCACGTGCAACGGCGATCTCGGGGTTGTTCTCCATGGTGAACAGGGCAAAACCGTTCACCTCCTCCGCCTCGATCTGAGCGTCGTCGAGCGCCGCCATCACCGATTCGCACGCCAACTGCCATTCACTGCGCCCGGAATTCTTGGAGAACTCCGTGGCGCCGATGCCGGCGATTGCTGCTGCTCCGGAAAATCCTCGACTCATGCCGACACTCCTTCTACCGGTGCCACGGTCACCTTGGCACTGACGTGTGTTCCTCGTTCGTTGCGCCCGACCACGGCGACCGTGACGGCCGAGCCGTCTTTCTCGACTACCTCGCCGGTGAAGGTCATCGTGTCACCGGGAAAGTTGGGAACACCCAGCCTCAGTGATGTTTTGACGATTCTCGAGCTCGGGCCGGACCAATCGGTGATGTACCGGTCGATGAACCCGTTCGTGGAGTTGATACTCATGAAGATGTCCGGGGTGCCACGTTCCTGGGCCTTGCCCGGATCGTGGTGCACGTCCTCGAAATCCTGCGACGAGACTGCCGCAGCGACAATGAGTGTCCGGTCCAGCGGCAGTTCGAGCGCGGGAAGATTCGAGCCCACTTCTACTTGGGGGAAGGTCATGTCTACGCCTCCCCGCGGCGACGAAGCTGCGGCAGGATCTCACCGTGAGCGTGCTCGGAGAAGCCGACTTCGAGTTCCATACCGAATGCCAAGTCGTCGTGGTCGATTCCGGCGATATCCGCAACCAGACGGGTACCTTCTTCCAGATCTACCAGGCCGACGGCCAGCGGGTACTCGAACGCGGGGTCCTGGGGGTGGTGAATAACCGTGAAACTGTGCAGGGTGCAGCGACGCGTGGATTCGACTGTGTCCCAACTGAACGAGCGGCACGACGGGCAGGCGGGCGCAGGTGGGTGGCGTAGCGTCTTGCAGTCGGCACAACGCTGAATCTCGAGGCGGCCTTCCTTGGCTGCCTCGAAGAAGAAGTCGTTGTCGCCGGTGACGGTAAGTCCTGGCACCGAGGTCCGGGGAACCGGTACTGCATTGGTCGATGTTTCGGCGTTGGTCGATGTTTCAGCCGCGCTCATGCGGGCACCTCCTGCGTGTCGGGGTTGAACCTCAATATCCGAAATCGCTCTTCCACCAAGGTCTTGCCGTTGCCGTCGACGTAGTTCTTGAACAACGTGATGAAACAGCCGTGTCCTAGGCCGGTCTGCTTGAACGGTGAAATGGACTCGATCGTGAAGTGAGCGGTCACGTGATCGCCCGGATTCAGTTCCGCGAAGTACTCCTGCTCCACGTTGGTCGCAACAACCGAGGTGTAGCCGGCCTCGTCGAGCAGCGAGAGGAGTCGTGAGTAGGAAAAGTCCTCGGTGACGCCGTCGGCTCGGAGCTGCTGAACCTCGCGATAGCGCCGATACCCGGCCATCACCCAGGTCGAGATCATCGCGGGCGGGCAGATGACGTCGCGTCTGCCGCTCGCGCGCGCCGCGTCTACGTCAACGTAGACCGGGTTGTTGTCCTCGTGTGCTTCCACCCAGTTGCGAATCATCGCCTCGTTGACGGCGTAACGCGCGACGCGCGGCGGTTCGGCCTCCGTCCCGATGAATTGCGGGAACTGTGCCTCCAAGCTCTGCACTGAAACCTCCAGTAGGGTTAGAGTTGATCAAGCGCTTGATCCTGAAGTTAGCATAGGAGCCGGAAAGTTGAAATACGGCGCCGGATCACACCTGATCGGGTTCGAACTCAGGCCGTCAGGCAGGATTGACCGAAAGAGAACACCTGCCCGAAACGGGACAGATCAGCAGCGGAGAGCATGTGGCAGCCACACCCGATCGTCGAGACACAATCTTGGAAAGCTCGGCCGAACTGTTCGCGAAGAAAGGCGTCGCATCCACGACGGTCCGCGACATCGGCGAATCAGCCGGCGTGTTCTCCGGCAGCCTGTACCACTACTTCAAGTCCAAGAACGCGATTGTCGCGGAACTGCTCCGCGTCTTCATGACGGATATTCAGGAGCGGTTCAACCAGGTCGAGCGCTCTGCCGACGGGCCCGAGGACGTACTGCGCGGCCTCATCCGGGAGACGTTGATCGTGATCGAACTTCACCCGCACCCAACCGCGATCTACCAGAACGAACGGACGTACCTTCGCGACAACGATCTCCTACAGTCCGTCGACGGCCCGTCACGTGAAGTCCGCGAGCATTGGCTCAAGGCCATTGCGGAAGGCGTCGAACAGGGGATTTTCCGCAAGGACATCGCTCCCGAGATCTTCTATCGGTCGGTACGCGACACCTTGTGGTCGACAAACCATTGGCCGGACCGCCAGAAGTACACCACCGAGGAGTTTGCCGATCTCATGATCACGCTATTCCTCTCCGGCTTCCGAATCCCGCCTAAATCTTGAGTTCCGGCAGCTCGATGTCGATCGAGGTGCGGCCTTGCGGGAGCAAGAACGACACTCCGAAGACCACCACCGCGCACGCAGCGCACACCAGATAGGCGACGGCGAAACCTGCCCACGACGTCGAATGTTCACTGCCGGCGACAACAAAAGCAGCCAGGATGGTTGCCACCGTCGCACTGCAGAGAGTGCTGCCGGAGGTACGCAACAACGAGTTGACCCCGTTTGCCGCCGCAAGGCGCTGACGCGGCACCGCTACGAGAATGAGCAGCGAGAGAGTGCTGTAGACAATCGCGGTTCCGATAGCCGTAATGAACAGTGCGACAACCACTCCCCACAGGGGTTTACCCGCAACAGCATGAATTGCGTAACCGCCGGCAAGAAATGCCGCACCGGTCAACATCGCTGTACGCGAACCGAATCGGTCCGTGATGCGCACCGCGACCGGCGAGAACAGAACCATCGCGACGCTGGCGGGAATCTGGCACAGCGCCGCGGAGATGATGGTCAAGCCGTATCCGGCCCCGGGCCCCTGTGTGCCTTGCAACAGTTGAGTCGTGATCAGCGTGTTGCCGAAGAACGCGAAGCCGACAAGAAGCGCTGCGATGTGCGGGATCAGCACCGCGCGCTTGACCAGGGCCCGAACATCCACCAGAGGATTGACGTTGCTCCGTTGCTGAAATACCCAGAGCGTGAAGAGAACTGCCGACGCCGACAGCATCGAGATCACCGAACCGCTCGCCCATCCCCAACTGCTGCCCTGTGTCATCGGGACAAGCAGCAGAACGAGCGCGGCGCTGAGTCCTACCGCACCGACCCCGTCGAAGCGGCCCGTCGGACTGGCTTCCGATTCGCGGATGAACAACACGGCGGCAAGCGTGACCGACAACCCGATTGCCGTGGTGATCCAGAACAGCACATGCCAGTTCGAGTATTGAGCGATCATCGCCGAGAACGGAATGCCCAGGGCAGTACCAACTCCGAGCGTCGAACTCATCATGGCGACAGCACCGTTGACCTTGTTCCGCGGTAGTTCGTCGCGGAGCAGAGAAATTCCGATGGGGATGACAGCGGCGCCTGCACCTTGGAGAGCCCGCGCGAAAATGAGCACGGAGATGTTCGACGACACCGCGCACAGCAAGGATCCGAGCGTCATCAAGAAGAATGCGACCAACAGCATTTTCTTCTTGCCGAACATGTCGGCCAGGCGCCCGAAAATGGGCGTGACGACGGCGCCGACCAGAAGTGTCACCGTGACAAGCCAGGACACCGCGGTGCGACTCGCCCCGGTGAAGTGCGGGAGTTCGGGAAGCAGCGGAACTATGACGGTTTGCAGCACGGCCTGAAACACAGCGGCTGCGGAAACAATGGGAAACAGAAAACGGGAGCGCTCTACAACCGGCGGGGCTGCTGGTGCACGGTCGAGCGTCGTCAACCTGCGCCACCTGTCCCGAGGAGTAAATATCCGTTCACCTACATTAGGTGAACGGATATTTACCACGCAAGTGCAGTGGCCACAATCACCCGTCGAGAAGCTTCTGCACCAACGGCGCATACATCGCGACAACCTCGGCCTGCGTGCCCGTCGCGTGACCGGCCAACATCCGTCGACGCATGACGGCAACCCCGGCCACCATCGACATCGCCAATTCAGCGCGCAGTCGCGCGTCCGGACCCGGCAACCGCCCTGCCAGTGCGTCGATCATCTGCGTCGAATAGTTCTCGCGCAGTTTGCGGTTGCTTTCCTCGCTCACCCCACTCATGAAGAGCAGGCTCACCGACAGCGGCTTGTAGGGCTCCTGCGGTTTGGTGAACAGCGACACCATCCGCTCGCCGAGCTCCTCGTTGGGTGCATCGAAAACCGCGAGTGCCGCCGCCCGGAAGTCGACCAGCTCGTCGTACAACTGCTCCTTCGAACCGAAGTACTTGATGATGAGTGGCGCGCTGACTCCGACGTCTTCGGCGATGTCCTTGAGCGTGATTTCTCGATAAGGACGCGTAGCGAAGGCCTTGCCTGCGGACGCCAGGATCTGCGTGCGCGTCTCCTCCGAACTACGACGCCCCGATCGCGTGCTGGTCATCAGGCGTTCCTGGACAATTCGCGGCGTCCGGACAACGCCCTGCCCAAGGTCAGCTCGTCCGCGAACTCGAGATCGCCGCCCATCGGCAGTCCGGAAGCCAAGCGCGACACCGTCAAACCCGGAATATCGCGCATCATCCGAACCAGATACGTTGCCGTTGCCTCACCCTCGGTGTTGGGGTCGGTCGCGATGATCACCTCGGACACGTCCACGCCGTCCTCTTGGTTTGCGATGCGAGCCAGTAACTCCCGAATGCGGAGCTGATCGGGCCCGACACCGGACAACGGATTGAGCGCCCCACCGAGAACGTGGTAGCGCCCCTTGAACTCCCTTGTCCGCTCCACCGCCTGAACGTCTTTCGGCTCTTCTACGACGCAGATCACCGTTCGGTCGCGACGAGAATCCGCGCAGATCCTGCACTTCTCCTGATCGGACACAGTTCCGCACACCGTACAGAACTGAACGCCGTCGCGGATGCGCTGCAGCGCATTCTTCAACCTGTCGATCTCCGGCGGTTCAACCGAGAGAAGATGAAAGGCGATGCGCTGAGCACTCTTGGGACCGACCCCGGGGAGTTTCCCGAGTTCGTCGATCAGATCCTGAACGGGACCTTCGTACACGCGGGCTCTTTTCTAGAAACCGGGGAGACCGGGAAGGCCTCCGCCGAGTCCGCCGGCCAAGGGGCCGAGCTTCTCTGCTGCCACGTCCTGAGCCTTGCGCGACGCGTCTTCGATGGCGCCGATCACAAGATCCTGCAAGGTTTCGACGTCGTCAGGGTCTACAACCTTGGGATCGATCTGCAGACCGACCACCTCACCGGTGCCCTTGACCGTGGCAATGACCAGTCCGCCACCGGCCTGGCCGGTCACCTCCGCCTGTGCCATTTCCTGCTGCGCAGCCATCAATTGCTGCTGCATTTGCTGAGCCTGAGCCAGCAATGCCGACATATCGGGTGCTCCACCTGGTTGCACGTGCGGTCCTTTCTCCAGAGTTATCCCCACCAGCGTAGTCGGTGCGCGCTACCGTGAGCGGGTGCGCCGAAACCCGTCAGAGATCACAAAACTGCCTAATCGCCGTAGCCTCACGCTCGGCGTAGCTCTCGCAGCTACCTTGATCACGGCTGGATGCACTATCCCGACAGGCACCGCCGAGAGCGCCGCTGCCGTCACACCCGCGGCGGCACCGGCATCTGCGCCCGCCGTCGAACCACTCGCGGGCAAAGTCGTCTTCCTCGATCCCGGACACAACGGCGCAAACGACGACACCATCAACACTCAGGTCCCCACCGGCCGCGGCGGCACCAAGAACTGCCAGACCACCGGCACCAACACCGACGCCGGATTTCCCGAACACACCTTCAACTGGGAAGTCACGAGTCTGGTCAAGAGCGAACTCGAAGCCGAAGGCGCCACAGTCCTGCTGAGCCGTCCCGACGACACGAGCGTCGCCTCCTGCGTCGACGCCCGAGCCGAGGCAGCCAACGCGTCCGGCGCCGACATCGTGGTCAGCATTCACGCCGACGGCGCCGACGCGAGCGCCGAAGGCTTTCACGTCTGCTACTCGGCGCCGCCCCTCAACCCCGTTCAGGCCGGACCGTCCGTGACGCTGGCCGAAACCATGCGCGACTCCTTGACCGGCGCCGGACTCACACCGTCGACGTACATCGGCGAGAACGGCCTGTCACCACGCGCAGACCTCACCGGACTCAATCTGGCGCAGCGCCCGTCGATTCTCGTGGAACTGGGAAACATGCGTAACGCCGACGAAGCCGCCCGGATGAGCAGCCCCGCCGGACAAGCCGAATACGCATCGGCGATCTCGGATGGCGTGCAGGTGTATCTGACAACCCGTTAATCGACCTTCTGGGGATAACAACGGGTTGTCCACAGGACGATTTCGCGAGCATCACAGCGTCTCCGTAGCCGCTACCGTTCCGGCATGGGCACGTTCCTTCAGGCAGATATCGATGCACTGCAGCTTCTTTCGACGGTTCTGCGCGCTCAGGCCGGCGAGGTTGCCGAGGTCGATACCCTCGCACCGGTCGCCGACGCCTATCACTACCTGTCCGGACGTATCTCGGCATTGGCCGACGCGACCGCCCATACCGCGCGCCTGCTCGACGCGGCAGACCGTGACTTCGCTGCCGTACTCCACAGGATCTGAGTTCCGATGCGTCCGACCATCTCCGACGTCCGCGCCTTCTCACCTGAGCCGCTGCGGACCACGAGTTCCCAACTGATCGATGCCGATCGGCGGGCCGAAGGCATAGTCGATGCCACCCGCCGCTCGGTAGAGCGCGAATTCGACGTCTGGAAAGGCGAAGCCGCGACGGCAGCCTCTACCGCACTCTCGATCACGCTCCGCACGTCCGGTCGCATATCCATTGCCGTGCGAAATGTGGCGGACTGTTATGCCGGAGCGGCAAATACGCTCGGCCAGGCCTACCGCACTGTCAGCCTGATCGTCGACGACGCGACTCTCGCGCACGGCCTGACCGTCACCGACAACGGCGAGGTCTTTCCGCCGGCGCCTGCTCAACCGGGAAGTTTGGCAGACATCCTGCAAAACGACCACTACGCCGAAGCTGCAGCAACTTTTGGCATCAGACTCTCCGAAGCCCTCGACGCAATCGAGCGCGTCGACCACACTGCCGCCGAGGCATTGGCAACCGCATACGGCCAACTCGCCGAGCTTCTCGGCCCTCCCGTCGCCGTTGTCAACGCTCCTGTCAGCCTGCCAGACAACCCCGCAGAACTGAGTAACTACTGGAACAGCCTCTCCCCCAGCGAAAAGGACGCGCTGGCACTCCGAAATCCGGCACTCGGAAATCGGGACGGACTCCCGGCGCTGGATCGCGACTACTACAATCGGCGCTATCTGGAGACACTGCGCGAATCAGCGCCAAGCACTTACGCCGGCGTCGCCACAGCGCTGCAACCGGACATGTTCCTCCTCACGCTGAGCCCCGACGGACACACCGCCATTGCACTCGGAAATCCTGATACCGCAGACAATGTCGCAACGCTGGTTCCCGGAACCGGAACCACCGTCGACGGAATCGGCGGAGACCTTCAGAGAACCAGGGCGATGTACGACGCGGCCCGCGTGGCATCACCCGGTTCTGCCAACTCGGTCATTCTCTGGTCCGGATACGATTCTCCGCCAACCATTACCGAAGCAGGGTTCGACCGCTACGCCGACGCTGCCGCGCCCGTGTTGGACGCATTCCAGGACGGCTTACGCGCGTCCCACGACGGCCCTGTCTCTCACAACGTAGTCATCGGGCATTCATACGGCAGCACCGTCATCGGTGCCGCCACCACCGACGGAGGTTCACTGAACGTCGACGATCTGGTCTTTGTCGCGAGCCCAGGCGTCGACGCGCAGCGCGTCGGCGAATTGCGACTCGATACGACGGCGGAAGCCGATATGGGTGAACACGTCTATGCAACAACAGCATTCTGGGATCCCGTGCAACTGATACCGCGAGCACTCGGGATACACGGATTCGATCCGGCCGACCCCACGTTCGGCGCCCAGGTATTCGCGAGCGCGCCAGGTTCACCGGGGTTGGCAGTGCACAGCGACTACTGGAATGCAGAAAATCCGGCCCTGAAAACTCTGGGCCGGATCATCAGCGGGCAGTAAAACTAGCCGAGTTCACGCTTGAGGTTGTCGAGCACGGTGGCCTGAATGCGCTGCAAGCCCTTAGGGGCGAAGGTCCGCTCGAAGAATCCGCCGATACCCGTAGCGCCCTGCCACTGCGTCAGCGTCGTCACCGTGGTGCCCGTACCGTTGGGGGCCACGGTCCACGTGGTCACCATGCTGGAATTGGCGTCCTTCTCCGTGATGACGTTGCCCTCGACCGTGACCGTCGCCTTGACGTTGCGCGAACGCTTTTCCGTCGCCTTGAGGGTCCACTCCGCAACTGTTCCGTTGCCCTGGCCACCACTGAGCACCTTGTAGTCGAGGTACTGCTCGGACAGAATGCGCGGGCGCACCGTCTCGTAATCGGAGAGTGCCGCGAGCACCTGCTCCGGTGCATGTGGAACGACCGTCGAACTCATTGCGTTGACCTGACCCATTACCCGTACTACTCCTCGAGTTGACTACCTGCATGCTGCACAGACACTTGGTTCCATACTGCCTGTTCCGGCCCGGTATCTCGACTATCGACCAGATCATGTGAGCTGGTTCACCATCCGTGCCGCAAATCCGCGACCGTTTGCAACAACTCGATCAAATTCCCGCAAATCGACCCCTACCGATGGCCCCCGGCAACCGCTAGGGATAGCGTCGAGGTTGTGACTCTCTCGTTCAATGGGGTAGTTCCGAAGTTTTCCAGGATCCGGGCAGGTAAACGTCCGGGTTCCGACGGCGCGCGCGAAACCGGTTTTGCGCAGCACCGGGAAGGTGTTGCGCGACTACTCGCGTCGTATCACGCGATACCCCCCGATGGTTCGGTTCGACTGGCGAAGAAAACCTCCAACTTGTTCCGTGCCCGTGCCAAGTCCTCGACTCCCGGCCTCGACGTCAGCGGGCTCACCGGTGTGATCGCTGTTGATCCGGTGGCGCGCACGGCAGACGTCGCCGGGATGTGCACGTACGAGGATCTTGTCGACGCCACGCTGGCGTACGGGCTGGCGCCACTCGTCGTGCCTCAGCTCAAGACCATCACGCTCGGTGGCGCCGTCACCGGGCTGGGAATCGAATCCACGTCCTTCCGAAACGGATTGCCACACGAATCCGTCCTGGAGATCGACATCCTCACCGGCAACGGCGAGATCATCACCGCCACGCCTGACGGTGAACACGCCGAACTGTTCTTCGGTTTCCCCAATTCCTACGGCACTCTCGGCTATTCCACCCGGCTCAAGATCACGCTCGAACCGGTGAAAAAGTATGTAGCCCTACGTCATCTGCGTTTCGATTCACTGAAGACACTCGAGACGACGATGGACCGCATCGTCACCGATCGGGAGTACGACGGCATCGCAGTCGACTACCTCGACGGCGTGGTCTTTACCGATACCGAGAGCTACCTCACGCTCGGCGTTCAGACCGACGACGAGGGGCCGGTCAGCGACTACACCGGGCAGAACATCTTCTACCGTTCGATCCAGCATCCGTCGCTGGTACATCCCAAGACCGACCGCCTCACCATCCGGGACTACCTGTGGCGCTGGGACACCGACTGGTTCTGGTGCTCCCGGGCCTTCGGAGCCCAGAACCCCAAGATCCGGCGCTTCTGGCCCAAGCAGTACCTCCGCAGCAGCTTCTACTGGAAACTGATCGCCCTCGACCACAAGTACGACATCGGCGATCGCCTCGAAAAGCGCAAGGGAAAGCCCCCACGTGAACGCGTCGTCCAGGACGTCGAGGTGCCCATCGAGCGAACTGCGGATTTTGTCTCCTGGTTCCTCGCGGAGATTCCGATCGAACCGCTGTGGTTGTGCCCGTTGCGGCTTCGCGAGCCCAGTCCCGCCGGAGCCTCCGCAGCACGGCCGTGGCCGCTGTATCCTCTCGAACCCAAGCGCACCTACGTCAACATCGGCTTCTGGTCTTCGGTGCCGATCGTTCCCGGTGAGCGCGAGGGAGCAGCAAACAGATTGATCGAGGACAAGGTCGGCGACTTCGACGGACACAAGTCCCTCTACTCCGATTCCTATTACTCGAAGGAAGATTTCGAGGCGCAGTACTACGGCGGTGACCGCTACCTGCACCTCAAGGATCGTTACGACCCCAATTCGCGTTTATTGGACCTATTTTCTAAGGCGGTGCAACGTAAATGACCACGTTCAAGGATTCCAAGAACCAAGAAAAGCTCTCCATCGCAGAAATTCTCGAGACGCTTTCCGACGGTATGCTGCCGCTTCGATTCACCGCCTACGACGGCAGCTCTGCCGGACCTGAGGACGCCGACTACGGCCTTCACCTCAAGTCGACCCGCGGAACCACCTATCTTGCAACAGCTCCCGGCGATCTCGGCATGGCACGCGCCTATATCTCCGGCGACCTCGAAGCCGAGGGTGTTCATCCCGGCGACCCGTACGAGATCCTCCGGATCATGGGCGACGAACTTCACCTCAAGCGACCGTCCGCGCTGACGCTGGCCAGCATCACCCGCTCCCTCGGCTGGGATCTGTTGCGACCCATCGCGCCGCCGCCGCAGGAACATCTTCCCCGCTGGCGCCGCGTCGCAGAAGGACTGCGACACTCCAAATCTCGGGACGCCGAGGTCATCCATCATCACTACGATGTCTCCAACACGTTCTACGAGTACGTCCTCGGCCCCTCGATGACCTACACCTGTGCCACCTACGAGAACGCAGAACAGACACTCGAAGAAGCCCAGGAGAACAAGTACCGTTTGGTGTTCGAGAAGCTCGGACTCCAAAAAGGTGACCGCCTCCTCGACATCGGTTGCGGTTGGGGTTCGATGGTCCGCTACGCCGCCCGCCGCGGCGTCAAGGTGATCGGCGTGACCCTCTCCCGCGAACAAGCCGACTGGGCACAGAAAGCCATCGAGGACGAGGGGCTTGCCGATCTCGCCCAGGTCCGTTTCTCCGACTACCGCGACGTAGCCGAATCCGGTTTCGACGCAATCTCTTCCATTGGACTGACCGAACACATCGGCGTCGGGAACTACCCGGCGTACTTCGAATTCCTCAAGGGCAAACTTCGCGAGGGTGGGCGTCTGCTCAACCACTGCATCACCCGCCCGGACAATCGCAGCAGCGCAAAGGCCGGCGGCTTCATCGACCGGTACGTCTTCCCGGACGGCGAGCTCACCGGTTCCGGCCGCATCATCTCCGAAATCCAGAACGTGGGACTCGAAGTGCGGCACGAGGAAAACATCCGCGAACACTACGGACTGACCCTTGCGGCGTGGTGCCAGAACCTCGTCGACAACTGGGACGCCTGTGTTGCGGAGGTCGGTGAAGGCACCGCCCGCGTGTGGGGCCTCTACATGGCCGGTTCACGTCTGGGCTTCGAGCGCAATGTGGTTCAGCTGCACCAGGTTCTGGCTGTCAAGCTCGGCCCCAAGGGCGAGGCACATGTGCCGTTACGCCCGTGGTGGAAGGGGTAGGGGCCTTCCTTTCTGCCCCCAGAACTGAGCGAACGTACCTTTCAGCGCGTTAGATGCGCCGAAAGGTACGTTCGCTCTTTCAGGTGGGTCTACATCAGCCCTTCAGCGACGCCGGCGGCGTGAACCGCTCACCGTACTTGGCTGCCAATTCTTCAGCGCGAGCGACAAATCCAGCCTTGCCACCCTCGTACCCGGTGACGAACTGGCTGACGCCACCCGTCCAAGCCGGGTACCCGATACCCATGATGGAGCCGATGTTGGCGTCGGCGGTCGTCATGAGGACACCTTCGTCGAAGCACTTGACGGTCTCGATGGCTTCGATGAACAGCATGCGGTCGATGAGATCCTGGAGCGGCGCGTCCGTCGGACCCGACTTGAAGGTTTCGCGCAGACCGGACCACAGGCCGGTGCGCTTGCCATCGGCGTACTCGTAGAATCCGCCGCCGCCGAGACGACCGGTGCGACCGCCCTCGACGAGGGTGTTGATGACGTCGCCTGCCGGATCTGCCGGCAGTTCCTTGCCCTCCGCCTTGGCTGCATCCGCGCTTTCCTTGCGGATCTTCTGCATCAGAGTGAGGTTGAGCTCGTCCGAAAGCTGCAGCGGCGCAGCGGGGTAGCCCGCCTGCATACCGGCCTGCTCGATGGTGGCCGGTTCGATGCCCTCGGCCAGCATCCCGATGGCCTCGTTGATGAAGGTACCGATGACGCGCGAGGTGAAGAATCCACGCGAGTCGTTGACCACGATCGGCGTCTTGCGGATGGCCTGAACGTAGTCGAATACGCGGGCCAGCGCCTCATCGGACGTCTTCTCGCCGCGGATGATCTCCACCAGCGGCATCTTGTCGACAGGCGAGAAGAAGTGGATGCCGATGAAATCTTCCTGGCGCTTCACACCGGTCGCAAGACCCGTGATGGGAAGCGTCGAGGTGTTGGAACCCAGCAGTGCGTTGGGTGCAACGATGTCCTCGATCTCCTGGAACACCTTGTGCTTGAGTTCCTGGCTCTCGAACACTGCCTCGATGACGAAGTCGACGCCGGCAAAATCTGCCGGGTCAGCCGTCGGGGTGATCTTGGCCAGGAGCGCGTCGGACTTCTCCTGCGTGGTCTTGCCGCGCGAAAGCGCCTTGGCTTCAATGCCTTCGGAGTAGGCCTTGCCCTTGTTCGCAGCTTCGATAGTGACGTCCTTGAGAACGACGTCGAAGCCCGCCTTCGCGGAAACGTAGGCAATGCCTGCGCCCATCATGCCTGCACCGAGAACGCCGACCTTGGTGATCGGGGTCTTACCGATGCCGGCGGGACGTGAGCCGCCGCCGTTGATGGCCTGCAGGTCGAAGAAGAACGCCTGGATCATGTTCTTCGCAACACGACCGGTCACCAGGGAGGTGAAGTAGCGAGCCTCGATGAGCAGCGCGTTGTCGATGTCGACCTGCGAGCCCTCGACGGCTGCGGCCATGATGGCGCGCGGAGCCGGCATCGGAGCACCCTTGAGCTGCTTACGCAGGTTCGCGGGGAACGCCGGAAGGTTGGCAGCGAATGCCGGAGTGGACGGGGTTCCGCCGGGGATCTTGTAGCCCTTGACATCCCACGGCTGAACGCCGCCTTCGGGGTTGGCCTTGATCCATGCCTTCGCGGCCGGAACCAGTTCCTCGACCGAGCCGACGACCTCGTCGATGAGCCCGACTTCCTTGGCCTGGACGGGTCCGCGCTGCTGTCCCTGGAGCAGTACGCCCATGAGCGCGTTCTGCAGGCCGAGCATCCGCACGGTGCGAACGACGCCGCCGCCACCGGGCAGCAGGCCGAGGGTGACCTCGGGCAGACCGATCTTGACGCCCTTGACGTCTGCCGCGATGCGGTGGTGGGTCGCGAGAGCGATCTCGAGGCCGCCGCCGAGTGCCGCGCCGTTGATGGCGGCGACTACCGGCTTGCCGAGAGTCTCGAGGCGACGCAGGTCTGCCTTGATCTCGACGCTGTGGTTGTAGATCTCCTCGGCCTGCTCGGGGCCGACCTTGATCATGTTCTTGAGGTCACCGCCCGCGAAGAAGGTCTTCTTGCCGGAGGTGATGACGGCACCGGTGATGGAGTCCTTCTCGGCGACCAGACGGTCGACGGTGGCCTTCATCGACGCGATGTACGCGTCGTTCATGGTGTTTGCGCCCTGGTTGGGATCGTTGATGGTGAGCACGACGATGCCGTCGGCGTCCTGGTCCCAGTTGATGATGTTCTGATCAGTCACTTTGCTTGACTCCTGGTAAGCCTCGTTGGAAGGACGGACGCCGCGTCAGACGCGCTCGATGATGGTGGCAACGCCCATACCGCCGCCGATGCACAGGGTGATGAGGGCGCGCTTGCCGCCACGACGCTCGAGCTCGTCGACCATCGTGCCGAGAATCATCGCGCCGGTTGCCCCGAGCGGGTGACCCATGGCGATGGCGCCACCGTTGACGTTGAGCTTTTCGTCCGGGATGTTCAGGTCCTTCTGGAACTTCAGGACGACGGAGGCGAATGCCTCGTTGATCTCGAAGAGGTCGATGTCGTCGACGGTCAGGCCGGCAGCGGCCAGTACCTTCTTCGACGCCGGTGTCGGGCCGGTGAGCATGATGGTGGAGTCGGCTCCGCTGGTGGCGGTGGCGACGACGCGAGCCCGCGGCGTCAGACCCATATCCTTGCCGGCCTGCTCGCTACCGACGAGAACGAGTGCAGCGCCGTCGACGATTCCCGAACTGTTGCCGCCGTGGTGAACGTGGTTGATCTTCTCGACCCAGTGGTACTTCTGCAGCGACACGGCGTCGAACCCGCCGATTTCACCGATCACACCGAATGCGGAAGCCAGTCCGGCAAGGTTCTCTGCCGTTGTTCCCGGACGCATGTGCTCGTCGTTGTCGAGGATGGTGATGCCGTTGATGTCCTTGACCGGCACTACCGACTTGGCGAAGTATCCACCGGTCCATGCTTTGGCAGCGAGATCCTGCGAGCGCACGGCGTATGCGTCGACGTCGTCACGCGAAAAGCCCTCGATGGTGGCGATGAGGTCTGCGCCGACGCCCTGCGGGACGAAGTAGTTGTCGTAGTTGGTGGCGGGGTCGAGCGCCCACGGTCCACCGTCGGATCCCATCGGAACACGCGACATCGACTCGACACCACCGGCGATCACCAGCTCATCCCAGCCGGACCGGACCTTCTGAGCAGCCATGTTCACGGCTTCGAGACCGGATGCGCAGAAACGGTTGAGCTGAACGCCGCCGACGGTGTCGGGCAGTCCCGCATCGTTGACTGCGACGCGGGCAATGTCCATTCCCTGATCACCGACGGGGGTGACAACGCCCAGGATGAGGTCCGAGATCCTATCCTCGTCGAGGTCGGGAAAGCGCACGCGCAGTTCCTGGATCAGACCCGTGACCAGCGAGATCGGCTTGACCGAGTGCAACGACCCGGTCTTCTTGCCGCGGCCTCGCGGGGTACGGATGGCTTCATAAATGAATGCCTCTGTGGTCACTGTGAGGTGTTCCTTCCATGTATGCGTCGACCCTGTGTGCGTCGAACCGGTCCGCCTCGGTCGAGCCCGCGGATACAGCGCTCGGCCCGGTACAAACCTCAGCCCTCCCACTCTAGAACGCGTTCCAGAAATATGGGAAGGACTGAAGCGATCCTGCTCCATGACCGAGGCGATCACGATGCCGACCGGGCACGGTTACCACCGGCTCCTACCTGCTCGATCCTGCCCCAGAACGAGTTGGGCGACGCCCACATGACTACGCGCCAAAGGGTGTCGCCTGAACGTCGGACAGCAACTATCTGCTGTTCACAAAAGAGCGATCATCCGTTGTTCTTCAGCCTGCGCACACCACATCGACTTGATACACACCGGCAGCGGTCACCGGTACCGAAACCCGGTAGCCGCCGTCGACCGAGCGAACAGCGGCAGTTCCGACGTTGGTTCCGGACACCGCCGGACTTCCGCAGCGCTGGGGCACCCACAAGTCTGCCGAGACCCCCTCCCGGTCCGCGACACCCTCGACCTCGAGTGCGCCGCTAGGCACATCAGCCCGGATGTCCGTCAATTCACCGGGAACTGCGCGCGGATACGCCCTGGTCAGAATCGGCAGAAGCGGATCGTCCGCAGGAAAATCGGACAGACCGCCGAATTCACCGGCCTGGCAATCCGGACGCTCGCCGCGCACATGAATGTTGTGCGGATCGCCGCAGGCCTGCTTCCACTGCCACCACGTTCCACCGACCCGGTAGGAATCCTCGGCCGCGGCATATCGGGCCAGCTTGGATGCATCGTCGGCCGGCTTGCCGAAGAATCCCCATTCACCCGAGAAGAACGGCGTCCCGTAGTTGTCGGCTGCCTTCTGCGCGTTGGCGAAGCCTTGCTCGATGGTGCCCATCGCGAGCGGCAGCGACTCGTTGTAAATGTGCGGCGCGTAGACGAGGTTGGAATCCGACGTGAAACCGGACGGGCCCGACGACGCCGACCCCGCAGAACCGGCACTGCCCGAAGAATCTGCACTACTCGTCGCCGGCCCCGGCGTCGGCAGGATGCTCGACACGACCCCTGGCTCGAAGTACACGGTATGGCTGAAACCACCCGGAACCGATGCTTCGGCGGCTCGGATCGCCGGAACCAACCGGTCGTACATCTGACCCAAACGCACGTAATCGTTGAAACCGACAGCCAGACCAGGATTGGGTTCGTTCAGCAGGTCGTATCCGACGACAGCCGGATCAGTGGCGAACCGCCGAACCACGAACTCCCAGGATTTGACGAACTCCCCTTGAACCCCGTTCAGATCGTTGTAGAAATTCTCGAACGACGTCTGAACCGCTACCGACACCTCACGAGAATCTTCCAGCCGGCACGTCATCACCGGGCCTGTCACCGCAGTCGCCCAGGCCGGAGCACCGTCCCAGCCGACGGCAGGCTTCATGAAACTCGGGCACACAGTACCGTCGGGAGTGTTGACCGCAGGACCCCAGGCATCCTGATGCATGTCCAGAATGACGCCGATATCGTGCTTCTTCGCCCAGTTCACAGCTTCGGCGATCTCGTCGAGGTACGCCTGGTCGAAGACCCCGCGCTGGGGCTCGATCCGTGACCACGTCATGATCAGCCGAACCACGTTGAAGCCCTTGGCGGCGATCCCCGCAAAATCGGCTTCCGTCAAAGGGATCGTCGGGTCGAGGTCCGGGAACTCCTGGTAGTACTCACCGAGACCGTTGACATTGACACCTCGCAGGATGACGGTGCGCCCCTGATCGTCGAGGATGCGCGCTTGCCCGTCCCCACTCGTGGACAACCGTGCCGGAGTCGAATCGAGGGTCGAATCGAGCGCCGGCTCCGCGGCTGCAATACCTGCGCCCACTGCTCCACCGACGCCCACTGCTCCACCGACGCTCACTGCTCCCGCACAGACGACTGCGGCGCACGCGGCCGCCAGCACTGTCGTCGCTTTCCCGCGCACCCCGGACAGCATCCGCAACACACTCACCTCACCTCGACGCAAAGAATCGACGGCAGAGCCATCACCGGCATCGATCGTATTGGTCATGTGTCCAATACGTGAGTGCTTTGAGGACATTGATCAGCGGACATTGATCAACTACCTCCGTCGCAGCACTACTCGAGTTTGCGTGCCCCCAGGACATCCTTGAGCAGTTCCTTTGCCACTTCCTCCGGATCGCGACGGGTTGTCGGATCGGCAGGTTGCGCGGCCTCCGCGAACATCTGCTTCTCTTCTTCCGGCGTTGCCGCGGCAGGTGTCGCTTCGTAGTCGACCTCGGGCGCCGGTCCAGGGTCGTCCGGATAATCCGGAGCCTCGGGCGGCGGAATGTCGTCGGAACCGCGGTCGGCGCCCTGCGGCCTCGGTGTCGCAGGAGCCTTGGCCGCGCGCTCCTGGCTTGGCCGCGAGAAGCGAGGCGCTGCCGCAGGTCGCGCCGGAGCCTCAGCCGTCTTGGCTGCCGGGCCAGAACCGGCCGGAACGACCGGTGCGCCCTCCTGGTACTCCACTTGCCAAGTACCACCGAACATTTCGGAAAGCACTTCACAGATGACCGCCGCATTGTGCGGCGACGTGACACGCGCACCGAGCACCGGAGTGACATGCGCAATCACCAATACCTGGCCACGCACATCGTGAACCGTCGCAGCCGACAGCATCGCCGGCAGTACCTTGTTTCGTTCACCCACCTTGTTGCGCAACGTGTTCCACGCCTCGCGCATTGTCTCGACGGTCGGGCCCGCCGAAGCGGGGGCAGCGGCCGGCACCTCATCCGGAACCGGAGCGGGTTCGGGCTCGACCACTGGCACAGGTTCAGGTTCTGGCGCAGCCTCAGCGACCGGAACAGGCTCGGGTTCGGGTTCGACCACAGGCACAGGTTCGGGCGCAACCTCGACCACCGGCGCAGGCGCAGGTTCAGGCGCGCGCTCGACTACCGGCGCGGCCGGCACGACCTCCGGTTCCGCTTTACGCTGAGACGGACGCTGGAATTTGGACTCGACAACCGGCTCAGGAGGTGCCGTCGGCGCAGCATGCACAGCCTGCGGAGCGGCAGCACTGGAAGCAACGACGCCGGCAGCAACTGGCGCGAAACCTCCTGCCGGGATACCTCTTTCGACTTTTTCCAACCGCTGGAGCAGCGCAGATTCCGAATCCGATGCCGAGGGCAGCAGCATCCTGGCGCACATCACTTCGAGCAATAGACGCGGTGCAGTGGCGCCGCGCATCTCACCGAGCCCGGCGTGGACGGTCTCGGCAAAACGCGTCAGCGTGGCCGGTCCGACCTTCTGAATCTGTTCACGCATGGTGACCAGTTCGGCTTCGGGTGCGTCGACCAATCCCGTTTCGGCAGCGTCGGGAACTGCCTGCATCAGGATGAGATCGCGAAGGCGTTCGAGAAGGTCGAGGGCAAATCTGCGGGGATCGTGGCCGGCGTCCATGACGCGTTCGACTGTTCCGAAAAGCGCGGCACCGTCACTGGCGGACAGCGCGTCCACGGCCTCGTCGATGAGGGCAACGTCGGTGACACCCAGAAGTGAGAGAGCCCGCGGGTAGGTGACGCCTTCGTCGCCGGCTCCGGCAAGGAGTTGATCGAGAACGCTGAGGGAGTCACGCGGCGATCCGCCACCGGCCTTGATGACCAACGGATAGACAGCCGGCTCGACGGGGACGTTCTCTTGCGCGCACACGTTCTCGAGGAGTCCGCGCATCGTGGACGGCGCAAGAAGCCGGAACGGATAGTGGTGCGTACGCGACCGAATGGTCGGAAGAACCTTTTCCGGTTCCGTCGTCGCGAAAACGAAGATGAGATGCTCCGGCGGCTCTTCCACGATCTTGAGGAGCGCGTTGAAGCCGGCCGCCGTGACCATGTGGGCCTCGTCGATGATGAAGATGCGGTAGTTCGACTCGGCCGGCGCATAGAAGGCTTTGTCGCGAAGCTCACGGGTGTCGTCGACACCACCGTGACTCGCGGCGTCGAGCTCGGTGACATCGACGTTGCCGGAACCACCAGGGCCGAGCGCGATGCAAGAGTTACACACCCCACACGGCGTCGACGTCGGGCCTTCCTTGCAGTTCAGCGAACGCGCGAGAATGCGAGCCGACGACGTCTTTCCACAGCCACGGGGGCCGGAGAACAGGTAGGCATGGTTGATTCGCCCTGCGTCGAGGGCGGTGCTCAGTGGTGCGGTGACATGTTCCTGCCCCACCACCTCGGCGAAGGACGCCGGTCGATACTTCCGGTACAGGGCCACGCGCAAAGACTACCGGCGCGGTACGACAGCTCGCCCGGTGCGGGTGCAACGCGCAGACGTACACGAAACATGTTTGCAACATGGTCGCAGCGCAGTGGAAACCACACGCACTCATCGTGGATGCCGAGCATGCGGACAGGTCCGCATGTGGGAGGAGAAAACTGTGCCCGCCACCATCGACGCCGGAGCAACCGCCTGGTTGCTCGTCAGTACCGCACTCGTTCTACTGATGACTCCAGGCCTTGCCCTGTTCTACGGCGGTATGGTCCGCTCGACCGGCGTACTGAACATGATCATGATGAGCTTCGTCTCCATCGCACTTGTCACCGTGGCCTGGCTGTTCGTGGGCTACAGCCTCGTATTCGGTGACGATCACGGCGGCATCATCGGCGGACTCGAACACCTCGGGATGGCAGGCATCGACCCGTCGACCGTGCATGGGAACGTTCCGGAAGTGCTGTTCGCAACCTTCCAACTGACGTTCGCCATTCTCACCGCAGCACTGATCAGTGGCGCCATCGCAGACCGCGCAAAGTTTTCCGCGTGGATGATCTTCGTGCCGATCTGGTCTCTCCTCGTCTACGCTCCCGTCGCGCACTGGGTGTGGAATCCGGACGGTTGGCTGGCTCGAATGGGGGCGCTCGACTACGCGGGTGGCTTGGTCGTCGAGATCGTCTCCGGTGCGTCCGGACTCGCCCTGGCTCTTGTTCTCGGTCAGCGCATGGGCTTCAAAGCGGAGTCGATGCGCCCACACAACCTCCCCTTCGTCCTGCTCGGCGTCGGCCTGCTGTGGTTCGGATGGTTCGGTTTCAACGCCGGTTCCGCTCTTGCCGCCGACGGTATGGCCGCGCAGATCTTCCTCAACACCCTCGTCGCCGGCTGCACCGGCCTGTTGGGCTGGCTGTTCGTCGAGCAGAACCGCGACGGTCATCCCACGACATTCGGCGCCGCGTCAGGCGTCGTTGCCGGCCTTGTCGCCATCACGCCGTCCTGCGGAACCGTCAATATGTTCGGGGCAGTGATCATCGGATTGATCGCCGGCATCGTCTGCTCCTATGCCGTGGGTTGGAAGCACAAGCTCGGCTACGACGACTCCCTCGACGTGGTCGGCGTGCATCTCGTCGGCGGCATCATCGGTTCGTTGCTGATCGGACTCCTTGCTACGGCAGTCATGACCGGCGGCCCTGAAGGACTCTTCTACGGTGGCGGCCTGGCACAGCTCGGCAAGCAATTTGTCGGTGTAGTCGTCGTCGCGCTCTATGCCTTCGGTGTTACCTACGGCCTCGGCAAGCTGATCGATCGAACCTTCGGCTTCCGTATCTCGCGCGAAGACGAGGCCCGCGGAATCGACGTCGCACTGCACGCGGAGTCCGCGTACGAGCACGGTGTCCTTGGCCACGGCCCGATCGGCGGCCAGAACCCCAGTCCGTTCCTTCAGCGATCACGCGAAGAACGAGAACACGACCGGGACTGACACACCACTGAAGTTGCCCGCCTCCTCGACAAGCGAGGTTGCGGGCAAACTCGAATCAACGAATTAGCGGATCAGGGCACAAACACCATCCTTCCTACGCTCTTGCCCTCAGCCAGTTTGGCCAGACCCTCGGATACGTCAGTCAGCGAAAGACGCTCGGAAATCAACGGTTTGATCAGACCGGCGTCAGCCATCCTGGTCAGCTCGTCGTGGCAATCCAGAATCGCCTGCTGGTTGTACCGCTTGTACAATCCCCAATGGAGTCCGATGATCGAGTAGTTTTTGATCAACGCGTGGTTGAGTCCGGGAGTCGGGATCGTGCCACTGGCAAAACCGATGGTCAGGATACGACCTTCAAACGCAATGCATTTGGTTGATTTTGCATAGGCATCGCCGCCGACCGGATCGTAGATGACGTCGGCGCCGCGACCGTTGGTGTACTCGTTGACGATCGAAACGAAGTCCTCACTGCGGCGGTCGATCACAAGATCTGCCCCCAATTGCCGGCAGTACTCGATTTTGTCGGGTCCACCGACGACGCCGATGACCTTGGCGCCTGCAGCCTTACCGAGCTGGACAGCGGTGCTGCCCACTCCACCAGCTGCGGCGTGAACCAACAGCGTCTCACCGGGCAACAACTGCGTGCGCCGATGCAGAGCGAACCAGCTCGTTTGGTAGCCGATGCTCAGCGCGGACGCCTCGGCGTCATCGAGTGAGGCCGGCGCCGAATACGTGTCGGCTTCCGCCATGATGGTCATCTCGGCAAATGCTCCGTCAGGAAGGGAAGGGTTGCCGATCACCCGATCTCCGACAGCGAAGCGTGTTACGCCGTCCCCGATCGCGATAACCTCACCGCACAGTTCGACGCCAGGGGTGAACGGAAGCGGGGGTTTGATCTGGTACTCGCCGCGGCACAGCAGGACATCGGGGAAATTCGCCGGTGCAGCAAGCACTTTGACCAGCAATTGCCCGGGACCGGCAACCAGATCGGCAGTTTCCTCGAATCGGAGGACATCTCGCGGTTCGCCGAGTTCGTTGACGCGCCATGCCTTCATAGTTTTTGTGTCCTCTCGGGAAGATCTTGCGAATCGAATTGATCGGTCAGCACTGTCAGATACCTGCCTCGTCGGCCACCTGTGTGGCCATCCGAACCAGTCCGTCGATCTGTTCGACGGTAGGTGTCCCATCCGCAGCCTTGTTCTGCGGCTCGTCCATCGCCCGGCGCATCACGCCTTCTGCAATCACCGCGATCTTCCACAGCCCCAACGCGTGCCAGTACTTCAGGGCCGCGGCGTCTCGCCCGGTCTCGTTGATATACGTCGATGCGAGCTCGTCTCGGCTCGGGAATCCGTCGAGAACGGTCGGAGCGAAGTCGAATGCAGTGTCTTCGCCCGCTTCCGGCCAGTAGGCGAGCATGCTACCCATGTCCGCCAACGGATCTCCGAGTGTCGACAACTCCCAGTCCAGGGCCGCAACGACATCGCCGCGTTCTTGCGCAGTGATGACGTTGCGAATGTGAAAGTCCCCGTGGACCAATGACAGCTCGTGTTGCTCGGGCACTGCCGCAGCCAACCGCGCAGTGACCGAATCGAACTCGGGTAGCTCCCGGGTCTTCGACTCCTCCCACTGCCTGCTCCAGCGCCTGAGCTGACGCTGTGCGTAAGGCTTGTGACTGGCCAGGTCGTCGAGTCCACACTGCTTCACGTCAACCGCGTGGATCTGGGCCAACGTCTTCGGCAGCGCGAGACCGATCTCGCGGCGACGCTGAGGAGTCAACGATTCGGCAACCGGCATTCGGTCCACCACCAACCCGTCGACGAATTCCATCAACAGCAGTGTGGCATCGGTGAATCGGGTGTCCTGAGTCAATCCGTATACGCGCGGTACCGGGACGACGGTGTCGCCCAACGCCGACAAGATGCGGGCTTCTCTGGCCACGTCGTGCGCCGACGCCAACAGGTGTCCGAGCGGCGGCCGTCGTAGTACCCAACGGTGCCCCGCCTCGTCGGTGACAAGGAATGTCAGGTTCGACTGCCCGAGCCCGATTCGTTCGAAGTTCAATGTGCCGACGACATCGAGGCCGAGTGACCTGATCCATGCAGTCACCGAACTGCGGTCAATCCCCACTGCCTCCGAGACTGCCGAGCTAGACACGAACCGGACTTCCGTTGAGTGACGCGCCCGAGCTGGGCATCGACACCCGTGCCAGGTCACGGTACTTGCGCAGTTCCTGCTTGGCGATGGCGCGCTTGTGTACTTCGTCGGGGCCGTCGGCAAGCCGGAGCGCACGCAGATGCGCCCAGGCCAACGCGAGGGGAAAATCATCGGTCACGCCGCCGCCGCCGTGGACCTGGATTGCCCGGTCCACGATCTCGAGTGCGATGCTCGGAGCTGCGACCTTGATCGCGGCAATCTCGGTACGCGCATGCTTGTTTCCGACGGTGTCCATCAGGTACGCGGCCTTGAGCGTGAGCAACCGGATCATCTCGATGTTGATGCGCGCCTCGGCAATCCAGTCCTGGACATTCGAATTTTCGGAGATCTTCTGACCGAAAGTGCTCCGGGACTGCGCGCGAGTACACATCAGTTCCAGGGCGCGCTCAGCAGTTCCGATCGCCCGCATGCAGTGGTGGATCCGGCCGGGTCCGAGCCGAGCCTGGCTGATCGCGAAGCCCTCGCCCTCACCCTTGAGCAGATCCGTGGCCGGCACCCGGACGTCCTTGAAGTCGATCTCGGCATGCCCCTCACGGTCCTGATAGCCGAACACCGGCAGACCTCGCATCACTGTGACCCCGGGTGCGTCGATCGGCACCACCATCATCGACTGTTGACGATGCACTTCAGCGTTCGGGTCGGTCTTGCCCATCACGATCATGACCTTGCAGTTCTTGTGCAAAGCGTTGGAGGCAAACCATTTACGGCCGTTGAGAATGTACTCGTCGCCGTCGCGTTCCATTCGCAATTCGATGTTGGTTGCGTCCGAACTGGCAACCCGGGGTTCGGTCATCGCGAAGGCCGACCGCATGGTGCCGTCGAGCAAAGGCTTCAGGTACTTCTCGTGATGCTCTTCGCTGCCGAAGAGTTGCAGGACCTCCATGTTGCCGGTGTCTGGGGCGTTGCAGTTGCACACCTCCGAAGCCATAAGGCTGCGTCCCATGATTTCTGCGAGCGGCGCATACTCGAGGTTGGTCAGTCCTGGTCCGTACCCGGGGTGTGGGTGAAAAAGGTTCCACAGTCCCCTTTCTCGGGCCTGCACCTTGAGTTCCTCGACGATCGGAGGCTGAAAGTGCGGGTCTCCGGATGCGCGCATCTGCTCGTCGTACACCGCTTCGGCGGGGTAGACGTGTGAATCCATGAACTCCAACAGATCGGCCTGGTACTGCTTTGCACGATCAGTCATCTCGAAAAAGGTCACGCTAGTGCTCCTTGGATTGTGAATGCGCGAGTGTGAATACAAATGCGTGGAACGGCGCTCTCCGGCATATTTGTCTTTTGCGGTGTTGAGCCGATCGATCGACTCACAGTGGCACGCTGCACTGTTCAACGACGCCAGACCGACATCGGACACGTCTCGTTCCGCCGTCCGCAGCGGACAAACCGCACCGAGGGCCTCCGAGGATTCGGGAACCTGACTTACTGCGCAGAGACCTCGACGAGGGGTTGGCCGATCCCCACACTCTGACCTTCCGCCACATGGACCGCGATCACCGTTCCGGACTCGGAATGAACAACCGGGATTTCCATCTTCATGGACTCCAGGATCATCAACGGCTCATCTGCGATAACCGGGTCGCCGACCGCGACAAGGATCTTCCACACATTGGCGCTCATATCCGCCTGAATCATTTCAGTCATTTTCTTCATACTCCCGACTTGGCTTTTGCCAGTTCTCGACTGGTGATGGTGGAAACGATCGAAGTGTCGTACTGCCCGGCAACGAACTCCTCTGTACGAGCGAGCAACCGCAGGAACGGAAGATTCGTCACGATTCCGGTCACTTCGAAGGCGTCGAGCGCGCCCTGCGCCAATTCGACAACTTCGGTTCGGCTCGGCGCCGTCACGCATAGCTTGGCGAGAAGCGGATCGAAGTTCGAGGTGACGACGTCACCAGCGTCGTACCCACTGTCAACCCGAATTCCCGGTCCGGTCGGGGGGTTCCACTGCTCGATCGTCCCGGGTGCCGGGAAGAACCTGACAGGATCCTCGGCGCAGACACGAAACTCGATCGAGTGGCCCTTCGGCTCTGTGTCAAGTTCGATCGTGGTTCGGCCGGTAGCGGCGATACTGAGCTGCTGCTCGATGAGGTCGACCCCGTAGGTCAGCTCAGTCACCGGATGCTCCACCTGGATGCGGGTGTTCATCTCCAGAAAGACGAACTCCCCGGTCTCGGTGTCCATCAAGAACTCGACGGTGCCGGCGTTCTCGTAGCCGACCGCGCCGGCCGCGCGAATCGCCGCCGCACTCAACTTCTCCCGCACGGCTTGCGTGAGACCGGGTGCAGGGCATTCCTCGGCAACCTTCTGATGGCGTCGCTGCACAGAGCAGTCTCGTTCACCGAGCGCAACGATATTTCCGTCGGCCAGGCCGAGTACCTGAACCTCCACATGCCGGGCAGAAGAAATGTACTTCTCCAAGAACACCTTTCCCGAACCGAAGCTACGTTCCGCCATGGACTGGGTACCTGCAAACATCTTGCCCAGTTGTTCGGTGTCGTGCGCTACGACCATACCGATCCCACCGCCGCCGGCGGCGGCTTTGAGCATGACCGGAAAACCTATCGACTCAGCCTGAACGAGTGCGTCGTTCACCGATGACAATCCGTCGGCGGTACCGCCGCTGACCGGCACTCCGACTGCGGCAACTGCATGTCTGGCGGTGACCTTGTCGCCCATCACCTCGATCACCTCGGGGCTCGGGCCGATCCAGAGGAGCCCGGCCTCCGTCACTGCCCTGGCAAACTGAGCGTTCTCGGCGAGAAAGCCGTATCCGGGATGAACCGCGGTTACTCCTGCTGCCAAAGCACTCTCGATGATTCTCCCCGCGTCGAGGTAGGTACCGAGAGGTTTCTCGTCCTCGATACAGATCGCACGGTCTGCCTCGCGAACGAAGGGGAGGTCCGCGTCGACGGGGTGGTAGATGGCGACGGACTCGATGCCGAGCCTGCGCGTGGTCTTGATGATTCTGCGAGCGATCTCACCGCGGTTGGCGATCAGCACGCTACGCGGATACTGCGTCACGTTGTCAGTCATGTCATCGTCTTTTCAGTAGCTGGTCGGCCAGTTGCTCAGCAAGTGCTCGCCGACGCCGTTCGTGCGGTGTCGGTAATTAGCGCTGAGTGCGTGGAGAACAAAATCTCGTGTGTCGACGGGATCGATCACTTCGTGGACGCCGTACACGCGGGCGATGTCGTACGCAGTCGTTTCACGGGCCATTTCTTCGTATCGGGCCTGGTATTCTTCGGGGTTCACCGCGGGGTCCACGCCGTACACGACGCCGACCGCCGAACTCGGATCCATGAAGCTGACCTCTGCGGACCACCAGGCTGCGACGGCATCCGCCGTTTCGGATCCACCCATATTCACAAATGCCTGACCGTAGTTCTTACGAAGCATCACGGTGACCTTCGGAACGGTGACGAGTGATAGTGCATTCATCCAGTTGATGACCTTGCCGGCGATCTTGTTCCGCTCGGCCTCCAGCCCGATGAGGAATCCGGGCTGATCGACCATGAAGACGATGGGGATGTTGTACGAATCGCACAGCACGAGAAAGCTTGTGGCCTTGTCGCAGGCATCGGCGTCGATAGCGCCACCCTTGAACATGGGATTGTTGGCGATAATTCCGACCGTGCGACCACCGAAACGGGCCAGTCCGGTGATCAGACTCTTGCCGTACTGCGCCTTCAACTCGAAAAGACTGTCATCGTCCGCGACGCACGCAATCACCTTCCGCATGTCGTAGACTTTCGATCGAGATTCCGGAACGAGGTTCCGTAGCTCCTGTGCTCGCGATCCCGAACCTTCGGGAACCGGAACGATCGGCGGAGCCTCCTTATTGTGAGCCGGAAGGTAGGACAGGAACTTTCGAACCAGTTCGATGGCTTCTTCGTCGGTATCGGCCACAGCGTCCGCGATTCCGGTGACCTGGGCGTGCATCTTCCAGCCGCCGAGTTCTTGGGCATCGACTTCCTGGCCTGTCGCCCTGCTGACGAGGCCGGGACTCGACACCGCCATCACCGCCCCCTTGCGGAACACCACAAAGTCCGAGGACACCGAATGCCACGTGGCCGAACCGAACGCGTATCCGAACACTGCTGATGCCCAGGGAGTTTCACGCCTGCGAAGGAATCGGGTGCGGTCATTCCCGCTGCCCATGCCCATGCCGCCCATCACGTCCGGCATCCGGACCCCGGTCGACTCTGCCAGGTACACCATGGGAACGCCGCTGCGCTGCGAAAGGTCTTTCATGTGCTGCATCTTCTTGTTGCTCACCGAGCTACTGGACGCACCCTTGACCGTGAAGTCGTACGCGATAACCGCGGTGCCGCGACCGAAAACGTCACCGGTGCCGGTGATCTTTCCATCCGCCGGCGTGCGGTTGTGGTCGGCCGGCACTGCTGACGTCGCGAACATACCGGATTCGCGATAGGTGCCCTCGTCGAAGAGGAGCGCAACTCGTTCACGCGCATTCAGGACGCCGGCGTCGACCCGTTGCTTCAGCTTCTTCGGCCCACCCATTGCCAGAGCCGCGTTACGCCGCTCGATGTGTCGAGCCTCGAGCCCGATCTCCTCGTCCCGCAGATTGTCGATGGTCATGCGTTGCCCTTTCCGGCTGAAGTGAGATATGTCCGCGCGCTGTCGTTTTCATCTCTGGCATCTTCGATCTGTTGATGCAGCCGAAGCACTCGCATCGCGCGCGCAGCATCTTCCAGATCGCGGAATGTCGGGATTCCAGCGGCTCTCGCACGCTGTTCGTATCCTGCAATCTGTGCATCCGTATCGGCTTTACCGTCGGTTTTCAGGACCAGGATGTGGTGGCATTTGTGGGTGGCAGCGTCCCGTGCGCGCACGATCGCATCGATGATCGCGGCCGGAACATCGCCGTGCGTAGCTCCGAAGTTTCTGACAATGATGCCCACGTTGAAGTGGGAGATAACCGCCGAGGGGGAACTGTGAGCCAGGACCGAGCCGATGATCTTCTCGGCTACCGCGCCTCCGTCGACGGCCAGGGTCGGGGCGGGTGCATCGATCGGGTTCTCGAGGCCGTTGCCGGGAGGTAGTCCGAGACTGTTCAACTCGTCAATCGCAGCCTGCGGCAGTTTGGGAGTCGTCAAGCCGACACGTTCGAGCGTATCGGCCGCCAAGACACTCGCGCCGCCGCCGTTGCCGAAGAGGACCACGTCTCCTGTCGTCACCTTGACCGATGGATCCAGGAGGTCGAAAACGTGTAGCGCATTGACGAATTCATCGATGGTGTCGACCAGAACGACGCCTGCCTGCCTAGCCAGAGCGGGCCACAGCCGATGGTTTCCACTGAGCGCACCGGTGTGGCTGGTTGCCGCACGCGCGCCGTCAGCGGTACGACCGCCGGCCAAGAGCACGACGGGCTTGTCCGACGCGCATCGACTCAGGACCTCGAGTACTTCCACTCCAGAGGAAAGGGATTCAAGGTACAGACCGACCACCTTGGTATCGGGATCGCTCAGGAAGAACTCGGTGAGTTCCCCAGCGGAGACATCGGCACCATTTCCGATGCTGACGACCCCACGGAAGGCCAAGCCGCTCGCTTCACCCAGACGCAAGATGTCGACGCTCAGTCCACCGCTCTGCGACACAACCGAAATGCCGCCTGGAACAGCCGGCGCTTCCGGAATGAATGCGAGGCGACCCGAAGTAGAGTGAGTACCAAGACAATTGGGTCCGATCAAACGAATACCGGCCTCGCGGGCAGTAGCGACGAGTTCGCGTTCCCGATCTACACCTTCGGCAGTCTCGCCGAATCCACTGGAGACGACTTGAGCGAACTTTACGCGGCCACGACCCTGCGCCAGCGCGGGCGCTACGGCATCGGAAGGCAGCGCGACGTACGCGTAGTCGACGACGTGCTCGACGTCTCCCAGCGACGCGACAGTTGGCAGACCCTCGACGCTCTCAGCGGTCGGATGCACCGCGATGATCTCACCAGGAAATCCGAAATCCAGAATATTGCGAATGAAGATGTTGCCAGCAGCCCTTCCACTGCCACTTGCGCCCAGGACCGCAATAGTTCGGGGATTCAAAAGACTGTCGAACCCTTTGCAGTACAGATCAATTCCGGCAACCGAATCGAGGTCTGCAACCTCTTCCGGCACACGGGACGAGCCGGCGTCACGCAGAACGAATCGCGCATCGACAGCAACAGCGCCCTGCGTGGACACAATCACCGGATTAAGGTCAATCTCCACCACGTCGTCGGGCATCGAGTCGAGCAGTCCGCCTGGTTCAGCCAGCGCGTACACCACATCCACCAAGCTCTCGACGTCCACGGGAGCGGCACCTCGAACTCCGTCGAGCAACGCCTTTCCGCGCAACTCGTCGAGCATTCCGTGAATTTGTCTGCGGTTCAACGGCGCAAGCCCGAAGGCTACATCTTCGAGAATCTCGACGAAGATGCCACCGAGACCGAGCATGACGGCCCAACCCACGTCCTCTGTGCGCACGGCCCCCAGAACAACTTCTGTTCCCTTCGGTGCCATTTCCTCGATCAGGAACCCGGTGGCAAAGTGACCGGATTCCGCTAGTCGGCGTCGCATGACATCCGCAGCCTGTGCGAGTTCACTATGGCCGAGGCCCAATTGGACGCCGCCGGAATCCGACTTGTGCACGAGAGTAGGCGAGACGGCCTTGAGGACCAGCGGCGATCTCAGATCAGGCGGCACGGATCCCATTTCTTCGACAGTGAGACCGCGCGGAACTCCAATCCCGAATCTGCCCAAGAGATCCTTCGCCGCAGTCTCGGGAATTACTATTCCTCCCACCGCGCGCGTCTCGTCGATTGCCGCCTGAACCTGAGCGGCAATCGAAGTGGATGGCATTGAATCGACAGACAACGAAGGCTCCCCTGCTCGAAAAACGTGGACCACGAGCATCTGAACTGGAACTGCACTCGCTTGAATTGCAGCCTTGACCAAGATCACACTTTGGGGAAGGCCAAAGCGGCTAACCCAGTGATATCCAACCGCTATCGGTACATTGAGAATGTCTTCGAGCGCCGTTTCAGCACAATATAATTCAACACCGTCCACCAACTCGGGTGCATTTTCCCAGAGCCTTCACTGCAATCACGCAAGTATGAATCGCCTATCGCGGCGATAAGCGCTCGACAGTCATAATTCCTTGACGCTACCCCGTACCGGCAGCAGTATCGGTGAGACCGTCGTCACAAGACCTGATCGTCACAAAACCTTGATACGTGGAGGCAAACTATGGCGTCACCCGTTCCTGCTCCTGAATTCCCGATGCGGCGGAGTTGCCCGTTCTCCGCACCTGCCGAGTACAAAGAGCTACGAGACACGCAACCTGTTGCACCAGTTCGACTTTGGGATGGAAGATCTGCCTGGCTACTGACACGATATGACGACATCCGCTCGATCCTGCGGTCGTCATCGATCAGTTCGCAACCGAGGCGGCCCAACTTCCCCTTCCTTTCCGAGTCCGATCAAGCTGGCAAGATACAAGACGAATCACTCCAGCGGATGGACGGTCCTGAGCACAGTCGGCGGCGGCGACTGCTGATCCCCTTCTTCACAGTTCATCGTGTCGAGGCACTTCGGCCTACAGTGACGAAGTTGGTACGAGCACTCCTCGAAGATCTGGTCGCCAAGACTCCGCCAGTCGATTTCTTCAGTGAGTTCTCGCTGGTTGTTCCATCGACCGTGGCCTGCGAGCTACTCGGTATCCCATATCAGGACCACGATTTCTTTCAGGAGAAGAGCGCAGTGCGCATCTCACGCACAGCAACCCCTGGCGAAAGTACGGAGGCTACCGACCAACTGCTCGAGTACCTTGGTGAACTGCTCGACGCGCGTACGCGTGACCCACGCGACGACGTGATGACGTTTTTGGCGGAGCATGTCACCAACGGTGAATTGACCCGCGAAGATGCATTGATGGACGCGAATCTCCTCCTTCTCGGCGGCCATGAGACCACCGCCAACGTGATCACACTGGGCACGATGGCACTCCTGGAGAATCCAGACCAATTGGCGCGAATCACCTCCGGCGAGGTTTCAGTCACCAACGCTATCGAAGAACTGCTCCGCATCACATCGGTCACGCACAGCAACGCGATGCGTCTGGCGCTCGAAGACATTGAGGTCGGCGGGCAAACGATTCCGGCGGGCGACGGCTTCATCGCGGCAGTGTCCGCAGCCAACCAGGACGAGTCCGTCTTCGCAAATCCCGAAGTGCTCGATGTCGGCCGGCCGGAAGCCCGACAGCACATGGCTTTCGGATACGGAGTTCATCAGTGTCTCGGGCAGGCTCTTGCACGCATGGAGTTGGAAGTTGTGCTCGAGGCAGTATTCGATGTCATTCCAAGGCTTCGTTCAGCACAGCCGATCGAAGAGCTCCGATTCAAAGACGACTCAGCGTTCTACGGGGTGCACGAATTCCCGGTTACCTGGTAACGAACCAACCAGACAGACAACCAACGATGCGGGCTTCACTCCCCCGGTGAGCCTGAGAACTTTCGATCTCAAGGAGTGGTTTTGATTCGGGTGTCGGTGGATAACACGAAGTGTATCGCTGCGGGACTTTGCGTCGGGCGCGAGCCAGGCGTCTTCGATCAGGGCGAAGAAGACGGTCTCGTTTTCGTTCATCGGGAGAATATCCTCCCCGAGGAACACGATGGAGTGATCGAATCGGAACGCATCTGTCCGTCTGGAGCCATTGTGGTACACGAGGATTGATGCACGTAGACCGATCGGTTGTGGAAAGCAGGCTTCATAATGCGTTACTCGTTCAACGAGACGGAACTGACCGTCGTAGTGACCCGGCGGACAGCTGTCACCGATGAGATCATCCAACTCGAGCTTCGAAACCTGGACGGATCGGACCTTCCGGCGTGGGATCCTGGATCGCATATCGAGTTGATTCTGTCTGAATCCATGGTTCGTCAGTATTCGCTGTGCGGTGATCCCGACGACCGTAGCCGTTGGACAATCGCAGTGCTTCGAGAGGTTGATGGCCGGGGTGGTTCGCAGCGGATTCATGATGTACTGCAGGAGAATTCGAATGTCCTCATACGGGGACCGCGCAACCTTTTCCCACTTCGCCTGTCGCGCAACTATATATTCATCGCAGGCGGAATCGGTATCACGCCAATGTTGCCGATGATTTCTGCCGCAATCAAGTCGGGCGCCCGGTGGTCGCTCCACTACGGAGGCCGTTCACGACAGTCAATGGCGTTCGCCGAGCAACTCTCCATGACCGCCGGCACACTGGCCCACGCCGACGTACGCCTCTATCCGCAGAATGAGGTCGGATTCATCGATCTGGATTCTGCGCTGAAAGAACCCAATTCCGAGACATTGATCTATTGCTGCGGACCCGAACCGCTACTCTCCGCTGTCGAAGATCGGTGCCAGTCGTCCTGGCCTTCGGAATCTCTTTGCGTAGAGCGATTCTCCCCGAGAACCTTCGACGAGAGCCCGGTCGAGACAACGTTCGAAGTCGAACTGATGCAAAGCGGGAAGACGATAGTCGTAATCCCCGGGCAGAGCATTCTCGATGCTGTCGAGCAGGCGGGAGTTCCGGTCCTCTCGTCGTGCATGGAGGGTACGTGCGCATCATGCGAAGTAGCTGTCCTGGATGGCATCCCGGATCATCGGGACTCCGTTCTCAGTGAGCGTGAACGAGAGTCCAACAAGACGATGATGATATGCGTTTCCCGAGCCTCTAGCTCCCGGCTCGCAATCGATCTCTAGTGGAAGAACAAAGCCCCTGTCCCTCGACAAATGAGGGACAGGGGCTTTGTCGCGGATAGCTACAACGCTCGACGCGCCAGGCTGAAAATTTGGCCGGTGGGGCCTCCAATGCGTTGCTGAGCCAGCCACCCGACCAACTCTGCAACTTCGTGAGGTAGCTTCACACGCTCGCTCGGCAAGCCTGCAGGTGCTTCACCCACCGCAACAAGGCCTTCCGTGAGCTTAGTTGCGACGGGCCCCGGAATCACTTCATTGACATCAATGCCATGTGCCCACACTTCTTCGGAGAGCGTCTTCATCAGATGACTAACGCCTGCCTTTGACGCACCGTAGGCCGAGAATCCACCCGTGACCGAATGTCCGTGACCCGAACCGATCATGATGATCCGACCACCTCCCGCCTCGATCATGTGCGGCAGGACGGCATGCGAAATATTGAATGCACCAACTAGATTGAGTGTCACCACGCGAGTCCATTCAGCTGGTTCGGCGTCCACCACCGTGCAGGGGGCACCGGTGCCTGCACTGTTGACGAGCACATCGATACGACCGAAGACGTCAACTGCTTTTCGGGCAACTTCATCGCACGCACCGTACTCCGAGACATCGCACGGTACGATGAGCGCCTTCGAACCGAGAGCCTCCACCTCGGCACCTACAGCTTCCAGTTCTGTGGTGGTCCGGGAGGTCAAGACGATATCTGCACCCACGCTTGCAAGCTGGAGGGCACAGGCACGGCCGATACCTCGCCCGGCACCGGTAATGACGGCAACCCTCTTCGAGAGATCGAATTCGTCACTGTTACTTAATATCTGACTAGCCACACAGCATCCTTTCGTCGCGCGCATTTGCCTGGCCGGAAGTTCCGAAGGCGGAGTGTGACCCACAGTAGATGCGGGCAGCACTCCGCAGGACTACAACTCAGACACGGGCGAACGGCGGCACGATATCTTCGTAGGACACTGAACCCTTCGGGAGCATCCCCAGTTGATCCATGACATCTGCAGCATGCTCGATCCCGCTACGAGTGACCTTCCAGTTGGGGCTGACCAGCGGAAAAACGCGATCGACCATGTAATCGATTGTCTTGGCGGCTTCCTCAGGAGCACTGTTGTTGAAGGTCCCCTCGTTGAGGAGTTTTGCTGCGGCAGAACGATTATCGGTGATCCATGTTTTGGCTTCCCACTGCGCAGCAAGCCAGGCATTGGCCGTATCTTGATTCGATTCGACTTTGTCCTCCCGCATAACCAAGGGACACACCTGCAGATCGCTCAAAAGTTCAGGAGTACCAGTGGCGCTGAAATCGATCAGCATCTGGCCGCCGACCTGCGTCGCCACCGACAGACCCGAACCGAAGGTGAATCCCACATAGGCGTCGAGTCGGTCATTCTTGATCTGGGCAATTGCAGCCGGTATCTGGCCGACCCCGACGACGGCAATATCGTCGCGTTCCATCCCTGCCGCTTTGAGAGCTAGGTTCAAAATGTTGTCAGTCCCTGCACCGATCGCTGTGACACCGATCCTCTTCCCTTTCAATGCCGCCATCTTTTCGGCGAATCCGGCATTCTCACCGGGCCAGTTGCCTGGCCCCACAATCATGTTGTAAGTGTTGACGGGCATACGCATACCGACAATCACCGGGCGACTTCCCTTTTGACTCTTCGCAAAGCTGAGCATTGCACCAATGGTGTCCATCGCCGCGCCGTCGATAGCGCCGGCACTCACCATCTGCAGCCCTTGCACACCGCTTTGAGGGTAGATGAGCTTCGGAACTTCGAGATTTAAAGGGGCGAACTGATTCTGAGCGACATTGACTGAGTCGATCAGGAAACTGTCACCGGACGACGATCCGACGACGAACGGTGTCGGCGATGCCAGCGCGCCTGCCGCCTTCGTACCCTGCGTACCTGCTGCCTCGCTGCCGCCACCACAGGCGGCGAGCAAGGATCCGGCACCTACGGCCAGCACTCCAGCTCCGGCGAACTTGAAAAGATTTCGCCGACTGGTCACCCGACCGGTCACTGCGGTCCGACTTCGTTCAGCAGCCTCGACGCGGTCAAATTCCTTGCTCATCGTCTCTCCCTAAGCTCATTACATCAGGGCAGGCAGAATTGATCATTCCACCTGACAGTAGTCAGTCGAATCCAGACTTGACAGAATCACATTCAGATCGAATTCAGTCCTGGCACATAACATCTCAGGATCTTCCGACAGTTCAACCTCGACTGCGCCATAAGTCGACCAGCAGGCCCGGAAGGTGTCAAGATCAATTCACGCGCCTGAGACCTATCACCCCGATAGCCTCTTTCAGTTGAACACGCATCCACTTGATGTGATCCTCATCTCATGGGAGATTGCGCTGTGCGCCGACGCCGGACCCGGACGATCTTTCACGTACATGACATACCTGCGGCCCCTGCGTTCATCGGCACTCGTCTCACGTAGGCCCGCTACCCGCCCTGCGACGGCCCTGCGACGTCCACAACCATCACCCACCACGGACGTCCCCGAATTGGTAGCCACCAACCTCATTGGGATGCTCCGCGTTCCCTCGTGCCCACGAACGCCCGACACAAGGCACGGCACTCGTCATCATCATTTGCATCATGCCCACAGCCATGATGCTCGAAGGAAGGCTCCTCGATGATTCGCCACAAGGTACTGGCGTGCCTCGTCCTCCTACTGACCGCGGCTACTGCTTGCAGCAGCGCATCCGGCCAGAATGAGGACGGCTCACCGGCCGAAGTTCACATCACCATCGGGACCGGCCTCCCCTACGCGCCACTCACTGTCATCCGGCAGAATCGTGTCTTGGAAACTGCGTTTCCCAAAACCGAGATCGTGTGGGACGAAGGAGTCAGCGGAGGAGCCGCAACCCGCGACGGAATCCTGTCGGGCAAGGTGCAAGTCGGTGTCACCGGAATTGCGCCCTTCCTGGTCGGCGTCGACAAGGGAGTTCCGTGGAAGGTCCTCGGCTCCATGGGTCAGATCGGCATCAGCCTGGTCTCCCGAGATCCGAACATCCGCACCCTCGCAGACCTCAACGCGTCCGGACGACCGATTTCGGTCCCCTCACCGGACTCGGGTCAGGCCATGGCGCTCAAATCCCTCGCCCAGTCGAAACTCGGAGATGTCAAGGCATTCGACGACCAACTCTCACCGATGCCGCACCCCGACGCCTACCAAGCACTACTGACGGGAACGACGGGTGCTGCGTTCATCACACCACCGTTCCAGTACCAGCTCCTCGCAGATCCAGAAGCGCACGAAATCGCCACGGCTGCAGATGCCTTCGGGTCAATTACGTATTCCGCGATTGTCATGTCGGACAAGTTTCACGACGACAATCCGGTCTTCGCGGAGACACTCTTCACGGCATTGTCCGACTCCCTGCGCATCCTCCGAGAAGATCCTGAGGCAGCAGCCGAGGTATTGTCCAGCGCGGACGCCGGCCGCCAGTCTGCCGCTTCCTACGCCGAGTGGCTCCAACTGCCCCAAAACCATTGGGATGTCACTCCCCGTGGATTCGTCGCTCACGCCGAGTTCATGAAGACAGTGGGGCTGACCAAATCGGTCCCGTCGACCGAACAGATGATGTTCCCGTCCGTCAGCGGGGCCGGCCAGTGACGTCGGCACGCCGGAGCGACGCGGCGACACCTGTCATTACCACCGACGCAGTCAGCATTCGCTACCAACCGCGAGATCACAACTCCCACCTTGCGGTCGACGACGTCACGTTCGAGGTCCGGCAGGGTGAACGATTCGTTCTGCTCGGCCCATCCGGTTGCGGAAAGACCTCACTTCTCATGGCGATCGCAGGTTTCATCAAACCTGCCTCGGGCAAACTTCAGGTTCGAGGCAAGCCGATCGTCGGTCCTGGCCCCGACCGGGCCGTGGTGTTTCAGGACTTCGACCAACTCTTCCCGTGGCGGACAGTGGTCGGGAACCTCAACTACGCGGCGAAACTGACACTCGGTCTTCGCGGGAACGAAGCTCGGCAACGGAGCCTTCGTTACCTGGAATTGGTCGGCATCGGACAGGCCGCTGATCGCTATCCGCATCAGCTTTCAGGCGGAATGAAACAACGCGCCGCCATCGCCCGGGCACTGTCCGTGGAACCGGCACTGTTGTTGCTCGACGAGCCATTCGGCGCAGTCGACGAAATCACACGAACGAATCTACAACGCGAACTCGTCAGGATCTGTGACAGCGAGTCGATGACCGTCATCATGGTCACGCATTCCATCCCCGAAGCCGTCTACCTTGCAGACCGGGTCATGGTCATGTCCAGCGGCCCGGGTCGCATCCAGAAGATCGTCGACACTTCAGCCATCGACGGCTTCGGCCATCCCGCTTTCGGATCGACGGTGGAGGAGTTGAGACTCCTCCTCGAGGAGGGCTCCACGCCGAACGGTCGGGGCATCACGCAGGGAGCGCAGCAATGACCGCCACAGCACTCACACCGCCCCTTCGTCGCACTCGGTCACTCCACCTCAATTCAGCAATGCGCCGTGTGATCCTGGCCGCCGGTCTGATCGCGACCTGGCAGGCGGCGATCCTCGTCATCCAACCGTCACCGCTTCTCTTTCCCTCGCCCGTCGAGGTAGCGCGAGCGATCGTGGCGTCGTTTCAGAACGGCGCGATTGTGGATGCGACAGGTTCGACGTTGCGAATCCTCGGAATCGGAACGGGCCTGGGCCTTGTCGTCGGATTGACGCTGGCTACCCTTGCCGTGTTGTCGCGCTGGGTGGACGACCTGCTCTCCCTTGTCGTATCTGTCATGAATCCGCTGCCCTCGATCGCAATCCTCCCCCTCACGATGATCTGGTTCGGGCTGACTCCCACTGCGATTGTGGTGGTCATTCTGAACTCGACCATTTGGCCTATCGCGCTGAACGCAAGCATGGGGTTTCGGATGGTGAGCACCACGCTGCAGAGGTCCGCCAGAACGATGGGGATCAAGGGCATCCGAATGGTCGTGATGGTCCTCGTTCCAGCATCACTCCCGCACCTGTTGACAGGAGTACGCATCGCCTGGGCCTTCGGGTGGCGCACGGTAGTCGGCGCCGAACTCGTCTTCGGGGCGGCAGGCGGCACCGGAGGTTTGGGATACTTCATCAATCAGGCTCGCTACTACCTCGAGACCGACGTGGTTTTCGCCGGCCTGGTCGTGATCTCTGCATTGGGCCTGCTGATCGAATTCGGGTTCTCACGCATCGAACGCCTCACGATCGAACGTTGGGGTATGGCAAAAGTCAACTGATACTTGCCGAATGGAAGTGCAGCGGTTCGGGAGCGGAGCGACCTTCGTCGCTACGCTCCCTTGCGCGCCTATGGGGCAAGTAACGAGCAGAACTCCGAAACGTCTTCGAACATGTTCCACAGCAGTTTAATTCACGAATCCCGCATCAACTGTCAAGAGCCGACAGCAGCGTCGACCTGTTGCCGAATGAGCTTGAGCAGCGTTTGAACCACGGGACTGCGCTTCTCCCCCTTACGCACAACTGCGGCAAGGCGCGTCGCGGCCCAGTCTTCCGAGACGGGTGACAGCACCACTCCGTCTCCGCTGACCGTTGACGGCGCCAATGAATTCGCTATCGCAATTCCAACTCCGGCCTTGACCATACGGATCGAGGTCTCAGCGCTGTCCGTGAAATAGACGGGGCGAATCTCGATACCTTCTACAAGCCGTTCGAGCGCGTCGCGCAAGATGCTCCCCTTGGAGAAGAAGATCAACGGCTGACCGGCAAGGTCGGAAGCCTGTACCGACTCCTTGGCAGCCAACGGATGTTCCTCCGGGATAACGAGAACGAGCCTTCCGGTGAGCAGGTCGATGTACTGCAGACTGTCGGCGTCACGATCATCGCTCTTGAGCGTTGTGAGTAGCCCCATGTCGAAGTGTCCTGTCGAGACACCTCTGCGGACCATCTCGGAGCCGCCTTCTGTCACCTCGAAACGGATGTTCGGGTGTTCACGGTGAAGCAATTTCACGACGTCGGGAAGCACGGTCAAGGTGGCAGTGGATACTGCGCCCAAACGAATGCTCCCGATCTTCAAATTGTCGATTGCGTTCGCTTCCTGCCGTAGCGCATTCTCAGCCCGCATAACCGCAAGTGCATGCGGGAGAATACGTTCGGCGGCATACGTCGCGCGCACTCCGTTGGCACCGCGGAGCACGAGAACGACGCCGAGATCTTCTTCCAACCGCTGGACCTGGGTTGTGATTGTCGGCTGCGTAACACCGACTTCCTTCGCAGCTTGTCGGAACGATCCCGTCCGCACCGCAGCCTCTAGATACCTCAACTGCTCGAATCTCATGGTGAAGAACCTCGTGTCGTCAGGGCAGGGCGCCTCACCCTTTTGCATACATTTCACGCATCGAAGTGTGCTGTGACACACACTGATGAGGCTCAGCGCCAGAGTAAGGCCTGTCGAAACTGCACCGAAACCCGGGTCTCGCGGTCACATCAACGATGCCGGATCAGCACTGACTTGCAGAGCGCCGCGACCCGATCAATGCCGAATCGAACCGCCGTCCACTACCAAGGTCTGTCCTGTCACGAATGACGCGCCGGGCGAAAGTAGAAAGCGCACGGGCTCCACGAAATCCGAGGGCGTGGAAGCTCTTTTGATTGCCCTCGTCGCGATGTTGCCCTCCTCGGTGGAGGCGATCGATTCCGACAACGGCGTCACAACAAGCCCAGGAGCGATCACATTAACGGTAATCGCACGCCGACCTACCTCCTCTGCCAGACACCGCGCAAATCCGATGATGCCGGCCTTCGACGCAGCGTAGACAGCGGCAGCTCCCGGCCCCTTGAACACCGTTCCGGAGGAAAACAGGACGACTCGCCCACTATCGCGAATCAATGGCAAAAGCGCCTGCGTAACAGCCAGCGTTCCATGAAGGTTGACGTGCAGGACCCGCTCCCATACCGGCCGCGGCGTCTGTTCGAACGACTCGAAGTGACCTATCGCGGCGCAGTGAATCAGACCCTGGATGCTCTCGACGGCATGCGCGCGCAATTGTTCGACAATGTCGTCGATCCCCTCCGTGGTGGATACGTCCCCGACAATGTAGACCACACCGGCAATCGGCTCACTCGGGATCTGGAGGTCGATCACGACTACGGAATTATCTGCCGCAACCGCCTCACACAGCGCTCGCCCGATTCCACTTGCACCACCTGTGATAACAATGGGACAGTTCATAATTCACACCCTCCGGTCTCAGGCACGCTTTTGGGCAACCTTCTGGAACAGCGAAATACCCGAGTCGAGCAGCATCGACATCAAACCCATCGCGAGCAGCACGGCAAACGATTCCGCCACCTGAAAGTTATTTGTCATCGTGACTAGTCGCTGCCCTAGACCGGTGTATGCGCCGACCATCTCGGACAGCACTGCACCGAGCACTGAATAGACCGCTGCAAGTCGAAGACCGCCTACGATTGCCGGTAACGCACTGGGGAATTCGATCTTCACGAACCGTTGCCACGGCGACATCGACATCGAGCGAGAGAGAAGATTGATGTCGTGATCGATCCCTCGAAGCGCACTGATCGTGATGGTGAGCAGCACGAAGTAGACCATGCTGGCCGCTACCAGAGCCTTGGGGACCATTCCGAGCCCGAACCATAGGATGAAAATCGGAGCGAGTGCAGGCCTGGGAAGGCTGTTGAGCAGTGTCAGGAAAGGTCCCACAGCGCGGTTCAACGTCTCACTGCGAGAGAGGATCACACCGCTGAGCACTCCAGTCGACGCGCCGATCAGAAGCCCCGTCATAGCACCGCTGAACGTGCTACGCACATCCGTCCAGAAGCCACTGTCGGTCAGTTGATCGATAAATGCTCGTCCGACATCTTCCGGAGTCGAAATGAACAGCGGATCGACGATGCCGCGGTGCGAAACGAAGTACCACCCGCCGAGAAACGCCATGAGCACTACCACGCGGATCGCCCATGTCCCTAACGTGGCCTTGCGGCGATCGCTCCGTTGCTCGGCGAAAATACTGCGTTCCATATCGATTACTTCGGCACTGGACGCCTGGACAGTAGTCATCTTCACTTCCCTGAGTTGAGAGTGCTGGTTCGCATCCCAGGTCGGATGCGATCGGTCGAAACGTGAACATATGGCGACAGGACACCTACTGCTCGAAGTGCGAGTCCGAGGGTCAGGCGCGCTCGAACTCCTGCCGCGGCGGAACTTCCGTCGGTGACGACGCCAGCGGACCGCCCGCGACGGTGAGCACCTCACCGGTGATAAATGAGGCAGCATCCGAGCACAGGAACAAGCACGCATTCGCGATGTCGCGCGGGGTTCCGAGACGACCGAGCGGAATATACGCAGCAACGCTGTCAGCGGTATCCGAAGAGACGCCGAAACGCGAGGCATCAGTCATGATCGCGCCGGGCTCAACGCAGTTCACCCGAATATTCTGACCTGCCCATTCCCACGCCATCGTCCGAGTCAACGAGGCCACTCCCGCCTTGGCTGCGGCGTAGGCTCCACGCTGCGGATGCGCAAAACTACTCGAAACCGAACCGATATTGACTATGATCCCGCCGCCTTGCTCGGAAAAGGTCGGCCAGCAGGCCTTCGCGCACTGAAAGGCACCACCGAGGTTGGTTTCGATCGTCGCGTTCCACGCGTTCATCGAAAGCTCTTCCAGTCGCTTGGCGAAGTTCCCACCTGCATTGTTCACCAGAATGTCGACCCGGCCGAACGAATCCAATGCCGCACGAATGATCGTCTGCGCGGTTTCCTCGGATCGGATGTTCCCTGCAACAGTCACCGCCTCACTGCCAAGCGCGCGAACCTGCTCTGCGACCGCTTCGAGGCTTTCCGTATCTCGGCCGTGCAGAACAACTTTCGCCCCTGCTTCTGCGAAGGAAAGTGCAATCTGGGCTCCGATGCCCCGCGAAGCGCCGGTGACAATTGCCACGCGAGAAGAAAAGTCGAATCCGAACGATCGGGCGAGCGAACCTGGAGTCTGCAGCATTGGCGATAGTTCCTTCATTGATCCGTCTGATGGGCAGTCGCCGATTCGCCTCGCCCGGATGTCTCGAACGATGCTCGGATTTGCGTCTCCTCCGCTTCCGCGGTGGGTAGGCGTGCCGATTCGGCTGCCTTCAAAGGCTGGGCTTCAGCGACCCCCGAGCACAAGGGCACGTTGCCTATCAGGGTGATAACGGCCACAACGGTTCGAGATCTTGACGTGTCGTCCGAGCGACGTAAGTATTCATGTAACGGAAGTCACACGTCAGATCGGTCGTTGCGGCGAACCCGAAACACAAGCCGCCACAACAGCTGACAACAACGGATCCACTTCCCAAACTTCAACTCCGGAAAACACTTTCATCCCAAAATCAGATTCTGTGACGCTGCAATACTTCGATCCACACGCCGAACCAGGAGCCCGAAAAATATGAAGTTCTCCTTCGACCTGCTGCCATCCGCACGTCGACCACACGTTTCCGTGGCAGGCGTCAACTCGAGTCGCCGCGACTTCATGAAATTTGTCGGCGTGGGTGTGGCCGCCGTAGGCGCGGGCACAGTGCTCGCTGGTTGCAGCGACACTTCGAGTTCGGGACAAACAGTAGCCGAGACCGGTGGAGTTTTGGCCTCGAACGCACTGGCCGAACCGACGAAGTTCGTCGTCGGATCAGCCGCCGGCGATAACTTCCTCATCGATGTAGTGAACAAAGAGCAAGGCAATTTCGCGAGCTACAACCTCTCAGTTCCCGATCTGCTCTTTCCGTCGAGTTCAGTCCAGGCGAACCAGTTGCTCGCGTCCGGCGCTCTGGGCGGCTGCATGACCGACATCACCCTGGCAATCAATGCGTTCGCAAATTCCACACCGGGTCAACGTCCAGTCGTGGTCGGGCTTCGTGTACCGGTGAATACCTACTCTGTCGTAGTCGGGAAGGGTTCGTGGCCGGCAGAGAGTGCGTCGTTTGAGGATAAGATGAATGCGCTGCGCGGCAAACGGATCGGCGTCACTGCCCTCGGCGCAGGTGCAGATCAGCAGCTGATCATGGCCCTCGAGGCCGCTGGAATCCCAGAACGTGACGTGACACGAATAGGTGTCGGTCAGATTTCGCCGGCCATCGCACAGATGAGTGCCGGACGACTCGATGGCTATGTCGGCTACAGCCGCGGCGCGAGCCTGGCAGTTGCACATCAGGCAAAGGGAAGCTTGCTGGCGAACTTCGCCGATCCGGGGACTCCGGAAACACTGCGCAATCAGGTAGTCGGAGCCGTCGTCGTACGCGAAGATTTCGCCAGATCCAATCCTGAAGTGGTGAAAGCATGGCTCGCAGCACAAGAAGAAGGCCAGTCGTGGATTGAAGCAAACCCCGAAGCTGCTGCGGCACTTCTGAACAAGAACAGCTTCGACGGGAAAATGCAGGAACCCGCCAACCAGTCCATCAGGTTCTTCCGAGAAACGGTTTTCCCGAGTGCGAAACCGATGTTCCAGGTACCTCGTGACTCAATCGAATTGATGGTTGGTCTCGCCGAGAAACAGGGCCTCATCGCTCCGGGCACCGTTCACTACGAGGACTTGGTTCCGGACTACGCGCGAGCTCAGTGAACTTGCTCTCCACCATTCATCGACACTGAAACGAGGCGATTCAATGACCACACTCACAACAGATTCCACTCCCACACTGGCACGAGGGCTATCTGTAGAGTTCGAGAACATCCACCACAGCTTCATTCACGGAGATCGACCCGTGCGGGCGCTGGAGAATTTCAATCTCTCCATCGCGCCTTCCGAATTCGTCAGCATCGTCGGTCCGTCCGGGTGCGGTAAGACTACGGCCCTATCGATGACGGGCGGGCTGGTCCGACCACGAACGGGGTCAGTCAAGCTCGACGGCCACGAAGTCATCTCTTCTCCAGAGGACGTGACGTTCCTTTTCGCAAGAGACGCGCTCCTACCCTGGCGCACCGTTCGAGCGAATGTCGAACTCGGACTCGAAGTTCGCGGAATGGGCCGTGCCGAACGACGCCAACGTAGTGACGAGTGGCTGCACCGTGTACGCCTGGAGGAATTCGCCGATTCCGACATCACCCACCTGTCACAGGGAATGCGACAGCGCGTAGCTATCGCGCGAACACTTGCCCAGAGTCCCCGCGTCGTGCTGATGGACGAGCCGTTTGCAGCCTTGGACGCTCAGACTCGAGCAATCCAACAGGAAGAGTTTCTCCGACTGTGGGAGGCCGAACGCCCGACTGTCATCTTTGTGACACACGATTTGGAAGAGGCGATCCTCCTCAGCGACCGGGTGTTGCTCATGGCAAGCCGACCCGGCCGCGTCGTCGCCGATATCCGAATCGACTTGGAGCGCCCACGAAATCAGGAGATGCGGATCAGCTCGGACAAATTCCACGGTTACTATCACCAGCTCGCGGGTCTCTTGAAGGACGCGGTGCACGCAGCTGAAGACGAACGCTCGAAGTGACACTCTCCGGGAATCCGAACAGCCCCTTTCGACAGGAGTACAACTGATGATTCGCGGCAAAGTCCACTCAGTCGACGGCACTCTACTCAACTACAGGATCTACGGGAGGGGGACGCAGGTCGTCACCTGTCTGCATCCCCTTGCACTTGATGGATCTTGGTACGAGAATCTGGCCGACGAGCTGGGACGAGATCGGCGCTACCTGTGTCCTGACTTTCGCGGGCACGGCGACACCAGTGCCGGGAGTTCCGAAATTACTCTCGATTTGCTCGCGGAAGATGTTGCAGCGCTGTGGCACCAGCTCGGAGTTCGAACGAGTACGGTACTCGGCGTGTCGCTTGGCGGTATGGTGGCGCAGGCCTTGGCAACCCGACATCGTGGGACTGTCGAATCCCTGGTGTTGATGGGCACCACTTCCTCCTTCGACGAGCAGGCAAGCCACCATACAGGTCAACGCGCCGCCCTCGCTCGAAGCGAAGGCGGCATGCAGCAATTACTCGACCCAACTCTGCAACGCTGGTTCGACGAGGGCGCCATACTTGCAGACGGACCACTCGTGAGACGCGCTCGGGCGTGTTTGACGGGTACCGACGGAGCTGTTCACGGAGCATTCCTGGACGCGATGCGCCGTCTCGACTACATCGCAACATCACCTGAATGGGATACTCCACCACCAACTTTGGTGGTTGGTGGCGAAAATGACACTAGTTCGACACCGACAGTAATCCTAGCGCTGGCCGCGGCAGTTCAGGGGTCCGAACTGAGAATGACCGAGGGTGGTCACCTAGCTGCATTCGAGTTTCCTGGACAAGTTGCCGCTCTGGTCAACGACTTTCTCGAACGCGCGAAGCCGAACAGCCCCCAACCCGCCGCACAAAGGTAAATCTTGCCGCTCGTCGAGACCGGCGGCACAGACCTGACCTGAAGAAATCGGAGAATCAAATGCCCGAGGGTTGTGAAACTCTTCCCGATATTGACCAACTGCGCACATTCATCGGCTGCGCGGAGACACCCGCTCTACTGATGGTAATTGCGCACCTGACGAACGACACCGGCGTATTGCGCAAAGAATGGCGTCCCAACCCCGAACTTCTGCCGCACGGGAATCTGTCTCCCGAAACGACAAATGAGGTTCGTCGATACTGCCTGGCACGCCTCGAAGCATTCGCTGCCAGTGGAGCACCTGTACCTGCGCGCCCCAGCAGTGCAGTCCTGAAGGCCATCGGAGAATGGGCTCTCGAGGGGTTGGCTGACGAAGTGAGCGCACTGTTGGACCAGGCGCTCGTTCCGGACTTCGAAGATCGCCGTGCTCCCACCTGGACCCTTGAATCACTCGATACCGAACGGGATTTCAAGGTTGCTATCATCGGAGCCGGGATATCAGGGCTGCTCGCAGGCCTCCGAATGAAGCAGGCCAACATTCCGTTTGTCATCTTCGAGAAGGGTGACGATGTCGGCGGAACCTGGAACGAAAACACGTATCCCGACTGCAGGACCGACGTCCACAGCCACATTTATGCGTACTCGTTCTTTCCGTACGACTGGCCCTCGTACTTCTGCCGCCAGGAAGTAATCCTCAACTACCTCCGCGATTTCGCAAAGCACTACGGTCTCTACGAGAACATCAACTTCGGAATGACGGTCGAAGATGCCAAGTGGGACGAAGAATCCAGCCGCTGGGTCGTCGCAACCGCGGATCGTCACGGCCACAAACGCTCTGAAGCGTTTCAATCAATCGTCAGTGCCGTTGGGCAACTCAACCGTCCGAGCATTCCGAACATTCCCGGACTCGACACCTTCGAGGGTGCAGCCTTCCACTCCGCAGAGTGGGACCACTCCGTTGATCTGACCGGCAAGAGGGTCGTCGTAGTCGGTTCTGGCGCAAGCGCATTGCAGTTCGGTCCGGCAGCAGCCAAGATCGCCGAGCACGTCACGATCCTCCAACGAACGCCACCGTGGCTGGCGCCTACACCGGAACTGCGCGAAGACATCGGAGAGGGCGAGCGGTGGCTACTACGTCACCTACCGTTGTACCGCGCCTACTATCGATTCACGATCTTCCTGCCCCGCGTCGTCGGTCAACTCGACGCAGCAACCGTCGATCCGCAGTACCCACCGACGGAGCGCGCAGTTTCCCACGCGAGCGAACTCGTACGCGAGGGCTTGACCCAATACCTGCTTTCCCAGGTTGACGACGACGAAGAACTCCTCGATCACGTCATTCCGGATCACCCTCCCGCAGCCAAGCGCATCATTCGCGACGACGGCACATGGGTTCGAACTCTCAAGCGCGACAACGTTACTGTGGTAAAGAGTGGCGTACCTCGCGCCGACCGCACCGGAATCTGGACCGACGCCGGCGAACACATCGACGCCGACGTCATCCTGTTCGGTACAGGCTTCGCAGCTTCGGACTTCCTGAGTTCCGTGTCGATTTCCGGCATCGGCGGGCAAGATCTCAAAGACATGTGGGCTGGGGAGGCCGGGGCGTTCATGGGCTTGACAGTGCCCGGATTCCCGAATTTCTTCATGATGTACGGCCCTAACACCAATCTCGTCGTGCACGGCAATCTGGTCTTCTTCATGGAGTGTCAGGCCGCGTATCTTGTCGATTCGATCAAGTTCCTGATCGAGAACAAACACTCCGCCATCAATCTCCGACCTGAGGTCTACGCCGACTACCGACGCGATATCGACGAAGCGAATCGACTCCGGGCCTGGGGATGGTCCGGCGTCAGCAGCTGGTACAAGGACGCCAGCGGCAGATCACCGATCATGTGGCCGCTCACAACCAAGGAGTACTGGGAGGGAACGCGCGAGATGCGGCCCGAGCACTACTCAGTGGTCTGAATCTCTTGACCTCAGAACTGCTTCGAGCACCGAGGCCGGTTCGCACGATACATCGATGAAAGGTAAGACATGACAACCGAGAATTCGGTTCTGGTCGACGGAGCTGTTACGCGTTACCTCTCGGCAGGTACGCCGGGCGACCCGGTAATCGTGTTCCTACACGACGGCGCTTGGGGCGGAAGTGCAGACGTGACCTGGAGTGACATGATTCCACTGGCTGCCGCCAACTACCATGTGATCGCCCCCGACATGCTCGGGTTCGGAGGCACCTCGAAGACCATCTCGTTGGATACCTCCCCCTTCGCATTCCGCACGACGCATCTATTCCGGCTCCTGGACACCTTGGACATCACCAGCCCCGTACACATTGTCGGCAACTCATTCGGCGGGTCGATAGCCCTGCGCGCCTTGACTAATCCGGTTTTCGCCGATCGAATCGCGTCGGCTACGACAATCAACGGAACGGGCGGACCCTGGAAGACGCCGACCATGATGGAACTCGGAGCGTTCGACGGCACCACCGATGACGCTCGTCGTATCGTCGGACTGATCTGCGACAACTTCGACGGGTTCGAAGAGCAGGTCGCACGCAGGCACACCTGGGCGACCGCACCGGGACACTACCAGTGCATGCTCGCCGTGCACATCCCGGTGCCGGAGGCCGCCCAGGTAGCTCGGCCAGATGATCCCTACCCGGCGAATCTCGAGGGTGTGACAACTCCGATTCTGCTCATCGAAGGTGAGAACGACGCACTCGTCGAAAGTGGTTGGGCCGGCCGGATCGCCGAGTTCGTTCCCCACGCAACGATCGCGACAATGCAACTGAAGCACGCACCCAACATCACCCACCCAACTCAGACATGGGAGATTGTAAGCAATTTCCTTACGAAGTCGGATATTTCGCGCCCAGTTGCCACCGCTCCGTCGAACTGATCCGAAGGGAACTGACAATGCACGAAGCTCTTGGATCCAATGTGCCTGTGGCCGCTCTCGATGTCGACTACAGCCGACTGTTCCGGTTGGACGGACAACGGATTGTCGTGCTCGGAGCGGGTGGTGGTATCGGCGAACATACCAGTCACATGTTGACATCGATGGGCGCCGAATTGGTGTGCGTCGACTCCGACCCCGCAAGCGCCGAGTCGATCGGCCACACCTTGGACTGCCCATCCCTGTGCGTTGACGTGACATCAGAATCCGGCGTCGCGGAACTCGTGAAGTTCATCGAACATGAGATCGGCGAGATTACCGGATTTGTCGACGTCATCGGCAAGACGACGCCAAAACCACTGGCGGAGTTCACCTTGGAAGACTGGGAAGACGATTTTCGAGTCAATACCCGGCACGCATTCCTACTCGGGCAGCAGCTCTCGCCACTGATTGCTCGCAGCGGTGGAGGTTCCATCGTCTTCGTCTCGAGCGTGTGGTCGCAATACTCCAGCGCAGCAGCCCCTGGATACGGTCCTGCAAAAGCCGCGCTGAACACCTGGGTCAAGCAACTCGCAGAGGCACACGGACCCGCAGGCGTGCGAGTCAACGGCGTGACACCAGGGTTCTTCCTGACAGCTCGCATGGTCGAGACAATCAACCAAATCGGTAGCGCAGCTGCGGAGTCAATCTTCAAGCAAGCTCTACTCGAACGTCTGGGTCAGGCATACGAGGTGGCCGGAACCATCGGATTTCTGATGTCACCTGCGGCTGGTTACATCACCGGCAGCCTGATCCCAGTCGAGGGCGGCGCAACCTCCCGAGATCCGCTGGGGTTTGCTCGACGTAGCTGAAACGTCGAGCGGGACAAGACAGGTCGAACTGAATAAGCCCGGTATACATCGGAATGTCGAACGCTGCGCACCGTCGCCGACTTCGTGTCGACGACGGTGCACCCACTTCTGCTACTGATCCGAAACACCCTCTATTCCAACAAATTCGATACTTACCGAGGTATAGATGTGAATTTCATACAAGTTCCGAGCGGCAGTAGCCGAAGTTGCCTGGTCGGCGTCCCTCGGGAGTCGAGTGACGGTGAGCGTCGGGTCGCGTTGGTGCCGAAGATCGTGGCGGCTCTGATCGGTAAGGGCGTCGACGTCGTGGTCGAGTCCGGTGCCGGTTTGGGCGCGTTGATCCCGGACGAGCTGTACACCGCTGCCGGCGCGAAGATCGGCGATCCGTGGACCGCCGACGTTGTCGTCAAGGTCGCGCCGCCGTCGTCGGACGAGATCGGCAAGATCAGTACGGGAGCGAAGTTGATCGGGTTCCTGAACCCGCGCAACGCGGACAATCGCATCGCGGAGCTCAAAGCTGCCGGGATCGAGGGATATGCGGTGGAGGCAATTCCGCGTATTTCCCGCGCCCAGGTGATGGACGCGCTGTCGTCGCAGGCAAACGTGTCCGGCTACAAGGCTGTGTTGTTGGCGGCGTCGGAGTCGACGCGATTCTTCCCGATGCTCACCACGGCCGCCGGTACGGTCAAGCCCGCGACGGTGCTTGTTCTCGGTGTCGGTGTTGCCGGGTTGCAGGCGCTGGCCACGGCGAAGCGTCTCGGTGGCCGCGCCACCGGTTACGACGTGCGACCGGAGGTAGCCGATCAGGTGCGCTCGGTGGGCGCTCAGTGGCTCGATCTCGGTATCGACGCAGCCGGTGAGGGCGGCTACGCCCGTGAGCTCACCGACGAGGAGCGTGCGAAGCAGCAGCAGGCGCTCGAGGACGCGATCAAGGGTTTCGACGTCGTGATCACCACGGCGCTGGTTCCGGGTCGTCCCGCTCCGCGTTTGGTGACCGCGGCCGCTGTGGAGGGCATGAAGCCGGGCAGCGTTGTCGTGGACCTCGCCGGTGAGACGGGCGGCAACTGTGAGTTGACCGAGCCCGGTGCGACCGTCGTCAAGCATGGCGTCACGATTTGCTCGCCGCTGAATTTGCCGGCGTCGATGCCCGAGCATGCCTCGGAGTTGTATTCGAAGAACATTTCCGCGTTGATCGAGCTGATGTTGGTGGATGGCGGGGCGAGCGAAGCGACGGGGAATGTTGCTGTTTTGGCGCCTGATTTCTCCGACGAGGTTCTGGCCGGTGCGTGCGTCACCCGTGAAGAGAAGGGCGCCTGATGTACACGTCGTTGTTGTCGAATATCGCGATCCTG
>NZ_JBHTZI010000012.1:208102-258388 GCF_042790355.1 Rhodococcus sp. NPDC056743 | reverse complement strand
CAAAACCCTTGAATGGGATACTCCGTTGGAAAGGTTTCGCACATCGCTCGTTGCGTCAACCACGTGAGCCCGACGTTAATAAAGGCGCACAGCAAGTTAGCGCGGTGTCATACGGAGAGCGCCATCCATGCGGATGGTCTCGCCGTTGAGGTAGTCGTGCTCGACGATCATCTGAGCGAGCTGCGCGTACTCGGACGGCTGGCCCAGACGCGACGGGAACGGAACGCCGGCTTCGAGGCCCTTGCGGTACTCGTCGGTGACGCCGGCGAGCATCGGGGTGTCGATGATGCCGGGAGCGATCGTGTTGACGCGGATGCCGAACTGAGCCAGGTCGCGGGCAGCCGGAACCGTCATGCCGTGCACGCCGCCCTTGGATGCCGAGTAGGCGATCTGGCCGATCTGGCCTTCGAAGGCGGCAACAGAAGCGGTGTTGATGACAACGCCGCGCTGCCCGGACTCGTCGACGGCATCGGTCTTGGAGATGGCGTCGGCTGCCAGACGCATGACGTTGAACGTGCCGAGCAGGTTCACGGTGATGACCGTGCGGAACAGTTCGAGGTCGTGCGGGCCGTTCTTGGACAGGATGCGTCCGGCCCAGCCGACGCCGGCGCAGTTGACGACGATACGCAGCGGAGAGCCGGATTCGACGATCTGGTTGATCGCAGCTTCGACCTCTTCGCCGCTGGTCACATCGGTGGGGATGAGGGTGACACCGGCGGGGACGTTGTCGCCGGCGCGTTCGATCGATGCGGGCAGATCCAGGCCGAAGACGGTGGCTCCGGCGTCGGCGAGGCGCTTGGCCGTAGCCGCACCAAGTCCGGAAGCTGCTCCGGTGACCAGTGCTGCGGTTCCCTTGATTTCCACTTCGTATGCTCCTCGAGTTAGCGATCGGTAAGGCAGTAGTACGTGTTGAGAACCATAACGCGGCGCTCTATGTGAGGGCGAACGCGCGACGGCTACCTAGCGCTGGGTACCTTTGATGCGAGGTGAAACGTTAGATTTCAGCCTCATCGGACAAGAGGGGGGCTGCAGTGAGCAAAGCACCTGTGCGCCCCGCCGCCTCCGTCGAGAACTTCGAGCGGTTGCAGCGCGACCCACTCTTCGAAGATCTTGCCGAGCTGATTGCCGAGGTTCTCTCCTACGCGTTCGACGCGCCGGCGGCAGTCGAGATCGAGCAGTGGACAATCAGTTGCCTGCCGTCGACCAACCGATCCGCGGAGCGCCATCGATTGTTCACCCTCAACATCGGCCCGATGGAAGTGCTGAGCGTCGAGTGCCATCTTTCCGGTGGACAACCGATCGAACACGTCATGTCGGTCTTCGTGTCGAGTTCGGCATTGGAATCCCGAACCGGTTGCAGTATCGAGGAACTCGCCGCGAAACACGATCTACTCGGCATTCGGCGTACCGAACTGGCTTCAGCCGACGGCGACGGAACTATGATCGACTGCAGCCTCGAGGACTCGGATGCGTTGGAGCAGTTCGCCGAACTGCCCGTCGACGCGTCGACCGTTCGGCCGCTTGCAGACCATCTCGTAGCCAAGGGCAAAGGGCCTTTCCGGCAATACCACAACCCCGGATTTGCCAAGTACGTACTCGAAAGGTCGGTCGATCATGGCTGAGCAAGTGTCCATCCGCCTGCCACGTGTGCTGCGAGACGGTGACGACGCCGGTGCACTGGACGTATTGCAGGAATACTTCACCCGCAAGGTTGCGAAGACGGGCTACCTACGGACCGGGGCGCTGTGGGACACCTGGGATCCGAGTGGCAATCGTGATCGCGACGTAGACCGCTTCACTGCGGAAGATCTTGTCGCAGTGACACTTCTCGCGGTCCAGGTTCCGGCCCAGGGTGCATTGTTCCTGCTGGGGGAGTGTAACGCTTCATTGAATGGTCTCCTGGCCGACGTAGGGCCAGATCGTGATCTGGCGAACGAAGCTGATCCATTGACGCCGGAATCTCCGGTGTGGCAGTTGGAGACAGCGCTCCGCGACATCCACGGTGTCGGCCGCACGATGGCGTCCAAGCTCATTGCTCGTAAACGCCCGCGACTCTTCCCGATTTACGACGACGTCGTCGGCCGGGAACTAGGGACCAAAGCGGCTCACGTGGAGCCGGTGCGATTCTCGCTGCAGGCTCGCAACGGAGAACTTCATGATCGGTTGTCGGACCTGCGCGATCGGGCGGGTTTGAATGATGTAGTGCCGGTGGTGCGGATCCTGGATGTGCTGGCCTGGATGCAGGGCAAGGGTTACAAGCCGGCGTAGTCGGTGGCAGGTGATGTGTCGTTGAATAGGCTTGTATATCAACAAGTCTCGAGCTTGGATTCATGAAAACCTGTCCGGTATGTCCCTAGGAATCGAAATCCTGTTCGACTAAAATCAGTGCATGGACAGTCGGGAAGCGTGGCAATACGACGGCGAGGGCCTCAAGGCAGAGGTTCTCGACCTCGCCCGCGCCCGGCACGAGATGACGTCCCGCATGGTTGTGATGATCACCGAGATGTTCACCCGCGACACACTCGGCGGCCGAGGATTCCGCGCCATCGCGCAGTGGCTGCACCAGTCCACGAACCTCGAGATCGGCGAATGCAGCCGGCTGGTCGGCCTGGCGCGGTTGTTCATGCTCGAACCTGTTGTCGGGCAGTCTTTTCACGACGGTGATATCGATGCGTCGAAGGCGCGTCAGGTGGCGCAGTTCTGTCAGCGCCCGCCCACGAACATGAGCCTCGTCGACGTCGAGAAGGCCCGCGACATCCTCCTGACCCTCGCCTCCAAGAACGTCGCCGACTGTGATTCCGTCCGCGCGGCGATCCGGCGGATCCAGAAGCAGTACGGCAACCGCGCTGACGGCGTACCGGCCGGTGAGGACTCCGAACTCAACGAGTTCTATGCTTCCCGTGGCCTGTACGGGCGAGTCAGCGTCAAAGGTGACCTCGACGCCGTCAACGGTGCCCGTCTCATCGCGCTACTGTCCGCGCTGTCGGCGCCCACGCCGGAGAAGGACGGCGTGAAAGACGAGCGCACGCCGGCACTTCGACGTGCCGACGGATTTTGTGAACTGCTGCGCCGCTACGAAGGCGCCGGCCTCGGCCCCGTCGAAGGTGGAGTGAAACCGCATCTGACGATCACCGCCACTGCAAAAGACCTCACCGATCTTCAGGCATTGAAAGACCTGTTGCCCTCCACCGAAGAACTCGGCTACGCGATCACCAACTGGGCCGGCCCCATCAGCCTCGACACCGCCCGCATGCTCGCTTGCGACTGCGAAGTCACCCGAATCCTTCTCGATAGCAACGGTGTTCCCCTCAATCACGGAATGAAGGCGCGACTCGCGACCGTCCCGCAGCGGCGAGCCCTCACGGTACGAGACGGCGGCTGCGCCTTCCCCGGTTGTGGAACCCCGTCAGGCTGGTGCGATGCCCATCATTTGATTCACTGGCTCGACGACGGCCCGACGGATCTCGATAATCTGGTCTTGTTGTGCGGTCATCATCATCGGATGATGCATCACACGGAGTGGAGAGTAGACATCGGAGACGACCGGAAAACCCGGTTCTATCCACCGATGTCGGTGGACCCGTATCAAGTTCCCGTTCCCGGGAACACACCACCAACAGCAGCCTGAAAAACCCAGCGTATGTACCGGGGATCAATCATGCCCCGGTGCACATTGCTGACTACGGCTGACACGGTTCCGGAGAGGCGCTGACTTCGAAGATGGTTTCCAGACCGTCTTCTTCGTCCCACTGCTCACCGACTTCGTGAAAACGATACTGGCTGATCAGATTTCGAGATGCAATGTTGTCCGGGCTGATGGTCGCGCGCACGATGTGCGCTTCGGATTCGCGACTCGCGACGTCGAGAAGTATCTCGAGGGCGGTTCGTGCGTAGCCCTGTCGTCGAAACGCCGGGTCGATGCGATATCCCATCTCGACCATCCCGCGCGCGTCGGGGCGGCCGTGAAATCCAGCCAACCCCACCGGCGTCGAGGTGCGGGCATCGACGGCGATGCGGGTGATCCACGCGCTGTCGAGTGGGTTCTCTGCTATCTGCTTGCTCCGGTAGCGCCATAAGCCCTGGCATTCTTCGCCGAGGAGATACGGGGTCAGAATGTCGGGTGCGAGTTCCATTGCGAGAGTGGAGTTATCTTCACCCAATGCGTGTAGGACTGGTGATGGGACATGGATCAGTTGAAGCCCGCGTCCGTCGAGTGTCCAGGGTAGTTCTGTGACGGTCACAGGTCGGCGATCGGGGTCGCCAGCGTTATGTCCACACCCATTCGTCGAAGGTTACCGTCGAGAACCTGCCAGATGGAAAGCTCGAGGAACTCGGCTAATTCAGTGCCGGACACGTCGGATCCTGGTTGGCTGAGCCAACGGTTGACGCTGACGTCGACCAATCCGATCACACCGAAAGCCAAGGGCTCCGCCATCTTCGACGGTTTGCCGCGGCTGGCGAGAATCGCGCCCAACAAGTTCCCCAATTGGACGGCGATGGCTGTTTTGGTTCCCGTCACCACTTTCGAACCGGTTGCCCGCGTACTCGGTGATCCTTTGCCTAGAAAGTGGTGCAAGCGTGGGTATTTCACGATCCAGCGAAGATAGGTGTCGACGGCCCGCGAGATGGTCTCGCCGACGGTACCCTGCGGCGTGAGGGTGGGCGTCAGGTCGGTCATCATCATGTCGAGGATGCGGACCCGCAGTTGCTCGTCGAGGTCGGCTCGATCCTTGAAGATCCGGTAGACAACAGAACGGGGGACGTCGGCGCGCTCGGCAATCTGCTGGACGCCGACATCGGCACCACCTTCGTTGACTGCGTCGAGGGCTGCGTCGAGGATGCGTGCTTTGCGCTGCTCCTTGTGATCGTTCCAGCGAGTGCTGCGCCCGTCGGGCTGCGCCGACTCGGCTGTGTTCGTCATGAATCGAACGATACTCACCCGGGCATTGACTGGACAAGATGTCTCACATACTTTGGTGGGACAGCGTGTCACACACAGATACCGTTCTCTTCAGGAGTGGCAATGAGTAACAGGGTTTTTGTCGTCGGCGTCGGCATGACGAAATTCGAGAAGCCGGGAGCCCGCGAGTGGGACTACCCCGACATGGCACGCGAGTCGGGTACCAAGGCTCTCGAAGATGCGGGTATCGACTACTCCGAGGTCGAGCAGGCATACGTCGGCTACGTCTACGGCGAGTCCACCGCAGGTCAGCGGGCTGTCTACGAGCTGGGGCTGACAGGTATCCCCATCGTCAACGTCAACAACAACTGTTCGACGGGATCGACCGCGCTCTACCTCGCCACGCAGGCAGTCAAGAGTGGTCAGGCCGACTGCGCACTGGCGCTGGGCTTCGAGAAGATGCAGTCCGGGTCGCTCGGATCCACGTACGACGACCGCGAACAGCCACTCATGCGGCACCTCCTCGCTCTCGCCGAGCTGCAGGAGTTCGCGATGCCGCCCGCTCCGTACATGTTCGGCGCGGCCGGCGTCGAGCACATGGAACGCTTCGGAACCACCGCAGAACAGTTCGCGAAGATCGCCGTCAAGAACCACAAGCACTCGCTGAATAACCCGTACGCCCAGTTCCAGGACGAATACACCCTCGAGCAGATCCTCGAAGCCCGCCAGATTCACGGGCCGCTCACCAAGCTCCAGTGCTCGCCTACCTCGGACGGATCCGGCGCGGCGATCATCGCCAGCGAAGCCTTCGTCGAGAAGCACGGCCTCGCTGCTCAGGCGATCGAGATCGTCGGACAGGCCATGGTCACCGACATGAACAGCACGTTCGAGGACAAGAGCGCCATCAGCCTCGTCGGCGCGGACATGACCCGTAAGGCCGCCGAGAAGGTATACGCGCAGGCCGGGATCACCGCCGACGACGTCGACGTCATCGAACTCCACGACTGCTTCTCCACCAACGAGTTGCTGACCTACGAGGCGCTCGGACTGTGCGCGGAAGGTGACGGCGGCAAGCTCGTCGACGCCGACGACACCACCTACGGCGGACGCTGGGTCGTCAACCCGTCCGGCGGCCTCATCTCGAAGGGCCACCCCCTCGGGGCAACGGGCCTCGCACAGTGCGCCGAACTCACCTGGCAGCTCCGCGGAACCGCCGACAAGCGTCAGGTCGACGGCGCGAAGGTTGCCCTCCAGCACAACATCGGCCTCGGCGGCGCAGTTGTCGTGACCGCATACAAGCCCTACGCACGCTGAATCACACCCTCAACCCGCTAGCTACCCACAAGGAGTTTCATCATGGCTTCCGTTTCCGTCTCCGCTGTACTGCCCGCGTCTCCCGAGAAGACCTGGGATGCGCTCTCCGACCTGTCTCGCTGGGAAGAGTGGCTCACCATTCACCAGGGATGGAAGAGTGAACTGCCCACCGAGGTGGCGTTGGGCGCCAAGTTCACCGAGGTCGTTTCGGTGATGGGTATGGCCAACAAGATCGAGTGGACCGTCGAAGAGGTCGAGGTTCCGAAGATGGTCAAGATCGCCGGAACCGGCATGGCCGGTGTCACCGTCGAATTCATCCTCTCGGTCGAGGCCGACGGTGCCGGCTCGAAGGCAACCGTCGACGCCAGCTTCAAGGGCACCATGATTGTCGGGCCGATCGGGAAGGCAGTCGCCAAGAACGCCAAGGCTGATCTCGAGGCTTCGTTGGCGAAGTTCGCCGAGCTGGTCGGATAACTCTCGATGACAACACCGAAGACGACAACACCGAAGAGCAACGCGGTCGAATTCGATACTTCCGGGCTGGACGTCTGGACTGATCCGGAGCACTTCGAGGTGACAGCCGAGCGCATCGCTGAATATGCCGCTGCCACCAACGATCCCATCGAGCGGCATCTGTTGGGCGAGATCGCCCCACCGGTCTTCGCGGTGGTACCCGTCTTCATGTCGATGGCACCCGCTGCGCTGTCGGTCGCACCGGTCGAACTGCTGATGAAGCTCGTTCACGGTGAGCAGGATTTCCTGTTCCACCGTCCGATCTACCCTGGCGACCATTTGGTGGCCCGGGCAAAGCCCATCGGGTTCGAGGGTCGCGACAACGGTTCCACTGTCGTCATCTACGTCGAAACCACAACCGACAAGGGTGAATTGGTCAACGAGCAGTGGATGACCGCGTTCTTCCGCAAGGTCGACGCGGGCCCCGGCCTGGGCGAGAAGGCTCCCGAACACCGATTCGACGACGCTCTTCGCGCGGGTAGTCCGGCAGCGCTGGTCAATCAGCACATCGACGAGGACCAGACGTTCCGGTACTCACCGGCGTCCGGCGATCCGATGCCGATCCACCTCGACGAAGAGATCGCTCGCATGTCCGGGCTCCCCGGAATCATCAACCACGGGCTGTGCACGATGGCCTTCACGTCGTGGGGAGCTCTGACTGAACTGGCCGGCGGCGAGACCGAGCGGTTGCGCCGTCTCGCAGTGCGATTCGCGAAGCCCGTACTCCCGACGCAGGACATCGAGACGGTGTTCTACAAGTCGGGATCGGCAGACGGAGCCACGTCGTACTCGTACGAAACCAGCGCGGTCGGTGACCTCGTCATCAAGGACGGCCTCGCGGTCATCGCCGACAAATGAGTCTTCATGTCCGACAACTGAACTGATGGGAATCTGAACTGATGGGAAGTCTCGACGGTCGCGTAGCGATCATCACCGGAGCAGGACGCGGCATCGGCCGTGAGCATGCGCTGCTCTTCGCTCGCGAGGGTGCGAGCGTCGTGGTCAACGATCTCGGCGGAGCAAACGACGGATCGGGTGCAGATGCCGGACCCGCGCAGCAGGTAGTCGACGAGATCGTCGCTGCAGGCGGCAAAGCCGTTGCCAACACCGACAACATCGCCACCTGGGACGGAGCCGAGGGCCTCGTCAAGCAGGCCGTCAGCGAGTTCGGCCGGCTCGACGTTCTGGTCAACAACGCGGGCATTCTTCGTGACGCCTTCATCGCCGGCATGGACGAGAGCCAGTGGGACGCAGTCATTGCCGTGCACCTCAAGGGGCACGCCGCGACGCTGCACCACGCTGCCGCGTACTGGAAGGACCAGAGCAAGGCAGGCGAGACCGTCAATGCTTCGGTCATCAATACGGCTTCGGCTTCGGGTACCTTCATGCCGAATGCGGGCCAGGGCAACTACGGCGCCGCCAAGGCGGGCATCGCGGCCCTGACCTTGGTAGCCGCTGACGAGCTCGATCGATACGGCGTGCGCGTCAACGCAATTGCGCCCATCGCACGAACTCGACTGACGCTGGCGACACCCGGCATGGGTGCGCTGTTCGCGGCCGAGGTCCCCGAGGGAGAGTTCGACGCGTTTGCGCCGTCCAACATCTCGCCGCTCGTGGCATACCTCGCGGAAGCCGAGTGCAAGCTGACCGGCAAGGTGTACGCCGTTCAGGGTGGGGCCATCACGGAACTCGCCGGCTGGCACGGCGTCAATACCATCGAGAGCGAGGGTCCCTGGACCGCCGCCGACCTCGCAGAACGTCTGTAAGCGCATGGCACGCAACGCATACGAACTCGGCCTCGGGCTGAGCGAGGAGCACACCGCGCTTGCAGATTCCGTGCGAGCTTTTGCCGAGCGCACCATCACCACCGAGCAGGTGCGTGCGGCGGTGGAGTCGCGGACCGAGGACAAGTTCCCGCAGTTCTGGACGGCACTCGTCGGGCAAGACCTTCTCGGGCTCGCGGTTCCGGAAGAGCGGGGCGGTCACGGCGCCGGTCTGCTGACCTTGGCGGTGGCACTGGAAGCATTGGGCCGCACAGTCTCTCCCGGCCCGTTCGTCCCGACGGTATTGGCAAGCGCCGTTCTCGGGGCCGCCGATTCCAAGGCGGGGCTCGAGTTCCTGCCCGGTCTGATCGACGGAAGCCGAACGGCAGCGCTCGCCTTGGGTGCACCTTTGGCAACTGAGGCATCGGACGGCGGGTACAAGGTCACGGGCGCACTCGACGGTGTGCTCGGCGGTGAACATGCCGACGTGCTGCTGGTCCCGATCCAGTTGTCCGAGGGCGTTCGCTACGCGGTGCTCGAGAGCAGCGCAGTCTCGATCACCGTGCAGGACAGCATCGACGTGCTGCGCGGCAGTGCGCGCATTGAAGCTGACAATGTTCAGATCAGCGCCGAACGGGTACTCGACGGTCTCACCGAGGCGCGGGTACGGTCCATTGCCGCAGTCGTTCTCGGCGCCGAAGACGTCGGCGTCATGTCCTGGTGCGTGTCCACCGCGTCGGAGTACGCCAAGACGCGTGTGCAGTTCGGGCGACCCATCGGCCAGTTCCAGGGCGTCAAGCACAAGTGCGCGCAGATGGGCATTGCGCTCGAGCAGGCACGCGCCGTTGTGTGGGATGCGGCAAGCGCATTGGACAAGGGTGACGACACGGCAGATTTTGCCGCCGACATTGCCGCAGTCATCGTGCCGGACGCCGCAGTGCAGGTAGCGCAGGACTGCGTCCAGGTCCACGGCGGCATCGGATTCACGTGGGAGCACGACGCGCATCTGTACTACCGCCGCGCGCTCTCGATCCGCGGCATTCTCGGAACCCGCGAGGATCGTGCCAATCGTGTTGCGCAGCAGGCACTTGACGGTGTCAGCCGGGCTTCGGTTCTCGAGCTGCCCCCCGAGGCAGAGGAGATCCGCGGCGGCATCGCGGCTGAGCTGGCCAAGTTGGTCGATCTCGACGAGGACGACCAGCTGATCGCGCTCGGCAACGGCGGGTGGGTTCAGCCGCACCTGCCGAAGCCGTACGGGCGCAGCGCCGCTCCGCTCGAGCAGATCGTCATCTCCCAGGAGATCAAGGCTGCCGGTATCTCGATGCCGCAGCTCCTCATGGGTGGCTGGGCGGTACAGGCGGTTGTCGCTCACGGCACGGACAAGCAGAAGCAAGAACTGGCGGTGCCGACGCTGCAGGGTGAGCTGGTGTGGTGCCAGCTCTTCAGTGAACCCGGTGCTGGTTCCGACCTCGCGTCATTGTCGACGAAGGCCGAAAAGGTCGACGGTGGTTGGAAGATCACCGGTCAGAAGATCTGGACCACGGTTGCACAGTTCTCCGACTGGGCAATGCTGATCGCCCGCACGGACGCCACCAAGCCGAAGCATCAGGGCATCACCTACTTCGTCCTGGACATGTCGACACCGGGCATTACCGTCCGCCCGCTCCGTGAGATGACGGGTTCGGCGCTGTTCAACGAAGTGTTCCTCGACGACGTTTTCATCCCCGACGAGAACGTGGTCGGCGAGGTCAACGACGGCTGGAACGTCGCCCGTACGACGCTGGCCGGCGAGCGCGTCGCGCTGAGCCAGAAGATGGAGGCGTACGCCTCGGACTCCGATCTGCTGAAGTTCGCGAAATCAGCAGACCTGAGCCCGATCGGTCGCTACCGCGTCGGGGAACTGGTGGCCGAGAGCCAGGCCATCGACCTCATCGGTTCCCGTGTTGTGCTCAAACAACTTTCGGGAATCGACGTGAGCACTACGTCGAGCGTCGGCAAGCTGTTGGCGATGAAGATCAGCCAGTCGATCGCCGAGTTCGTCGTCGCTGAACTGGGTGCTGCCGGAGCGGTCAGCATCCCGGGTCAGCCCAGCGACAAGGCGATGGAGCAGCTCATTTCGGGCCGTGCCACCACCATCTACGGTGGCACCACCGAGGTGCAGCTCAACGTGATCGGTGAGCGCATGCTCGGGTTGCCGCGCGACTGACAGTTTCTACCGGGTGGGGCTCAGTCCTGGATTCGTCTCCAGGGCTGAGCCTCTTCCAGTTCGAAGGCCAATTCGAGGAGCGTGCGCTCGTCTCCGAGATCAGCGGAGAAATGCGAAGCCAACGGCAAGCCGTTGCTGGTCTGGTGCATCGGTAGCGAAATCGCGGGACCGCCGGAGATGTTGTTCAGCGGCGTGAACGACGTGTACGCGATCAACTTGTCGAAGAGTTCCTCGAAAGGCTGAGCGGGAGAAAGGTATCCGAGCTCGGGAGTGGTGTGCCCCAGAGCCGGTGAGAGCACGACGTCGTACTTCAAGAACATGGCACTGTACTGCTGCTGGAGGCGTCGTAAGCGGTAGAGCACACGCGGCGTCTTCGCGAGGTTCTTCCGGTACAGCGTGTACAGGCCCTTGGTGAGATTGTCGGTGCCGGACTTGTCGAAGTCGGGTCCGAGCATCTGTTTGCCACCGGTGGAGATGGCAAAAGACAGGAAGCCCCAGTAGATGCTGAAGTCGTCGATGAATTCCGGGCCGACGGGCAATGCCGCGTCCTCGACATGATGGCCAAGGCTCGCAAGGAGTTCCGCGGTAGCTTCGACGGACTTGCGCGTCTCGTCGTCCGTCTTGGTGACGGTCACGGATTCGGCGATCACGCCGACGCGCAGTCGGGTTGAGCTGGGTCCTTCGATCAGCCGAACCGGTGCGAGTCGCGGATTGCGGTAGTAGTTCTCAGCCGCAGACATCCATCGTGCAGTGTCGCGAACTGTTCGGGTGACGGCGCCCTGTGCGATCAGCCGGATCGGCATCGACCTGTCTGCCGGATCGGCGATGGTACGTCCGCGAGTGGGTTTGAGTCCGACCAGTCCGCAGGCAGCAGCGGGAATGCGAATTGATCCACCGCCGTCGTTGGCGTGCGCGATCGGGAGTACGCCGGAAGCAACAAGCGCGGCGGCGCCACCCGAGGATGCGCCGGATGAGTACGCCGGATTCCAGGGGTTGTGGACGGGTTCTTCCGTCATGTACTCGGTGGACGCGCTGAATCCGAATTCCGGCAGCCGAGATTTGCCGATCGAAATGACCCCGGTGGAGAGGAACTGCTTCGCGAAATCGCTGTCAGCCTTGGCGGGAACCGCGGTGAAGGCCTTGCTGCCCTGCTGGGTGGGAAGGCCGGCGCTGTCGGTGTTGTCCTTGATCGCGGTCGGGACACCGGCAAAGACGCCCGTGGCGGGCCGGTTGCTTCTGGCGAGGGCGCGATCGAAATCAGTGCAGGCCAGAGCGTTCAATTGCCCCTGAACTGCCTCGGCGCGCGCGATCGATGCCTCCAGGACTTCCCGCGCGGTCACCTCACCAGATTTGATGCGGGCGGCGACGCCAGTGGCGTCGAGGTCGCCCAGGGCATCGTCGGTGAAGGCGTGGACTTGGGGGTTGGCGCTCATGAGGAATCCTTGATTGACGGCGGCAGGTCGCCCGTCCAGAGTATTGGACGAGCGACCTGCATGGTGCCGATATCGAGATGTACGTGTCAGCTTCCGAAGATGTTCGTGACGTGCTCGGCCGCCTGAGGTGCCTGCTGCGGAAGGAACTGCTGCGGGATGAACTGCTGGAGCGTGCCCTGCGGGATGAACTGACCCGGACCGCCCTGCTGGAAGTTCGTGACCATCGGGTGGATGACGTTGTTGAATACATCGTTGAACATGTGTTGCGTCCTTTGGTAACAGCGTTTTTCGAACTTCTGACTCCATCGACACTAAGCACGGTTCGAGCGAGATTCAACGAAAATTGCTGATACACAGTCAAGTTCAAGTTCATTGCCAGCTGGGAGCCAGGAACTGTCATTTCTTCACAGCTTCGAGGCGGTACCATGCAGATTCTTCGCAGTCGGGGATGTCTCGACTGATGTGGGATCGGGGCAGGTACCCAGCACACGATCGGCGGTTCCCGCGGTGGTGACCGTGAACCAGTAGTGCTCGTTCTTGAAGTGGTGATTGCGATGATTACGCCAAACCGACCGGTAGAAAGCAGTTTTCGGTTTGTAGTCACTGTGGATGAGGAAGTGGGTCCACTCGTAGCCAAGGCCCAGCACGGAAATGCACGTCAGGAACGTCAGGCCGAGTTCGATGCGGGGAAACGACAGGAGGGCGACGGCGGTCAGAACGGGAATCACGATCAGGAGCGTCTGCCACGGAATGAAGATGAGTGAGACGGTTCGCGGCGCGAAGTGGTGTTCCCGATGGCTACGGGCCAGCCGTGAATCGAGCGTGACGCCGGCAATGGTCCGTGGCTTCCAGTGCAGTACAAATACGTGAATGATCCACTCCACGAAGGGAAACGCGGCAATCATCACGAGCGGAACGAGTGTGTCGGTGATCTGCCAGTTGCCCAGCGCAATGCGCGTCGCCGCCGCAGCCAGCAGCATGGTGCCGATCATCCACGGCGTCGGCGACTTGCGGAACGTCCGTGCGGCATCGGCGAGAGTGACGGGCTTACTCATGGATCCAGTCCTTCTAGGAAGGCGAGAGCGTCGCCAATGGCTGTGGTGCCGGTGTGGAGCAGCTTCGCTGCCAGTGTTTCGGCGGTGATCTCGTCGTGTGAAGTGATGGCGGAGGCCAGTTTTCGATACAGTTCGGTCTGGCCGACTTCGGCAACCATGACGGAAGCAAGTGCCGTCATGGCCGGTTCGTACGCGGTGCGCAGGCTGTTGAAGATCAACTGGAAGGCAATGGAATCTGCGCTGTCGACAACGATGTCCCAGAACGCCAGCGCGAGGTCTTGCAGTTCTACCGGATCTTCGGTGGCGCCAAGATGTTCCACGGCCACGTCGAGTTCTCCGGCTGATTCCGCCGAGATGCGACGGGCGGCCAGCACTGCGATCTGCGGCCCCATCAACTCGCGAGTCTCGAGAACGCTGCGCACCACGCTCAGATCGGGGACGCTGTCGCGCACCAGCAATTGGGGGAGAAGTTCCGGTCCGGCCTGGCGTCGGAAATCGCGCACCGATGTGGACTCGCCCTGCCGAACCTCGACGAGTCCGGCCTGGGCGAGCTTCTGAATTGCCTCTCGGACTGCCGGCCTCGAGACCCCGAATGCTTCGGCAAGTTTGCGCTCGCTCGGGAGATTTTCTCCAGCCGCAAGCTCGCCGGCCAGCACTTTCACCGAAATCTGATCGAACACTGCGCCGGAGGCCGAGGTACGTGCAACGGGTTGGAACATGTACTGACGATAGGCCGCACACTGGCAAGAGGTCAAGTGGTCAGACCAGTTGTGGTTGGCGTGAAAGAAACAGCGCTTGGCCAACAAGCTTCACCGTAACGCCGCAGGTGAGAGTAATTTTAGGCGACCCTAATTCGAATGACCGTCAGGAAGCCGATGACACCACTTCTCTTGCCGACTCTCGATTCCGATGCCGAGTTCGCTCGCATCACTGCCGCGCTTACCCGTCGTGGATTCCTCGGGGCGGGCGCATTGGCCGGGATCGGGCTGCTCGCGTCCTGCGGTACCAGCTCCGGTGAATCGGCAGCGGGAGAAATGCGCACGATCACCACTGTGAACGGCCAGGTGGAGGTGCCCGTAAACCCGAAGCGGGTGGTCAGCGCCGATTACTACACCGGCCCCGCGATGGTCGACGCCGGTTTCACCCCCGTCGGACTGCCGGTGGACTACGAAAACACCGACGGCATCCCCGAGCCGTATGCGTCTGCTTTGCGGTCTCTGCCGAAGGTCGGGCGCTGGTACGAGCCCAACGCCGAGGCGATCGCGGCGCTCTCGCCTGACTTGATCGTGATGACCGACCGTCTTGCGGAGACCAGCCCGGACCTCTACGAGCAGATCCGGTCGATCGCTCCGACCGCGGTCTTTGCCGAAGAAGGGCAGTACGCGTGGAAGGAGCGTGCCCACGGTGTCGCGGACGCGCTCAACCAGAGTGCGAAGGTTCAGGAGTTGGCAGACCGGTACGAGGCACGGATCGCCAGGTTCCGCAGCGACAATGCCGACGTGCTGAGCAAGGTGAAGGTCGTCTACACCACGTACTTCGAGGAGAGTGGCTTCTCGCTGTACTCGCCGACCAAGTATCAGACGACTGTCATCAGCGAGGCCGGATTCCAGTTCAACGACCGTTCGCTCGCACTCCCTGCCGGAACCAACGAGTGGTTCCCGAAAGAGCAGTTGGAGCTACTCGACGAAGCCGACGTCATCATCACCAACAGCGGCAAGGGCCCCATCAACGAGAAGTTGTCCGGCGACACCATCTTCCAGCGTCTGCGCGCCGTCAAGAACGGGCAGGTGTACTCGTTCGACTACGAGGGCGTCGCCTCATTCGGTTGGGCGCTTACCTTCCTCGAGCAGTTCCAGCGGATCGCTGAGGAGATCAGAGCCAACCTCTGAAGGCGGCTTCGGGTGGGTGCGCTTCCAGAACATCCGGGCCAGCGCACCCGCCACGGACACTGCGAGGACGATTCCGCCGCCGATGATGCCGACGGACGACTCGGGAAAGATACCTTCGAGCAGCAGCCAGACACCGAAGACGAAGAACAGCACTGCCGCGCCGATCTTGATGAAACCTTCCGGAAGATGTTTTCCGAGAACCGAACCGACGATGATGGCCAGCGCGTCGGCCGCCACCATGCCGACGGTGGATCCGATCCAGATGCCGATCCAGTCGTTGTCAGCCGCGAGGGTGATGGTGGCGAGCATGGTCTTGTCGCCGAGTTCGGCCAGGAAGAACGCCGATGCGACGGCGATGAAGGCGGACCGGGTGACGCGTCCGGCCTTGTTCTGCTCGTCCTCGGTGAGATCGTCACCGCGCAGAGTCCAGAGACCGAAGATCAGGAACGCGATACCGCCGACGATGGAAATTGCCGCAGTGGGAAGTGCGACGCCGAGGTAGTGGCCGACAGCGACCGAGACCAGATGAACAAGGGTGGTGGCGACGGTGATACCGCCGAGAACGACCCACCAGCGATAACGCAACGCAAACGTCATGGCCATCAGCTGGGATTTGTCGCCGAGTTCAGCGACGAAGATGACGCCGAAACTCAAAAGTATTGCGGCAAGCAAGATTTACTCCTCCGGTCGGTATCGGTCGGAGGAAAAATGGGGCCTCCGGCCTGGGCAGGCGCAACGGGTGCGCTTGTCCGGCCGAAGGTCTCGCCCACCGAGGTCGCAAGACCTTCGGTTCGCCAGGCCGGGTGCTTCGCGATCCGCACCCGGCGGAACGCGTCGAACCAGTATGTCGACACAGGCGATTGGGGGCTACTCCCCTTCGTTGTTACCGAGGGTAGCCTGCGTTACGCGAATTGGCAAAGCGCACAGCAAGTTTGGGAACCCGAACTTATCGCTTACCGTTACCGTCAGCAGGCGAGGAGCATCGCCAAAACTGCGGTGTCGGGATCGCTGATCGGATCGATACCCACCCGGCTGATCATCGAGACAACCGTCCCGTCCGCCTCGGCTTCCACCCAAGCGGCCCGATGGTCCAAACCGAGGTACGGCAGGCCGGGAAGTAGGACGCACCCAGAGGCGCTGCCCTCACATTCCGGCAGGCTGGGCGTGGTTTCCGACGGTGGGTGCAGCATGATCAGCGCCGGCGGTTGATGCTCGGAAAAGCGCCCAGGTGGCAGAGCAAAATCTCCGAGAACCGGTCCTTCGGCCATCACCAACCCCACAGTGCCCGGTTGGGGATCATCCGGGACATCCTCGTGCACGCCGAACACCGTCGTGGTGGGCAACAGGCCGGGGAGTGACGCGACCCGCACAGCCAACGCGAGCAGTTGCGCCCATTCTTTGGTGGTATCGGGCCAACGCCCCGAAATGACAAAACCCTGCAACGCTCCGGCTTGCTGGAACGGTGAGATGCCTATCGCTTCATTTCTATTCATCTCTGTTCCTCCCCGAGGTGATGACACGTAAGTCCGGCACACATCGTTGGGTAGCTAAAATATGCGCCTAACCACCGCTGGCACACAAGAGTGGGGGAGTGCCAGCGTGGTTTGCGCAGGTGAGGGCGGTGGTATCCACCAGGCATGACTGCCTCGAAGCGCTCGTCGTTGGATGATCTGGCAACGCAGGCCTGGATATTCGGATATCCACTGTTGATAGCGGCGGTCTCACGGGATGTGATGACGGCAACCGAGACTCCGCGTGGCATGAAAGCCCCGCTCAATCAGTTTGCGTATGCGCGGGAAACCCCGGACGCTTCGTTCACGGATGTGGTCTCACCCAACGCGGACACCCTCTACTCGTCGGCATGGTTGGACCTGAAAACCGAACCGCAGGTCTTGACCTTGCCGGACTTCGGGACGAGGTACTGGCTGGTCCCGATTCTCGACGCGTGGAGCGATGTCTTCACCGTGCCCGGTTCGCGAACGGTAGGTCGCACCGGCGGACCGTACGTCGTGGCAGGCCCGAAATGGAATGGGGAAGTACCGAGGGGAATGACGCTTCTCCGCTCGCCGACCGCCATGAATTGGATAGTGGCGCGCTACGCGACATCAGGCGGCACCGACCTCGCCGCGGTACATACGTTGCAGGACGCGACTCGGCTGACACCTCTGTCGCAGTGGACGGACAACAAGGAGGGGTACACGGCGCCCCAAGGCGCCGTCGATCCCACTGTCGACTCCTTCACGCCCCCGGTCGACCAGGTTGCCGCGATGGACGGACAAGCGTTCTTCACCGCACTCGACGCGTTGCTCGACGACAATCCACCGCGTCCCGAGGATTCCGAGATCATGAATCAGCTCGGCGACATCGGCATCGGATCGGGACTCGCGTGGGCGTCGAGGCCACCCGAAGTTCGGGACGCGCTGGACCGCGCCGCGCGCAGCGGCATGGACGTGTTGCACAAGATTGCGGCCGACGCCGAGAGCTCCCCTAAAAACGGCTGGACCATGCACCGTGGGTTAGGGCACTACGGAACACATTATGCGCAGCGGGCTTTGATCGTGTGGCTGGGATTCGGCGCCAACCTCGACGCGGACGCCGTGTATCCGCATGCCACCACCGACATCGACGGTAACGAACTGACCGGCGAGAAGAACTACGTTCTGCACTTCGACGAGGACGAGTTGCCGCCGGTCGAAGGTTTCTGGTCTCTGACGATGATGAACGAGCGACAGTTCTTCGTGGACAATCCGATTGATCGCTACGCTATCGGTGACCGAAGTGACCTCGAATTCGAAGACGACGGCTCGCTGAATATCTACATCCAACATGAGTCTCCCGGCGGCGACAAGGAAAAGAACTGGTTACCCAGCCCGGCGGACGGATTCAACGTATTCTTGCGACTGTATTGGCCCAAGGCTTCGGTGCTCTCGGGATCGTGGACGGCACCGGGTATTCGTCCGACGAACTGAAATGCTCGGAGGCTACTGATGGTCGCAACGAACCCGTTCGTGTTGTACGGCAAAGAGATCTGGTGGATGATCCTGGTCCGCGGAATCTTCGGCGTGATTTTCGGCATCATCGCCCTCGTGTGGCCGGGAATTACCGTGGTGGCCTTGGTCTTCCTGTTCGGTATCTACTCCATCGTGGACGGCGTGGTCACCCTGGTGCGGGCAATCCGCGACCGCGCTCATCTCAGTTCGTGGGGATGGTTCGTCTTCACGGGCGTGGTCTCCGTGGCCGCCGGTGTTGTTGCTTTGGTATGGCCAGGAATCACAGCGGTGGTCCTGCTGTACATCATCGCGTTCTACGCAATCCTGTTCGGAATCCTCGGCGTGGTTGGATCTTTCAAGCTCAAGGGCTTGCCAGGCTCCGGGTGGGGATGGCTACTCGCGGCGTCGGTGCTGGCCGTGATCTTCGGAGTAATACTGCTCATCTTCCCTGGTGAAGGCATCATCGGGTTGACCTGGTTGCTGGGTTGGTACGCAATATTCTTCGGCATCTTGATGATCGTCGGTGCGTTCCAGATCAGGAGTCGGGCAAAGGAAGCTGGTGTTCTCTAAGCGGGCTCCCGTCCCCGTTCCTGTTCCCGCTCCGGCACCGACAGTGACAGGCGCCGAGCACTGGTCGATTCCCCGCGGGCTGATCGTACTGCTCGGCGCTGCCGCCACAGTGGTTGCGGTGGCCGGGATGAAAGGGTTCAGCGGAATCCTCGGACCGGTCTTTCTGGCCTTGATGCTCACCATTGCCGTTCAACCGATTCAGGATTGGGCACAGAAGCACGGATGGCCGAAGTGGCTCGGCATGCTCGGCGCCCTGGTCACGGTGTACTTGATCCTGATCGGTCTGGCTGCGTCGTTGGTAGTCTCGACCGCTCAGTTGGCTACGATTCTGCCGGAATACTCCGACAAGATGGGCGAGCTCCTGGATCAGGGCCGAAGTACCCTGGCAGACTTCGGGGTTGACACCGAGCAGATCCAAAACACGGTGAGCAGCGTTGATCTCACAAAACTGCTGGGTGTCGTCGAGACGGCGCTCGAAGGATTGCTCGGGGTGCTTTCCGACCTCGTGTTCATTCTCGCGTTGCTGCTGTTCATGGCTTTCGACGGCATGAGTATCCGGTCCAGGTTGCATATCCTGGCCGAAGAGCGCCCCGAAATTTCGTACGCTCTCTCCACCTTCGCGAAGGGGACTCGCAAGTATCTGGTGGTGTCCACGGTTTTCGGTCTCATCGTCGCGGTGCTCGACGGCGGCGCTCTGTGGTTGATGGGGATTCAACTGCCGGTGCTGTGGGCGTTGTTGTCGTTCATCACCAATTACATTCCGAACATCGGATTTGTGATCGGAGTGATTCCGCCGGCGCTCCTGGGACTGCTTCAGGGTGGCCCCTGGCTGGCAGTCTGGGTGATCGTCGTCTACTCCGTCATCAACTTCGTCATCCAATCCATCATCCAACCCAAGTTCGTCGGCGATGCGGTTGGCCTGTCGGTCACGATGACCTTCCTCTCCCTCATCTTCTGGTCCTGGGTACTGGGAGCACTCGGCGCACTGCTCGCCATTCCGCTCTCACTCTTGGTGAAAGCTGTCCTGCTCGACATCGATCCGGCGACCCGGTGGGCAGACATCCTGATCAGTGGTCCCAAAGAGGTCAAAGCGATAGCTGGTCCGGTGGTCGAACCGGAGTTGGAGGAGAAACCGCCGGAAGAAAAGCTCAATGTGAATAGCGAACAAACTCCAGATTGACGCAGTCTTGCTTTCAGGTTGACAGGAAACTGCCAGCTTTACTCCAGAATTACCAAAGCTTGATGGAGTGAACTGTCTTCCAGTCGACGAAGAAAGGCAACGTCATTGGGAACGCCCGAACGATCTCTGCACACTGCCAGTTCGCTCCATGCGTTCAACCGGTACGAGATCAAGTATCTAGCTCACGAACGTGACGTTCCGGCATTGCGCGAGGAACTGAACGCGCACATGGACTCCGATGTGAATTCGCCGATCGGTGGATACCCGGTGACAAGCCTGTACTACGACACACAGAGCCTGCGCTTCTACTGGGAAAAGATCGAGGGTCTGAAGTTTCGCCGCAAACTCAGAATCCGCCTGTACGGTCGCCCGTCCGATGCTGTTGACGAGACGCCCGTGTACGTCGAGATCAAGCAGCGGGTCAATCGTGTGACGCAGAAGCGGCGCATCCAGGTCCCCTACGGCGTTGCGCGGCAACTGTGTGACACACGCAGCGACATCGACGTCGACACATCGGCGCAGCCTTTTGTCAACGAAGTATCCACCCTGGTCGGCAATCTCGATCTACGGCCGTCGGTCACCACCGGCTATCTGCGTGAAGCGTTTGTCGGTGTCGACGCCGATCTCGGCTTGCGGGTGACTATCGATCACAAGATCCACGGCCGAGACCGCGACTTCCACTTCGCATCCGAGTCCGAGAATCGGTTCATCATCCCGCCGCATCTGTGCATCGTGGAGATCAAAGCCAATGAGCGTGTTCCCTATTGGGTTACGGACATGGCGGCGCGTCGGGACATGTCCGTCGTGCGAATCTCCAAGTACTGCCAGAGCGTCGAGGCCTTCGGAATGGCACCACGTTCCCGCTTGCACGCCCGTGAAGAAATGCTCACGCCCTCGAACGCTTTCGAGAGCTCCCTCGTGAAAACAGGACAGTAAATGAATTTCGATCTACAAGATCTCAGCGGTACCTTTTCGACCTTTGACATCATTGTCTCGCTTTCCCTTTCGTTCGTGCTGTCCGCGATCATCGGCTACGTGTACCGATTGACGCACAAGAACGTTTCGTACAGTCAGTCGTACGTGCAGACCCTCGTGATGGTGGGCATGATCATCAGCCTCATCATGCTGGTTGTCGGCTCCAACGTCGCGCGCGCATTTGCGCTCGTCGGAGCACTCTCGGTTGTGCGATTCCGCAACGCCATCAAGGAAACTCGCGACGTGGGCTTCATCTTCCTCGTCATGGCAATCGGAATGACAACGGGTACAAGGTTTTACCTCCTGGCGATTGCTGCGACAGTCGCGATCTGCCTCGTTTTGGTCCTGATGAGCAAATTCAACATGTTCAAGCTCGACGTGCAACGTCAGGTTGTGAAGGTGCAAGTTCCCCCGGAGCCCGGATACACCGCGCTGGTCGAAGACATCCTGATCGATTTCACCAAGGAATTCGAACTCGTTTCCACCGAATCGGTACGTTCAGGCGCTCTGACCGAGCTGTACTACACCGCGCAGCTGAAGCCGGGTAAGAAACCGGCAGAACTGATCTCGGCTCTCAGCGGTGTCAACTCCGGCCAGCGCGTCACAGTCCTGACCGGTTACGACCAGACAGATATCTGATGGGCGAGAATGTGGCGCCCACCCCGACGGCTACGGCGCCGCGCAAACGGTTGGTGCACCGACTGCCGACGCCCCTGCGTCAGCATTGGAAGTTGGCTGCTACGTTCATCGCGTTTGTGGCTGTGCTTGCCATAGTCTTCGGCGACAGCAGGGTTCGTCCGTACATCACCGGTGACGCCACTGTCATCGCGTCGCAGGTCACCGAAAATATCACGGGCACTGTAGATTTCTTCGACACGTCGGTTGAGCACACCTTTGAAGTCGAATTCACGCAGGCCGACTACGACAAGATGATCGATGCCTACGAAACCGATGGTGACAAGGAATGGATCACTGCGGACCTGACTATCGACGGCACACTTGTCACCGATGTCGGAGTGCGACTCAAAGGCAATTCCACCCTGAGGGGCTTGCAGAACAGCACATCCCGCGAGGGCGGAATGCAACCGCCGGAAGGGATGGAGTTGCCGGAGGGCATGGAACTGCCGGAAGGCATGGAGTTACCGGACGGCGCTGCGCTGCCCGATGGCGCTGCTGGTGGCATGGGGGGTGGACGAGGTGGCATGGTGACACTCTCGGCCGACGATCCGGCTTCGCTACCGCTGCTGATCAGCTTTGACAAGTACGTCTCCGGCCGGGCCTACCAGGGTATGACGCAACTGTCGGTCCGCCCGGGAAGTCCGGTGCTGAACGAGGCGATGGCATTGTCTCTGACAGCTGAAAGTGGTCAGCCCACACAGCGATACAGTTACGCGGTCTATTCGGTCAACGGGTCCGAAACCCAGACGCGGTTGATACTCGAGCATCCGGACGACGGCTACGCGAACTCCCTGTTCGACAGTGACGGAGTGCTGTACAAGGCCGATGCCAACTCGAGTTTCACCTACCAAGGTGACGACCAGACGACCTACGTCGACCAGTTCAAGCAGATCAACGGTGAAGGGTCGCAAGACCTCCAGCCGATCATCAGCTTCCTGAAGTGGCTCGATTCCGCGTCGGACGAGCAGTTCGATGCCGAACTGGGCGATTGGGTGGATGTCGATTCCTTCGCCAGATACGTTGCGACGCAGAATCTTCTGGTGAACAGTGACGACATGGCAGGGCCGGGCAAGAACTACTACCTGTGGTACGACCTCGACTCGAAGAAGATCTCCGTAGTGTCCTGGGACCTGAATCTTGCGCTGAGCAGTAATTCCGAAGCGGGCCCGCATGATTCGATCAGCATGGGCGGCGGGGGTGGTTTCGGCGCGGCGCAGCAGGGAGCCGCGACAGAGGGTGCCGCACCGCAGGGAGCCGCACCGCAAGCCGGCGCGACACGAGGTGGGCGCATGAGGCCGCAAGCGGCAACCGACGGCACTGCACCCACCGACGGCACTGCACCCACCGACGGCGGACAGATGCCCGGCGGGGCTGGGGGCATGGGCGGCGGAATGGGAGGCAACCAACTCAAGGAGAAGTTCCTCGCGTCGACGGCCTTCACCGAGATCTATGACTCCGCGTACCGCGAACTGTACGAGCAGCTCTTCTCGAGTGGACGCGCGCTGGAAGTTCTGGACGACGTCGCGGCATCGATTCCGATCAGTGACGGGTTGACCGAACAGGCTCTTGCCACCGAGGTGGAGACCATGAGGACGCGGTTGCAGGCCAGGACGGATGCGCTGGCAGACGATCCGGTGATGGTCGGCTGAGGCCACTCTCAGTATTTCTACAAGATCGCCCTCTATCGTCTCGGCCATGAGCACCGCGAACAACGCCGAGAACACTCACCGCCAGCCGTCGCTACTTGGTCGACGGCTGGCGGTGGGCGGTTTGGCAGCCGTTGTGGTGGGTGCGGTGGCCGGTACTGGCTGGGTGTGGTTCTCGGGCGGCGAGAACAGCTCGCGGACTGTGGCGATAGTCAACACCGACGCTGGGGCCATGCTGGACGGCGAAGAACTACGCGCCGGTGACACGCTGGTCGAGACACTGAGTGCGAGCGAGGATTTTGACTTCTCCGTCGTGGACAGTCCCAGCGGCAACTACTTTGCGACGCTCACCGTGCCCGAGAATTTCAGTGAGTCGGTTGCCTCGATGCTCGGCCCGGATCCACAGCAGGCGAGCATCGACCTCGATGTCCAGGGCGCAGACGGCGCGCAGGCGGTAGCACTGACGCGCGCAGTGTCGGCGCAGGTAAGTGCCGACGGTATCAAGGGATTGATGTCGCAGACGTCAGCCGCTCGCCGGGCCTTCGATCAGAATCTTGTGACCGCGCAGATGTTGGTGGCGGGAACAGCGGGCGCCGAGAAGTCGATCGATCAGGTCAAGGCCGGGGCAGACACGATCCTGCCGTATCTGGAGACGGCCCGCGCGGGTTCGTTGGAGCTGACGAGTGTCGCCGAGCAGGTTTCCGGCGTCGTGAATCAGGCAGCCGGGTCGGCGGAGGAGTTGGCTACGCGCGCAGACTCTCTCGGTCTGACGTTGGGGGAGGCGTCGTCGTCCACCGCAGATCTCAAGGCGCGCATCGACTCCCTGACCGGTGCGTTGAACGGATTGCCGGTGCCCCAGGATATTACGGCGCAGTTGGCGGGCGTGGGCACCGATTTGGGTGCGGTGACAGCACAATTGAACGCTGTCCCGTCGATGCTGGGTGGATCGGTTGGACCCGATACTGCACTCGGTGATCTGGTGCGAACTGCCGTCGGTCAATTGCAGGGCGCTAGTGCTCAATTGAACAGCGCTGCCGGTCAATTGAGTGACGGTTTGATTCCGATCGCAGATCAGGCTCCGCAGATGCTGGACGACGTGACCACTCAGATCACCCAGGGGTTCGGGACTCTCAAGTCGGTTGCGACGTCGTTGGTGACCGGGTTGGACACTGCAAAATCCGGGTTGCCGGCGATGACCACTCCGCAGCAGGTTCAGCTGATGTCGGTGCTGTCCGATCCGGTGGCGGTGAATCAAACCAGTGGGGCCGCAAGTGGATCTGATTCGCGCACAATTGCTTTGGTGTTCGGCACGGCAACAGCCGTTCTTGCCGGGGCATTGCTGATGCAAACGGCGGCGCCCCTGGTGCAGGAGCGCCGCCGCGTGAAGCAAGAAGAAAGTGACTAGACGATCAGACCTGCCGTCTGCGTACGAGCGCGCTCGAAGCGTGCCGTGACGTCGTTCCAGTTCACGATGTTCCAGAATGCCTTGACGTAGTCGCCCTTGACGTTCTGGTAGTCGAGGTAGAAAGCGTGCTCCCACATGTCCAGCATCAGCAGCGGCGTGAGGCCGATGGAGATGTTGCCCTGCTGATCGTAGAGCTGGACGATGACGAGGCGTGCGCCGATGGAATCCCACGCGAGGATGGACCAGCCGGAACCCTGGATGGCGTTGGCGTTCGCGGAGAAGTGTGCGCGGAAGAGATCGAACGAACCGAAGTTGTCGTCGATCGCTGCGGCGAGCTCGCCTTCGGGCTTGTCGCCACCGTCAGCGCTGAGGTTGTTCCAGAAAACGGTGTGGTTGGTGTGGCCACCGAGGTGGAAAGCCAGGTTCTTCTCGAGCAGGTTGGCCTGCGCGGCGATGGTGTCGTTCTCGCGAGCCTCGGCCAGCTTCTCGAGTGCAGCGTTGGCGCCGGCGACGTATGCCGCGTGGTGCTTGTCGTGGTGCAGCTCCATGATCTTGCCCGAGATGTGCGGCTCGAGGGCTGCGTAGTCGTAGGGGAGTTCCGGCAGCGTGTAAACAGACACGAGGGTCCCTTCTTTGCGGGCTCCGTGAGCCCTGCTTCTTCGAGAGTATGGTGCTTGGATTGCGGATCAATCTTGGGTATCCACCCAATAACATTCGTACACGGTCTGCAACAGTTAAGCTCAGGTAGTCATCACCTGAAAATAAAGTTCGGTGACCCGAAAACTGGGTGATCTCGGTCAATCGTGCGTCCGGAAATTCGTCGTAAAGGTGAACGGAACCTTAAACTTGCTCGATGCCCGCACCAGTTTTCCTCCCGGAGTCATCAGAGGCAGTACCGCCTCGGGTGCATCTTCCGGGCGCTGACCTGCTGCGCGCACTCGCTGTGGCGGCGGTGATCTACTCCCACATCTCGTTCTACGTCATCGACGATCTCGGCTCCGGCTGGTGGCTGATCGACGTCGTCTACGGCGCATTGATCGAGCCCGCCCAGCTCAATCAACACTTGTCGTTTGTCGGCGTCGCGACGTTCATGATGTTGACCGGCGCCCTGGTGACGCGGTCCGCGATACGTGATCGGCCCGGTAAATTCCTGACCAACAGATTGAGTCGGCTGGTGCCGGCCTTCTGGGTGGCGATTGCGATAGCCATCCTGCTGGTTCGACTCGGCATCAACGGCATGTTCAGCGGTCAGGACGGTATTTCGAATACCCAAGCGCTGATGAGCTTCTTCCTCGGCGGGTTCTTTCTCACACCCGAAGTGGCTGTTCTCGGTGTGACCTGGACTTTGACCGTCCAATTCCTCTTCTACCTTGCCTGTGTCGCGATGCGGCCGATTCTGCGGATGCGGCCGATCATCATGCCGCTCGGCGGGGCAGCGCTGTGCTCGCTGGTGTTGCTGTACAACATTTACGTACCGATGCCGTACACCGTTCCGATGCTCTCGAAGATCGCTGCGACACTCCCGGCCGTCTTCCTCGGACAGATCATGTACCTCGCGTGGGCGCGGCTGGCGCCGGGGCGCTGGCTGATCGTCGCTGTTCTGGCACAAATTCACGTCATCCTCGTGGCCACCGAGTTCCGCGTCTACTGGGCCGGCGAGAACTACTTGTGGACCATCACAGTCGTCGCCGCCGCCGTGGTCCTCATCGGCCGCTACGACGGTGCTCCGACGCGCTGGGCCGTCGTGAAATGGCTGTCGACACGCAGCTACATCATTTATCTCGTCCACACGCTGATCCTGTATCGCGTCGTCGAGAACACGACCCCACACGTCGGCCCCACACTCGCCTTCGGGCTGTTCCTTGTTGCCACGGCTGTCGTCGCGGAATTCGGATATCGGTGGGTCGAGCTGCCCGGTGCGCGAACCATCACCGCCTGGCGAAACAAGTACTCACGCGTAGAATCAAAGAATGAGCTGGTACGACGACATTCTGGGGCGAGCGTCCGCACAATCCACCCTGATCAGTCCGCAGGACGCACTGCCAGGACGTGAGACGGCAATGCCGGTACCAGCGGCGCATTACGTGAACGGGCATCCGCTCACGCCGCCGTTTCCCGAAGGAATGCAGACCGTCGTAGTCGGTATGGGTTGTTTCTGGGGTGCGGAGAAGGAGTTCTGGCAGCTTCCAGGCGTCTACAGCACCGCCGCCGGATATGCGGGCGGATTCACTCCCAATCCCACGTACGAGGAAACCTGCTCGGGACGCACCGGGCACACCGAAGTAGTGCTGGTTGTCTTCGACCCGGCCGTCATTTCGTACGAGCAGATCCTGGCCCATTTCTGGGAGAATCACGATCCGACGCAGGGGATGCGTCAAGGTAACGATCAGGGTTCGCAGTATCGATCCGCGATTTTCACGACATCCGAGGATCAGGAGCGAATCGCGCACGCGTCTGCTCTGGCTTTCGGCAAACGATTGACTGACGCCGGATATGGCGCAATTACGACGGAAATAGGTCCGCTGCGCGATTTCTTCTACGCCGAGGACTATCACCAGCAATATCTTGCAAAAAACCCCGGCGGATATTGCCCGGTCCACGCCACGGGAGTCAGCTGCCCGGTAGGACTATTGCGCCAAGATCAGGTGCCGGCCCAGACCGATATTCTTCCGCCGCACGAATAGTTGGTGTTGGAGGACACATGTGATTCCGATCGTTAATACTTGCAACTAGATCGAAATAAAGGGAATCTCGATAGTAAGAGTGTCTTGTCGAGAGAACTGAGCGCATCATGTCCGCTAGTACGCGAGCAACAGCGTCGTTGCTCCGACGCACCATTCACGTCGGCCACGATCCGATGGTCAGGCGTAGTGATCGCATCGAAGGATTCATGTCCTTCGGCATGATCGTTCTTGCAATCCTGCTGGTGCCGTTTGCCATCTGGGCCGGCGGCGCAACGGCAGCAAGCCAGAACGCTCTCATCGCCGAACAGGCCAGGAGCACCCATTCCATCGCCGCCGTCACGACGGGCGACTCGGTTACGTCCAGCGTCGCGACCGCCGACTACATTCCGACGAACACCGAAACCGCACCAGCTCAATGGAACTGGAACGGGCAGGTCCACCGCGAAGACATCACCGTCGACGCCACCACCCCGGCAGGCACTTCCGTCGACATCTACGTCGACAACAACGGTGACAGAACTATCGCCCCCATCACGGAGAGCGCGGCAGACGTGGCTGCGGTCGTGACCGGAATCTTCACGTGGTTCAGCATCATGTCGCTGCTGACCATCGGTTTCATGCTGATTCGGGTGTGGCTCGACCGCAGCCGCGACGCGCAGTGGGACCGGGATCTGCGCGCGTTCCTCGACGCACACGGCTAGAGGCGAAGGCCTACGCGATCTTCGGCATGACCTCGCTCGCCACCAATTCGAGATGGTCGAGATCGCTGAGGTCGAGCGTCTGTAGGTACATGCGCTCTGAACCGGCCTCGGCAAATGCTCCGAGTTTGTCCACCAGCTCCGACGGCGTTCCCGCCAAGCCGTTTTCACGCAATTCGTCGACATCGCGGCCGATGGCAGCGGCCCGCTTGGCGATCTCAGCTTCGTTGCGTCCACAGCACAAGACCAGTGCGTTGGAATACGTCAGTTCGCTCGGGTCCCGGTTGATGTCGACGCAAGCCTGACGAACACCGTCGAAGAGTTCCTTGGTCGCGTCGACCGACTGGAACGGGAGATTGAACTCACTGGCAAACCGCGCAGCCAAAGCCGGAGTCTTCTTCTTGCCGACACCGCCCATCAGAATGGGTGGCCCGCCGTCCTGGTACGGCTTCGGCAATGCCGGAGAATTCTTGATCTGCACGTGCTTGCCGTCGTAGTCGAAATGCTCGCCGACGGGAGTGCGCCACAAGCCTGTCATCACGTCGAGAGTTTCCTCGAGCAGTTCAAAGCGGTCCTTCAGCGTGGGAAACGGAATCCCGTACGCCTCATGCTCCTTTTCGTACCAGCCGGCGCCGATACCGAAGTCGACGCGGCCACCACTCATCTGGTCCACCTGCGCGACGGAGATGGCGAGCGGGCCGGCGTACCGGAACGTCGCCGACGTGACGAGCGTGCCGAGGCGGATAGTCGACGTCTCGCGGGCAATGCCGGCAAGCGTGATCCAGGCGTCGGTCGGTCCGGGAAGGCCGTCGGAATTCATGGCCAGATAGTGATCGGAACGGAAGAACGCTCCGTACCCGAGCTTTTCGGCCGTCTGGGCCACTGCCAGTAGTTGTTCGTAAGTAGCGCCCTGTTGGGGTTCGGTGAAGATTCGCAGATCCATGTGCTCACTCTGCCACTGGTGATGCGTCAGGGCTGTGTGGGGATAACCACTCCTACCTGCCCGGCGGCCAGGCACAGTGACAGTCCTGGGGTCCGCGGTGTGACCTTGACGGACTGGCCGTCGCCGACAACCTGCACGAATACCGAGTGCAGCCCCGCCTTCACCGGGACGGAAACGGCGTCGCCAGTGGTCAAGGACACGTCGATCATTCCGTCTGTGCTCGCGAGGTAGTTGAGCTGAACTGTCCAATCCCAGACGGCCAATGGGCCGTCCAACGTCAGTTCTGTCGGCCCGTCGACGCGTGTTCCGCACTGCGGATCTGTGCCTTCGGGGATCCGTCTGGTGAAGGTGACTTCGCCGTCGATGACATTGCCGCTGTCGTCGATCAGCCGGAGAATCGGTGTGCTGGAGGCAAATTCAGGTCGATCTGGCAGTGGGCCCAGCACGCTTGATGCCATGTTGTTCGGGTAGGTGACGGGGAGGAGCACCCAGATCGAGACCGGCTGATCGAGCAGCGGCGTATCCGTGTTCTGCGCCAACGACGCCCGTGCATTCTGCAGATAGTCACGCGTCGGGCTCTCCCGCCAGACAGTCACGAACGAGAATGTCGAGACCAGGGAACTGGCGACAAACAGAACCGAAAGCCCCACTGCCAGCGGCGCGACAGGAACTGTCGTGCGAGGTGCGGCGCGTCGCGGCGCCGCGAAGTAGAGCGCAACCGCGAGAGCGAACACCGTGGCCGAATCCGTGAAATATCGCAGGGTCTGCGCCAATTCGTACGTTGTCCCCTCGGCGGTGCGGGTGGCAGTCATCGCAACAACCGACGCCAGGAAGTACGCGGCGGCGCAGATCCAGATCCAGGGCGCGCCCTGTCGGGAGCGCACGGTCACCGCTATCACTGTCAGGAGCATGACCCAGGCGGCAACGACCAGGAACATCGGGGGATCGGCCCACGCAGGCCCCGGAATCCATCGCTCCCACTGCCACGGCCCACCCAACAGCGTCGGAAGCATTCCCAGGGAGGTGCCGTGGTGAAGCAGCGCCGTAGACATGCTGCGACCGTTGCCTGTCACCGGCGATTCGACGGTCAGCAGGTACACCGGAATCCAGATCGCGAGCACAACGGCACTCGGAATCCACAGCGCCTTGGCTCTTTTCACAGCTGTGCGAATCGGCGACGCGTCGGAGTGCGTGCGCAAGTACAAGACGATGAACGCGAAGGCCACGAACGGCACCACCGCCGACTTCTCGAAGAACAGCAAAGCCACCACGAAAACAGCTGTCCCCGACACGGCATAGCGTCGTCGGCCCGTCCGCACGAGTTGAATCGCGTCGCCGCACACCCACGCGAGAGCAATCTGCAGGGGAAGTGCGTTGAGCGCCGCAGCCCACCAGGCAAAAGCGGGCAAGGCGAGCGGGATGAACAGATATCCGAGCAACGGAATCAGCAGCGCCGGACGCCATCCGAGTACCAGTCGGAGCGTGCGAAGCAGCGCGAGTGATGCCAACGCCTGGCCGAGCACGAGCAGCGCCACCGGAAGAGCCCACTGATACGGGGCAATTCGCGTGACGAGGCCGGTGAGGAAGAAGGCCGCCGGCATGAAATGGCCGTCGTGGTCGTAGAGCAGCAGTTCGCTCGAGAAGAGGGGGAAGCGCGCTCCGCGTCCGATCAGGATGAGATCGTCCCAGTAGAAGTAGTTCGCCGACGCGACCCATGCGCGAACACCGAGTGCAATCGCTATCGACGCGAGTGCGGTCGGCAGCACGTACCGGGTGGGGCGCGGCATCGGAGGAGTCATCGCCTGGCAATGCTGCCAGGTGCCCGGTCGGACTGGATTCTCCGGTGGACGCCAGTCGCGAATTCACAGGGAATTCGCCCACTTGTCAAATTCATCCTCGAGCCTGTGCATCGTTCGCTAACACCTGTCAGTAAACCCACAACCCATGAGCCCTGACCTGTGGATAAAGGCCCGTGGATTCATCCCAAGCTGGGGATGAACCTGTGGATAGTGTGGATAACTCGAGTTTTTCGGTGTCGCAGGTCACATTATCGGCACAAAGTCGTACCTGGAGATGAAGTTCAGGTTACGGAACAGCTGCGAAACCATTTGCTGCCGTTACCGATACGGCGTGACAGAATCGAGCGTGTGAACCAGGTACAGGTCTGCGCACGGTGCGCCGCACGATGGCCCGTCGTCGGTCCCGCGGGCAGATGGTGTCCCCGCTGCAGCGGCGTCCTCCTCATGCCGGTCCGGACCGACGTGTATCTGCCGCCCTCTCGTCGAGGCTTCCGGTGGATCGCCCGCAACCCCGGCGAACCACGCGGCGTCGGAGATTCAAACCCGCCGCACGTGGACCCGTCGACGCCCCGATACGACGCAGTTCCGGCGTGGGGACTCACCGATGTTGTCGACACCGGCTCCGCCGAGGAGTCTCGCGCCGACCGGATGGCCGATCGCGTCGGCTCGTTGCTCACGATTGCGACAGTTCTGTATGCGTTGGCGGTCTTCGCGGAACTCGGCCGCTACGCGATCCTGGTATACAACCAAACCCGTCTGGTCCCACAACTGCTGTTGACGCTGTCCGACGCCGCTGTCTACTTCACGCAACTCGGTGGCCTGTTTACGGCTGTAGCGGCTGCCGTGGCCGCGGTGTGCTGGCTGTTGCGTGCGCGCCGCGAGTTGTACGCGCGGGAAAAGCGCACCGATCCACGCTCTCGCGGTGAAATCCTGGTCGGCTGCGCAGTGCCGGTCCTCAATCTCGTGATGGCGCCCGTGTATCTGCTCGAACTCGTGCGCCGCGATCCGCGTGGGATCCGGCTGGTCAAGATCTGGTGGGGATTCTGGGCCTTCAGCGGGTTCCTCCTCGTCGTGAATGCGTACTGGCGCTCGCGGCCCGGCCTCCAGGCAATGGCCGACGGAGTGCTCCTCTCCGCCTTTATCGCCTTGATTGCCGCTGCCACCGCTGGGCTCCTGCTGGTGGTGATTCGGCGCATCGAGCACAAAGACTGGCGAGGCGAGCCGGACACCGCGACAAGATGGGTGCCGGTTCCACGATCGGTGCTGGAAAATTCGGCACCCGAAAAAGCGGCTGCTCGGTGAGCCCGGACCATCGAGGCCCGCTCGTCGTAGCCCATCGCGGCGCGTCGGCAGCGAGGCCGGAACACACCCTTGCCGCCTACGAGCTTGCTCTCGCAGAAGGCGCAGACGGGCTCGAGTGCGACGTCCGGCTGACTCGCGACGGCCACCTCGTCTGTGTCCACGACCGCAAGGTGGACCGCACCTCCAGCGGCACAGGCATCGTCAGCGAGATGACCCTCGATTCCCTGAACGCACTCGACTTCGGATCAACCGGTGAGCCCGCCGATCTGCTGACCCTGACCGAACTCATCACCTTGGCGCTGGACTTCTCGCGACCGGTGAAACTGTTCATCGAAACCAAACACCCCGTGCGATACGGCGGACTGGTCGAAGCGAAGCTCCTCGCCGAACTGCACCGCTTCGGCATCGCGTCGCCGCCGTCCGCGGATCATTCCCGGGCCGTCGTGATGTCCTTCTCCGCCAGCGCGGTGTGGCGCGTGCGCCGCGCCGCGCCACTACTCCCGACGGTCCTTCTCGGCGACGCGTCGCGGTATCTCGGCGGCGGAGCGTCGACGGCTGTCGGGGCGACCGCGATCGGTCCGTCCGTGAAGGCGCTGCGTGAGCATCCCGATCTTGTGGACCGCGCCGCCGCGGCCGGACGCGCAACCTACTGCTGGACCGTCGACGACAAGGCGGATGTGGACCTGTGCCGCGAACTCGGGGTCAGTTGGGTGGCCACAAACCATCCCGGCCGCACCAAGCAATGGCTGGGCAGTGCTTAATCGTGCGGACGCAGTGCCTAAACGTGCGGGACGCCGTGTAGTTTTGCCCTCGTGGCTAAGAAGAGCAAGAGAAACAGTGGACCGAAGGTAGACAGTGGGCGCGCAGCGAAGCTCGCCGCCCGCCGAGCAGAGCGCGACGCCGCATCAGGCGCGGTCAACCGCCCGTTCGAAGGCCTCGCGGCAGAGTGCGACCTGGTTGCCATGCGCGAATTTGTTCCTTCGGCCACGGCTCCGCTGCCCGTCATCGGTTCGGATCGCCCCGTCACCGTCGCGACGGTTCTCCCCGGCGCTGTTGCCGCACTCGTCCGTAACGAGGGTGAGACCGCAACCGGATTTGTCGGTGTTCAGGTTCAGGCACATTCCGCCGATCTGGGTGCAGACCTCGCCGCGTCCGTTACGTGGGTTGCCGACGCAGCTCCCGGCGACGCGCTCCCCGCTGCCGATCCCGCCGAGGACACCCCGGCCGTCACCGCCGTCGTCGATCCCGCGGCACTGCTCGACATCACGGTTTACCAGGACTTCAACTGGTGGATCCCCGAAGGAACCGAAACGGATGCCCAGGTCAAGGCCACCGTCGAGCAGGCCAACGCGGCAATCATGCCGTCGGCTCGCCTCGAAGGCGACGGCCTCGTCGCAGCGTGGTGGGTGGACGCCGGCGAGAAGGCGCACCTGCGGTGGGTCCGCCCCGAAAGCGAAGACGACCTGATGCTTGCACTGGCTCGTGTTCACGCTGCCGGTGGACTGAACCTGGGTGAGGGTTCGCGATACGCCGGATCCTTCCGCACCCACGGTCTGCTGGTTCCGGTCTTCGACCTGGACCCGGAGAAGCACGCAAACGAGTGGGTTGCGGCAACCGTCGAGTTCGGTGACCGTCTGGCGCAGGCCCTGGCCGTCGACGCGCCTTTGACCTCGGCAGAACTGCGTTCGCGTGACGGACTGCGTGGACGTCAGGTCACGCTGCGCTGATAACGCTCCACCTATAGACGTTACGCAGAGTCACGTATAAAGTTTAAAAATGACTCTGGCGCACGACATTTCCGGTAGCGGTCCCACGCTTGTGCTCGTCCATGGCATTGTCCATCGGCGCCAGGCGTGGGATTCGCTTTTGGATCAGTTGACGCCGTATCGGCGGGTCGTCACTGTCGATCTCCCCGGTCACGGGGATTCTGCGCTGCCCGAACTCGGTGCCGACGTCATGGGTCAGTTGATCGACGACGTCAGTGACTTCATCGCGGGGGTGACTCCGACTGGTGAGCGCGCCCACGTCGCCGGTAACTCTCTCGGCGGGTGGATCTCGCTCTGCCTTGCCGCCCGCGGCGACGTTGCGTCGGCAACGGCGCTCTCGCCCGCTGGATTTTTTGTCAATCACCTGGATCAGTTACGCGCGATCGGTACGTTTCAGGCCCTCCGGGGCACTGCCAAACTTTTCGGCGACGGACTGCCGCGCGCGTTGCGGTACAAGCTGATTCGCTACCCGGCGCTTGCCGCATTCTTCGCGCATCCGAGTCGTGTCGGCTACTCGGCGGCCCTGGCCGATTGTCGCTCGCTTGTCTCCAACGAACTGGTAGATCTCGGAGCCGAACTCGATTTCGTGCTGCCACCGATCGTGAATCCCACTGTGCCCGTGACAGTTGCGTGGGGTCGACGCGATCTCATCCTGCCGGTCTATCAGGCCCAGCGCGTGAAAAAGCCCTTCCCGCAAGCAAAACTCATAGTTTTGCCTGGGGTCGGGCACGTTCCGATGACCGACTCACCCGAGCTGATCAGCTCGATCCTGCTGGCCGGCAGTGAGGTGCGACGTTAGACGGCGCCGCCGGCAACGGCGGGTGCTCCCGAAGAATCGCCGACGACGCTCATTTCGCGAGACACAAAATCCTCGATGTCGAACAGGTTGGCGCCCGCACGATCCGCAATGGTGAGAAGTGTTGTCATGCTGGCAACTTCCTCGACCTGCTCCTTGAGGAACCACTGCATGAACTGCTCGCCCAAGTAGTCGCCTTCCTCACGAGCGGTGCTCGCGAGCTGAACGATCTGCTCGGTGACCGACTTCTCCTGGGTGAGCGCCAGCGCGATGGCTTCCCGGACATCCGTGAAGTCGGACTTGGCGCCGTCGACACCCGTGAGTTCGACGTTGATGCTGCGATCGAGGAAGTACTGGACGATCATCATCGCGTGATTGCGCTCTTCCACGGCCTGCTTGTAGAAGTGCTTGGCAAGCTGCGGAAGATCGGCGTAGTCGAAATAGACAGCCGTTGCCGTGTACTGGTGCGAGGCGTTGAATTCGTTGCGAATCTGGTCCCGGAGTAGCGCATGGAATTTAGTCATGTGTGTGTCACCAGAAGTCATGAACCCTAAGATAGTGCAGGTCAGAGGCCCTGTCATCCCAGTGCAGCCTTATTGTGGTAAGCGTTTCCAAACTAATGGAAGGCTAATTCTTCAGGCTCCGGAACCCGCAATTTTCGGAGCTGTCGCATCGGCGGCAGGAGGATTGTTCATCTCGCGCGCTACAAAGTTTTCCAAGTGGAAAAGATTGTCTCCGGCTCGATCCACGATCGACAACAACGTGGTCATACTCGCCACTTCCTCGACCTGCTCCTTGAGGAACCACTGCATGAACTGCTCGCCCAAGTAGTCTCCAGTGTCCCGAGCAGTGCGAGCGAGGCGCGTGATCTGATTCGTCACGGTGTGCTCCTGCTCGAGCGCCAATTCCACAGGTCCGCGTACATTTTCGAACTTCGTGACAACCTCGTCGATCCCGGGAATCTCGACGTCGAGATCGTTGTCCAGCAGGTACTGGATCATCATCATGGCGTGTCCGCGTTCTTCGCTCGCCTGGTTGTAGAAGCGCGTCGCCATCTGCGGCAGATCGTGGGAATCGAAGTACACGGCAACCGCGACGTACTGCTGAGACGCCGTGAACTCGTTGCGGATCTGCTCACGCAGAAGAAGGGTGAATTCGCTCGAGTTCTTCGCCTGTGTCATGCCTCCAGGTTACTGCGTGAGCGCTGCCATCCGGCAGCTACGTCGTTCAGCCGGTTGTGATCAATTCCGCAGGAATCTGCTGATCATTGGCGAGCGCGTCGAAGAATTGTGACGCCTTGGTCTTGTCCCACAACAGAACGTCACCCGAGCCGTCGACATAGTCGAAACCGCCGACGGGAACCGTTGTGGTTGTCATGCCGCCGCGTAGAGCCCAGGCGAGAGACGCCAGGTTCCAGATGTGATCACCGTTGTCGACCTGAAGCGACTTCGCCGTGTCGGTGGCCAGGGACCACAACCGGAACGGATTGAGGAACGTCGTCGGACTGGTTGCCTTCGACAGCAGTGCCGACATGAACTTGCGCTGATTGTTCATCCGGTCCAGATCGGCCATCGCCGTCGCGCGGGTACGCACAAATCCGAGTGCTTCCGAACCCGTCAGATCCTGACACCCGGCGGGCAAATTGATACCGGCTAGCGGGTCGTCGATCGGGGAATCGAGGCACACGTTGACGCCGCCGACGGCATCGACGATTCCCGCGAAACCGCTGAATCCGATTTCCGCATAGTGGTCGATCCGCAAACCCGTTGCTTCTTCGACGGTCTGCACCAGCAACGGCGCTCCGCCCCACGCGAAAGCGGCATTGATCTTGTCGGAGCCTTCACCCGGAATCGGTACGTACGAGTCACGCGGAATGCTGACCATCGTGGTTTTCCCACTCTTGGGCACATGGACAAGCATGATCGTATCCGTGCGCTTGGGTCCGGTATCGCCACCGGTAGCGAGCGCCTGCTCCTGCTCCGGAGTGAGACCGTCGCGGCTGTCCGAACCCACGATCAACCAGTTCGTGCCAGGAGTGTCCGCGACCCGGCCGGCGTAGTCGGGAAGAGCGTCGATGCGATTCAGCGAATTGTCGACGTAGAAAACCGCGCCGACAAACGCGAGCAGCAGCACCAGCACCGTGATGCCGATGCGCTTGCCCCAATTCTTGCGTCGACGTGGCGCCGACGGCTGCTGCTGACGCGGCGGTGGCTGGCGGGGTGGCTGGTTGGGCGGCTGCCTGCGCGGCGGGGGTGGGGGAGCTTGACGGTATTGCTGTGGTTGCCGGTTCTGCTGTGCTTGCCGATTCTGCTGTGGGTCCCGGTACGGCTGTGGTTGCTGCGGTGGGGCCCAGTTGCCCCCACTCTGCTGCGTAGTCCGATTCTGCGGCGGCGGGGCCTGAGACCATGCCCGGTTTTGGGGTGGCTGATTCTGGGGTGGCCGGCCGTCACGGCGGATGACCTGAGTTCCCTCGGGCGGGCGCGGCGGCTGGCGCCGCGGCGGCGGACCCTGAGGTGGAGGGCCCGGTCGCGGCGGGCGCTGAGGATTTCGGGGGTCGCCGGTCACCAGTTCACGGTACCGGTCACGGCAACCAACCCACATGATCGCGAAGGAGGGCGTAACCGATGAACGCCACCATGTCGATGAGGGCATGAGCGATGATCAACGGCCACAATCGGCCCGTTCGCTGCCAGTACCGACCGAAGATCAGCCCCATGACGACGTTGCCGACACCACCACCGAAGCCTTGGTACAGGTGATAGCTGCCTCGAAGAAGGGAAGACGCGAGCAACGACGAGTTCTCGCTCCACCCGAGCATGCGCAGCCTGCTGATCAGGTAGGCGACTACTAGAACTTCCTCGGCGCTCGAGTTCGCGATTGCCGACAGAATCAGGATCGGGACGCGCCACCAGTGATCGTCGAGGGCACTCGCCTGCACGGTGAGATTGATGTTCAATGCCTGCGCCGCGAGATAGAACAGCAGGCCGGGCAGGCCGATCAAGGCGGCAAGGCCCAAGCCGGGCGCGATGTCGCGTCGTAGCTTCGGTTTGGGGGGAAGACCGGCCGCGCTCGGGCCGATTCCCGCCCGCCAGAGCAAGTACAGACCAAGTGCGGCCCACGCGAACAGTCTTGCCACACTCAGTAATTGGCGGGCCAGGTCGATCCAGTCGATAGCTGCCCGCGACGGATTGAGAGCCACCGTCTGATCGGACAGGGCGACTGGCGTCGCAAGCGATTCGAGGAGCGACAATATGCCGGACAGGCCACTGAGGCCGAAGGTGACCAGCAGGACGATCGTGATCTCGATCCACACACCGCGGCGCTCGGATGCATCGAGAGCGGGTCCGGCGGGAGCGGGTGGGTTCAACCACGAGCGGACGGTTTGGCGGGCATTCACCCGCGCAACGCTATCCGTTGGTGGCGCCGCCCGTGACATGTGAACCGCCGGGGCGCAGTCCGTTGAGGAACGGGCAGCCGACCAGAATGCGGATCGCGCGCGACAGTGAGATGGCGTCGTCGACGGGGTTGGCAAACGGCATCCAGACGTCCCGGTCGCCGGCGTGGTCCTCGACGCGCAGATGTAATCCGTACCGATTGATTCCGAGGGGGCGTACCCGTCCGGTGCGCAGGTACGAGGGAAGTTTGCGTGTGAGCATCTCCACAAGGTCGCTGTGATCTTCGTCGAGGTGCTGCAACCACGCCGTTTCCATTTCGCAGAACGGATCGGGGCGGGCCGCGAGCAGGTCTTCCACGGCGACGGGTTCGGCTCCGGACGAGTCTGCGACAACGGCCGACGCGAGGCTCAGTCGCAGTAGTACCGACGTGTGACCGAGGTCGAGGAGTCCGGGGTGCGGATGTTCGGAGGCGACGTCGTCGGCAAGAACCCGCGATTCGTAGTCGGGTACCGCGTGCAGTGTGCCGCGCAACCAGACGAGTGAGCGGACAGGTTCGCGCAGGGCCAGCGGCGCATGGTCGGTGAGTTCCAGCACCGCAGGCAGACCACCGTTTCCGGCGCTCCAGGCGAGTGCTGTTGCTGCGGACGAGGAGGGTACGGCCACAACGATGTCGCCATTGGATCGCAGGTGGTGCACTGATGTGACGGTCGGTTCGCTGCCTTCGATGGCGAGCACCGCATCCTGGGCTCGGGCGCAGGCGCTACGTACTCGTTCGGCGGTGGATGGACCGGTGCTCGTTTTCGTAGCCATGCTGCCCCCTCGGTGGGTGTTCCCGAATACCCCACCAGCTGATGAGGTAACCCTAACCTAAGCTGCTGTGGTGTGAATCGCAAGACTTTTGCGCAACTCGCCTGAAATCCCCAACTCCACCCGCTACTACGGTGGAGCGGTGGCCATACCTCTCTCCCTCGGGTTGCCCCCGAAAAGTTCCCGCGGATTACTCGACGGACTCCTGCTCGGCGCTCCTGGCGAACCCCGGGTTGTCCCCGCATCGGCGCTGCTCGGAGCCGAATCCGCTGGACGCGTCGTAGTTCTCCTCGACATCGACCCGGCGCGGCTGCGAGCTGACGCCGACGCGTCGTACGAAGCGGTGCGCTTCGATCTGGAGTGCACAACCGAACAGATCGGCGACGCCATCGCGCTGCGAGTACCCGCCCCGCTCGCGGTGTACGTCGACGGCGGCGACGAGGTTCTGTCGCCGGCCGAATCTGCTGCGCTGCTCTGCGAAGGTGGCCGCATTCCTGGCCTCGACTCGGGGCGCTCGCCGGCCGAAATCGCGGATTTCCTGGCAGTGCTGGCACACGAATCGGTGGGATTTGTCGCGCGCGCAGCCGGGGCGGACGAGGTCATCGGACTGCTGTGCGGAACCATGGCGGCCCTGCGCGGCGACGATGCCCGCGCTGCGATCCTCGACCCGCAGCCGGCAAAACTGGCCGCCCTGATCCCCGAGGCTCAGTCCGCGTTGCGCGAGGTTCTCCTCACGATCGAGGTATCCGACCCGACTTCGGTGGAAACGGCACTACGTGCGGCAGGTTTGAGCTGATCGTTGCGTAACCTTTGAGGCGTGCCAAAAATCGCGTATTTCGGTCCGTCGGGAACCTTCACGGAGATAGCGCTCGCCCAGTTCGAGGCAGCGGGCGTCTTCGACGAGCTGGTCGAACGGGTGCCTGCCGGTAGCCCACCCTCGACGCTCGACCTGGTTCGTGACGGCGTTGTCGACGGCGCCGTGGTGCCGTTCGAGAACTCGGTGGAAGGCGGTGTCGCGCCGACGCTTGACTCACTCGCCTTGGGTTCGCCGCTGCAGATCGTGGCCGAGACCGAGATCGAGGTGAGCTTCTCCATCCTCGTTCGTGACGGCGTCACCGCGGATCAGGTGCGCACCATCGGCGCCTACCCGCACGCAAGTGCTCAGGTCCGGGGATGGATCGCGGCCAATCTCCCCAATGCGGAAGTTGTGGTCTCCTCATCCAATGCCGGTGCCGCGCTGGACGTGCAGGCCGGAACCGTCGACGCCGGTGTGTCCACCGCCTTGGCCGGGCAGATGCTCGGATTGGCAAGCCTCGCCGACAATGTCGCCGACGTAGGCGGCGCCGTGACGCGCTTCGTGCTGGTTACCCGGCCCGCGCCGGTACCGGCCAGAACCGGCGCAGACCGCACCGCGTTGGTACTCCACCTCGACAACGCTCCCGGATCGCTGGTTCAGGCGCTCTCCGAATTTGCCGCTCGCGGAATCGATTTGACGCGAATCGAATCCCGCCCGATGCGCACGGAGCTCGGAACCTACCGATTCTTCGTCGACTGTGTCGGGCACATCGAGGACTCTTTGGTGGCCGAAGCGATGCGCGCGTTGTATCGAAAATCCGGAGTCCGCTTCCTGGGATCGTGGGCGACCGCGAATTCGACCGGGCCCCAACCGCCTTCGGATGACAAGGCAATAGCGTGGATCGAAGACATCAAGCGCGGAGAGGGAGAACGATGACCGGCAGGCTCATTCTCGTTCGGCACGGCCAGACCGAAGCCAACGTCGCCAAGCGACTCGACACCGCATTGCCCGGAGCCAAGCTCACTCCGGAAGGGCTGGCGCAGGCCGAAGTTCTCGGTAAGGGTCTGGCTGTCGCACCGCCACTGGCCTTGGTGTCGTCCTTGGCGTTGCGAGCCAGGCAGACAGCGGGATTCGTGGAACAAGCGTCCGGGGTCTCGCTGGACGTGCGAGACGGTTTGCACGAAGTGCAAGCCGGCGACCTCGAAGATCGCACCGACGAAGACGCCCACCGGTTGTTTGTCGAGACCTTCCATCACTGGCACACCGGCAACCTCGGTGCCCGCATACCCGGTGGCGAAACCGGCTACGACGTGTTGGAGCGGTATGTCCCCGTGGTCAACTCACTGCGCGACGAGTTCCTTGAAGGATCGCCGACGGCCGGCGATATTGTCGTCGTGAGCCACGGCGCTGCCATCAGGCTTGTTGCAGCTCAGCTCGCGGGCATCCCGGGACTGTTCGCGGCGAACAATCACCTCGCGAACACCGAAAGCGTCGAACTGCTGCCGCGCGCCGACGGCGGTTGGGAATGCCTGCGCTGGGGGACGGTGAACCCACCGTTCGAGCACCGGCTCATTCCGGGTGCCGACGACGTGATGGGCTGACGCGCCAGCTCACCACCAGGTTGTCGCTGATCCCAACTGGCGGCCGAGTTCCGGCTCCAAGGTGCGGACGTAGCTTGCCGTCAGGTGGTGGGAATCGTGATACAGCAACACATTTCCCTCGACCACTCGGCACAGGTCGGGGCCGCAGACGCCGTCGCTCAGATCCAGCAGTTGCACATTGGAGAGTTCCGCAATTGCATCCCACGCCGGGTTGATGTCACTGAGCATGTCTGCCCGCGGCAACGCGCAATGATCCGCTGAGGTAGCAGTTGCGAGGCAGTCGATGGCGCGATACGGAACACCGTCGTGGTGCAGCCACGGCGTGTCGCGGATGGCCAGAACCTGAACGCCGCTCTGCTCCAACTCTTGCCACACGTCGACGTAGGCTTCGGGCGTCACGTCGCCGGGACCGTCCGGACTGGGCCGACTGGCTGTGGTGAACACGAAATCGGGTGTGGTGGCCGCGAGTCGGTCGATGACCGCGCTCGACCAGGGTGCACAATCCGGTACGTCGCTGACGTCGGGGCTCTCACCCGCGACCAGTGGACAACCCATCTTCAGATACGTATCGACCCGAAAACCATTGCTGCGGCCCAGTTCGTCGAGTGCAGTGATCCAGTGCTCGGAATGGGATCCTCCGGCCAGGGCAATCGTGCGCTCGGCGGTCACGTCGCCGTACGTGCAGGTCACGATGTCGATCTGCTGGAAATCCGAGATGCAGCCGTCGAGTGTGGTTATCGGAAGATCCAGTGGCGCATCGAAAATGGATGGAACCATCGACGCTTTCGGAGCTGAAACGCCGTCGGTCAACGTCAGTGCGCCGGGGTGGGTGGGGATGTCGAGGGTATCGGCGGCGCGCTGACCCGTGCTCTGGCTTCCGACGTAGGCCTGCCAACCGAACATCCCGGTGACGATGACCGCGGCACCGACGACGGACGCCAGCAGGATCGGCCTCCGTGCGGGAGCGTTGCGTTCGATCGGTACTTCGACAGCCATCCGTAAGCCGTAGGCCAGCGCAAGTGATACGGCGATAATCAAGGTCCCGCCGACAAATCCAGCTTCCGGGCGCCCGGTGACGACCAGGGCGAACACCAGGATCGGCCAGTGCACCAGATACAGGGTGAAGGCGAAGGAGCCCAACTGTGAGAGGGCGGGGTGCGCGAGAATCTGTGCGGTCCAGGTTTTGTCGCCTTCGCCTGCCCCGCTGACGATCAGTGCGATGGCCGCGGTGGTGGGCACCAGGGTCCACGGGCCGGGGAATTGCTCGGCGCCGTCGAGAAAGAACCCGCACAGCAGAATCGACGCCAGTCCGGCGATGCCGAGAGCGGTTCTCAGCGCAAGCGGCCAGGCCCCGACCCGCGTGGTATTCCAGCGTGTCAGCATCAAAGCCGCGAGTGCGCCCACCGACGGCTCCCACAGCCGGGCCGCGGAATCGTAGTAGTTCCACGCTTGATCGTGGCTGGACATCACTGCGGCATAGATAAACGACACGACGGCAAATGCACCGAACACCAGCGTGAGTGTTGGCCGGAGAAGTTCTGGGCGGGTGCGTGATACACCCGACGCGACCGCCAGCACCACTGAGATGGCCACCAGATAGAACTGACCCTGCACAGCCATCGACCACAGGTGCTGGAGGGGAGAGACTGAACCGTCGGCCGCCAAATAGTCACTCGACGTGAGTGCAAGCTGCCAATTCTGGAAGAAGCCGAGAACAGCAGTCAGCTCGTCGGCGAGGCCGGCCCAGCGGGTCCGGGGCAACAACACCAGGGCCGCTGCCGCGGTCAGGATCGTCACCGCCGCGATCGGGGGGAACAATCTGACAAATACCCGTTTGAACGCGGGCAGGGGATTGAGTGAGCCACCGGCCTCGGCCCGGCGAACCAGTGAACCGACAAAGAAGTAGCCGGACAGAACCAGGAAGACGTCGACCCCGCCAGAGACCTTGCCGAACCACACATGGAAGACCACCACCAGAGCGATCGCGAGTCCCCGAAGCCCGTTCAGGTCTTCGCGGTACTGCCGTGTTCTCGGTTTGTGCGGTGACTCGACGGTGGTGGCGGGGGTGGGCAAAGGCATGCTGGGTGAAGGCTCCGGGCGTCTAGGGGATCGCCCTAGGGTACCGGGAGGCGGGCGCGGGCGATTCGGACAGCAGTTCTATCAGCGAATTCACCGCCTGACGCAGGCGTTGGGGTGTGCCGGAACTGATCGAGCTCCACTGCGTGCCGTCGGCCGACGTACTCGACGACGCGACAAGTCGACCATGCGCGGTGTCGAAGACCGACACCACTCCGGCGGGAAGATTCTCGGTGCCGACGCCCCGCGGGATGCCGACAATTTCAGTGAAGGACGTGCAGGCGACGATCGCACAGCCAAGTTGTCCGGCCTCGGCGGGTGGTACGCCGGCCTGGGTCAGAGCGTCGGCGACGGTGGCTGGGTCGGGTTCGGCATTCAGTGCGGCGCTCAGCCGGTCGGTGGGTGCATTGATCACGGCAATCGGCATGGTGTCTGACGGGCCGAGCACGCGCACAACCGCATCTGCCGGATTCAGGACTCTGCTAAGAGTGAGTGATTGGCTTGTCTCGTTGGAAGATGCTTCCACGCACAGTGATTCGTCTGCGGCGATGCAGACCCGGGTAAGCGTTCCTTGGTTGTGACTGCGGAGCGCAAGTTCCCACGCGGGTCGAGTCAGGGCGCGCAGGGTTTCGGCAATGTCATGATGAATCTCGCCGCCGGGGAGCAGATCACGCTCGGTCAAAGATGTTGCTGCACTCTGCATTGCTACATCACGTTCGCGGACCGAACCGCAGAGGGCGGTGCCGCCGAGTACCACCGGAAGTACATCGAGGCCAAGGTGCTCGCGGACGTACTCGATCTCCGCCGACGTCAGGTCCACGGAGGGGAAAGTGTCTGCGTCGGTGGCTATTCCGAGATCAAGGGCACTCACAGGTGCATGTCCAGATCGGCGGCGCCGATCACCGCGGTGATGACGGTGCGTCCATCGGCAAAATGCTCGAAGTGCTTGAGATAGTCGGGGGTGTCGTGGAAGTTGGTGTCGTCGTCATCCGCCGCAGCATGTCGACCACCGGCGATGGGGCCGGTTCCGGAACTCGGCGCTGCGCGGACGGCGTCGGTACGAACGGAGTCGGAGCGGATTGCATCGGCGATAGCCGGGTTCACTGTTCCCGACGCCGCGCGCGGCATGATCTGGCCGGTAGAACTGCCCGAGCTCGCCGAGAGCCCTGCGCTGGCCGAATGTGCGTCGCCGGGTGTTGTGGCCGCCGCTGCGGTGGTGGCTGCCGTATGCCGCCCGGCGCTGTTGCCCCCGGCCAGTGCGGTTCCAGTAGCCGCCGATACTGGCGAACTCAGAAGTGACGTTGCTCCCGCTCCCGGTCCGCCGCCGGCGCCGACCGCCGCCGATACGGCACCAGCCGCCGCGGTGGCCGTTGTTGCGGATGCCGTTGCTGCAGTGGTGGCGGCGTTGGCTCCGCCCAATACGGCGCCGAGCTGAGAGGCGGCCGCGGTGACAGCAGGATTGGACAGCACGGAGGTGATTGCGGCCGCTGCAGTGCGGACCGGCTCGACAACTGCGTTGACGGTCTGTTCGGCGACGGTGACGTTCTGCTGGGAGCCTTGGCCGGAAACATCGGACATGGTGATGGACGGCGGCGGCTCGAACTCGTCCCGCACGGAGAGGGGAGAGGTAGCGGAATCGTAGGTTTCCATGGCCGCCGCAGCGCGAAGTTTGAGCTGCTCTGCAGCCAGTTCAGCCATCGCAGCCGATCCGGTGAGGGCGCCGCCGAGCGTGTACGCGGCCAGCTTGGCTGATTCGACAGCCGCGATTTCCGGTAGCGACGGCATGGCGATAGCCGCGACGGTGTACGTCGCCGACTGAACATGAGCTTTGCCGCCGGTCTTCTGGGCGAGCATGGATGAGCGTGCTGCCCACTCCTCGAACGGCTTGAACTTGGCAAGAGCGGCATCGGCGGCCTCACCCGACCAGCCCGTTCGCAGATTTGCCATCACTCGGCTGACCGTCGACGCTGTGTCTGCGAGTCCGGCCGACACTGCCGTCCAGGCCCCGCCCGCGACGCTCAGTGGAGCCGGGCCCGCGCCGGCGATCAATGCAGCCGAATTGGGTGCTGCGCCGCGTGGATACCAGATGACGCCGGTAATGCCGACCATTGTTCTTCCCCCAGAAGTGGCAAATGTGCGAAGTAGTGACGTGTCTGCGGACGCGAATCAGATGGGTGCCGAAGCCAGATCCGCCTGCGTCCGGTTGTCCTCGAATTCATAGGCGGCGGCGTAACGGCGCAGCGCAGCGGCTGCGTCCTCGAGTTCGACAACAGCGCGGTCGGCTGACGATGCCAGGCTCTCGGACGTCGAATTGAAACTGCTCGCGGCGCTGGTGGACACTTCGTCGGAGCCGGACGGCAGGACTTGCCGGGCCGGTTTGGTGGACGCGACGACTCCGCGCAGCCGGGCGGCGCCGGCTTCGAGTTCGAGTGCAGCGGTAATGAGGGCGTGAGGATCGACGTGCATGTGCCGAACTCCTAGATGACCAGGTCCAATGAGGTACGGGGTCAAACTCCCCGCACCTACTTTGATGCCTGGCGGCGGCTATCGGTTCCCTCGAAAACGGACTGGTTTCTCAACCCCACCCGAGTTCGTGCAGGCGGTCCTCTTCGATGCCGAAATAGTGAGCGATCTCGTGGATGACCGTGACTGCAACCTCGTGCACGACCTCTTCTTCGGACTCGCAGATGTCGAGGATCGCGTCGCGGTAGATGGTCACCGTGTCCGGTAGGTATCCGCCGTACTGAGAATCGCGCTCGGTGAGGGCAATGCCCTGGTACAGCCCGAGAAGGCTCGGTTCCTCGGGGTCACGAGGTTCAACCAGGACAACAACATTGTCGATGGCTTTTGCCAATTCCGGCGGAATGAGATCGAGGGCCTCGCCGACCAGGTCTTCGAACCGGTCGTCGTTCATGGTTACCGTCATGGCTTACGACGGCGGAGACGCGCCGGGCAACGGCGTCGGCACTGACCGACCTTCCGGTGCGGCTGGCGGCGGGACCGGAGCCGCGCCGTTGATCAGGATCTCGCCTTTGGCGCTGCCGGTGATGGTCGCGAACCCGCCGGTGTCGACTTCCTTGCCGACGGAGCAGTTGACGCGCCGGCTGCCGGCCAGCCAGCTCTCCAGTGCGATGTTGTCCCAGAACAGGGTCAGCGTCTTGTCGCGCAACGCGTCGGCCGTACCCAGGTACTCGTTGGCGGCCTGCGTGCAGACCCCTTCGAGATAGGCGTCCTGATCCTCTACCGACGGCATACCGGCGGGAAACTGTGTGCCCAGGTCGATCACCGAGATGACCTCGTACGCGTGGGGGTTCGCGCAATTGACGGGGTCGGTCGGAAGATTCTGGTTGATGCCGATGCAGGTTCCGACGTCCCAGACATTCGACTGATCTTGATCGGCGACCCGGCCGGTGAACGGCAGAAGTTCGCCGGTTGTGGTCGAGAACTGCAGGCCACAGCGCAACGAACGGTCGCCGGACGTCCAGGACGATTCACTCGGGAACATCAGTCCGACGCTGAACTTGCCCTTCGGGTCGAAACGCGAGCCGAGGTACGAGTTCACGATCGGAGTGCAGTGCTCGTCGCGCAGTTCCGCGAACCGCAGCGCGCCCGGGTACCGCGATCCCGGGCCGAACTCCGCGCCCGGGAACACCGACAAATCGAGTGGGCCGGCAACCTCGAAGCGGTGCTCGGTATCGCACGAGACGATGGACATGTCGGTGCGATCACCACCGGATGCCGTCGCGGGCGTCCAGTTCAGGCAATCGCCCGCACCAGCAGACGTGAAGGCGTTTTCTTCGACCGATTTGGTCGACTGAGAGCCGATTCCGCCGACCGTGGCAGCCGGCTTGTCGCCACTGTTCATGCCGCCGGAAATCGCGATCGTCGCGATGGCAGCAACAACCGCGCCCACCGCAACAGCAGCCAGAACGCGTCTGGTGCGGTTCGCTGAGACGGTTTTCTTCCCCGGAGAGGCCGTCGGGCCCGCCGGATCGGACGGCTTCTCGATCTTGTCTTCAGACATCGATCCCATCATGCCTGTTTTCCATGCCATACCGAACCTTCACGGCAAAACGATTACGTCCGAAGCAGGTATTTTATGGACTATGACCGAAGAATCCGGACTCGAACCCGAAGCCGTCGAACTCGCCGGACGTCTCTTCGACATGGCGAGGACCGGCGACGCAGCGTCTCTGGCGTCGTACATCGACGCCGGAATTCCGGTGGATCTGACCAACAGCAGCGGCGACACGCTGGTGATGTTGGCCGCATATCACGGCCACGTCGATGCCGTCGTTGCTCTGATCGAGCGTGGCGCCGACGTCAATCGGGCCAACGACAAGAACCAGACGCCTCTTGCCGGTGCCGTCTTCAAGGGTGAGGACGCCGTCGTAAAAGCACTGGTGAGCGGGGGAGCTGACCCCCGCGGCGGGCATCCGAGCGCTATCGACGCGGCCCGGATGTTCGGACGCGAGGATTATCTTTCACAGCTGGAATCCTGAGCGTCGCCCGGAGCCGCCGCGGACGTGACCGTTGGCGACCTGGGGAGAGTGGGTAAAGTTCCTAGTCGTGATTGACCTCAAGTTCCTCCGCGAGAATCCCGAAATCGTCCGCGAGTCGCAGCGCACCCGTGGAGAAGATCCCGGACTGGTCGACGCTCTGCTCGAAGCCGACGCGTCCCGACGCGCCGCTGTGCTGACCGGAGACAACCTCCGCGCCGAGCAGAAGGCGTTCGGCAAGAAGGTCGGACAGGCATCTCCGGAGGAGCGTCCCGCACTGCTCGCGGGGTCCAAGGAACTTGCCGCCAAGGTCAAGGAAGCCGAAGCCGCGCAGCACGAGGCGCAGGCCGCCCTCGACGCCGCGCATCGCGCGATCTCCAATGTCGTGCAGGAAGGCGCTCCGGCCGGCGGTGAAGACGACTACATCGTCCTCGAGACTGTCGGCGACATTCCGTCGTTCGACTTCGAGCCGAAGGATCACCTCGAGCTTGGTGAGTCGCTGAACCTCATCGACATGGAGCGTGGCGCGAAGGTCTCGGGCTCGCGTTTCTACTTCATGACCGGGTACGGCGCGATGCTTCAGCTCGGCCTGCTTCAGCTCGCCGCGCAGAAGGCGATCGCCAACGGTTTCACGATGATGATCCCGCCGGTACTCGTGCGTCCCGAGATCATGGCCGGTACCGGCTTCCTCGGCGCTCACTCCGACGAGATCTACCACCTCGAGGAAGACGACCTCTACCTCGTCGGCACCTCCGAGGTTCCGATGGCCGGTTACCACTCGGGTGAAATTCTCGAACTCAACGAAGGACCGAAGCGCTACGCCGGCTGGTCCTCGTGCTTCCGCCGTGAAGCGGGCAGCTACGGCAAGGACACCCGCGGCATCATCCGTGTCCACCAGTTCGACAAGGTCGAAATGTTCACTTACTGCCGACCGGAGGACGCCGACGCCGAGCATCAGCGTCTGCTGCGCTGGGAGCGGGACATGTTGGACGCCATGGAGATTCCGTACCGCGTCATCGACGTTGCCGGTGGCGACCTCGGTTCCTCGGCTGCCCGTAAGTTCGACTGCGAGGCGTGGGTTCCGACGCAGCAGGCGTACCGCGAGCTGACGTCGACGTCCAACTGCACCACGTTCCAGGCGCGACGGTTGAGTGTTCGGTACCGCGACGAGAACGGCAAGCCGCAGACGGCTGCCACCCTCAACGGCACACTCGCCACGACTCGCTGGATCGTGTCGATCCTCGAAAACCACCAGCAGGCCGACGGCACCGTTCGCGTGCCGGCAGCACTGGTTCCGTTTGTCGGCACGGACGTGCTTCGCTGACACGCTGAGACCATCAGAACAGGGCCGCGACGGACTTCGTCGCGGCCCTTTCTCGTACTTTCGGAGGAGTCAATTGGGAAATTCCTCCGGAATGCTGCCGATCCAAAAATGTTTGCCAGAAGCTAGATGTGCAACCAAATTTGCTGTTGCAAGGCCGCTCTAGTGGGTGTTTTTCTCTGAACTACGGCTATTCGTCTCAATTTTCCATTTGGTATCGGCTGGTGGAAGGGTGAATTCCGGGGTGAATTGGACATGCGTCCTGCCAAAAGTAGTACACGTACTAGTTTCTTCGTTATGTTGTGACGGCGCGCACACGTTATGTCCGAATCCACTGCTCATGTTTGCCCTTCCGAAGGAAGTGCCCATGTCCCAAATCTCTCAGTTGCGGCGATTCGCCGTGCCCATAACCGGAACCGCAATGGTGGCCGGAATGCTGCTGGTCGGCGCGCCGGCGTCAGCGGCCCCTGTTACGACGAGTTTTTCCACTGCGTGCGAGGCAAAGGCTTCGCTCGCGACTGTCGACAAGATGACAGCCAGTTCGGTCACTGTTGATGCTCCTACCACCGTATTGCCTGGCGAGACATTCACATTCAGAATGCAGACCAACGGGCAGTCCTATCCGAACTCCGATTCGGGTGCGACGACGACAAACTTGTCGAGGTTGAAAAACGACTTCAAAATCCCCGACAACGCGACGTTCGTCAGTGCCGCCATCGTTGCAGGTACCTCGTTCAACCTGGATCTTGTTGCGCCAAGCGTAATCCGAATCAACGATGCGGGCAGTCCGGATGCTACCGGCCCGTACCTACGGATCTCGGGAAACAACGAAGTGATCGGCAATTCGCCGAATTCGAAGAACAATTCCGAGGGTGGCATCCGTGCGCCCAAGACGAAGCTGAATCTTGACGGGACAACCAACACAAGCGGTGACAGCTGGCTCCGAATGCCGGCAATCGACGTAACGATGGTCGCCGGCCCGTCGGGCGTGATCGAGCCCAAGGTCAGGACCGATGGTGACGCCGCCAATTACGGCAACGACAAGAACTTCAGCACACAACTTGCCCAGGCCAGTGTGCCGCTCTTCGGAAAGCAATGGGCGGCCACTAGGTGCAGTCCGCGGGACGCGAGGGGAAATGCGAACCTGAACGCGGGCGCAGGTCCGTTGGCCACCATCACTATTGAGTCTGCTGCGGTCGATGTCGAAACCACGACGTCATTGTCAGTTCCGGCCACGGCGATTACGGGTACGGCGGTTGATTTGACGGCGACGGTTGCTCCTTCGG
>NZ_JBHTZI010000012.1:0-208004 GCF_042790355.1 Rhodococcus sp. NPDC056743 | reverse complement strand
GGATGCGGTGGGCAGTGTGCAGTTCAAGTCGAATGGTGTGGCGATTGGTTCTCCGGTGACTGTTGCCGGTGGGTCTGCTGTGTTGTCGCATGCGTTCGATGCTGCTGGTGCGCAGAGTATTACCGCTGATTTCACGGCGGGTGCAGGGTTTGTGGGTTCGTCGGCGTTGGCTCAGACGGTGACTGTGTCTGATCCGGCTCCGGTGGATGTGGAGACGACGACGTCGTTGTCGGTTCCTGCTACTGCGGTTACGGGTACGGCGGTTGATTTGACGGCGACGGTTGCTCCTTCGGATGCGGTGGGCAGTGTGCAGTTCAAGTCGAATGGTGTGGCGATTGGTTCTCCGGTGACTGTTGCCGGTGGGTCTGCTGTGTTGTCGCATGCGTTTAATGCTGCTGGCACGCAGAGCATTACCGCTGATTTCACCGCTGGAGCAGGGTTTGTCGGTTCGTCAGCGTTGGCTCAGACGGTGACTGTGTCTGATCCGGCTCCGGTCGACAAGGCAACCAAGACGGTTCTGAGTGTTCAGGGTGAAGCCAAGGTTGGACTTCCCGTGGATCTCTTCGCGACGGTGTCCGAGGATCCCTCGAATGACGTTGTGCCGTCGGGCGGAACTGTTCAGTTCAAGATCGGTGGAGTCGATCTGGGCGCCCCGGTCGCGGTTGTTGACGGAGTTGCCAAGCTGCCGCACGTATTCGGAGCAGAAGGCACCTTTGCAGTCTCGGCCGTATTCAGCGGCTCCGGAGTGTTCACTTCATCCACGGCGGAGTCCGTCGACGTCAATGTCACGGTACCGACAGTCGCGGATGTCGAGAGCTCTACGTCGTTGACGGCTCCGTCTTCGGCGAAGGTCGGTACGTCGGTGCAGCTGAAGGCTGTGGTCAGTTCTTCCGGCGCGACGTCGGGAACCGTCCAGTTCTTCGACGGAACTACTCCGATCGGAATGGCGGTTGATGTTGTGGGTGGGCAGGCCGTGCTGAGCCACACCTTCACCACGACCGGCAACCATTCGATCACCGCGGTGTACAGCGGGGCCCAGGGTGTTACGGGTTCCACTTCGACCGCATCGGTTGTGAACGTCGGTAACGGGGGTGGTGACTTCGGTTCGCTCGGATCGCTGTCGCTGCCGTTTGGTTCCTGATTTTCCGATGATGTGATGCCCCTTGCGCCTGTAGGTGCAAGGGGCATTGCCCGGCTGAAAGGACCGTCAATCGGGGCAGTTGGGGTAACCGTCGTCGTAACCTCGATCTACGTGGGCACCGAGCTAACTCTGTCTGCAGACCGGCTCGCGGGGTGGCCTCTCCCTTGACTCCTGATCGCTATCTGCTGCACAGCAGATTCGGCTCTAACTCAACTGCTGTTGTGGCACTGGCTGCGGCGGTTGTTCCGTTCAGTCAGTGCATCGCAAAGAGAGGCTCGAAATCTATGAAAGACAAGAAGTTACGTCGGCTGTTAGCCGGTGCCAGCACCGCCGCGATAGCGGTGGGCTTCGCCACGTCGTTCGGCGTCATGGCCGCATCCGCTGCGCCCGTGAGCGTATCGACGACATCCGGCAGTTGGACATTCAACCGCACGATCAGCAACGGCACGCCAGTCCCCGGCGATACAATCACCGTCACGAACAACATTCGTTGGAACGGTGGTCTCGCTCCGACCATCAGCGCCTTCAAGGACATTCACCCGGACTGCCTCACCTACGTCGCGGATTCGTCACGAGTCAGCGGTAAGGGTGTCACCACGGATTCGACCAACTCCACATTCGTGCGCATGACAGGATCGTGGATCCGCAGCGCCGTCGATCGGAACATCGACTACACGGTCCAGTACACCGTCGGCCAGAACTGTGCCCGAGACGTTGCCCTGATAACGGGTGCCGGCATCAGCGCGAATCAGAATACGGGCTCGGAAACCGCCAATGCGGGTCCGTCCATCACAGTTGCAAAGGCCGCGACTCAGACCACCCTCGCTGTGGCGCCTGCACCGCAGGCTGATCGGGCCTCGACCCTGACAGCCACCGTCACTGCGGGTGTCACCGGCAACGTCGACTTTTTCAACAACGGCAATCTCCTCGGTACCGGCACGATCGCTAGCGGGACCGCTACCTACGCGTGGACTCCGGCCGGCGCGGACGGTGGCCAGCCGTACTCGATCACCGCGAAGTACCTCAGCGACGCCACCAACGCGGTATCGACCTCGGCCCCGCAGACCGGAACTGTGGCAGCTGCGCCGACCGTGCCGGCGGCTCCCACTGAAATCACCGTTAACCCGACTTCTGTTGTTGTCGGCGGCACTGTGACGGTTTCCGGTAAGGCTGAGGCCAATTCGGAGGTCACCGTCATAGCTGGTGACAAGACGTGCAAAGATACTGCAAATGCTGCCGGGGCTTTCAGCTGTGACATTGTCACCAGCGAACCCGGCACCCTGACCGTGACTGCTGTTGCAGCCAATACTGTTGGTGTCGGACCGATCTCGGCTTCGGTCACCGTGGCCGTGTCGGCTCCGGCTGATATCGATACGACGCTGGGTTTGTCGGTTCCGTCTGTTGCGACGACGGGTGTTGCTGTTGATTTGACGGCGGCTGTGACTCCGGCTTCGGCTGTGGGTTCGGTGTCGTTCAAGGTTGCGGGTGCCGAGGTTGGTACTGCTTCTGTGTCGAATGGTGTTGCGACTCTTTCGCATGCGTTTGCTGTTGCGGGTGTGCAGTCGGTGACGGCAGATTTTGCGGGTGCTGGTTTTGTGGCCTCGAGTGCGGGTCCGTCACTGGTGACGGTTTCTGATCCGGTTCCGGCTGATGTTGATACCGCGCTTGGTTTGACAGTTCCGGCTGTTGCGTCGACGGGTGTTGCTGTTGATTTGACGGCGACGGTTGCTCCGGCGAATGCGGCGGGTACGGTGCAGTTCCAGGACAACGGGGTCGATATTGGTTCGGCTGTGAGTGTTGTCGGTGGTGTTGGGACTGTTTCGCACGCGTTTGGTTCTGCTGGTGCGCATTCGATTACGGCGAGTTTCACTGCGGGTGCGGGGTTCAATGATTCGGTTGCTTCTGATAAGACGGTGACGGTTTCTGATCCTGTTGCGGTTGATGTTGATACGACGCTGGGTTTGACGGTTCCGTCTGTTGCGTCGACGGGTGTTGCTGTTGATTTGACGGCGGCTGTGACTCCGGCTTCGGCTGTGGGTTCGGTGTCGTTCAAGATTGCGGGTGTCGAGGTTGGTACTGCTTCTGTGTCGAATGGTGTTGCGACTCTTTCGCATGCGTTTGCTGTTGCGGGTGTGCAGTCGGTGACGGCTGATTTTGCGGGTGCGGGTTTTGTGGCGTCGAGTGCGGGTCCGTCACTGGTGACGGTTTCTGATGCAGCGGTGGTCGACACGACTTCGACAACGGTGCTCAGTGTTGCCGGTGAAGCGAAGGTCGGTGTGGAACTGGATCTGTCCGCTGCTGTTGCCGGCCAGCCTTCAGGTGATCCGGCTCCGTCGGGCGGCACGGTCGCCTTCAAGGTCGACGGAGTCAGTGTTGGTTCCGTTCCTGTGGTTAACGGAGCAGCGACGATGACGCACACGTTCAACGTCGCCGGTACGGTTACGGTGACTGCTGTGTACAGCGGTTCAGGTACGTTGGCTGGCTCGACATCGAACGCGGCGACGGTCAACGTGACTGTCGAGGCGCCGACTGATGTGGATACCACGACAACGTTGAATGCTCCGGCATCGGGCGTCGTGGGTAAGAATGTTCAGTTGAAGGCCAACGTGTCTCCGCTGGGCAGTGTCGGGACGGTGCAGTTCTTCGAGGGCAATGTGCCGTTGGGTACCGCGGTGAATGTGGTCAACGGTGTTGCTGTTCTTGATCACACCTTCGCCGCCGCGGGTAATCATTCGATCACTGCGGTGTTCAGCGGTGGTCCCGGGATGAAGGCGTCGGAATCTGCCGGTTCGACGATCAACGTTACCGAAGCGGAGACGGGAATCGGTGGATCGGGTTCTCTGGGTAATATCTTCGGCTCGTAAGGCAGAAAGCGATCGTTCTTCGCCCGTAACATGAAGTGGGGCTGCAGGTCTGATGACCTGCAGCCCCGCTCTCGGCTATGTCGGGGTTAGAGCTTTCGAGTGCGCAGCTCGTGTCCCTTGGACGTCTTGCAGGCACCGGATTCGAGATCCCACTGCCAGCCGTGCAGGTTGCACGTGAGCTTGTTGCCTTCCACCACACCGAATTTGGTGAGGTCGGCCTTCAGATGCGGGCAACGACGCTGAATCTCGTAGCCACCCAGCTCGATGGATGCAGTGTCGTCGTGGGCTTCGGAGAACCAGCCGTCGGCGTAGGCGATGCGCTCGTCGGTGAGGCACTTGAAGAACGTGTAGAGGAATTCGTTGTACCCACCTACACGCCACGCCTGGAAGCGAGTGGAGAGGAAGATGGTGTTGACCCAGTCGGGTTCGTCGTCGCGCAAAACGGTGCGAACCAACTCGGGTGCGATGCGGAATCCGTAGCGGTACTTGCCTTCACCCTCGATGGGCTCGCGGACAAGACGCTTCGGGAAGTCGAGAACTACCGTCTCGTCGCCCATCACAAGTCCGACCGGGTAGCCGATACCGTCGCAGATGACGTCCGATTGCGCCATGATGGGCTCGAACTTCGCTTTGATCGCTTCGAGGAGTGGTTCGCCCTCGGCCGGTGCCCACGACGCCTTCTCGGCGGCGAGCACGGGAGCCATCTTCTTGGCCATGTTCTCGATGTACTCGGCCTTGTTCGAGAAGATCTTGTCGACCTCGTCATCCGGAATCGGATGGGACAGAACAGCTTCGCTGCCATGAATGTCCACGACGGAACCGGGGATCATCAGCAGGCCACCGTTGTTGCCGTGGATGCGCATCTGCTCGAGGAACACGATCTGGTCGGGGAAGATGTTTCCCTCGTCGTCGTGATCGTCGTTGAGGTCACGCAGAGCGTCGTCGAGGAAAACCGGCGGGCCGGCCGACGGGACAACCCAGGTGGCGTCGACCTGCTCGATGTAGCTACGGCAGCGGTCCATGCCGCGCTGACGCTTCTGCTTGCCGAAGTTGCGCTTGGTGCCCTTCGGGATGTCGTAGACCATCGGGTACCAGATGGCGCCCGAGTACTGCAGAAGGTGGATGTCGATCTTGCCGAACTGCTCGCCGAGGACGTCCATGTCGACCGGGCGCGCGTCGTTCATGTTGAAGCACGTGGTCTCGCCGTCGGAAATCACGATGCCTGAATCGCCGATCGGGCCGTCGGCCGGGGCGCGCAGGGCGATGATCATGATCTCCAGGTCACCCTTGGGGCCCGAGACGGTGTGCTTGACGGAATCCTCGGTTTCGAAGAACTTGTGGAAACCGAGCTTCTCGAGCTCACGCTTGAGGTCCGGGACCGGGTAGTCCGGCAGCAGCACCGTGGCGTCCTTGTTGACGTGCTTGCTCAGGTTCTCGGGATCGAAATGATCCTTGTGAAGGTGCGAGACGTACAGGTAATCGCAATTACCGATGGCGTCCCAATCCAACTCCGAGTTATCCGGGAACGGGAACCACGACGCAAAATACGCGGGGTTGACCCACGGATCGCACAGGATCGAGCCTGCGGTCGTCTGAATGTGGAATCCGGCGTGACCGACGCTGGTGACCTGCACTGGTATGCCTCCTGAAAATGTGCTGAGCGACGGTACCAGGGTAGGCCCTCCGCGCAGCGGGTTCGATCAGGCAACCCCTCAGCACCGCGGATAACCCGACGTCACCATGGGAAACACGCGCCCACGCGGTGGGTCAGATCACGGGTTCACCGCTAGGCTGGGAACCTGTGGACCCCGTATACAGAACAGTCATCGGCATCGCCCGTACCGTCTTCGCGTTCGAAGGCCTGAAGTTCTCGGTTCAAGGCGATCGGAATATCCCCGCAACCGGTGGAGCGGTGATCGCGATCAACCACACCGGGTACATGGACTTCACCTATGCGGGTCTGCCGGCGCGCACCCCGAAGCGGTACATCCGGTTCATGGCCAAGAAGGAAGTTTTCGACAACAAGATTTCCGGGCCCATCATGCGAGCCCTCAAGCACATCCCCGTCGACCGCGGCGCGGGTGCTGATTCCTACAAGGCGGCCGTCGACTTCCTCAAGCGCGGTGAACTGGTCGGCGTATATCCCGAGGCCACGATCAGCCGGAGCTTCGAGATCAAGGAATTCAAGTCCGGTGCTGCACGCATGGCAATCGAGGCCGGTGTTCCGATCATCCCCGTTGCGATCTGGGGCGCGCAGCGCGTCTGGACCAAGGGGTATCCGAAGCGGCTGGGTCGCACCAATACTCCGATCTCGATCGCTGTCGGTGAGCCCATCCAGCCTTTCGAGCCGGCTAGTGAACTGACGGCCAAGCTGCGCTCGACGATGCAGGAATTGCTGCTCGAGGCTCAGAAGGGCTACGAGCATCCCGCCGGCGAGTACTGGGTACCCGCACGATTGGGTGGCAGCGCGCCGACTCTCGAACAGGCAGACAAGATGGACGCCGAAGAAGCCGAGGCCAAGGCAAAGGCACGCGAGGCCCGCAAGTCGGAAGGCTGAGCCCGTGACCGCCGAACCCGTGTACACGGCAGTCGAGACCACCGCGCGTGTTCTCTGCCGTCTACAGGGTTTGGCGGTCACCCGAACTGGCACCGAGAACGTTCCGCACACCGGCGGAGCGGTGATCGCGATCAACCACACGAGCTACCTGGACTTCATCCACGCGGCCCTCGCCGTGCGCGAGTCGAAGCGGAAGCTCCGGGTGATGGCCAAAACGGAATTGGCGAACAACAAGGTTCTCGCGTTCCTCATGCGGGGGTGTGGCGTCATCGAAGTGGATCGCTCGGCGGGTGCATCGGCCTTCCAAGCAGGGGTCGACGCATTGCGCCGTGGCGAATTGGTTGGCGTGTACCCGGAAGCGACAATCAGCCGGAGCTTCGAGATCAAGGAATTCAAGTCCGGTGCTGCCCGGATGGCCATCGAAGCGAAGGTGCCGATCATTCCTGTGATCGTCTGGGGTGCACAGCGGGTGGTGACAAAGGGTGGCCCGAAGAATTTGGGCCGCAACCACTTTCCTATCTCCGTGGAGGTTGGATCGCCAATTGATCCGGTAGAGCCGGCGGATGCACTCACCGAGATTCTGCGGATTGAGATGGATGCTATCTTGCGGCACATTCAGGATGGGTTTGCTCATGAGCCGGGTGCGTACTGGGTCCCGCGCCGGCTTGGGGGAGGGGCGCCCACTCCCGAGGAAGCTGCGGCAATGGATATGGCGGAACGGGCCAAGCGGGCTGGATGATTCAAACCGCGATTGAATTGTCACGCAGACATCTTTGATGTCACTTGGCGCGGCTATTCCGGATCAGATCCGACTCCAACTCGATCGTCAGCGCGAGGGCGCCGATGAACATTGCCCATCGGATCAATGGGGTCGTAGATTATCTCGTTGGTCGACCCGGCGCTGCTTTTTCCTCACCAACTTCTTGACTGTCTCTTTTGAGATCCGCGCGGTGTGAAAAAGACGGTCGAGTTTGGCCGCCCAGTGCGTCGTCGTCACCGGACAGTGTTGATCGCATTGTTGAGCGTTGGAGTGGCGTGATCGCCGACCTCTTGCCTTGGCTAGAAGTCCGACCTGAATCGACGAATCCCTGGGCGGAAGTATTCACGCGCGCGTAAAGACCGGTCTTCATTCCAGTCGGATTTTCGCCGTTCACGACGCCCCACACACAAACTGTCCGCTAGAAACTATGCCATACCGGATTTTTTCAACGGACAGCAAAATGGATGGACAGCGCTGAAATTTTCCAGGTGAAGCGCACGCAGGAGCGTGTTTGAGATCGTCCGTTATGACGATGGTCAAAACGCACACCCAAACCCGCAGGAGGACGCTCAGCGGGTTGGTTTCGAATCGGCAAGGATAATGCCCTGGTATCAATCATTGAAGGCGGAGACGTTCCTCCTTGGATGGCCTACAAGCGAATTGTTTGATCAGCGACGTCCATCCGGGCTGCGCGACAAGGACTGAGGTCGGAGGCAGATCGGTGATCGTGGACAACGGGCAGTGGTGGATGCCATCCAATCGCGACCGCACCGGCACCGGCACCCTCACCACCGTCGACGACGGTTCCCTTCGCCTCAAGCTAGACCACCGTATCGTCCCGTGCGCCAACGAGGGCCAGATTGTGTGGGGTGAAACCGCTGACGGCGCACTGGTGACTCTGCTGGGCTGCTTAGTCCTGTCCGACAGGCACTTGACGCAGGAGGTTCACGTGCACGTGGCGTTAATCGGCGCCCACATCGCCTCCGCCGATGATCCCATCTTCTGCCAGGTGTCGGTGAGCCTGTCCAACCTGACCGACTGGGCAACCCGAGACCGTGATGCGCCGCCGCTGCCCGAGCAGATGACCAACCCTCAACGTCCTGGCGAGCAGCTCAGCCTGCGCCGTGTAGGCCGCGAGGTCCAGCTGGTCATTGAGTCCGATGTACCCCGTCGTTGGGCGGATTTCGACACCACCATCCAGGCGTTCGAAGACCTCCTGACTCTGGCGGGCAATGCGGACTGCCGGATCGAGTCGTCCGTCCTGTCCACCAGTGACGGCACCCCGGTCCAGATATGGATGAAGGCCGACGCCGTGATCGAGCGTCGTTGGCATCCCGTGTTCGTGCTGAGCACCGTCCCCGATCGGTTCATCCCCGACTGGCTGAGATTGCGTGCGCAGTTGGGGATGTCGGGTTCGGTGTTGTTCAGTCTCGACTACGGCGGCCGCGGGTACTTTCAGAACAAGCTATTTAATGTTGCATCCGCCGCCGAGGGTTTCCACCAGATTCTGCAGCCGGATACAACCGGTATCTCCGACCGGGAACACGAGGACCTCAAGGGCCACATCAAGGCTTTGCCCGACGGCCCGGCGCGGCAATGGGCACTTTCAGCGATCCAACGGAACCAGCCGGGCTTCGCGACACGGATGCGCGAGCTGGCCTCGATCCCCGACAGCGAGGCCGTCGCTACAGTGCTCCGCGACCGGGCCAAGTGGGTCACCTGGATGGTCAATGCGCGCAACGCGATCGGTCATTCATCGTGGGACGGCATGGACAAGATTCCTCGCGAGGTCAGACCCGCACTGACCTACGTAACGAAAACCCTGTTGCACCTGGTGATGTTTGAGAAGCTCGGGCTTTCCTCTGATCAGCAGCGCAGTGCGGCAGTGGTGAGTTACTACAATTTGCGGCAACGCTACAACGACTACTTTGACCCCGCGCCAGCAGACTGAACTGCACAAATCGGGCGTGATCACTTGTTTGAACCGACACCTAGCTCGGTGTGGTGGAAGTCGGCCGTCGATGCGGAACTGCGGGGCATATCCGACCGCCTCTGCATAGGTCTGCATCCGTAGGATTGCCACGTGGATATCACAGAATTCGTCAGTGCTCGTCTAGACGAACAGCAGGAGCAGGCAGAGAGCGTGCGGGCCAGTCTGGCCGCGAATCCGCCAGCAGGGGTGGCTTCCTACGCTCAAGGGTTCGTCGACTATTACGACAAGTTCCGCAGCTACGTCTCAGAGGCGCTCGCGCGTCTACCCGAAGACAGGCTCAACGATCTGCCGCTTCTATACGCCGCGACATGGTTCTCGCACCATCCTGATTACGACGCCGAATGGGACTGGCGATTCAAGGAACGGTAGCGTTGGCCTGGTAAACCCTGCACATCCGAACTGGTCGTATTACTCCACGCTTCGATGGCGACGCCGCGGGCGCAGCCATTATCAGACTGCCCATATGTTCAGTGCGTTTCGCCGTTGTTGGGGCGTGCGAGGGTGGTGCCGTCGCGTTCTTCGTGTTTGGCGCGATACAGGGCTTCGTCGGCAGCTGCTGTGTTGCGATGAACACCTCTCTAGATCAAAGTGCTGCCACGGCGATGATCGCGGCGATAGCCATACGGTCTCGAAGCAGTCGATGGCGAAGTGTATTTGGCATGGCTGAGATGCCTTGCGCGCGAGGGCAGTAGGGCTACAGGAGAGTGTCCCAGTAAGAGCCAGCCTGTCCTGCGGATGAAGGCTACTCGCCGGGGCCCTCGTCGTCGGTCGGGTAGAGCACGGAGCCTATTGACTGGACCTGTTCACGGGGATCCAGTCAAGACCGGCTGGATTTTAGTTAGGATTCACGATCGTACATCGAACTTCAACCGGTCATAGTGGCACACGGCACGAAAAAACCCGGTCGATTTCGAATTCACGCCTTCCGATTTAAGGATCACCAATAGGACGTCCCGTAACTCGCCTACTTGATAACCGCTAGGATTGAGAAGGATTAAGCTCTCCATCTTGAATGTGTAGGAGAGGTCAGAGCTCATGATCTCGGCTGGCGAAGTTAAGATTCCATCGACATCTCGTTCAAAGCGTTTCTTGGCAGAATCTTGAATGTTCATGCTGCGGTTTTTGTTAATGCAGTTCTGGATTTCTTCCGGCAGTCCCTTCGTATTTACTTTTCCGTTTCTGTTTATACGTCCAGATTCAGCCAGATACTTAAAGATAGGAACGTATCCAAAACTTGCCCTCTTTAAAACCTCCGGTAATGCCTCTTTTAGAAGCTGATCAGGGTCCGCGGAAATCGGCTTGTCCTTTAGGATGTCCTGAACTATTCTCCGTCGGTCAATTCCGCGCAGTCCTAGGGTGGATAGTCCCTCGATATCGCTGTTTTGGTACGGCCCCACACCAAAGATAACTTTGAGGCCGTCAGCTCCTGGAGAATTGATCGGGACGGCAATTACGGGCTGTCGCGTCACATCAGGATCACGGACTATGTCATATACGTGCTTTGTTAGCATTCGAACCACTTGTGCAGGCATAGGGGGTTCGAGCTGGACCAAAGCGTCGAATAATGGAGAAAACGAGTTGATCCGGATACGCCGTAATGGAATTATCCCTTCTTCGAGTTTCATGAGATAAGGCTCAATTTTCGGTGAATCAACCGATTTGTCCCATTCAACATAGAACATTCTGTCCCCAAGTTCAGAGATCCTGTCCGCGCCGACGGCGCAAGTAATATTTTCAAGAATTCTAAGGATATTCTCATCCTCGATGGAGTATCCAAGGAATAAGACGGGATGCTCCGCAAAAATAGTAAGTAACTTCGCGGCGAGGTACTTGTCGCGCTTTTCGAAATGATCGTAGTCCTGCTTTGTGAGAACAAGCGAGGAGGGATCTTCCACTGATCCGTGAATTTTATAAGTCTCAGCGACAAATTGGGCATCGCTGAGTAATAATTGTTGTTGTCCTACATATGCTGGAAAGTCAGGGAAAATTTGATCGACCAGCTTGTCGTAATTGGTTGTGATCACGCCGCCAATTACGACTTTTTTGAATCGATCGACCTCATCTCGGAGGGCATCGACGTCGACGCCAGGCGTCCCTTTTCTGAGCTCAGATTTTGTCGATAGGTAGTCAGATATCTCCACTTTCAGAGCCATCTGTTTGTCGACTACTTGATCGCTATGTTTAGTGCGACTTTTGGCGTACTTTGGTTCGTTCCACCAAATCTCATGGAACTCTCTAGCTAATTCTCTGGCAAGTGCGGGATAGTCACCTTCCGCGGAGGAGTATAAGTAACCGTAGTTGACCTTCGCTTCGGTTGCAAAATGCCGCAATAGCCCGGACCAGTCTGGGAGATCAAGGTAGCGTCGGGACATTCCGCTACCCACGAATAGATATGGCAGTGCTGTGTGGGTTGAAAGCAAACTGAGAATTTCATTGGTGAAATCTTCGTCCGGGCTGCTAGGAGTCTGCATCGTTGAAACGCTACCGAACCGCACGGCCGTAGTTCGCTGCGGGATGGCCTGCGACATCGCTTTCGTTGCGAACTACCCGCACGCGGTTGGGGCAGGGTGAGCATCCGATAGAAATATGCAGTGGCAGTGATCGGCTTGAGGTCACGGCGTGAATAAGGCCGTTGTCAGACGTGAAGGCCAGATAGAACGCGGACGTGTTGAGATTAAGATCTATCTCCTACACCTTGTTCTATGGCCTTGCCGTCCGATAACCGTCCATTATGTCAGGCAAACCACTTGATCTATGTGCGACGCAGGATTGGCGGGAAGTGGTCCTCGGCGTCACGCGCCGCGCCCGCCTTATCAGGCGGTGGTCAACGCGGTGTTCGCCGGATTCGACGTGTGCGAACATGGCTCGTCGATCCCCTGAAACTCGCGGTACATCGACCGAACCTGTCTTCCTACCCGTACTGGCGAGTGATCGCGGGCTTGGCCTTCTCCACCAACTCCGCCCAGGACTCTGATGAGGCGATGGTCGACTCGTAGCCGATAAGGTAGCCGTAGAGCTTGCCAGCGAACTCTGGGTGGGAGTTCATACGTCGGATGATGCTCTCAGCCGCAGCCTTCTTGGCCTGGACCTCGGCGTCAGACTTGCCTTTCTCGGACTTGCCTTCGATGATCCATAACCTCCCACTAGTGTCGAGCGCCGCGAAGTCAGGAAAGTACCTGTCCGTGATCGTGTAGTAGATGTACGCCTGCTCATGCCGGTAGAGACGCTTCCACCAGGTGATATCCGGAGACTTGTCGAGCAGTTCAGCAAGCATGAACTCGCCGGAATACGAGTCGAACGACTCTGAGCTGAACATGGAGGCGTTCCACTCTCCGTAATGCTGCCGGGCGACGAACTGTACACGGGATTCGACGGTGTTCTGATCTATCACCGTCGAGTTCGGCGGCAGATAGTAGCTGTTCTCGATTGGTAGTTCGATGGGGTCGAAGTCCACCTGCACGTTGAGACGGGCGTTGTACTCCTGAGTCTTCTGCCGGACCAGCTCGGTGAGTGACGCGATCGCTGAGGCCATCGATTTCACGGTCCATTCCGTGACAGGCGCAGATGCCATTAAGTGTGGGATGACCCGGCGATTGGCGTCACCGACGTTGGCCTGCGATTGGGTGATGCCGTTCTGATTGAAAAGTTGGTGGAACAGTTCATTCTTGACCGCGTCGGCGCTGGTGAGCACGGATTCGACCGTGGCCTGGACTCGAGTGCGAGCTAGGATGCGTTGTTCTGCGGCATCGGCGACCAGCGCGAACCGTTCCATGCGGTCTGTCTGGCTGGTGATGATCTTCGCCGCGGCTTCGATCTCCTCGTCCCTGATGTCGATGAGCTCGAAGGGCCGTTCGTCACGCTTCATCGTGGACCGCGGGAACACGAACGTCTGCCCGGCGAACTTCGGCATCACCTGGACCTTCGCTCGAATGACAGGCTCTGCAGGAGGGGCGATGTCGCCAGGATTGTCGTCACCGATCTGCCGTGCCTTGATACCACTGCGGCCTCCGATGGAGATGTCGGTGACCTCTTCTGTGCCATCCCCGGTTACGGGCTTGGGGCCGGGCTGCGCCGTCGGATCAGTAGAGGTGAATGTTTCGTCGCAGCCTGCCAGATGTGCGCCCGCTCCTTGGCTGTATGAGACCACCCGGTCGGCGTCGTCTGCAGGGGGAACCGCATCCGCTAGACCGAAAGAACGGAGCACGTTTTCAGCATCCAACAGCTTGCGGAAAGACTCATGAGCGACGATGTCCAGCTCGTTGATCGCCGGATCATCGACCCACTTACCGAATGGCAGCCGCAGACCGCGGCCCATCGTCTGCTGGGTGAGGATGTCGGATCCCATCGCACGCAGGGAGACCATGACGGCGATGTTCTTGACGTCCCAACCCTCTTTGAGCTTGTTCACGCTCACCACGGCCCGAATGGGCGTGTCGGGATAGTCCAGAGTATCCAGAAGGCGCTCAGTCTGGGAGGACATGTGGTCCGAATCGACTTGGAGCACCGAGGTCGATGAGCCAAAGAACTCCGACGTGCGGAGCTTTTCGGAGACCTCGCTCGCATGGTCGATGTCTGAGCACACGACGAAGAGCAAGGGGCGGACTCTGCGGGCATCGGGGTTGGCGGCGAGATACGCCTCGAATGCCTTTTCTTTGCCTCGTAGTAGAGACACCGCGTCTCGGAGCTGCTGGTGCTCCCCCAGTTCGCCGTACCCGCCCTTGCGGTAGGCGATGATGGGCATCTTGACGTGCTCGTCGCTGATCGCCTGGTACAGCGGGTAGCGGAAGATCACCTCGTCTCGTGCATCGGCTGTGGCGGTCAAGCCGATTGTCGCCGCCGGGTGCAGATCCTTAATGGCCTGGTGGAACGCCTTCGCACTCGGGCCGTACAGGTGGTGTTCGTCCGCGATGACGACCAGGTCGTCCATCGCTGCGAGGTCGTCGTAGAGCACACCCACGAACTCGTTGTACTTGCGGATTCCGCGACGAGACGCATCCTTACCCTCGGTGGTGGAGCCGTCGAGGGAAGCCGGGGCGATGAGCTGCTGGATGTTGAATACGTAGATGTTCGAGCGAATCTCTCCCCCGAGGTCCTGGTCATGGATCGACCCCTGGAGCTGCGAGATGTAGTTATCCGGAGTGACCACCTTGGCAGGAAGGCCCGACCCCTCGATGTACTTGGGGTGTCCAGCGGTGAAGTTGCCCAACGTCTTGTGCTGAACAACCAGGCCGGGTGTGACGATGAGGACGTTCGCGTACCCGAGGCGACGTAAGCACTCGATGAACGCCGCCATCAAGTACGTCTTCCCCGCCCCGGTCGCCATGTCCATCACCAGCGGCACCTGGGGGTCGTAGTCCCCGGCTAAACGCTCCACCAGCACAGCGAGCGCACGCTTGTTGGTCTCACGTAGCGCGAACCCACTGGAGACCTCCTCGATGAGATCAGTATCGGCGTAGAAGTTCGGGATCATCTCGTCTCAGCCCTCGATCTCGTGGACGCGGAACAGGTCGTTGGGAATGTGGACCACCCGTGATCCTCGACAGGCCTTGCGTAGTGTTTGTTGGGCGTCGGGGTCCACGGACGTAGAGGCCAGGACGAGTTTCTCGTCGTCGTCCAGGTGAGGCACCAGCTCTTTGACGTACTCAGGCGTAGCGGCGGCAGTGGTTACGACTAGCCGTGTTCGTCCCCGTTTTCCGGTGAATGCCCGGTTTTCTGGAGTGAGGTGGAAGTTCAGGTGCGCAGCGACTGCACGAGCGAGGTTGTCCCCCTCGAACGCAGCCTCGGTGAGCGTGACCAGTCCAAGATCTGGGTTGTAGTCGAAGCACGCCGGGGACAGGTGAGCGACCCGGAACCCGCCACCGCCGCGACAGTTAATCGTGTCGGGGGACTTCTTCGTCTTGAGCTGGCCACCCACAGACTTCTTGACGTACGGCAGGAAGTCGGTCTCGAGAGCCTCTGCCCCGGCGAGCTTGCGCATGAGACGACGCAGCGTCTTGGCCTCATCGTTGTCGAGTGCCGGATCGTCAGTCTTGGAGTCTGCGCGGACAGCGTCACCGACGACCTTGGCGAGGTCAACCGGAGCCGAAACGACCTTGGCGATCTTTCCGAGGGCCTGGGTTAGAGCGAACGCTTCTGGGGCGCTCAAATCGCCAGGAAGTCCGTCTTCTGTCGCATCGACACGCTCGCCCTCGACGGAGGTGATCCCGCCAGGATCCTCGCCGCGGACAACCTTCGTCAAGCGCGGCAGAGTGAACTTCTCGACCGTCTCCGGCAGCAGCTCGGCGGTCACCCAGCGTCGTCTCATCTTGTGCGCGACCGCGGCGGTGGTACCCGATCCAGCGAACACATCAAGAACGATGTCACCAGGGTCGGTGGCAATGTGAATGATCCGCTCCAGAAGCCGCTCAGGCTTAGGCGTGGAGAAGGCATTGATGTCGGGGAAGAGAGCCTTGATCTCGGACTTCGCGGCCCTGTTATGGCCGACCTCTGCGTTGGACCACCACGTACGGGGATTAGTGCCGGTAGCGGGGACGTACGCCTTTCGCCCGAGGCCCCCAGTGGATCGGATCAGAATCTCTGGAAGATCTTCCTGCTGCCTTCGTGCATGAACCCGAGCAACAGCCTCCGCAAGTGGGACGTCCAGCACCAAAGCGCAGACATCGTCGCTGGCCTTACTTACCGGGACGCCCTCGTTCTGCGCTCGCCATTCCTTGTCATGGAGGTTCTCGTACCGGTAGGGAACCCACTGGTTGAGCGCCTCGAAAATCCGCGCTTGTGCGTACCTCCAGCTACCACCCTTTGGCGGGCGCATCATCGCTCCGGTAAGTGGATTCTGGATGGCGTAACACATGCCTCCCGAGCCATCCCCATGGTTCGCAGTCGGATCGCCATCCCACCACGGACCATTCGGATCATTGTCGGGATTCGTGAACCGCGCGTTGTCTGCCACAGTTCGGAGCATGTGGTTGACGCGGTGATGCGAAGACTTGCGATAGACGAGAATGATGTCGTGGTCGTCTGAAAATCCGTCACCCCGACGGGGCGAGTCAGCCTTCTGCCACACGACCTCTGCCATGAAATTTCCGGCCCCGAAAACCTCGTCGAGAAGGACACGCATCCGGTGGTTTTCACCGTCATCTAGGTGTACCCAGATTGAACCGTCATTGGTGAGGAGCTTCTTGATGTGTACCAGGCGATCCCGCATCATCGTCAACCAGACCGAGTGCTCCAGGTTGTCCTCGTAGTCAGCGTGTGTGAACGCCTCGGCGGTGTTGAACGGCGGGTCGATGTAGCAGAGCTTGATCTTGCCCAGGTACTTGTCGGCCAGCTCCGGGACACGGGTCAACGCCTCCAGGACATCGCCGGACTCACCGTTAATGAGCAGGTTATCCGTCGTCGGCTCCAGATCCGCCAGCTCCGAATAAGACAGACCATCTTCCTTCTCGGCCTGGACCCCCTCGATGTATTCGCCCTCGACGAGGGTGTGCGTCTCGCAGTACCGGGGATCTCGAGCATCGACCCATGAGTATCCGTACTTCCCCTGCTCCGTAGAGATGAGCGCCTTGTCTTTGTTGAACCAGGTGAGTTCGAGACGCTGGTTGGTACGGGGCATGGTGTCGGATTCCTTATCGGTGGTTTACATCATCAGGAACGGACCGCGCCCGCAGTCTTATTTTCGCCCATGCGCCCCCGAGTGTCCGACACCGGGATCCCTCGGCATGCTCGACCTGGTGCCCGATCCACGTGCCCGACGCGGGGTGCGGCACCATCTCACGGCGATCCTGTCAGTTGCGCTGGCCACGATGTGTGCCGGTGCACGCTCGTACACCGCGATCGCCGAATGCGCCCATGCCGCGCTGGCCACTGGGCTCGAGAAGCTGGGAGTCCTCCGACACATCTCTAGACCGGGAAAGGCATGGGTGGACCGCCCGTTGCGTCCCACACCCTCCCCAGAATCGTTGACGGGGGCTATCGGAGCAGCACGACAACCGATCCACGCGCCAAGCAATCCGTCTCGTTTCCTTGGAATTGACACGCCCACATGTTTGCGTGTGGGGTCGAGTGTTTTCCCAGCTCAGAGCGTCTCGAAGTGCGTCTCAGAAGTGCGTTCAAAAACTAGCGTCTCTCCGCTGTGAAATGCGCCTACTTATGAGATGGTTCCGGTGAGAGCGCAGCGTCCCGACCTGACACTTCGTCGGCCACGCCATCGTCACTATGGGATGCGCTCCAGGATGTGAGTCCGGTGGCGGCCGGGCTCGGCACTACGAACGCCACAGAGTGTTTGGCGCGGGTCACGGCCACGTAGAGCCCGCAGGCGGTCTTCGGCTTGAGCTTCGTTCCCTTTGTGAGAAAGGCAGTGATGGACTTCGTCGGGTAGATGATCACTCGGTCGAAGGTCAGGCCCTTTACAGTCCCGAAATTGCGAAACGACAGCTCCACATCGTTCGCGGTGGTGATCCGGTCTCGTAGTGCTTGCGGATTGAACTGGTTCATGTACAGCGTCATGTCAGCCTCAGCGATCGCGAAGACCCCGTCGTGGCCCGTGATCTCGGTCTGCTTCGAGGTTGTCGATTCGAAGCAGAACTCGGAGGGGAAAAGCGAGTCGGAGAAATCGGCAATCGCCTGGTTTGCACGCCAAGTTTCCTGGTTGCGATGGACGTCGAGAAGACCTGAGGCTCGGTGCAGTTCGAACCAGTCGAGCATCTTCACCCCTCGGAACTTCCTGAGGTTCGGGTCCTGAGGGTTGGTATCGAACACCGATTGCCGCACGTCGCCGACCATGTGAACATCGATGCCAGGCGCTTTCATAAGCTGCTCGACGATGTGGAGGTCACATCCGGTTAGGTCCTGTACTTCGTCGATGTAGATCTCGTCGTAGATGTGGGAGAGCCGATCGACGACGGCGCCGTTGCTCGCTACGGATACGTCGTAGGCCAGCTTGGAGAGATGGAGTCGATATGCGCGACCCTCAGCGTCGAAGAATCGGGCCGCTTCCTTGGCGTACCTCCCGCCAACAGGCTCACCGTCAAAGTTGAGTCCGCGGAGGCGCTGTTCGGGGAAGCGCAGCGGAAGATACGGGCGGATGCAGTGCCGAAGCAGAAACGTAAACCAGCCCATGACCTCGGGGGCTGCTCCGGGGGCGCAGGCTTGCTGGAGGCGTCCCTTGATCTCGGCCTGTCCGGTCTGGGTGAACGTCAGCGCGAGTCGGCGTACGCCGGGTGCTCCACCCGCACAGGCATCGACGATCGACTGTGTCTTGTGGGAGCCGGCGACGGCGAGAGTGACTCGGTTCATTCGACGAACTCGATTGCTTTCATCAGGTAGTCCGGGAACGTGATCGAAGTTTTTGATTCGACGATTTTCAGGGCGGCATCGGTCTTGTGGCCGGTCATCCAGTCGAGGGTGGTCTTCGTATCGTCCGTAATCGGCAGAAGCGCTCGCAAAGTAGCGTCCCCGTTGGCGTGGATCAGCTGAGGCTCGAGGGTCTTGCCGTCGGCTGGATCCCCGATGAACAGTTGGCGTTTCCCTGGCTGGAGATAGGCGGCGACTTTCCCTTCCCAGTGGCTTGGCTGCTTGCCGTCGTTGTCCCGGATTCCAGCGACCTGACGGTCGAGTGCCGCAGAGAGTTCCAGGGCTCGAGCCAGAGAAACGCCGGCCATGGACAGTACGTCGATCCCAGCTTCGATGGGCGTCTTATCGTCGTGTTTGTCTCGGAAGGCGCGTTCGAAGAGCATCTCGTCGGACGGTCCCTCCGCAAGGACGAGTTTGTCCGCCAGAACGATGCGGAGGGTGTCGAAGCCAGAGAGGCGTTTGAAGTAGAGCACGGTGTCCGCCGAGATGTCGGAGAAAGTCGTCGGTGTTCCTGCGTGCAGGAGTCGGAGCTTGTCGAGTCCAAGGCGGTTGAGAACGTAGGAGCTGTGGGTGGTGATGAAGACCTGCCGATTGCCGGCAAGTGCCTCGATGCGGGCGATCAGCTGTGTGAGGCTGGTATGGGAGAGGTGATTTTCCGGTTCCTCGATCAGAACGTAGGAGGTGGTGTCCGCCGAGCGGTTCATCGCGAGCGCCACTTTTATCGCGGCCTGAGGGCCTTGGCCAGCGAGCGCGAACGGGATTTCGCCAACGTGCGGTACAACACTCGCCTCCCAGGAGGCGCCGGCTGACTGGTCCATCTGCAAGGCAAGGTCTTTGTCGTGAAGCTTGGTGCCCTCGGCGATGATGCGCTTGTTTACCTCGGCAAGCGCCGTTTCCGAAATGTTGTGCCGTGCGCTGCGGTGCGCGACAGAGATCGCAGCCCGCTCCTTCGCCTCGACGAAGTCGCCGAGCATCTCGCGTGTGTGATAGTCGAGTCCCCAGGTTGACCGGATCGTTCGAGAGTCGATGAAGGACACACCCAAGCTCTTCGGTCGGCGGTGGAGTATCGCGCCGGCGAAGTCCTGCCACTCGACTTCGTAGTACTCGACGGGAATGATGTCGGGGCGGTCAGGGGTAGCAAGGTAGCTGGCGAATTCCTCGGAGTAGTCGGTCGACGGCCTGATGTGGATGCGCACACCCGGTGCATCCTCAGCGCGGGAGTTATAGACGCCGCGGAGGATATGGATGTCCGGGTTCGCGGGGCTGAGAAAAAGCTCGATGAGGATTTCGGGGGCCTTGAGAGAATTCCCGGCAGCGAGTTCCGCGAAGTAATTGGCCACCAGTTTCTGGTTGAACCAGTACGGATTGAGTTGTTCTTCGGCCCAACGACCGTCGACCCGTCCCGTTAGACCGAGACTGATCGCCTCCAATAGAGTCGATTTACCCGCTTCGTTTCCGCCCACGACGATATTGAGCCCTGCAGTGGGAACCATCTCGAAGTCTTGGAAGAGGCGGTAGCCCCGGATGACAATGCGCTCAATCATTTATGTTGACCTCATACACACTCATGGACGCCCGGCGTGCGCCTGGAATGTTGCATTGAAGCACGGGGTACCGACAGTCAGGCCCGCTAAATCGCCAGTGCAGCGATCCCGATAACCGAGCGAAGTTGGCTGCGGCGCATAGGAGAGGTTGGACTGAGATGGTGGCCTGGGGGGTGTGGGGTGGCTATCGGGCGCGATAATAGAATTTGGGCGTCGAGAATAGATCGATTTTCGACACCCGGACAGTCGATGTAATTGTGCAGGTCTATTCCGTCGGGAACTCGTGTCGAGAATCTGTGTCGGATTGCCGCGGGACATACCATTTCCGACAGGTTCAATTAATAATGTCGGGGTGTCCGGTGCGGACACGCGAAATGAGCACACTCGGCGAGACCGTCGTACCTCACAGGCACAATGGCGGGGTGAGCCCAGAGCGTCCGACCAGTCCAGCCCGCCCAACTCTTGTCGCGACAGATGTCGACGGCACGTTGATCAACGAGGATGAGTTGGTCAGTGCTCGCACCCGCGAGGTTGTTCATGCCGTCGTGGAATCGGGAACTCCATTCCTGCTGGCAACCGGTCGTCCGCCGCGCTGGATTTCACCGGTCGTCGAAAGTCTGGGTTACGCACCTTTGGCGGTCTGCGCCAACGGCGCAGTTGTCTACGACAGTTATGCCGACCGCGTGCTCAGCGCCGCAACCCTGTCAGTGGAAGCGCTCATCGAACTTTCGGGGCTGGCGCTCAGCGTGCTTCCCGGTGCCGGCCTGGCAGCCGAACGAGTGGGGGAGAGCGCCCACGACGCGGCTACCCCACAATTTGTCAGCTCCCCGGATTACGAACACGCGTGGCTCAACCCCGACAACACGGAGATGTCCGAGGACGATGTACTGGCGGTACCGGCCGTGAAACTGCTGATCCGTCGGCCCGGAATGACAAGCACCGCAATGTACGACGCCCTTGCCCCGCACGTCGGGTCGCTGGCGGACATGACGTACTCCACGGAGAACGGGCTGATCGAACTCTCGGCTCCCGGCATCACGAAGGCGTCGGGCCTGGTGGCTGCGGCGAAGCAGTTCGGATTCGACCTGTCCGGGCTGGTGGCGTTCGGCGACATGCCCAACGACATTCCGATGCTCGCGATGGCGGATCTGGGCGTCGCGATGGGCAACGCCCACCCCGAGGCGAAGGCAGCAGCCGACGAAGTTACCGAGACCAATTCGCAGCATGGGGTCGCAAAAGTCCTCGAGCGCTGGTGGTCGTAAAACCCACCAGCGCCCGAGGACTTGTCGGAGGAGTTATCCCACGGCATTGAGAATCTGTGTGACTACACCGGTGATCTGGTTGAAGATCAGGGCGCCGTTCTCGAAGTCGCTGCGGAAGCCGTCCGGGATCGAGTATTCGTCCGAGATGGGGAGTCCGAGGGAACCGAGATCTGATCCGTAGCTCTGCCACGCCTTGAAGATCTCACCGATCACGGTGTACACGCCCCCGTTGGGGGAGGTGTAGATAGCGCCGTTCTGGAACAACGCTCCCAGATTGCCGAACTTGGCCTGCAGTTCTCCGGTGATGGCCTCACCGAGACGGCCGAGGTCGCCACCTTCGGCGATCCACTTCTGTGCGAGCGGAGAATTGTCGGTCAACTTCAGAACCTGGTTGACCAGGTCCGTCACGGAAGATCCGGTACCGGCCACGGTGTCGGCCGGAGTGTTGGGCTTCTGGACTGGAGGCGTGACGGGGTTGGCCGGCGCCGTCACTCCGTTAGCCGCATTGGCTGCGATCTGGCGGATTTCACCCATGCGGGCGTACGCGGCGTCACCTGGGCAAGCGGTGCTTCCGACGTCACGGTGAGCGAAGATGATCGGCAAATCGACTGCAGCGCCCTGCGGGTACGGCGTGTACGGCGTGCCTTCGGAGTACATCGTAGTGCGTCCGAGCGGATTGAGGCCGGCCAACTTGAGTCGCCACCCGAGGAACTGGCCAACCGAATTCAGCATCGCCGACGACGGCTGAACGGTGGAGTAGTCACCCATCATCGCGATACCGACGGTGTTCTCGTTGAAACCACCAGCGTGTGCACCCTGGACGGGCTTGTCCAGACCACCTGCACGGCCTTCGAAGATCTGGCCGTACTTGTCGACGAGCACGTTGTATCCGACGTCGCACCAGCCGAGCGTTTGTGCGTGGTAGGCGTAGATCGAACGGACGATCCCAGCTGACTCGGCCTTCGTGTAGTTGTTGACACCCGCGGTGTGGTGCACGGTGGCACCGCCGAGACCGTCGTCGTACGTCGGGCCGTCGCAACGCAGGCCTTCGTCCGCACCCCACTGCGAGCGCGTGATCACCGCGGGGCCGCCGGTGGAGAACGGCGCTGCAACTGCCTGCAGATTGTCGTCCGACGGGCTGGTGCCCGGATCGATGAGGACGGCCGTGACCGCGTCAGCGGTGGTCTCGACCTGGCGAAGCGGCTTCGACACCGATGCCGGGGTGTAGCCGAGTTCGCCTTCGGGAGCGGGGGCGGCCTCAGTGGTGGGCGCTACCTCTGCCGGCGCCGATGAGGCGGGCGCGGGTGCTGCATCGGTTGCCGGTGCGTCCCGCGGCGTCAGGATCTGGATGGCCTTGGTGAGTCCGACGTAGAGGGGTTCGGTAGCGGAGAGAGTCTTCGTTGCCTGTTCGGCGTCGATGGCGTCGGGGGAGAACCACGGGCCCCAGATACCGTCCTCGGACAGTGCGCGAATCTTGGACTGCGCCGAGTCGACGGTGTCCGAGGTCAACGCGACCATGCTGAACGGGGCGTCGCGAGTGAGTTGCTTGACCACAGCGCCGGGGAATTCTTCATCCTGAACAGGCGTTTCCGTCGGCGCGGCCGGATCGGCCGGTGCCGGCAGAAGCTCCGTCGGAATCGTGATTCCGGGAGGCAGCGCGATGTCGGTGGGGATCAGTGCCTTCAGATCGCCGAGGTTGATGTCGGGCAGATCGAGCCCCGTCAGTTCCTTGAGCGGAATGACGATGTCGGGAACCGACGCGAGCAGAACCTGCGAGATCTGGGTGGGCACCGCCACGGACGACGTTTCGTTTGCCGAGCGGACGTCAGGCGTGTCGTTGGTGAGGCCGTATACCGCAAAAGGACTTGCGACAGCCAGTGCGGCTACGGCCCCAAGTACGAATGAGGGCTTCGGTCGACGGTGTGGCAAGGGATGACTCCTCGGTTGTAGTTACTTACGAGCGAATTTCAGGGCCGGTAACGGCCTCGAACAGAATCGGCCGGAACCGGATCCGAGCAGGTCGGAAGCCATGTTGCGCGGATCAACTCCATCTTTCGGTCGCTTATGTCTGCAACTCGTGATGCGGATGTGACTCGTGTGACTGGTGTTGCTAAGTCCAGGCACTCTTGCCACACTAGTCACAAGAGTCCATAACGCTCAACCTTAGGGTGAGACTTTAACTGAATCGTTGTGGACTGGACCGCGTGCGGAGAACCGACTTCGCAACCCCGTGAGTCCGGCGGTGTTGAGGAGAACGTGGATGGCGAAGAGCGAGCGAAGCGGAACTGCAGGTAAAACACCTGTTAGACGCCGTTTCTTGGTGAGTGGCCCCGGTCGACGCCGTTCCGTGATGCGCATCTCGGTGCTGGGATTGATTCCTGCTCTGGCGCTCGGAATTGCCGTCGGAGGTATTGGAACTCTCTACCAAGACGACCAGTCTGTTATGCCCGTAGTCTCCGCCGACACTCAATTCACTCTCTCCGGCCACGGCAACGGCCACGGCCGCGGCATGGGCCAATGGGGCGCCTACGGCTACGCAAAAAACCAGGGTTGGTCCGGCGAGCGAATTCTCAGCCACTATTACGGGGGTACCGTCCTCGACTCCATGCCGGCCGCTCAGATGAGCGTTCGGTTGACGGCCCACGACGACGAGACCCTCGACGTGTACTCCGCCGCCGGCCTGGTCGTGAACGGGCAGCGCACCGCACCCGGTGAAGCCGCCCACCTGACCGCACTTCCCGGCGGCGGCGCCAGTGTGGTCGTCACCAGCGGCTGCGGCGGCGGTGTCGTCTGGGAAGCGGTCACGGACCATCCGTGGGTGGATCCGGTCGATCTGTCCCCGGACCGGCCGGCCGACCAGTTCTTGACGATGTGCGACGACAACGCCCCGTACCGCGGTGCGCTCGGCGTTGTGCTCGACAACGGTGCGGCGCGCACGGTCAACCTGCTCGACATGGAGGACTACCTCCTCGGAGTCGTGCCGGTAGAGGCGAAGGCCGAATGGGCCGATTCCGGTGGGGCAGAAGCACTGCGGGCTCAAGCCGTTGCCGCGCGATCGTATGCCGCCGTCGAGCATCGCAGCTCTTACGCCGACACCTGTGACACCCAGGACTGCCAGGTGTACGGCGGCGCAGGCAAGGAAGATCCGCGCACTACCGACGCCGTGCGCAGCACCACCGGCGCCGTTCTCTCACGCGACGGCGACATCGTTGCTACCGAATTCTCCTCGTCCACAGGCGGTTACAGCTCAGGCGGCGCCTTCCCGGCCGTGGCAGACGAAGGTGACACCATCTCGCCCAATCACGACTGGACGCAGATGTTCTCCGCGGGCGAGATCGCGGAGGCTTTCGGTGTCGGCGAATTGACGTCACTGAAGGTTCTCTCGCGAAACGGCCTCGGCGTCGACGGCGGCCGTGTCACCGCTCTCGAGGTTGTCGGGACAAAGGCAACCGTCGGTGTCACGGGAATGCAGGCAAGGGTGAAATTGGGGCTGAAATCCGACTGGTTCACTATCGGTGACGGCGCTGGTGTGGTAGAGAGCCCGGTATCGGAAACTGTAGCGCCAGAACTAAACTCGCAAATTACCGATTCGTCCGGTACGGTTGTCGAGACGCCGATCGAGGCTAAGTATCAAGAGTACGGTGGCGCCACCGGCACTCTCGGTGCCCCAGTCGGGCCGGAGATGCAATTGCCCTCCGAGGCAGGCACCTTCCGCGTCTTCGAAAACGGAACCATCATCTGGACCGAGATTTTGGGTGCGCAGGTAGTTGATGCCAACGTGCTCCGCGAGTGGATACCGACGGATATGAGCTAGGGGAAGATCGGTCGATATCTACCTCGCACAAAAACGATTCTGTCGGGCCTCGCCGCAATCCGGTGTAGGCCCGACAGGTCGTTTACGGCCGGAAATCAGATGGTGGGGGCGTCGCCGAGCAGTCGATATTCGAGCCACAGTTCGGCGCGTTCGGTCGGAGAGCTGAGATCGAGTTGCAAGAGGCTCTCGATGCGAGCGAGTCTGCTGCGCAACGTGTGTCGATGAATGTTCAGTGCGGTGGCCGCGGTGTCGCCCACTCCGTTATGGGCCAGCCACATGGCCAAGGTCCGGTAGAGGTCGCTGCCGCCTTTTGCTTCGAGTAGTGGCCGCAGATGGGCGGCCGCGAAAGCCGTCGACCGATCCTGATCGAGAAACGCCGACAATCCACTTTCGGAGAGTTCCGCAAACCGCATCGACGGTAGGTTTCGTGCACTGGCCTCCGCCGCTGCCTGCGCGGCCTGCCTTCTGGCCCGCGAGAGATCGTCCCACCACAACATGTCCGACACGCCGACGGTGACGTCGATACCTTTGACGCGAGCGAGAATTCGGCCACTGTCCGTTGCCGAGACGACGGCGATGAGCGCGCCGTCGGTGATGCCGAATGCCAAGTCGCGGCTGAGACCGTCGAGCAATGAGACGGACACGCTCTCGAGCAGGCCGACGGGGCCCGCGACGTGAAAGACCTGAAAGGGCTCGACCGGAAAACCGCCCCACAGTTCTCCGGAAATGTTGCGCGCCAGCGTATTCTGGCCCTCGAAAAGCTGATGCATTGCCACCGTGCGCAAGTGATTCATCGTCAGTTGTGCATCTCGGGTGCGGGCCGTCATCAAGGTCAGCAGGGAAGCGGCGGCAATGACGATGCCCTGATTCAGTGATCCGACGGCGCCGGGGCAGCCGGCGACGAGGTATCCCATCAGCTTTCCGCGTGACGTAGTCAAGGGATGAGAGATGACATCTTCGTTCTCGCTCGTGACAAAGCTGACCTCCATCGGGCGGGCGTCACGCTCGGGGGCGGTGCGCTCGATTCCCGCTGCCGCGGTGGTGCGCTCGATTCCCGCAGCCGCGGCGGTGTGCGATATCTCGACGGTGTGCCCCGCCGAGTCCAGCAGGGCTGCCCATCCGCCGATCAACTCCGCGACCCGGCGCACGACTGCCCGCGTTCCGTTGACCGTCACGGCGGCCTGGAGCAATCGCCGCACACTCTGATAGTTGTTGCGCAGGGCTTTCATGTCGTCCTCGGACTGCGCCCGAGACACCGTTTTTGTCAGCGCGATGAACGGTGTTCGCAAAGGGACGTCGAGAAGCGGCACGTTGAAACGGGTGGCCGCATCCACGAGAGCCTGCGGTACTTCCTCGTATCCGAGGCCGGTTCCGAAACCGATTCCCGCAATTCCGACGCCCACCAGGGTCCGTACGAATCGGGTTGTTCCGGCGGCCGTCATGGGTAGTGACACCCCGGTGACGAGGAGTAGTTCACCGCCGTCGAGGAAGGGCGTCGGATCGGGTAGTTCGGAGACATGTGCCCAGGTCAGGGTGCGATCGAGCTGATCATGTCCGGCCAGTACGCGCAGGCCGAACTGTTCGGTCGCGCAGAGCTGGCGCAGGGTGATCGGCATGGGTCCAGTCTGACACCTTGTTCGCGCCACTATGTAGTGCCTGCGGTCACGTTTGTACAAAGTGGAGCCTGTCGCGGCGGGGTTCGAGGTCCGACACTGGCGCTAGCCAAAAAAGCGCCACCCAAATCCCACCGAAGAATCCCACCGGAGAATCCCACAAGGAGTTTCGATGTCCAGTACGGACCAACCCGCGCTTCAGCACACGCTGAAGAAGCGGCACCTGTCGATGATCGCGATCGCGGGCGTCATCGGGGCCGGACTGTTTGTCGGCTCCGGCGTGGCGATCCAGGAAACAGGCCCCGGCGTCCTGATTTCCTACGCACTTGCCGGCGTCGTTGTCATCCTCGTGATGCGCATGCTCGGCGAGATGTCGGCAGCGTCCCCGGAAACCGGGTCGTTCTCCTCGTACGCAGACAAGGCCATCGGCCGCTGGGCCGGCTTCTCGATCGGCTGGCTGTACGCGTGGTTCTGGATCATCGTCCTCGGAATCGAGGCCACCGCAGGCGCTCTCATCATGAACCGCTGGGTGCCGGGAGTTCCGCAATGGACCTGGGCACTGATTCTGATGATCGTGCTGACCTTGACCAACATCATCTCGGTCAAGTCGTTCGGTGAGTTCGAGTTCTGGTTCGCATCCATCAAAGTTGTTGCCATCGTGGCGTTCCTCGGCATGGGCATCGTAGCGATCTGCGGATGGATGCCCGGCGTCGAAGCGCCAGGCATGACCAACCTGACCGGCCACGGCGGATTCCTGCCCAACGGCACGGGAGCGATGCTCGCCGCAGTCCTTGTGGTGGTGTTCTCGTTCTTCGGAGCGGAAATCGCCACGATTGCCGCTGGTGAATCGGCCAACCCACTGGAAGCTGTCCGCGCAGCCGTCAAATCCGTCGTGTGGCGGATCCTCATCTTCTACATCGGCTCGATCGCCGTTGTCGTCACGCTGCTGCCGTGGGACAGCGCATCTGTCGCCTTGAGCCCGTACGTCGCCGTCATGGACTCGTACGGCATTCCGGCTGCAGGCAACATCATGGACGTCGTCGTGCTCACCTCCGTGCTGTCCTGCCTGAACTCCGGCCTGTACACAGCAAGCCGCATGATCTTCTCCCTCGCCGGCCGCGGCGACGCCCCGAAGTCGCTCTCCCGCATCGAGAAGACCGGTGTCCCGATGCGCGCCGTGCTGGTCTCGACCATCGTCGGATTCCTGACCGTCGGCATGAACTACCTGTCCCCGGACAAGGTCTTCCTGTTCCTGGTGAACTCCTCCGGTGCGATCGCGCTCTTCGTCTGGCTCGTTATCTCCGTGTCCCAGTTGCGAACCCGTCGAAAGCTCGAAGCGTCTGGCCAGGAACTGGAACTGAAGATGTGGCTCTTCCCGTACCTCACCTACGCCACCATCGCGGCGATCATCGCGCTGTGCATCGGCATGGTCGTTCTCGACTCGACCCGTAGTCAGATGTTCGTGTCCCTGGGCCTGGCGGCGATCCTCGTGGGGATCGGGCTCTACCGCTACCGCAACGACGACAAGAGCGAGGCCGCGCCGGCGGAGGTAGCCCCGACGGTGGCAGCCACAACAAAGGCCTGACGCCTACGTCCCCATCTGCGCGATACTTAGATGTCCTAGTATCGGCCACGGACCGAGAATTTCGAGCGCCGTGCGCACAGCAGATGGGGACAATCATGACCACACCCGAACCGATCGTCATCGTCGACGGGGCTCGCACCCCGGTCGGTAGCTTCGGTGGCGTCTTCAAGGACGTTCCCGCACACGAGCTGGGCGCCACGGCTGCGAGGGCCGCGCTGACCCGCGCCGGCGTTGCACCCGAGGACATCGACGAGGTTGTCATGGGCTGCATCGGCCAGGTCGGCCCCGACGCCTACAACGCGCGCCGCGTCGGCATCGCCGCCGGACTGCCCGAGAACGTTCCCGCCTACACCGTCAATCGCCTGTGTGGCAGCGGTCTGCAGGCAATCTGGTCGGCAGCAATGCAGATGCGCTGGGGCGCCGCCGACATCACCCTCGCGGGCGGCGACGAGAGCATGTCCCGCATGCCGTTCTACGACTTCTCCGCCCGCGCCGGCTTCAAGTTGGGCGATCACGGTCTCGTCGACGGCACCGTCGCGATGCTCACCGACCCCTTCAGCAACGCCCACATGGGCCGCACCGCCGAAGCTGTCGCCCGTAAGTACGGCGTCAGCCGCGAGCAGCAGGACGAGTTTGCCGTCGAATCGCAGCGACGCGCAGCCACCGACGCCGCGAAGGCTGCCTTCGCCGAGGAGATCACCGCCGTCGAAACCGGTGGCCGTCGCTCCGTCACCGTCACCGAGGACGAGCACCCCAAGTCCGGCACCACGATGGAAACCCTCGCGAAGCTGCGCCCCGCATTCGAAGAGGGCGGCTCCGTCACCGCCGGTAACGCGTCGGGCATCAACGACGGCGCCGCAGCCCTCGTTCTTGCAACCGGCACGGAGGCTGCCAAGCGCGGCCTGACCGGTCTGGTCACCCTCGAAGCCGTCACGACGGCAGCCATGGAGCCGGGCCTGATGGGCTACGCTCCCGTGCTCGCCCTCGAAAAGCTCTTTGCGCAAACAGGTTTGAAGCCGTCCGACATCGGCACCGCCGAGGTCAACGAGGCGTTTGCTTCGCAGGCCATCGCCGTTATCCGTGACGCGGGCCTCGACCCGGAGAAGACCAACCCGTACGGCGGCGCCATCGCGCTCGGACACCCCGTCGGCGCAACCGGCGCGATCCTGACCCTGCGCGCAGCCCGCGACATGGTCCGCCGCGACCTCGAATTCGGCATCGTCACCATGTGCATCGGCGGCGGTCAGGCACTCGCAGCCCTGCTCAAGCGAGTCTGATCATGGCTACCAAGCGCAAGCCGTCGTGGTACGACGACGAGATCACCGCAGTTGCCGAACTGGCCCGCGGTTTCTTCGATCGTGAGTTGATCGCGAAGCGTGAGCAGTGGGACGCCCAGCATCGCGTCGACCGGTCCGTGTGGCTCGAAGCCGGCAAGCTCGGCCTGCTGTGCTGCTCCATCCCCGAGGAATACGGCGGGGGCGGCGGAACCTTTGCGCACGACCTCGCAGTCTTCGAGGCGCAGGGGTATTGCGGCGACTACGCGCTTGGTAACTCCGTGCACAGCGGCATCGTCGCGCACTATGTACTCGAGTACGGCAACGAAGAGCAGAAGAAGGCCTGGCTGCCTGGCATGGCGACGGGTGAAATCCTCGGTGCCATCGGAATGACCGAGCCGGGAACAGGTTCCGACCTCAAGGCCATCACCACCTCGGCTATCCGCGACGGTGACCACTACGTGGTGAACGGGTCGAAGACCTTCATCACCAACGGTGGCAGCGCCGACATGATCGTGCTCGCGGTCAAGACCGATCCCAAAGCCGGCGCCAAGGGTGTCTCGCTCTTGATCGTCGATCTTCGCGACTGCGAAGGCTTTGCGGTGGGCCGCGTCCTCGACAAGGTCGGCCAGCACGGAGCCGACACGTCGGAACTCTCGTTCACCAACGTTCGCGTTCCGGTCTCGAATCTCCTGGGTGAGTCAGAAGGCGGCTTCGGTCAGCTCATGGCGCAGTTGGTGCAGGAACGCCTCATCATCGGCGCTCAGGCCATCGGCACCATCGAACGGGCCGTCGAAGAGACCGTCGCCTACACCAAAGCGCGACAGGCGTTCGGGCACAGCCTCTTCGAGTTCCAGAACACCGCCTTCGAACTGGCCGAATGCCAGACCATCGCCCGCACCTGCCGGGTGTTCCTCGACAACTGCATCGAGGACCACCTCAACGGTCAGTTGGACGGCGCGGACGCCGCGATGGTCAAGTACTGGCTCACCGAGCAGCAGTGCGCCGTCGTCGATCGTTGTGTTCAGCTCTACGGCGGCTACGGCTACATGCGCGAATACCCGATCGCGCGCATGTACGAAGACTCCCGCGTGCAGAAGATCTACGCCGGAGCCAATGAAGTGATGAAGGGGATCATCGCGAAGAGCCTGTAGGGCAGGCGGCCGGCACACACCTTTAACCGGTGTGTGCCGGCGCGTCGGCTCCGCGTCAGGTGTGATCACGACTGCTAATACGCCCCCGGTAGATCATGTCCGATACCCTGGTTCATCGTGACCGCTGCAAATTCAGAGACCGCCCTTGCTCAGTACGACCTCATCGTCGTCGGTTCGGGATTCTTCGGGCTGACCATCGCCGAGCGCGCCGCCACCCAGTTGGGTAAGCGAGTGCTGGTTCTGGATCGCCGTCACCACCTGGGTGGCAATGCCTACTCCGAGCCCGAGCCGGAGACAGGCATCGAGATCCACAAGTACGGAGCGCATCTGTTCCACACCTCCAACAAGAAGGTGTGGGACTACGTCACCCAGTTCACCGAATTCACGAACTACCAGCACCGTGTCTTTGCGCTGCACAAGGGCCAGGCGTACCAGTTCCCGCTGGGACTCGGTCTCGTGTCGCAGTTCTTCGGCCGGTACTTCACGCCGGACGAGGCGCGCGCGCTCATCGCCGAGCAGTCCAGCGAGATCGATGCGAAGGATGCCTCCAACCTCGAGGAGAAGGCGATCTCGCTGATCGGCCGCCCGCTGTACGAAGCCTTTGTGCGCGACTACACGGCCAAGCAGTGGCAGACCGACCCCACCGAGCTGCCCGCGGCGAACATCGCCCGCCTGCCCGTCCGCTACAACTTCGACAACCGCTACTTCAACGACACGTACGAGGGCCTGCCCGTCGGCGGCTACACCGCGTGGCTCGAGAACATGGTCACGGACCCGAAGATCGAGGTCCGTCTCGACACCGACTACTTCGACGTCCGCGACGAATTGCGCAGCGCCAACCCTGACGCGCCCGTCATCTACACCGGCCCACTCGACCGCTACTTCGACTACTCCGAAGGCGAGCTGGGCTGGCGCACCCTCGACTTCGAGACCGAAGTTCTCCCCGTCGGCGACTTCCAGGGCACCCCGGTCATGAACTACAACGACGCGGACGTCCCGTTCACCCGCATCCACGAGTTCCGCCACTTCCACCCGGAACGCGAGTATCCGGCCGACAAGACCGTCATCATGCGCGAGTTCTCACGCTTCGCGGAGTCGACCGACGAGCCGTACTACCCGATCAACACGCCGGAGGATCGCGACAAGCTCGCCGCATACCGCAGCCGCGCCAAAGCGGAAACCGCGGACAACAAGGTGCTGTTCGGTGGCCGCCTGGGCACCTACCAGTACCTGGACATGCACATGGCTATCGCCAGCGCACTGACGATGTTCGAGAACACCCTGCGTCCGCATCTGGAATCGGGTGCGGAATTGGCAGGGGAGAGCGAATGAACGCACGTCATCTACTCGAGGGCGAAAACGTCGACGCCGGGGACGAGGTGACCTACCTCGGTAAGTCGCTGCTCCAGCGGATCATCCTGCCGCGCGCCGGTGAACCGCTCGACGTCCGCACGTTGTACTTGGAAGAGTCCTGGTCCAACAGTCGACGGGCACACTCCACCTCGCGCACGTCGGTAGCGCTCGGCGCCGAGACCGAGGTCTCGTTTGCCACCTACTTCAACGCCTTCCCCGCAAGCTACTGGCGACGCTGGTCCATCCTGAAATCGGTGGTCCTGCGTCTGGAACTGTCCGGCCACGGCCGCGTCGACATCTACCGTTCCAAGGCGGATTCCTCGCGTATTCACGTGGAGGGCAAGGAATTCCACGACGGCGATGCCGGTCTCGAGTTCGAGGTCGAGTTGGCGCCTTTCGAGGACGGTGGGTGGATCTGGTTCGACATCACCACCGATTCGGCCGTCGTTGTCGAGAGCGGCGGCTGGTACGCCCCCGTCGAAGCTCCCGGCGAAGCGACTGTCGCCGTGGGTATTCCGACGTTCAACCGCCCGACGGACGCCGTGAAGGCGCTTGCCGCCCTGGCATCCGATCCGCTGGTGTCCGACGTGATCAAGGCAGTCATCATGCCGGATCAGGGCACCCGCAAGGTGCGCGACGAGCCCGGATTCACCGAAGCTGCTGCAGCGCTTGGTGATCGGCTCACCATTCACGATCAGGGTAACCTCGGCGGCTCCGGCGGATACAGCCGAATCATGTACGAGGCACTCAAGAACACGTCGTGCCAGCACATCCTGTTCATGGACGACGACATCGAGATCGAACCAGACTCGATCCTGCGTGCCCTGTCCTTCTCGCGTTTCGCGAAATCGCCGATGCTGGTGGGCGGCCAGATGCTCAACCTGCAGGAACGCAGCCACCTCCACGTGATGGGTGAAGTGGTCAACCGCGGCATCTTCATGTGGACCGCAGCGCCGAACGTCGAATACGACCACGACTTCTCGAAGAAGCCGCTGCGCGAATCGAAGCTCCTGCACCGCCGCATCGACGTCGACTTCAACGGCTGGTGGATGTGCATGATCCCGCGTCAGGTTGCTGAAGAGATCAAGCAGCCCCTGCCGCTCTTCATCAAGTGGGACGACTGCGAATACGGTTTGCGCGCAAAGAAAGCCGGCTACCCGACCGTCACGTTGCCCGGTGCGGCAATCTGGCACATGGCGTGGAGCGACAAGGACGACGCCATCGACTGGCAGGCGTACTTCCACCTCCGCAACCGTCTTGTCGTGGCCGCACTGCACATGCCGGGCAACGGCCGCGGTCTCGTGGTCAACACGGTGAAGGCAACACTCAAGCACCTGCTGTGCCTCGAATACTCCACCGTCGCAATCCAGAACAAGGCCATCGCCGACTTCCTCGCCGGTCCTGAGCACGTCGCGAACATGCTGCCGACCGCACTCGGCGAGGTACACGCGCAGCGCAAGGAATTCTCCGACGCTGTCGTGCTGCCGTCCTCGACGGAACTGCCACTGCCGTCGGGTGCCGACGTCGGCGATGTGAGCTTGCCGCTCACCACCGTCGCGAAGGTGACCCGCGTACTTCGGGCAGCCGTGCACAACGTGAAGCCGGCCAAGGCCGAACACCTCGAGCGCCCCCAGCTCAACGTGCCGACCATCGACGCCCGTTGGTTCCTGCTCTCGCAGGTGGACGGCGTCACCGTCACCACCGCCGACGGCCGCGGAGTCGTCTACCGCAAGCGCAATCCCAAGCAGGCACTCGAACTGCTCAAGGAAGCCACCCGGTTGCGCCGCGAACTCGCGGCCAGGTTCCCCGAACTGAAGAAGCAGTACCAGGATGCCGTTCCTTCACTGACCAGCACGGAAAGGTGGGAACGTGTCTTCGGCATCTCCTGAAGTACGGATTCTGGCCGGAATCCAGTCCACCGTCGGGCAGGTGCCGGGAGCAGTGAAGGTTGCCCGCGGTATGTCCCACTTCGGTGAGCACTCCCTCGGGTGGATCGCGATTGCCGCCGTCGGTGCTGCCGTCGACAAGCCGCGTCGCCGTGAATGGGCCGGCGCTGCCGTCGGTGCCTTCGGTGCGCACGCCGCGTCGGTCGTGATCAAGCGTGTCGTACGGCGCAAACGCCCGTCCGATCCGTCGTTGCAGGTCAACGTCTCGACGCCGAGCAAGCTGAGCTTCCCGTCCTCGCACGCCACGTCGACGACGGCGGCGGCTGTCCTGATCGGTCGACTCACCGGGCTACCCTTACCGGCGTTGCTTGTGCCCCCGATGATGCTTTCACGCCTGGTTCTGGGAGTTCATTACCCGACCGACGTGCTTGCCGGTGCGGCACTGGGCGCCGCATCCGCGGCGCTGGTGCATAAGGCCGAACAGAAATATGGAGAGAAATGAGCGAGGAAGCGGCCACGGTCAGCGGACCCCCTAAGTCCCTGCCCGCCGGCATCGTCAAGGCGCTCCGCCCGCGTCAGTGGGTCAAGAACGTTCTTGTGCTCGCCGCGCCCATCGCGGCCGGCACCGCCACCGAAGCCGACGTGCTCTTGCCCGTCGCGCTGGCATTTGTCGTGTTCTGCATGGCGGCGTCCGGCATCTACCTCGTCAACGACGCGATGGACGTCGAGGCAGACCGAGCGCATCCCACCAAGCGCTTCCGCCCCATCGCGGCCGGAGTTCTGCCCGTCAACATCGCGTACGGCATGGCCGTGGTGCTGCTGGCCGGTTCGATCGGTCTCTCGTTCTTCGCCAACTGGCAACTAGCCGTGGTCATGGGCGTCTACATCGTCATCCAGCTTGCGTACTGCTTCGGTTTGAAGCATCAGGCCGTCATCGACATCTGCATCGTGTCGTCCGGATTCCTGTTGCGCGCCATAGCCGGTGGCGTGGCAGCCGAGATCGAACTGTCGCAGTGGTTCCTGCTGATGATGGCATTCGGTTCACTGTTCATGGCCGCCGGAAAGCGGTACGCCGAACTGAAACTGGCCGAACGCACCGGCGCCAAGATCCGCAAGTCGCTCGAGAGCTACACGATGACCTACCTGCGGTTCGTGTGGACGATGGCCGCGACGGCACTCGTCCTCTGCTACGGACTGTGGGCTTTCCAACAGGACGACATCAAGGGCACCAACTGGTACGCCATTTCGATGGTCCCCTTCACCGTTGCCGTGCTGCGATACGCCGTGGACGTCGACGGCGGCGAAGCCGGTGAGCCCGAGGAAATCGCGCTCGGTGACCGGGTTCTGCAATTCCTCGCAGTGGCGTGGATCGGAGTAGTGGGTGTCGCTGTCTACATCGTCTGAGCCGGCCACCGAAGCCGACCAGGTCGCCGACACCGCGGCACCGAGCACCACCCCTAACCGAGTAGTTTTCCTCGGCGGGGTGGTGCTTGCTGCCGTCCTCACGTTCTGGGGTGCGTGGGAGCGTCGCTGGATCGCCGACGACGGACTCATAGTCCTGCGGACAGTGCGCAATCTGCTGGCCGGTAACGGCCCCGTCTTCAACGCCGGTGAACGCGTCGAAGCGAATACGAGTACCGCGTGGACGTACATCGTCTACGCCTTCGGTTGGCTGACACAGATCCGACTCGAATATGTCGTCCTCGCAATCGCTTTGGTGCTCACGACCGCGGCCGTGGTCCTGGCGATGTTCGGAACGGCCCGCCTGTACCGCGATATGCGCCCAGGCGTCGGCGGGACGGTTTTCCTCGTTCCTGCCGGTGTTCTCGTCTACATTGCCGTGCCGCCCGCCCGAGATTTTGCGACGTCCGGACTCGAGACGTGCCTGGTGATCTTCTGGATCGCGCTGCTGTGGTTACTGATGGTTCGGTGGGCCCAGGCGTCAGTGCCGTCGACGGTGTCGATTCTGGTTCTTTCCTTTGTTGCCGGACTCGGGCCACTCGTGCGCCCGGAGATGGCGATCCCGGGTGCTCTGGCGCTGATGATGATCGTCGTCTCCGCCGGCCTGACGTGGACGGTCCGCGCGCTGATCGTGGTTGTCGCCGGGCTCGTTCCGGTGGCGTACCAGATCTGGCGCATGGGCTATTACGGGCTTCCGTACCCCAACACCGCGGTCTCGAAGGATGCAGGCGGCGCAAAGTGGTCTCAAGGATTTGCCTACCTGTGGAATCTCGTCGGGCCTTACCTGCTGTGGTTGCCGTTGCTGTTCCTCCTGGCCGGTGTGCTGGTTCTCTTTGCGATCAACAAGGCCGAGCGCATGTCCGCGCCCCAGACGGTTTCAGGTTCACGCTGGGTGCGGTTGCAGGCGTGGTTGCGCACCCCGCGCGCTGTTGTCACGTTCATTCTCGGTAGCGGGCTGATTCTGGGTGTGTACTCGGTTCGAGTCGGTGGCGACTTCATGCACGGTCGCGTCCTGCTCCCGGTGTTGTTCTGCCTTCTGATCCCGGTGGCGGTTATTCCGCTGCGAGTTCCGGCGCGGACGGCATTCGGCCGGAACCGGGACACCGCGATCTTCGGCGTCTCTGCAGTGCTGTGGTTGGGGACCATCGTGTGGGCAGCGGCCGCGGCCAATACGACCGGTATGCCCGAAGGATCGATCGTCGGACGCTCGGGCATCGTCGACGAGCGTGCGTTCTACGCCCTCAACACCGGTCACGAGCATCCGATCCGAGCCGAGGACTACCTCGACTACCCCTGGATGCGAGCAATGGTCGAAACCATCGCAGACACCCCGGACGGTGGACTACTCATTCCGTCTCCCAGTTACAACGCGTGGTTCGTCGTTCCGCCGCCAGGGCCGATCGACGAATCGGGCGAGCATGTCGTCTTCTTCCTGAACCTCGGTATGACAAGCATGAATGTCGGACTCGACGTTCGCGTGCTCGATCAGATGGGGTTGGCGTACCCGCTCGCCGCGCACACGGAGAGGCTGGAAGACGGCCGTATCGGTCACGACAAGAACCTGTATCCGGACTGGGTGGTTGCCGACACCGGGATGGTCGACGTCCATCCGTGGCTGCCCTTCTTCCTCGACGAGGAATGGGTAGCTGACGCGAAGCTGGCGCTGACCTGCCCGGAAACGCAGGAGTTGCTGACCTCCTACCGCAGTGAGTTGACGTGGGCGAGATTCAAGCAGAACTTCCGTCAGGCATTCGACTTGGCAAAATATCGGTTCGATCGAGTGCCCGCCTACGAACTACAGCGATGTGGTCTTGTGCCACTTGAAACCCAAAAGTGACGCGTATCACTATGCCGTCGGAGAAATCATGTTGCGATCCCGTAACGCTCCCGTGATCGGCGCCGATGTATCCGAAGACGATTCACCTACCCGAAATGCTCCCGTGAGCACCAGGGGAGAAGCGCCCGGTGGCCGAGATCCATTTGTCACAACCAAACCTGTGACATAGGGTCCACCGAGCGCAGTGTGACTGGAACGAGGTCCGCTGCCAGTCTGGTTTGTCCAGGCTGGCGCACATACCTGTTCCCCGACGGAATCCGTCGGTACTTCCCCTTGTCGGGGGTAGCTACCGCAGACGAAGAGAGAGAGCAGTATCCATGCGATTTGCCCCGACGAGGCTGACACAGCGCCTCAAGCACCGAGCACTTGCCATCGGTGCGGCAGCACTCGTGCTTCCCCTTGCCGCAGGCGTCGCCGGTAGCGCAGTTGCTACCGCTGCTCCCGCGCACGCTGCGCCGGTCCAGACCGCGCCGTGGGGCGGATTCGAAGAACTGTGGGTGCCCTCCACGATGGGCAACATCAAGGTTCAGGTCCAGTGGGCCGCTCGCGGCGGAAACGCTGCCCTTTACTTGCTCGACGGCCTCCGCGCTCGTGACGACGCCAATGCGTGGTCCTTCGAGACCAACGCTCTCGAGCAGTACCGCAACGACAACATCACCCTCGTGATGCCGGTCGGCGGACAGTCCAGCTTCTACACCGACTGGTACGCACCCTCGAACTTCAACGGTCAGCAGATGACCTACAAGTGGGAGACCTTCCTCACGGAAGAACTGCCTGACTTCCTCGAGAACTACGGCGTCTCGCGCAACAACAACGCTGTCCTCGGCCTGTCGATGGGTGGCAGCGCCGCACTGACTCTCGCTGCGTACCACCGCGACCAGTTCAAGTTCGCCGGCTCGCTGTCGGGTTACCTGAACATCTCGGCTCCCGGTATGCGTGAAGCGATCCGCGTCGCGATGCTCGATGCCGGCCGCTTCAACGTCGACTCCATGTGGGGACCCCCGTGGAGCCCGGCATGGCTGCGCAACGACCCGTTCGTCTTCGCTCCTCGCCTCGAGGGCCTGTCGATGTACATCTCCGCAGCAAGTGGTCTGACCGGCAAGTACGACAACCCCAAGGGCTTGGTCGGCTACTACAACACGGCAAACGCCATGGGCCTCGAAGCACTTGCACTCGCCAACACGCGCGCATTCCAGATCCGGATGAACACGCTCGGCATCCCGGCCACCTACAGCTTCCCGTCCAACGGCACCCACTCGTGGGCATACTGGTCCGAGGAACTGTTCAAGGCCCGCGGCCAGATCCTCGACACCATGAACGCCTGGTGACCATGCTTCACCGCAAGACTTAATACAGACAAGTGCCGTTCCGGACTTCCGACAAGGAAGACCGGGACGGCACTTCTGTTTGGTTGGGGATGCCGTAAACAGGAACTTCGGTAACAATTGCACCACCAGTAACAGCGCGGCTACCCCTAGGCGGAGTCGTTTCCGTGTAGAAAGAGTTTCGACAGGGCTCTGGTCGCCGAGGTGGTGTGCGAGGCAGAGATGCCTCGCCGCGTAGGCACTGAACACGTGAGACGCCGAGTACGTGAGACACCGAGTACGTGAGACACCGAGTACGTGAGACGCCGGGTAGTAAGACACGCGGACCGGAAGTAAGGGAAAGAGAGTGAACTCATGCGAGTAGGCCTTGCCAAGAGGGACCGCAGACGGTCCTCCGGGACCTATCGAACCAAGGTCGTCGGAGCGTTGGCAGCTCTGCTGGTTCTGCCGATCGCAGCAGGCCTGACCACGGCGGGCACCGCTGCCGCTGCGCCGAGTCCGGCTCTCACCGCGCCCGCCGCAACCCAGAACCAGGGCGGCGCCACCGTCGGCAAGGTCGAATGGCTCAGCGAGCGCCGGGTCGCACTCTGGATCAACTCCCCGTCGATGGGAATCCCCATTCAGGTTCAGATTCTTCTGGCCCGTGACTGGAACGTGAACCCGTCGGCCACCTTCCCGTCCGTCTGGATGCTCGACGGCCTTCGCGCCACCGACATCGAAAACGGCTGGACCGCCGAAACCGATGCCGAGTCGTTCTACGCGGACAAGAACGTCAACGTGATTCTCCCCGTCGGTGGACAGTCCAGCTTCTACTCCGACTGGCTCGAAGCCGACAACGGTGTGTTCTACCAGTGGGAAACGTTCCTCACCAAGGAACTTCCGTCCATCCTCGAGAACGATTGGCGCACAACGCAGACCCGCGGAGTGGTCGGTCTCTCCATGGGTGGCACCGCCGCGATGTCTCTTGCCGCGCGCAACCCCGGATTCTTCAAGTTCGCCGCGTCGCTCTCCGGCATCCTCACCACGACGTCCCTCGGAATGCCGCAGGCAATCCAGTTCGCGATGAACGACGCAGGCAAGTTCAACTCCGCAGCTATGTGGGGCCCGCCGTCGAACCCGCAGTGGGCTGCCCACGATCCGTACACCCAGGCCGACAAGCTCAAGGGCGTCAGCCTGTACGTGTCGAGCGGTAGCGGCACCACCGGACCGTACGATCAGCCGTCGGGAATCCCCGGTGTCAGCACCAACTACGCCGGCATGGGCCTCGAGATTCTTGCGCGCCTGACCTCGCAGACGTTTGCGACCAAGCTCAACTCGCTCGGCATTCCCGCGCAGATCAATTACCGTCCGTCCGGCACGCACTCGTGGCCGTACTGGCAGTTCGAGCTTCATCAGCTGTGGCCGCAGCTCGCCAACGCGCTCGGCACCGAGGTCGAGAAGCCGGCGTGCGGCGCTTCGGGTGCCATTGCGGCAACTGCAGCGGCAAACAGCTGGATCGGTGACTGCGTCACCGCCGAGTACAGCGTCGCGGGTGGTCTGGCTCAGGACTTCCGCAACGGTCGCATCTACTGGACCTCCGCCACGGGTGCGAACCCCATTGCGGGCCGTATCGCCGGCGAATACATGAACACCGGTGCAGCTGCCGGTCCGCTCGGCTTCCCGACCACCCCTGAACTCGGAACCCCGGACGGTCAGGGACGGTTCAACCACTTCCAGAACGGCTCCATCTACTGGACCTGGTGGACCGGCGCCCACGCCGTCCGCGGAGCGATCCTTTCCGAATGGGCCGCACAGGGTTACGAAGGTGGTCCGCTCAAGTACCCCACCGCAGCGGAGATCGCGACCCCCGGCAAGGCCGGCAGCGTGCAGGGCTTCGAAATCGGCGCCATGTACAACAGTGCAAACGGCACGTACGCCGTGCTCGGCATGATCATGGGCAAGTACGGCGAACTCGGTTGGGAAAACGGATGGCTCGGGTTCCCGAAGTCCAACGAGGTGGCGATCAAGGACAACGGTCGCTTCACTGAATTCGACGGCGGCAACATCTACTGGAGCCCCGCGACCGGCGCCTGGTCCGTCGCCAACGGCCCGATCTTCGACGGATGGAAGAGCGTCGGCTACGAAACCGGCAAGCTCGGATATCCGCTCAGTGACAAGTTCGACATCCCCGGTGGAAATCAGCAGAACTTCCAGTTCGGCTGGATCACCGTGATCGACGGCAAGACCGAGATTCACCAGTAGGACGCAACGTACGACACACAACGCACGGCGGGCGGGCCCGATCACGGATCGGTGCCTGCCCGCTGTGCGTTGCGTAACCTGATGATGGACTTTCGACTGAAGGCAAGGACGGACATTGATGTCGCTTTTCTCGGGTAACCGAAATACTTTTGCGCGCGCGATCGCAGTGGGCTCTCTGACACTGATCACCGGTGGGATGCTCGTCGCTTGTGGAAGTGACGACTCGACGGTCACCTCCACTCCGCCCACGACGTCCGCCGCGGCATCATCGTCGGCTGCGAGCAGTTCGGCATCCGCGAGCGCGACCACAACGGCATCCGCAGCGCCCACCAGTCCCGGAGCGGCAGCCACGGCTCCGCCGGAGCAGCCGCAGAGCATCGAGGGTTTCCCGGGCCCGACAGAAGTAGAGGTCAGTCCCGAAGCGCAAGCGTTCCTCGACGGTCTGAAGGCCAAGGGAATTACGCCGGAGGGTGACGGCAGCATCGCGGTCAACACGGCTAACTACATCTGCGCCGCCAACGTCCAGGGAACGTCGGACGAGGAAATCCTTGCTCTGGTGACGGCCGTTGTGGGTTCCGCGTCGACGGATGGCACCGCGATCACGTCCGAGCAGGCCACCGCGAATGCTCAGGTCTACATCGATGTCGCCAACGCCACATTCTGCAAATAAATGATGGCGCGAGGCGGAAAGCGTCGGGGTTGCCTGATCCCGCTGCTGATCATTCTGGTGGTCGCAGCCGTAGTGATCGGCGGTTGGTACATCCTTGCCGGGCGGGTGCCGACACCCGAGCCGTTGCCACCCGGACCGGAGAAGCCGGCGTCGCAGCCGGCTAGTTGTCCCGATGTCCAGGTAGTTGCCATCCCCGGAACGTGGGAGTCCAGCGCGACCGACGACCCGTACGCGCCGTCGGCAAATCCGGCTTCGTTGATGCTCAACGTCACGGGGCCGTTGCAGAATCAGTTCGACGCTTCACGTGCGGACGTCTACACGGTTCCGTATGTTGCACAGTTCTCGAATCCGGTGGCGTTTCCGCCGGACGGGCAGCAGTCGTACAACAACAGCCGGGCTGCGGGAACTGCTGCCACCAACGACTTTCTGGTGCAGCGGCACGCTGAGTGCCCGCTGACGAGTTACGTGCTCACCGGCTTTTCGCAGGGCGCGGTCATCGCCGGTGACGTTGCCGCGAGTATCGGCAACGGTACGGGCGCAGTACCGGCGGATCTTGTGCTCGGCGTCGGTTTGATCGCAGACGGGCGTCGTGATCCCGCGTACGGAATCACCGTTGGCCCGAGCGTTGCCGGCGTGGGTGCCGAGTTGTCGCTGAACGGTTTGAAGTTGCCAGGTCTGACGATGACGGGTGCCCGTGAGGGTGGGTTCGGCAAACTGAACGATCGCACCTATCAGATCTGTGCACCGAGTGACGGTATCTGTGACGCACCGGCAGGAGCCTTGAATCCCGGAAACCTTCTGACGTCGCTGCCTCGCTTGACGGAGTACTACAACAATCCTGTGCATGCGCTGTACAACACCTTCCAAGTTGATCCGGAGGGCACGACGGCGACCCAATGGATGGCACAGTGGGCAGCGGACAAGATCAACGGTGCGCCGACGCCGCCACACAGTTGATCCTTTTTGTCGGGTTGGGGTGCGTAGGCAGGTACTCTGCTGGATTGGTCGTGGCAAAGTGCGACCACTGCTCGCCTCGTCCTCTAAAGTGCTGTCACGAACGTGACTGGCGAGTAAGTTCGGATGTTCAAGCCTGTTGACAACGGAGGAGTGATTCATGGGTTCCACCCATAGCCTTGGTGCGCGCCGCGCGCCCCGGCTCGCAGTTCTCTGCAGGGTGGGAATGATCACAACTCCAGGTCATGGCATCTTGCGGGCTGCTGCCGTGGAGCGCACGCGCGGCGCCACGGAGCCGCCAGGCTCTCCGTGCCTGGCAAGTGGCACTTTCGAGGAGCGTGAGTCGGCTGCGTCGATTCAGCTGGGCGGGATCGCGTCGATCGGTTCCTCGCTCGCCACGATCGCTGAGGCCGAGCACGCGCGGCGATGCGGATGATGCCGATCTGTAACATATCGATGGTTTGGGATCGATGAAGAGATTCAGGTGAGTTGCGCACGTAGTGCGATTCGATTGATTGACGATATACCCGAGAGAGCGAAGGAAGTCTGGGGCGCAAGCATGACCAAAAATGCTTGTGTGATCGCTTCGGAGGAGATGGAATGAACGCGCTGTTCGATGGTTTTCTCGACGAGAAGGGCCGGATTCGCCTGAAAGAGGGCTTCACTCTGGTCGACTACGTCGAGCAACACTCGCGTGTGAACGCGGACGAGCTCGCGTACCGCTACATCGATTACTCGCGTGAGCGTGACGGTGAAGCGCAAGAGCTGACGTGGCACCAGTTCGGTGTGCGTCTGCGCGCTGTTGCCGCCCGCCTCCAGCAGGTCACCAAGCCTGGCGACCGCGTGGCGATCCTGGCACCTCAGGGTCTCGACTACGTCATTTCGTTCTTCGCGGCAATCCAGGCCGGTTCCATCGCCGTTCCGCTTTTCGATCCGGACGAGCCCGGCCACTCCGATCGCCTGCACGCCGTTCTCGGGGACTGTAAGCCGTCGGCAATCCTGACTGCCGGATCTTCGGCCGCCGGCGTCCGTGCGTTGTTCCGTTCGCTGCCCGCCGCCGAACGCCCGCGCATCATCGCCGTCGACGCCATTCCCGATACCGTCGGCGAAACCTGGGTTCGCCCGGACATCGGCTTCGACGACATCGCCTACCTGCAGTACACGTCGGGTTCGACACGAGTTCCGGCCGGCGTCGAGATCACCCACCGCGCTGTCGGTACCAATGCACTGCAGATGGTCGACTCCATCGAGCTCACCGAAGATTCACGCGGCGTCACCTGGCTGCCCCTGTTCCACGACATGGGTCTGCTGACGGTCATCCTGCCTGCGTTCGGCGGCAAGTACATCACCATCATGAGCCCGCGCGCCTTCGTTCAGCGGCCCAACCGCTGGATCAAGGAACTCGCTGCGGCGTCGGACGGCGCAGGCACCTTCGCGGCCGCCCCCAACTTCGCTTTCGAGCATGCCGCTGCGCGTGGTCTGCCCAAGGACGGCGAGAACCTCGACCTGAGCAACGTCATCGGCCTGATCAACGGCAGTGAGCCGGTCACGACGGCGTCGATGCGCAAGTTCAACGAAGCGTTTGCGCCGTACGGTCTGCCCAAGACGGCGATCAAGCCGTCGTACGGCATGGCCGAGGCGACGCTTTTCGTGTCCTCGACCAAGCATTCCGACGAGGCCAAGGTCATCTACGTCGACCGCAACGAACTCAACAACGGCCGCATGGTCCTCGTCGATCAGTACGCCGACAACGCCATCGCGCAGGTGTCGTGCGGATACGTCTCACGCAGCCAGTGGGCCGCCATCGTCGACCCCGAAACGCAGACCGAGGTTCCGGACAATCACGTCGGTGAGATCTGGTTGCACGGCGAGAACATCGGTGTCGGTTACTGGGGTCGCCCCGAAGAGACCGCCGAGACGTTCCACAACACCCTGATCAACCGCCTGCCGGAAGACAGCCACACCGACGATCTGCCGTTGGACGCCCACTGGATGCGTACCGGCGACTACGGCGTCTACGTCGACGGCGAGCTGTACATCACCGGTCGCGTCAAGGACCTCGTGATCGTCGACGGCCGCAATCACTACCCGCAGGATCTCGAGTCTTCCGCTCAGGACGCCAGCCCAGCATTGCGTCCGGGATTCATCGCGGCGTTTGCCGTTCCGGCAAACCAGTTGCCTGCCGTCGTCTTCTCGAATTCCCACTCGGGTCTGTCGTTCGACGACGACGATTCCTCGGAGCAGTTGGTCATCGTCGCCGAGCGTGCGCCCGGCGCCGGTAAAGCCGACCCGCAGCCGATCGCGGATACGGTCCGCGCCGCGATTTCGACTCGTCACGGTGTGACCGCACGCGACATCCTGCTTGTTCCGGCCGGTTCCATTCCTCGCACGTCCAGCGGCAAGATCGCCCGCCGCGCGTGCAAGGCAAGCTACATCGAGGGAACGCTGCGTGGTGGCTATCAGCAGACGGCATTCCCCGATAGCGTTTGAGGAATATCCCCTTCATGATCGGTAGCTTGGTGAGTTGATGGTTGAACAAGATGGTGCGCAGGACAGTTCCGTAGACGTGAGCGCTGCTGGTGATGCGAGCGGTGTCGACATGAGCAGCGGTGTCAACATGAGCGCTGCGCAGCTCCGCGAGTGGTTGCGCAACTGGATCGCCGACGCGACCGGTCAGCCGGCCGGCGCGATCACGGACGATCGTCCGATGGAGGAGTTCGGGCTCGCATCACGTGATGCGGTTGCCCTGAGCGGCGACATCGAGGATCTGCTCGGAATCACATTGACCGCGACCGTTGCGTATCAACACCCGACCATCGCGTCACTGGCTACTCGCATCATCGAGGGTGAGTCCGAGGTGCCGGAAGAGAGCGTCGACGCGTCGTACTACGCGTCAGGCGGCAACACGGACGCTCACGACATCGCCATCGTCGGCTTGTCGACGCGTTTCCCCGGCGCCGGACATACACCGTCGCAGATGTGGGAGATGCTGGCCGCCGGCCGCGACGGCATCAGTGACCTGCCGGACGATCGTTGGGCCGAATTCAAGTCCGATCCCGCGCTCGCGGCCGCGATCGAGAACGCCAACACCAAGGGCGGCTACCTCGACGACGTCAAGGGATTCGACGCGGAGTTCTTCGCGATGTCCCCGCTCGAGGTCGTCAACGTCGATCCGCAGCAGCGCCTCGCTCTCGAATTGACGTGGGAAGCGCTCGAGCATGCGCACATTCCCGCGAGCGATCTCAAAGGCAAGCAGGTCGGTGTCTTCATCGGCAGTTCTGCCAACGACTACCAGCTGCTCGCGGTCAGCGACCCCACGAACGCGCACCCGTACGCACTGACGGGAACGTCGACAGCTGTCGTCGCGAACCGTGTCTCGTATTTCTTCGATTTCCGCGGGCCGTCCATCGCGTTGGACACCGCGTGCTCGTCTTCGCTGGTCGCAGTGCACGAGGCTGTGCGCTCGCTGCGCAGCGGTGATTCCAACATCGCACTTGCCGGCGGCATCAACATGCTGCTGGCCCCTCCCGGAACTCTCGGGTTCGATCAGATCGGCATGCTCGCTCCCGACGGAAAACTGCGCGCCTTCTCGGCGCAGGCGCAGGGAATCGTTCGCAGCGAGGGCGGCGGACTTGTTGTGCTCAAGCGTCTCGAAGACGCCGAGCGTGACGGAGATTCCATCCTTGCGGTCATCGCCGGTTCCGCCGTCAACCAGGACGGGCGCTCCAACGGACTGCTCGCGCCCAACCCGGACGCTCAGGCCGACGTGCTGCGTTTTGCGTACCGCGACGCCGGCATTCTGCCCAGCACCGTCGACTACATCGAAGCTCACGGCACGGGCACCGATCTCGGTGATCCGATCGAGGCCGACGCGCTCAGCCGGGTTGTCGGGCGTGGACGTGACGACGACAAGCCGGCACTGCTCGGCAGTGCAAAGACCAACTTCGGGCACCTCGAGGCGGCAGCCGGCGCTGCCGGCCTGATCAAGGTTGTCCTGGCGATGCAGGAAAACACGATTCCCGCGACGCTCAACTACCTCGGCCCGAACCCACACATCGATTTCGAGAAGGCGCACCTGCAGGTGACACCCGAGGCCACCGACTGGCCTCGCTACACCGGCAAGGCCATCGCCGGTGTGTCCGGCTTCGGTTTCGGTGGTACCAACGCGCACGTCGTTGTTCGTGAGTACGTTCCCGCGGCTGATGATGCTGATCTGGATGTCGAGACTGAAGCTGCGGGAGTTCTTGCCGACGCAGCCGAGTCGATGGGGCTCTCGCAAGATCAGGCAGTTGTGCTCGCAGTGTCCGGCGCATTGCCGTCGCGTCGTCGCCGCGCTGCCGCTGATCTGGCCGATTGGCTCGAAACCGAAGAGGGCAGCACGACGTCGCTCGTGGATGTCGCGCGCACACTCTCGCGTCGTAACCACGGCCGCTCGCGCGCCGCCGTAGTGGTCAAGACTCGTTCCGAGGCCATCAGCGCTCTGCGCGCCGTTGCTGCCGGAAAGCCCGCTGCCGGTGTGTTCTCGGCCGACGCACCGTCGCCCAAGGGCGCAGTGTGGGTGTTCTCGGGCTTCGGTTCGCAGCACCGCAAGATGGCCAAGCAGCTGTATCTGGAGAACTCGGCGTTCAAGGCGGCCGTCGACGAGGTCGACGTGCTGATCCAGGACGAGGCCGGGTATTCGGTGGCGGAGATGTTCCTCGACGATTCGTTCGAGTACAACGTCGAAACCGCTCAGGTTGCGATCTTCACCATTCAGGTCGGCCTGGCGGCAGTGCTGCGTCATCACGGCGCCGATGCCGACGCTGTTGTTCCGCACTCGATGGGTGAGGCTGCGGCAGCGTATGTGTCCGGTGGCTTGAACCTGGAAGATGCTGTCCGCGTTATCTGTTCGCGTTCGCGTCTGATGGGCGAAGCCGAGGGCGCTTTGGCCGGTGACGACATCCGTCTGATGGCTCTGCTCGAGTACAGCGCGTCCGAGATCGAAGCGCTGCTCCCCACGTATCCCAAGCTCGAGGTCTGCGTCTACGCGGCACCGACGCACACGGTGATCGGTGGGCCGCAGCCCGATATCGAGGCAATTGTCGCCGCCGCCGAGGCCGACGGCAAGATGGCTCGCGTTCTGCAGACCAAGGGCGCAAGCCATACGTCGCAGGTTGATCCGCTGCTCGGCGAGTTGGCTGCCGAGTTGGCCGGTATCGAAGCGTCGACGCTGAAGGTGGGCGTCTACTCGTCCGTCGATCAGGACACTTTCTACAAGGCCGGCCACGAGCCGATCCACCAGGAAGCGTACTGGGTCAAGGGATTGCGCCACAGCGTGTACTTCACCAACGCTGTGCGTCTGGCGGTTGCCAACGGCCACACCACGTTTGTGGAACTTGCCCCCAACCCGGTGACGCTGATGTCCGTTGCCGCAACGGCATTCGACGCCGGTCTGCACGATATGCAGCTCATCCAGACGCTCAAGCGTAAGGAAGACGAGCCTCTCGGCGTTCTGTCGGCTTTGGCTCAGCTGTACGTCCACGGCCACGCGGTGAATCTCGAATCTCTGCTTCCGGCAGGTGAATTCGCAGTTCTCCCGCGCACCGCCTTTGTGCGCAAGCCGTACTGGCTCGACGTTCGGGTCAACTCGGGTGGCGCGGGACGCGTCCCCGGTTCGCACGTTGCTCTTCCCGACGGCCGTCACGTGTGGGAAGCCGACGCATCCGTCGTCACCGACCTGGCTGCTCTGGTGACTGCCGCTGCAGCTCAGGTTCTTTCGGACGTGACGCTGACCGCTGCCGTGCCACACGGCGAGATTGCGGGCGCCACGACGGTCACCACCACGCTCAACCCGCATCCGGGCGGCGCGTCGGTGCAGGTGCATGCCCGCGAGAACGGCTCCTTCCGGTTGCTGTTCGACGCTGTTGTCACCTCCGGTGAGGCTTTGCCCGAGCTGGTCGTAGCCGCACCGGCTCGTCCGGCCGCTCCGATGGAAGCCCTCACCGCGGTAGTCGAAGACGCCGGCGACAAATGGGATCCCCAGGGTTCGCAGAGCCTCGACGACCGCCTGCGGATCGTTGTCGCGGAATCCATGGGCTACTCGCCCGAGGATCTGCCGGCTGAGGTTCCGCTCATCGAACTGGGTCTCGATTCGCTCATGGCGATGCGCATCAAGAACCGCGTCGAGTACGAGTTCGACATTCCGCAACTGCAGCTTCAGGCAGTCAAGGACGCAAGCCTGCTCGAGGTCAACAAGTACCTGCGCTACGCCATCGAGAACCGTGAGGAAGTTCAGGCGATGGCAGATCAGCAAGCTGCCGAGAAGTTGGCAGTGGAAACATCGGCAGGGGACGCAGCCGGCGAGGACGTTGCTCCGGCCGAGGTGTCGGTGGAACTGCCGGTCCCGACTGCGCTCGAACCTGCTGATCCTTCGCGTGCGGGTACGGCTGACGACGCCGGTTCCGACGTTCCGCCGCGAGATGCCGCTGAGCGTTTGACGTTTGCGACGTGGGCAGTAGTCACCGGAAAGTCCGCCAAGGGCATTTTCAATGCGCTGCCGACCGTCGACGACGAGACTGCACAGAAGCTGGCGGTCCGGCTTTCCGAGCGGGCCGGCGGCGAAGTCACCGCTGACGACGTGCGTGGTTCCGGCACGATCGAAGAGCTCGCGGATGTTGTGCGTCAGTACCTCGAAGACGCGGGCAAGATCGACGGCGTCGTGCGTGTTCTGCGCGCCCGGCCCGAAGGTTCCGCTGCCGTACCGGTATTCGTGTTCCACCCGGCTGGTGGATCCACCGTCGCGTATGAACCGCTGCTCAAGCGTCTGCCTGCGGGAACGCCGATGTACGGGTTCGAGCGTGCCGAGGGCCCGATCGAGAAGCGTGCCGCAGAGTACGTGCCACTGCTTCGGGAGATTCAGGGCGACGGACCGTACGTTCTGGGCGGTTGGTCGCTCGGCGGCGTGCTGGCGTATGCCGTTGCAACCATTCTGCGCGAGCAGGGTGCCGATGTGCGGGTAGTTGCCATGCTCGACACCGTCATGGCCGGTGAAGATACTCCGGACACCACGGAGGAGCGGCGTAAGCGCTGGGAGCGGTACGGAGCCTTCGCGAAGCGCACGTACAACCTGGATGTTCCACTGCCCGTGGATGTTCTGGCCGACATCGAATCCGATGAAGATCAGATGCAGTTCCTCATGGACATGATCAAGTTGAGTGGCGTCAAGATTCCCGGCGGCATCATCGAGCATCAGCGGACGTCGTTCCTGGACAACCGCGCCATCCAAACCGCCAAGTTCCAGAGTTACGACGGCGACGTCGTGATCTACATGGCGGACAAGTACCACGACGAACTGATAACGCTCGAGCCTGCATTCAAAACCCGTAAGGCTGACGGCGGTTGGGGCGCGTACGTGAAGAACCTCGAGGTTGTCTACATCGGCGGGGATCACCTGCAGATCGTGGACGAGCCGTATATCTCGAAGGTTGCGGCAGACCTCACCACAAAGCTGGCCCAGATCGAGACAGCCCAGACCAAAGCAGCGGAAACCGGAGTTCAGAAGTGACGACAACCACCGCGGAGAAGCTTGCTGAACTCCGCGAAAAGTTGGAGAAGGCAAAGGAACCCGGCTCGGCTCGGGCAATTGCCAAGCGCGACGAGGCGGGCCACAGCACGCCGCGTCAACGCATCGACATGCTTCTCGATCCAGGTAGTTTCATCGAGATCGGCGCGCTCGTGAAGATGGCGGGCGACGGCAATCCGTACGGCGACGGCGTCATGACGGGCCACGGAACGGTCGACGGACGTCCCGTCGCTGTTTTCGCGCACGATCAGACGGTGTTCGGCGGCGCTGCCGGCGAGATGTTCGGCCGGAAGGTCGCCGCTGTCAACGATTTTGCTCTCAAAGTAGGTTGCCCGGTCATCGGCATCAACGATTCCGGTGGAGCCCGAATCCAGGACGCTGTTTCCTCGCTCGCGTGGTACGCCAACATGGGTGCGCGCCAGGAGCCGTTGTCTGGTCTGTGCCCGCAGATTTCGGTGATTCTCGGCAAGTGCGCCGGTGGAGCGGTGTACGCGCCGATCAACACCGACGTCGTGGTCGCGACCGAAGAGTCCTACATGTTTGTCACCGGCCCCGACGTCATCAAGTCGGTGACCGGCGAAGAGGTCAGCCTCGACGACCTCGGTGGAGCGCGAAAGCAGGCGGAGTACGGAAATATCCATCATGTCGCCCCCGACGAGAAGGCTGCGTTCGAGTGGGTGCGTGAGTACCTGAGCTTCCTGCCGTCCTCATGCCAGGAGAAGGCTCCGCTCATCAATCCGGGTCTCGAACCCGAGATCACCGAGACGGACCTCGAACTCGACACCTTCATGCCGGACGCCGACAATGCCGGCTACGACATGCACGACATCATTCTGCGGATCTTCGACGACGGCACCTTCCACGAGATCGGTGCCCAGGTCGCGCACAACATCATCACCGGGTTCTCGCGCGTCGACGGCCGTCCCGTCGGTGTTGTCGCGAATCAGCCCACGTACCTCAGTGGTGCACTCGACGCTGCCAGTTCGGACAAGGCCGCACACTTCGTGCGCCTGTGCGACGCGTTCGACATCCCGCTCGTCTTCGTGGTCGACACACCGGGCTTCCTGCCCGGCGTCGAGCAGGAGAAGGTCGGCGTCATCAAGCGCGGCGGACGCTTCCTCTTTGCGTACCTCGAAGCCACGGTGCCGAAGGTGACTGTGGTGGTTCGCAAGTCGTACGGCGGCGGCTACGCAGTGATGGGCAGCAAGCAGCTCGGTGCCGACATCAACCTCGCGTGGCCGACGGCTCGCATCGCGGTGATGGGCGCCGAGGGCGCCGTCAACATCATGGGCCGCCGTCAGCTGGCCGAATCCGGCGACAACGCACCTGCCGTGCGGGCGCAGCTGATCAACTTCTACAACGAGTTCGTTGCTACGCCGTACATCGCGGCCGAGCGTGGATACATCGACGCCGTGATCGAGCCTTCGCAGACGCGCCTCGAAATCCGCAAGGCGCTCAAGCTGTTGCAGGACAAGGTGGTATTCAAGAACCCGCGCAAGCACAACCTGATCCCGCTGTAACTTGGTGTGATCACGTAACTTGGTGTGATCACAACGGCCCGGCACTCCTTCGGGGTTCCGGGTCGTTGTCGTTGAACGGTGCGTCTAGTGCATGGTGTCCAGTGCGTCGAATTGCTTGCGCAGCGCTTCGACCGCTGCTCGCACAGCCGGCCGCTCACTGTCGGTTCGCCAGGCCACGTAGATGTCGCGTCGTAGCGGGGGAATGGTGTCTCGCATCCGAACACCTTCCGGTGGTGTGACTCTCGCGAGACGCGGAATCAGGGCCACGGCAAGACCCTGGGCTACAAATTCCACTTGAGCGGGGAACTCGGCGACTTCGTATTCGATCCGTGGGTCGAAGCCCTGCGCGCGCAGGACTCTGACGGTGAAGGTGTGGAAATCCGTGCCGCGGGTCCAACTTGCCCACGCGTGGTCGGACAATTCGCTGAGCGCGACCACCTTGTTGTCGGCCAGTGGATGTGATGCAGGGATGGCCACTACCGCGACGTCGTCGTATACCGGCGTGAACGAGAGTCCTTCAGGGAGTTCGATGGGCAGGGTGCTCCAGCTGTCGACCACAACAACGTCCAGGTCGCGGCGGATAAGGGCGGGGAGCAGTTCCTCGGATTCGCCTTCGGTGAAGGTGATCTCGAGTTGCGGATGTGCGCGTTTTATCTGGGCGATAGCCTGCGGCACCACGGTCCGACTGGGGGACACCAGGGCGCCCAGGCGTAGGCGTCCGGTCACTTCGCTTTGCAGTGACGCGATTTCAGCCTCGGCCTGAGCGAGTACCGAGAGAACCTCGGCGGTTCGCCGGGCGAGGACGCGGCCCGCTTCGGTGAGCCGTACGCCGCGGCCTTGGGGGACGAGGAGCGCGACACCAACTTCGCGTTCGAGTTTGTTCAACTGTTGTGAGATGCCAGACGGCGTGACGTGCAGGGTGCGCGCGGCGGCGGCCACTGATCCGTTTTCTGCGACGGCATGCAGGGCACGTAGCCTCTCGAGGTTCAACACGGTAGTAATGCTACGCAATATGCGATCTGAATATTTGCTTGTGCTGAATAGTTAGCGGCAGGAACATTGTCGGAGTGACCATCGTGACCTCGCCAGCGCCGACACCCACCCGAATTGCTCAGGCTCGCTTCGATCCTCGGCTACTTGTCGTCGGCGGTGCCGCCGCTATCTCGATCAGTTCGATTCTGATCAAGCTGGCGGATGTATCGCCGTCGACGGCGGTGTTCTTCCGGTGCTTCCTGGCCCTGCCGCCGTTGGCGTGGTTGGCGTGGCGGGAGTACCGCCGGGTGGGAATGCCGACTCGGCGGGCACTGGTGCTGCAGGCAGTGGGCGGCATCCTGCTCGGCCTGGACTTTGCTCTGTGGTCGCAGTCGATTCTCATGATCGGTGCCGGGATGGCAAGCGTCGTCGTGAACGTACAGGTGATCGTGGTGCCCGCGTTGTCCTGGCTGGTGTTCGGCAATCGCGTTCCGCTGCGCTTTCTGTTTGCCTTGCCCTTCATGTTTACCGGAATTGCCCTGGCGGGAGGCGTGTTCGGCGGCGGCGCGGCAGGTGAGGATCTGCTGTGGGGAACCGTGCTGTCCCTGATCTCCGGGATCGCCTACGGCGGCTACATCTTTGTGGTCGGCCGCACCGGCGCAGCCGACCGTGCGGCGAGTCAGGTGCTGGTGTCGACGACGTCGGCTGGCATTGCCGGTTCCCTGATCGGATCACTGTGGGGGCAGATCGATTTCACCCCGGGCTGGGAAGCATTCGCGTGGCTGGCCGCTCTGGCACTGGTCGGTCAGGTGGTGGGCTGGATGCTGATGGGCTATTCGCTGCCTCGGCTGCCCGCGGAGGTAGGTGCGACGCTGCTGCTCATGCAGCCGGTGCTCGCCGTTCTGCTGGCGGTTGTGCTGCTCGGTGAACGGCCCGGCGTCGGGCAACTACTCGGGTGCGTCGTAGTTGTCGGAGCGGTCTCAGCCGTCTCCGTACGTCGCACCCGAGTAGGTAGTGCAGGCGAGTAGGTAGTGCAGGTCAGTGCACCCGCATCTCGCCGGGCATCCACATGCCCGAGCGGGTTGCGGTGCCCGTCTCCACGTCTGCGGGAACGGCATTCGGGAAGTACCGGTCGTAGCGTTCGAGTGAGCCCCAGTCGCGGGCCCAGTCGTTCTTCAGGTACGTCGGGACTGCGGTGGCCTCGGCAAGAACCTCGGTGAACCCGAGCGGCCCGCCGTTGTCCGCGGACTGCCACGTGTCGGTGGAACTGACAGCCAGCGGCCGGTCGGGGAGGATGCGGAAGTTCGGCATCTCCGCGACGCCGTTCGCGTGCGAGAACGGACGCTGGCACGGGAACTGAAGGCCGACAGCCCAGTCCAGGAGAATCGGCTGCTCGCTGCCGAGGTACGAGTTGAGTGTCTCGAGCTTCGGTACCCGCGGCGGCGTGAACGCCATCCACTGATCGCCGGTGAGGTTGGGATCGAACGCAACCACGCGGACGGCGTCGGCATCCGGTGCAAGTTCGTCGATCGGGATACGAACGTTGCGCCACGACGGCGCCGGCCCGATGTCGCGCGGCATGTACGAACCCTGCAGTGCCACTGTTCCGTCCGGCTGCGTCTTGCCGTACTCGACCAGTAGTGACTGCCCGTAGGTGACCGCGCCGGTGATGTCGACGGACCAGACGCGTCCGGCTACCGACATGACAACCAGTGGGGATTGTTCGCTGCGAGTGGGTAATTGATACCAGCTCGAAGTCAGTGACGCGGGTTCCTGCACACCGGCCTGGTAGCTTCCCATGACGGGCGTCGTGGCCGGGTCGAGCCCGTAGGGGAGTTTGGCGGTGGAACCGTTGACACCGATATTGCCGGTGCCGCCGCTGGTTCCGGAGTCCGAACCGGTTTCGAATGTGGGGCCGACACTCTGGGTGTCCGTGTTACCCATGCCCTGCTTGACCTCGATGTAGTCCGCGGTCAGGTCGGTGGGAACGCCATTGGCGGAAAAGCCCTTCGCAGCTTCACCGGCCAAGGGATCTTCGGCATTGAATCCGGGGCCGGGGATGGGCGCCAGATTGCCGGAATTGACGTCGGTCTCGACCAACACGTCTTCGGCCATACCGCAGGTTTTTCCGGCCAGGGCTTCGATGTTGCTACGGCCCAACGAGTAGGCCGGGTACTGGGAGACCGCGCCCTTGAGGAGGGAGAGGACTTCGAAGAGCACCATGAGGCCGGCAATCACTGTCAGAGGCGCTGCGGCAAACTTGCGAATCCGCTTGCCCTTGGCTGTGTTCGGCTTCTCCGGTGCCGCCGCAAATCCCTCGCGCAGGTACTGCCAGGCTGCGACGGCCAGAGCGAGCCCGAAGAGTGCAAGGAAGAGGGTGTTGGATTCGTGTCCGCTCAAGGAGACGGTCTTGTCGAACCACGGCACACCGTAACTCGAGACGTACCAGTAGCCGTTGATGCCGGCAAAGGTCAACGCCAGCATCAGAAGTAGCCCCGCCACGAATACCGAGCGGTTGCGGCGTGACCGCAGTGCCGATGCGGACACTGCAACAGCTGTCAGTGCCGCGAGCGAACCGGCGATGCCGGCGTACGCGCCGAAGTGGTGAGTCCATTTGGTGGGGTTGAACATCATGAAGAAGATGGTGCCGAAGACAACTCCGACCAGACGCCACGACGGACCCGTCGCAGCACCAGGAACGCGGCCGCGTCGGAGCAACACGAACAGCGTCGTGAAGAGGCACAGGATCATCGTCAGGAAGGCGAAGCGTCGCGCTACCGAGCCGTCGACCGTGTCGACAAAGAGGTAGTAGTACCGCAGGAAGTCCTTGTACCACTCGAGATTCGGTCCGATGACGGTGCGGACACGGGTGGCTTCGAGAACACCGGCCAGGGTTTGATCCGCGAAGATGACCACCAGCACCAAGGTTCCGGCCGCCGCGATCGGTGCCAGGAGTGGAAGTGTGCCGACCTCGCGGTGACGCTTCACAACGATCCGGACGAGGGGTCGAATACCGGCGAGAAGTGCTGCGATACACATCAATCCGGTGGGAGCAGCCGCCAGCGTGAAGGCGCCGATCAGGACTGCGATGGCAGCCGGGAACAGTCGGCCCGTCGCGATGGCGCGCTCGATCGAGCACCACGTCAACAGCGCGCCGAGCGCAACGATGGGCTCGGGTCGCAGGCCGTTGTTGTAGGCAAGCCAGAAAGCGAGGAAGACCATGCCGCCGGTCCACAGCGCGACGTTGCTCCGGCGAACTGCACGTCCGAGGCGTGGAACAACTTCACGGCTGATGACCATCCAGCACAGGATTCCGGCAATCAACGCGGGCAGACGCATGAACGGGCTGGCCGTCGAGATCTTGGCCATCACGGCCAGCACGTCGTAGTACCAACCGAACGGGGCTTCGGGGACGCCGAACCAGCGGAAGTAGTTGGCCATGTATCCGGCGTCGGGAGCAACGCGGGCCATGGTGAGGAGATAGCCGTCGTCGGACGTGTTCGCGCCGATGAAGTGCCACAACGTCAACGTGCCGACAACAACGCCGTCGAGGGCGGAGAACTTCCACCAGCGTGCGGGGAGGAAACGTCGGTGAGTACGGCCGTCGATTCCGTCGAGTTTGGCGAGGGCGACCAGCGACACGATGGTGGCCAGGGCGGCCACGATCATCGCGACCAGCTTGAGCGTCGTCGGACTGGACGAGAACCGCGAATCGATGGTCATCGAGAATCCGAGGCCCTCGGGCGCCGCACCGTCGGGGAGGTCGCTGAAGACGCCGACAACCTGGGGGCGGAAGTCGCCGTCGAGCTGTCCACGAACCGGGTTGCCGTCTGGATAGGTGAGTCCCACGAATTCCGCGGCGGTCCGGTCGACGTCGGAGTTGAACGTGATGGCGCTGCAGCGACTGGACTCGACGTCCTCGCGCGCAGCCGACGCCACGACGACATTGCGGTCCAGGACGTCGACGTTGCTTTCGGACACACGAACGAACATGGAACTGAGGGCTGCACCGTCGCCTTGGGCGGGGGCCGTCGACAGGAGGATGCCGCCGCCCGCAGGAAGCGAGCCGACCGCGGTGCAGGGTATCGACGCGTTGACGTCGATGGGGACCTGAGCCATCAGTGGTGCCTCGACGTCGCCGATGACGCCGTTCTGCGGCCAGTTGACCGCCGCCGTCGTCTGCACCACCGGTAGAAGCGGGGTGGCGAGTGCCAGAACAAATCCGATAAGACCTGCGACTATCGCGATCAATCGCGTTTGTCGGAAGCGCATCCGTGCATCCGGAACGGATGGCGGCGAACTCGGAGTCGGCGAACTGGGAGTCGAGGGTGGCACTGTAGCGACGTCTGGCACGGCTACCGATGTTATGCGAGTGTTACCCGTGGACCTACCGTGCCCGGAAGGTTTGGTAGGTCCACCGGTAACAGTTACGACTGGTAACGAATCGGACCTGGTGTCCAGGTGCCTGAACGCGTCTCGGTTGTCACGTCGATCTGAGCGGGAACTGCCGCCGGATCGAGCGGCGTGTACTGCTCGAGCGAACCCCAGTCGCGATCCCAGTCGTTGTCGAGATACGTCGGCAAGGTGCGGGCTGCGAGCAACTCACTGGTCCAGCCGAGCGGACCGCCGCCGTAGTGGTCCTGCCAGGCGTTGGTGGACTCTGCGCCGATGCGATCGGGAAGGATGCGCCAGTCCGGAACCTCGGCCACACCGTAGAGATGGTCGACCGGGCGCTGGCACGGGAACGCAAGACCGACAGCCCAGTCCATCAGCACCGGATCGGTGGATCCGACGATGTCCTGCAGAGTGCGCATGTCGGAGACCCGCGGCGGGGTGAGGGCAACCCACTTCTCGCCGCTGATGTCGCTGTCACTGGCGATCAGACGCACGGTGTTCGCGTCGGCGGGGAGCTGATCCATCGGGACACGCAGGTTGCGCCACGACGGGGACGGGCCGATATCGATCGGGTCGACCTGGCCGAGCGTGGTCACGGTGCCGTCTGCCTGCGTCTTGCCGTACTCGACGTGAACAACCGCGCCGGGTGTGACGATGCCGTCGGTGTCGACGTAGCGAATCCGTCCGGCCGCAGCGATGGTCAGTAGCGGCGCCGCGTCACTGCGTTGCGGCAAGGCGTACCAACCGGTGGTGAGGGAAGCGGCTTCCGGCGAGCCGAAGCTGCCGAGAACCGGAGTGGTCGCGGGATCGAGGCCGAACGGGAGCGCGACATTGCTTCCGTTGATTCCGGCGGTCGACGCCGACCCGCCCCCGGTTCCGGCGCCGGTTCCCGGGGTGGTGGTGCCGTTTGCCGAGGTAGTGGTGTCGAGGCTGTTGGCGCTGCCCGCCGCCTGGTCCTCGGCGTCAGCGGTCAGGTCGCTCGCCACTCCGTCCGGGGTGAATCCGGTTGATTCGGTTGCTCCGAAAGCGCCGGCGCCGGCAAGGTCGGTGGGCGGGTCGATCAATTGCAGAACCCCGGTATCGGGATCCGATTCGACGAGGACCTCACCGGCGAGTCCACAACTTCCGCCGAAGACGGATTCGACGTTGGACTTGCCGATCGAGTACGCGGGATACTGCGCGACCGCACCCTTGAGAAGGGACAACACCTCGAACAGCACAACTGCGGCTGCCGCGATCGTCAACGGGGACGCTGCGAGGAGGCGAGCCGTCCGGCCGTTGCTCTTCTGCGGTTTCGACTTCTCGAGCGGTTCGCGCACGTGGTACCACGCAGCCAGCAGCAACGCGAGAATGGTCAGGCCCAGGAACGCGGTGGAGAAGCCCTTACCGGCGATGGACGGCGGCTTGTCCCACCACGGGACGCCGTAACTCGCGACGTACCACCAGCCGTTGGAGCTGGTGAACGCCACGGCGAGGATGAACAGGATGCCTGCGGCAAAGAGCGCGCGGTTTCGTTTGGAACGCATGCTCGACGCACTGACTCCCACCGCCGCGAGAACAGCCACCGTTGCTGCCAATCCCGCGTACACACCGAAGTGGTGGGTCCACTTGGTCGGCGTGAACTGCATGAGGAGCAGCGACGCGAACACGATTCCCAGGATCCGGCGCGACGGCCCGATCGCGGTGCCGGGAATGCGGCCCTTCCGCAGAATCAGCATGACGCAGAAGATCAGTCCCACGATCATCACGAACATGCCGAAGCGGCGTGCCAACGAGCCGTCGGGGGAGATGGTCATCAACGCGTCCCAGCGGACACGCTCCTCGAACCACGGGACGTTGGGGCCGATAGCTGTTCGCACCCTGGTCGATTCGAGCACCGTTGCCAATGTCTGATCGGCAAACACCGCAACAAGGACGACGGTTCCGGCCGCGAGGACCGGCATGATCTGCGAGAAGAATCCCACTCGTTTACCGCGGGCGATCAAGATCTGCACGATGGGGCGCGCGCCGGCCAGCAGCGCACCGATCGCGATGAGTCCCGACGGGCCGGCGGCGAGCGAGAACGCGGCAATCAGCACCGCAACCGCCGCAGGTAGCAAACGGCCTGTGGCAACGGCACGTTCGATCGAGCACCACGTCAGGAGTGCGCCGAGCGCGATGATCGGTTCGGGACGCAAACCGTTGTTGTACGGCAGCCAGAACGCGAGGAACACGAGGCCGCCGGTCCAGATGGCAACCTTGTTGCGGCGCACCGCAACACCGAGCCGCGGGATCACCTCGCGGCTGATCACCATCCAGCACAGAATGCCGGCGATCAACGCGGGCAACCGCATCCACATGCTGGCAGTGCTCACCTTGGTGAACGCAGCAAGGACGTCGTAGTACCAACCGAACGGCGCCTCGGGCACACCGAACCAACGGAAGTAGTTGGCCATGTATCCCGAATGTTCCGAAACGCGGGCCATGCCGAGGAGATAGCCGTCGTCGGACGTGTTGGCGCCCAACACATGCCACAGCAGTAGCGTTCCGATGACGAGGCCGTCGACGCCCGTGAATTTCCACCAGCGCGCCGGAAGGAAACGGCGCGCGCGTCGGCCGTCGACGCCGTCGATCCGGTGTAGTGCGTACAGCGAGACGATCGTGGAGAGTGCCGCAACGATCATCGCAAAGAGTTTGAGAAGTGTTGGACTGGAGGAGAATCGGGAATCAACATCCATGTCGACGGAGAGGCCAGCCGGTGGCGCGCCTTGCAGATCGGTGAAGATGCCGACAACCTGCGGACGATAGTCGCCGGTCAGGGTTGTTGTCAGACCGTCGATTCCGGTGATGGTGGCGACGGTCTGCTGGTAGTCGCTGGTGATGGTCAGCGCGGTGCATCCGCCGAGTTCGCCTAGTGGCGCCGAGATCAGGACGGACTCGCGGGTGAGCGCTTCGAGACGCTCTGCGGTGGTCCGAACGGTCAGGCCGCGCGCATCGCGGTCGGGCGCACCGTTCGGCATCGTCGAGATCAGCGTGCCGCCCTCTTCGCCGAGTTGGCCAAGCGTCGAGCACGGGATGGTGATGTCGAGGGAGGTCGGGGAGTACGAGATCAGCGGCGCCGAGACACTGTTCAAAGAACCGTCCTGCGGCCAACTGAGGCTTGCTGCCTTCTGATCGACCGGGAGGAACGGGGTGGCAAGCGCAAGCAACATGCCGAGCAGGCCCGTGACTATCGCGATGAGTCGTGCCTTCTGCACCCGGTGGGCATCCGACTCGGGACGAGCATCGGGGCCAGTGGGGGGAGACTGCGGGGGCACTACTACGTCAGACGGCACAAGGAACGATGTTAGGCGAGTGTCGGCGGTTACATCCTGAGAGACGACTTAAGAGAGTGCTACTTGTTGGTGGTCTTGCCGCTCACCAGGTCACGGACGTCCCACACCCAGACGTCGTCGACCGAGGTGGCGTCGAAGCCCACGAGGGCGTTGACCGTCTGGCGCAACGCGTTGTCGTTGCTCGCTTTCGGGAGCACCAGGACGTCGGCGCGCCAGAATCGCAGGTCGGTGAGTGCGTCGGCGCGGGTGGTGGCGTTGACAACGGGTATCTGGCCCGTTTCGTTGGTCTTCACCAGAAGCGACGACGTGGGGCGGGACTCGGCTCCGTAGATGCCGCCGCGGGTCACCGAATGCGGGCCGACGAAGTAGCCGCCGGCGATCGGGAAGCCGAAATCGGCGTCGATCTGCCAGCGCATGGCCCGTGCTTCTTCGCCGCTGGATACGGGAACCGACACGAGGCTGCCGTCGCTGACGTAGTTCTCCCACGATCCGCTGGTGATGAACCGCGGGGTATCGGGGCGTTCGACGGTATCGATGCGCGTCGGAATCAGGACGACCACCGCAACAGCCAGCACCGCCAACCAAGCTCCGGGCACTATCCGGGCCGGGCCACGAGGATTACGAAGCTCCACCAGCGCGCGATACGTGCCCAATGTCAGAAGCAACCCGATAGCGGGAATTGCACCCATGGCAAAGCGCGACTCCAGGACCGACTCGAACAGCGGCAAATGCGCCAGGAACTTCCAGGGCAGCGTGATGCCGGTGTGATCACCCTTGTAGACAAGCTCGGACCCCAGTGACAACACGCCCATGACGACGATGACAGCCGCAGCGGCGCGGGTGATTTTCATCTTCCACAGCCAGATGGTTGCAAAGAAGATCAGAATGACGATCGGCCAACCGAAGTACGAGTTCTCCTCGGTGGGGTTCATGCGGTACTCGGCGCCGGTTTTGTCGCCGCCCAGCGATTCGGTGGGCAGGGTGGTGAATGCGCCGAAGTCGGCTCCCGCCTGGCCGTGGCCGACGCCGTCGTAGCTCGCGGGGCCGAAGAACTGTGAATGGAGCGGTATCGCAGTGATGAGGATGGACACGATCGCGCCGACGGCCAAGCCGGGCAAGCTGCGTTTGATCGCCGCCCGCGCTCTCGGAAGATCCGAGAGTGCGTACACCGCGCCGAACACCATCGCGGACATCGTGAAGATCAGTAGTGGTTCTTCGCCGAGGAAGATCTGCCACGCCATGAGAAGGCCAAGGATGACGCCGTCCCTGACCGGGTTGGTTCCACGTGAAACGCGGATAACCTGCATGAAGATGAACGGAATGACAAAGAAAGCCACAAAATTCGGGTGACCGTTCGCGTGCGAAATCATGGCAGGCGCAAATCCGCAGAACCCGCCGCCGATTGCGGCCGCACACTTCGTCCGAACTGAAACGCCCGTAAGCACATGCCGGGAAAACGTCCAGTACCAGGCGATTGCGGTACCGGCCAAGCCTAAGGTCAGCCCGATCGCATAGGTCGGTGTCGGCCCGAAGATCAAGGTGAGCGGTGCCAGCGGCATGCTGATGCCGAACATCGCGGTATTGGCCATCAAGTTCACACCGAGCGGATAATTCAGCAGGTCGCTGAACAACGGTGTGCGGAACTGCGAGAGCGCATGCGCCGTGTCGGCGAAGAACCATTCCCACATCGACTGGTCGCGGCCTGCGTTGACCAGATAACCGGACTCCAGATTGCGCCAGAGATTCGACATCACCCAGAACGCAGCAAGGACAAAGATCACCATGACGGCGAGATCGACCATCCGGCCACGGCTGATAACTGAACGGACCCGCCCCGGTGTCGCCTCGACCAGCTGTTGTTGAGGTTCGGGCAGAGTCTCGGTCATACAGTCGGCGCCTTTCGGATGAAACCAATCTCGGTGGTTTCCTCGGTGGGTGACTCGGGGTTGACTCGACGGTTACGAGGCAGCACTCAAGGTATCGATTCGATAACTTATCCCGCCAGCGTAACGAACAATGCCCTCGAGGCCTGCCTACAGCAGCGCGAGCAGGCCGGATTCGGGGCAGTTCCGGCCCTCTCGTGCCTGATTCGAGATAACCGGTCGGTCGAGTTTGGCGCCTTTGTGACCTGGGTACCTCGGAGGTGTCCTGCTCGAATTCGTGTACCCCGAATTCGTTCACACAGCCCCGACGGATCGCGTTCCCCGACAAAGCGGGAATCCATCGGGGTCACAACCTGATGGGATGGTGCTTGTGCATGACGAAGACACGGGTTTGCGGCGGCGCAGGGGGTAAACGCGCATCGGGTAGGAACAAAGCTCGTAACAGGGCTCGGATCGGGGCGGTCGGGGCAGTGGCCGCCCTTGCCGTCGCGTTCGGCAGCACCACCGCGTCGGCGGGAGTCGACAACGCGAGTTCGATCACGGACGTCAAGGGAAACCGAATAGAAGTCCTGCAGATGGATACGGCAATCCACACAGTCCCGCCGCTCGACAGTTCACCGCTCAGCGTCGAGTTCTTCCACGACGGCGTTGCGTCGGTGCGAATCGACGGCCCAGGCGCCGACAGTTTCACCGGAACCCTACTGACGATCGGCTATCAGATCGGCTACCCGATCGCGTTGGCCGGTGCCACAGTCGTCCTCAACAGTCCCGGCCTGGATTGGGGAGTGGAGAGCGGAACCAATCTCGGTATCGGGTTCATTCCCGAACCGGCGCTGGGTATCGACATCTCGAATGCGTTCGTACTTGGTGGCGACATCATCCCGTCGCAGGAACTCGACGTTGATCTGGCGCCGGGCGGAATCACGGACGTGACGCTGTTGGCAGATCAGGCCTTCGACGGGCCTGAAGCAACGGTGCGGTTGTCAGGAATCCACGGTTACGTGCAGGGCGCAATCGGTCCGGTCACCATCCGGCCATACGCAAAGGCCGTGACATCCAATGGGGACACTGTCGTGACGTACGGAGTTCCGCAGAGGCTTTAAGAGGTATGAGGAAATTCCTCACTCTCACCGTCACGCTGCAACAGTGTGACGGTGAGAGTTATTGGAAGCCTGTGTATTTGGCCGGTAGCTGTTAGTGATCGACCGGCGGCGAGTGTGGGAGGCGCGCAGGACTTTCATCGTGAGCGCCACTGCCGCCCACGCCGTGCTTGCCGCCGTCACCAGAAGTAAGAGCGCCCAGTCGTGAGCAAAAAATCCCACTATCGCCGCAATGGTGAATGCCAGCGACACAAAAACAATGCGACCGGCAAGATCGGTCGACAGTAGGTAATCGACAGCTGGTTCGTCGGCTGGGTGACCGTCGATCTCGAGGCCGTCGGTGTCGTGGGTGTGAAGGTCGTGGGTGTGAAGCGTTTCCCGAGTGGGGAGATCGAGAATTGCTCCCCATTCCGCCACGGCGACGGTATGCGGCAGATCAGTCGGAAGACTCTCTTGCTCACGTGTTTGAGACACGTCGATGAGGGCCCTCGCCAACGTGAGCACCGCGATCCGATGCTGTGTCGCAACGCTGAGCAACTCGTGAAATGCCTGCTCGGGGCCATACGGTTTGCCTCGTGCAATGACAAGAGTGTGCTCTGCTGCGTCCAGGATCGCGCGATGTGGAACCAATTCGTGACTCTGCGCAACGAGTTCGCTCAATGTCATCACCTGCCCCGCCACGATGGGTGCGCAGTTGTTATGTCAACCGCGTCGTGAAGCAGTCGAATACCCCAGTGATGGCGAGGACAAACTCGACCCCTGTCTTACCAGGAGTCTTTACTTGGGTCGGGTCTGATCAGACCTGGGGCGGCGGCGCGTTCAACGCGCCGAGGCAACTCTCGATCAGATCGGCCACGATCAGCTTGGCTTGCGCAGGGCTGTGAACTCGTCCTTCCCAAGTAGCAAATGTCACGATGCTCAAAATGCTGAGTGTGCCGGCGCGAAGTTCCGCGATATCGGCGGGCAACGAGGACGCCGACGCAATGCGCTGCTGAACATCGCGAAAGGTCGCCGCCTGCAGGTGGTCCCGGATGACCGTCGACATCCCCGGATCGAAGATGGACTGCACCAGAAAACGCGCGTACAAACTGTGCTCACGTTCGATCGTCTGCTCGGCCAACGGCAGCACCGACGCCTCCACGAGTTGACGCATCGTGGGCGGCTGCTGTGCGACGTCGATCGCGTTGAGGAGATCGTGTCGACGCTCGGCGGCCGGCTTCATCCGTGAGTCGATCACCGCGGACAGCAGGCCTTCGCGTGAACCGAAGTGGTACTGCGCTGCCGACTTGTTTGCCTGCCCAGCCTCGATCTGGACATCGCGCAAGGTCAGTGCTGCCAGACCGCGTTCCGCCACCAATCGCTCAGCCGCGTCGATCATGGCTGTGCGGGCATCGGTTTTTGTCACGATATGAAGTTAGGGGTGCGGAGGGGGCGCGTCAACGACCGTCCTCGGCAAGCCGACTGTGAAGAATATCCCGTTTGTTTAATGTTATCGGGGGTACCGGGTCAGTTGCGGGTGACAACTACGAACGGTCCCTGCTCCGTGACCGTGAAGCGAGGATCGTCGAACAGTTCCTTGGGGAAGGTAACCGTATAGCGACGGACATTGGGATCGTTGGGGTAGACGTCCTCGGCCAACCGCAGCGTGTACCCGTCGGCGCCCTGGCGGAAGACAAAGGCGTCGGGTGCCCGCCACGGCGCCGAATCCAGGGCAGCGATCAGTTCGTCAGGGGTCTTCAGTTCCGACCACTGCTCGATCAGTTCGGCCCGGGCCCGGAAGTCCGCCAACGGATTTGCGTAGTGCGACGTCAACCCCTGGAAACCGAAATACGGGTAGAAGCTGAGGAATCCGATGTCGGCTGTCAGGACCACCAGATCGTGGGGTTCGCGGCCGAGTTGTTCGCGGATGATGCGGTCGATGTCTGCGTAGTTAGCTTCGGCTCCCGGCGGGCGCTTGTCCCCGCGCTCGCCGTTGCCGTCGGTATCGCTGTATGCCACAGCGATATCCGGGGCCAGTACCTGCGGGATATTCTGCGCAAAGGAAATCGCACCGATGACGCCGAGCGCGACGAGTACCGCTTTGACCCGCGGATTCTCACTGGTCGCCAACACGATCCAACCGGCGAACTCGAAGAAGCCGAACACACCTGCTGCGGCAAGGAGTGCGATCAGCACGGGTTCGAGTCGGAACCCGAGGAGCGTGCTGCCGGCAACCGTGAACATCATCGACAGCAGGGCCCACAGGTACACGGCGATGACGCCGATACCCAGTGCCCGTGCCCGGCGTGAGAACAGGAATCGGGAAATCAACCAGATCGTGCCCAACATGCACAGTGCGCCGACGAGTGAGAAGTGCAGCATCGGGAAGGGAAGTACCGCGCCGGAATCCGGGAGGTAGTGGAACGCTGTGCCGGATTCGGAAGTTGCCCCTGAAAGTGCTTTCAACAGGTACGGAGTCCAGACCGTGAGGGCTACTACACCTGCGATCGCGGCGATCACTGCCAACCGGATCAGCGGATTCAGTGCTGCCTTCCACGTGTTTTTGGCCCTCGCGGCCATTACTGCTGCTACGACGGCCATCAAAGTGACTGAGAAGGCGGCAAAGGCGAGGTACAGCGTGTAGACAGTGGCTGCGTATCCGAGGAACACGCCGGTGCCGAGCACTGCGCCCGCTCCGGCAAACCGGGACGAACCCGGCCGATCCAATGCACCCCACGCCAGAATCAGGACCGGCGGAATCAGAAGATTGACGACGGCGCCGTACGCCTCAGGAGAGTTGTACGCCAACACAACCGCGGTGACGGCCAACGCCGCGACCACCGCCCAATCGCGTCGAATGAGCTTGGTCCACAACACGAGTGCAATCACGGCGACAACTGCGATCGACCCGATTGCGTAGGGCTTGAAGGCTTCCCAGCCGTCCATGCCCAGCAGATTTGCGACGCGTCCACCGACCCAGAACCAGCCGGCCGGGTAGAACGGCGGGAGATCCACATACGTCATGTCATGCAGCGCAGCGGAATCCGTGAGCCGAGTCAGGTATTCGGTGCGGAATTGTTGATCGACCGAAACGCCGTGCAGATACAGCGTCGTCGCGGCGAGGGGGAGTCCGAGCGTCGTGGTGACGAAGCCCGAAAGGCCGGCCCACGAGAGGAGTTTTGCTGTCCGCTGCGCCTTGTGGGCGCGGAACATCAAAACGGCCACGCCGATTACGGCGATACAGACGACTTGCAAGACCGTGGTGACGGCCTGAGTGACATTCGACGACGTGAAAGCCGGCCAGTCGACCTGGCTGAACGCGAACAGTCCGACAGCGGCGACGACTACGGCCACCAGGGCCGCGAGCGCCATTTCCACCACCGTCGCCGCGGCGTTACGCCACGGCGACGGGGAGACAGTTGTCAGAGTTGGTTCAGCTGTTGTCTGTGACACGAAAAAGAGCTTAGACGGGCAGCTTCCGGAAGATAGGTCGCGGCACGTGGCGTAGAGCCATCATCACGAAGCGGAACGGGCCCGGAGCCCAGACAATTTCCTTGCCCTTGTCCGACGCTGCAACAGCAAGCTTCGCGACGTCTTCCTTGTTGACCGTCAAAGGCGCTTCCTTGACGTGGGCGCTGAACTTGGTGCGCACCATGCCCGGTCGAACCACGGTGACGCTCGGGCCGAACTCCGCCAAAGCCTCGCCGAGGCCCAGGTAGAAACCGTCCAGGCCGGCCTTGGTGGAGCCGTAGACGAAGTTGGCGCGCTTCACGCGCTCGCCGGCAACAGACGACATGGCAATGATCTTGCCGAAGCCCTGAGCCTTCATCTTCTCGCCGATCAGCACGCCGACCGACACCGCTGCGGTGTAGTTGACGTTCGCGACCAGTACAGCCTTGCGCTGGTTCTGCCACAGTTCTTCGGCGTCACCGTCCAAGCCGAACGCAACGATCGCGACATCGACATCGCCGCCTGCCCAGGCCTTGTCGATGACGTCGGGGTGGCTGTCGAACTTCACGGCGTCGAAGTCGACGACCTCGACCTTGGTGGCGCTCTTGGCTTCGAGCCCCTTGACTGCGGCATCGGTGCCGGGGTCGCCGGGCAGCGTCGCCAAAATGATGCGCAGCGGCGACTTCTTCAGGTACTCCTCGCACATCGCGAGGCCGATCTCGGACGTTCCACCGAGAAGCAAAACAGTTTGCGGATTACCTACAGCGTTGATCACAGTTCCAGCCTTCTGGACATATCGGAGGCGAAAACGCCTGTGGGGTCGTACTTTCGGCGCGTCGCCATCCACTCGTCGATGCGCGGGTACATGGAATGGAAGGTCTCTGCTGACGTCCGCGAATCCTTCGCCGTGTACAAGCGTCCGCCGAATTCGAGAACCCGCTTGTCGAGTTCGGTGACAAATTCGTTGAGGCCCGGCTTGATGCGGAAATCGACGCAGATGTTCCAACCCGGGATCGGGAAGCTGAGCGGCGCCTGATTGCCCTCGCCGAAGAGCTTGAACACATTCAGGAACGAGTGATGACCACTGCGCTGAATGTCGACGATGATCTTCTTGAACTCTTCGACAGCCTCCGGCGGAACCACGAACTGGTACTGCAGGAATCCGTTGGATCCGTAGGCGCGGTTCCACTCACCGAACATGTCGAGCGGGTGGTAGAACTGCGTCAGATTCTGGACCTTGCCGCGGTATGTTCCCGACTTACGGAACCAGACTTCGCCGATCGCCGAGAAGTTGAACTTGTTGGCGAGGCCGTTCGGGAAGATATCGGGGAACGTCAGCAGCTGCGGCGCGTCGAAGGCGAGCGGGTTCTTCTGCAGCTTGGCCGGAAGCTGATCGAGCTTCGCCAGGGATCCTCGCGAGATTGCCGCACGGCCGAGCTTCGGCGGCGCTGCGATCGCGTCGAACCAGGCGCTCGAGTACTCGTAGTTGGCCTCGCTGCCGTCGCTGTGCAGCGCGATGGTCTCGTCGAGGCTATTTGTGACGTCGCCGTCGGCGATGAAATATGCCGTCTCGGTCGGTGTCATCTTGATAGTCGCGCGCAAGATGATGCCCGTCAGGCCCATACCGCCGATCGTGGCCCAGAACAGCGCGGCCTTGGGATCGTTACGCCCGCCCTTGGGAGTGAGGGTACGAACCTTGCCGTCGGCCGTCAGCAGATCCAACGACACGACGTGGTTGCCGAAGCTGCCCGCGCTGTGGTGGTTCTTGCCGTGAATGTCGGAACCGATGGCGCCGCCGATCGTGACCTGACGAGTACCCGGCAGCACCGGAACCCACAGACCGAACGGCAGAGCAGCCTTCATCAGCTGATCCAGATTCACCCCGGCGTCGACGTCCACCAAAGCAGTGTCACGATCGATGCGATGAATACGGTTGAGCGCATTCATGTCGATGACCAGGCCGCCCGCGTTCTGCGCCGGATCACCGTACGAACGGCCGAGACCGCGTGCGATGACACCGCGTCGCAGGTGCGACGGCTTGGACTCGTTCTTCTCCGCAACCTGGGCGACCGCACTGGCGATCACTTCCACGTCAGGGGTGGACAACACCTGTGCAGTGGTGGCGGCGGTGCGTCCCCAACCGGTGAGGGTGCGGGCTTGGGTGTGGAGAGCCTGCTTGGGCGTCTCTTCTGCTGTCGTGGACATCAACGTAGAGGTTACCTGGGAGTAGAGCCGGACGGAGTGGGCCGGAGTCGTTACGCTCGTCGTCGTGCCCGAAACGCCTGCGAACCACCAGCACGAACCCCACGTCCCTTTGCCGGTGGAGATTCCCGTCACGACGGACCTCGCCGATGACGCAATTGACCTGAAGACGCAGATCGTCCGGTTTGTTGCGACGGGTGGGCTGTCCGCGATCGTGGATTACGGGTTGTATGCGCTGCTCCACGCGTTGGGATTGTCGTTCACCGCAGCAAAAGCTCTGAGCTTCGTTGCCGGCACCACCACGGCGTATCTGATCAATCGCCGGTGGACATTCAAAGCGGAGCCGTCGCGTGCCCGGTTCATCGCCGTTGTGGTGTTGTACGCGGTGACCTTTGCCGTTCAGGTCGGTCTCAATGCAGTGATGTTGCACGTGCTCGCCGACGAATGGTGGCGTATGCCTTTGGCGTTTGTCATCGCGCAGGGCACCGCAACGGTCATCAACTTCATCGTTCAGCGAGCTGTGATCTTCAATATCAAGTAAATGAGGGATCAAGTAAATGAGGGCTGCGTGAATTAGCGCATTCGTCCCGTTCTTGAGGGAGAATGCAGGTCATGATCATCGTCCTCGACTCCTCTGCCTTGGTCCGGGGCGCACGGTTCGACAATTCCGTCGCCGACGCCAAGACCCGCGGACTTCGCGTTGTCGTCCCGCGTCTCGCTGTCCTCGACGTCGCCAATCGCTACCGCAAGGAATCAGCGGACATGATCGCCGCACTCAGCGTGCAGGCGCGGATGTACGACCGCCTCGGCCTACGCCGGGACCTCACCCGATTCATCGACGCCGCCCACGACAAAGCGGACGGCTATGTCCAGGATCTGGTCGACGACCTGCAGGGAATCGGAATCGAGGTCATCGACCCTGTCGACGTGCCGCACCTGCTTGTGGCGGAGCGCGCGATAGCGATGCAACGGCCGTACGTCGACAAGAAAAAGCGCGACGGCTATCCCGCGACACTGAACTGGTTGACCCTGCTCGATCTGGCCGATCGGAATCCCGGCACCGAAATACTGTGGGTCAGCGACGACACACGAACCTTCGGTGACACTCAGGAAGCGTCGTGGCATCCGGAACTTCTTCGCGAACTCGACTCGCGGTGGTTGGACAGCCGCGTCCGCTGGGCACTGGAATTCCCCGTATTTGACGGGCCGGCGCAGGTCGAGGCGACGGTTGCCTTGCCTGAGCTTGTCGAAGTAGCCGAGGTTGTGGAAGTGGCTGAGGTTGTGGAAGTGGCTGAGGTTGTGCTGCCTGAAGTTGTCGAGGTGGCTGAGCTGATTGTTGACACCGCGCCGGCCGTTCCTGCTGCTTCTGTTGTTCCTGCTGCGCCCGTTATTCCTGCAGTACCGGTGGTACCCGCTCCTAAGCCGGTGCAACGTGCGGCCCGCACCCGCGTTGCACCCCAGCGCATCCCGCCCGCACCCAAGCCGGCATCCGGTGGATTACGCAACCTCGGGAAAGTGATCGGTGGACGGAAACGAAAAGTCACTATCGTCGAAGATCTTGACGAAGTCGACCTCACCGGGAACTGACCGCACTTAATCTAGGCGGATGTCCCCGTCTCCGATAATCACTCGTCGAACCGGCACCCGCTACGGCAGTCCGAGTGTCGAGTCCCGGATTCTCTACAACGTGTGTCGCGCGATGGTGCGTCCGGTTGTCGGAGCGGCGCCGTTGACACACGGCGCAATTCGTCGCGCTGCGGTATTGGACTCCGCGGCAGGGATGCGAATACCGTCGGGAATCGATCGCGAGGTGATTCGTTTCCCTGATCGCGGCGGGGGATCGGGTTTCGACGGAGAATTGGTGCGCATCGCCGGTTCGACGGCCGATATTCGCGACGGAGCGGTTTTGTACCTGCACGGGGGCGGCTTCATGTGTTGCGGACTCAACACACATCGTCCCGTGGTCGCGAGCATTGCCAAGCGGACGGGTCTGCCGGTATTGCATCTTGCGTACCGGCAGTTGCCGTACACGAGCATCAGCGGATCGGTCGATGATTGCCTGAGCGCCTATCACTGGCTTCTCGCGCAGGGCGGATTGCCGGAAAAGACTGTCTTCGTCGGTGATTCGGCGGGCGGATTTCTGGTGTTCGCAACAGCGTTGGCCGCGGCGGCCACTGATCTTGCGCCTGCCGGGTTGGTTGGGTTGTCGCCATTCCTCGATCTGGACTGCACCGCCAAATCTGCACACGCCAATGCTCGACGCGATGTCATCGCCCCGGTTTCGGCCTTGACGGCAATCGGTGCGTTGGGCGGCGTGATGGAATCGCCGGTCGACGGGGATCTTGCGGGGCTTCCGCCGTCGCTGCTGATAGCAGCGGAATCCGAAGTGCTCAGAGTGGATTCGGAACTGATGGCACAACGACTTTCGGCAGCCGGCGTCGAATGTTCACTGCAAATCTGGGACGGTCAGATTCACGCTTTCCCAGCGGTGTGGCCGAGCCTCCCGGAAAGTCGTGCGGCTCTCCGTGACGTCGCAACGTTCATTCGGGTGCGCATCGCCTGAGTCTTGACGGATGCTCGTTCGTTGTCGAGCCTGGACTTCTTGTCGGACCCTCGGAATAGGGTGTGGTGCAAGTTCGAACCGGGGGGTTCAGTGAGCGATATTGCACCAGATGACGGGGGTCATCGCCAGTTGGTCGATGTGTTGTCCTGCGCTGCCGAAGAATTGGTGCAGTGCTCGTCTTCGGCGTTGACCGACGACGGCATCATCGCTGCTTTGCGAGATCTCGAGCGAGCAGTTCGGCTGGTTGATGCTGTTGGGTACCAGCTCGTGGCCGAGGGAATGGAACGCTGTCTCCACGTGGGGCAGGGGCTTCGATCGCCCAATCAACTGCTCGTGCAGGTTCTCCGAATCTCCGCGTCCGATGCATCGCGGCGCGTCCGGGCGGCCCGGTCTGTGGTGCAACAAGTCTCGGCGTTCGGGGAGTCAACTCCAGCTGTGCTTCCCGAGACCGGAGACGCTGCGCGTGACGGGGATATCGGCCGAGATCACATATCGGCGATAGCGGATGTCATGCACAAAGCGCCTGCGGCACTTGATTTCGAAGACCGACAAAGCCTCGAAATGGTGCTTGCCGAATATGCGCGTACGGGCACTCCCGAAGCGGTGACGGCAGCCGGAATCGAGGCATTGGCCTGGCTCAACCCCGACGGTGAACTAACCGACGACAGGGATCGGCGACGGCGGCGGTACCTCAGCGTGCGCAGGCAGGACGCAGATCTGATGTCGCGGATTTCCGGTGAGCTCGATCCGGTTGCAAAGGCCCAACTTGATGTTGTGCTCGCCAAATGGGCAAGACCAGGGATGAACAACCCGGACGATCCGGAATCACCTGGTGGGGACTGCTCCGAGGTGGGCGAGTCGGAAATTGCAGCAGCCGCGTCTCGTGACACGCGTACCGCCGGCCAGCGAAACCACGACGCGTTCTCTGCACTGATGAAATGCGTCCTTGACGGAGGTGCGTTGGGCAACCATCGCGGTCTTCCTGCGACGGTCATCGTCACCATGACGTTGGAACAGTTGGAGGAATCGATCGGTGGTGTCGCAACCACTGCAACCGGCGGTATCCTGCCGATTCGAGACGCACTCGCGATGTCCGAGAAATCTCATCCGGTGTTGGTTCTCTTCGATCATGACGGCCGTCCATTGCATTTCGGCCGTGGGAAGCGCCTCGCAACTGTTGATCAACGCCTGGCTCTGATTGCAGCTGATCGAGGATGTACGCGGCCCGACTGTGACGCACCGCCATCGCGGTGCGCCGTCCACCACATGACCGAATGGAATGATGACGGACTCACCGACATCGAAAACCTCACCCTTGTCTGTGACAGTTGCCACGGCCTGGTGAAAAAGGGTTCGCATGGCTGGAAAACCAACTCGCGGAACGAGAATGACGGACACGCCGGACGAACGGAGTGGACACCACCGGCGCACATCGATCCGGAACGGCGGCCACGAGTGAACTCCCGGCACCATCCACGGGAACTGCTGGAACGAGCGCATTCGATCATCGCGTGGCGCAAGAAACTCCACCGAGGAGACCCGAATCGGCAGCGAAGGCATTCGGGCGAGGTTCAAGATCCTGAGCCGAATTGACGAGCTTGATGTGGTTCAGCGCGGCGGACCCTCGTCGAGGACGAGGGAACCTGACCGCTGTTGACCTTGCGCGTCGAACCAGATCAATTCGACCGTATCGCCGGGGCGGCGCATGCTCATCGCGATATTCAGGTCGGACGTCGAGGTGATGTGAGCACCGCCGAACCCGGTGATCACGTCGCCTTTGGCAACCCGGGTCACCTCGGCGGGCGAATCGAAGCTCACTGCAACCACTTCCGCGCCGGGAGGCGATCCCACGTGATCTTTGACTGCCACGCCCAGCACCGGCGTGGGCCCCACCCGCACCGTCTCCGAGGAGCGACCGCTGAGTATTTGGTCGACAATCGGAAGAGCCGTGTCGATCGGGATCGCGTAAGACTGCGGGGCGGGTGAGACTTCCGTTCGATCTTCGATGGCATTGCCGGCGCTACTGACTCCGATCAATTCGGCAGCCGCATTCACAAGAGGTCCGCCAGAATCGCCAGGCCGGATATCGGCATTCACCTCGATGAGACCCTTCAACTGATTTCGTGAGCCATCCGTCGAATTTCGAGTGTTGACTGTAACCCCGAAACCGGTGATGGTGCCGGGCGCAGGAAGTGGAACTCCCTCTCCGTCAGCGTTTCCGATGGCAGTAACCGGGTCGCCTCGAGCGGCTCTCTGTGAACTTCCCACCGTGGCGGTCGGGAGGTCGGACGCTCCGACGAGTCGGAGTACTGCGAGGTCCTGGCCGCTGTCGTAGCCGAGTACTTCCACGTCGTAGATCAGTCCGTTGGACATGTTCACGGCCGTGATTTCGGTGCCGCCACTGATCACGTGATGGTTGGTCAATACAACCCCGTCCGGAGACAGGACGATGCCTGTTCCCGCTGTGGTGGTGAACCTGGCGGAAGAAGTGATGGTGACGATGCTGGGGACGACTCGCGCGACCAGTTCCTGCGGCGTGAGCGAAATCGCAGGCGGCGGTGGGGTGGTGGTGATGACCGTGACTGGAGATTGCGCGTCTGGTTGCAGTGAGCTCGGTGGTTGCAGTGAGCTGGGTGTCAGCGGCGGCGCGGCCAGAGTGAGGCCACCGAGCCCCAGTACGAGTAGGGCGGCGATCCACAGGCCACGTTTGATGCCCCCGCTACCACTGCTTTCGCTCATCCGTGTACCCATGTCGTTGGTGTACTCATGCCAGTCCGTGTACCCAGTGCCCCTTACCCAGTACCCCTTACCTAATACCGCGGAACCTTATTTGCTGCAGATTACCGATTCGGCGCCGGCACGATCACAAAACGGGGCACTCGAACCGGGGCAAAAGTCCTTGCGCACGAAGTGACTCGAGTGACGGTGCATCAGAATCTTTCGCGGACAGTTCGTAGGCCAGGGGTTGACCTGCCCGGTCGGTGGTGGGCCAGGCGATGTTCAATTCCGGATCGAATGGGTTGAGATCGCGGTCGAATTGTGGGGAGTACTCGATGCTGCAGAGATACATGACGGTTGATCCGTCTTCGAGGGACAGGATGGCGTGCCCCAGGCCTTCGGACAAGTAGACGGCTTTGCGGTCGATGTCGTCAATCAGGACGGAATCCCATTCACCGAAGGTCGGGGATCCGACACGCAGGTCGACGATGACGTCGAGGAATGCTCCTTTGACGCAGGTGACGTACTTGGCTTGCCCGGGAGGGGTGTCGGTGAAGTGGATTCCGCGCAGACTACCTGCCGCGGATACCGAGCAATTAGCTTGCGCCAGTTCGAGTTTGCGGCCTGTTGCGGCGGTGAAGGCTGAGCTTTTGAACCACTCGAGGAAAACGCCGCGGTTGTCGCCGAACTGTCGGGGAGTGATTTCCCAAGCTCCGGCAATTTTCAGTTCACGGATGTCCATGTCACCATTCCTTGCCGTGTTCGAGTAGGGCGAGGAGATAGTCGCCGTAGCCAGATTTTCCCAAAGTTTCTGCTTGGGAGCGCATTTGGTCGGAGGTGATGAATCCCTGCCTCCAGGCAACTTCTTCGGGCGAACCGATTTTGAGGCCCTGGCGGTGCTCGATTGTTCGCACGTAGTTGGCGGCTTCGAGAAGGGAGTCCGAGGTTCCGGTATCGAGCCAGGCGGTTCCGCGGGGGAGGATGTCCACTTGTAGGCGGCCGGCATCGAGGTAGTGGCGGTTGACGTCGGATATTTCGAATTCGCCTCGGTCGGAGGGCTTCAGGTCTCGCGCGACGTCCACAACGTCGCTGTCGTAGAAGTACAGTCCGGGGATGGCGTAGTTCGATTTCGGAGATTCGGGCTTTTCCTCGATGGAGATAGCACGTCCGGCGTCGTCGAACTCGATGACACCGTAGGCGGTGGGATCGGCGACCCAGTAGGCGAAGATCGCTCCTCCGTCGATGTCCGAGAATCGTTTCAGTTGGGTGCCCAGGCCTGGGCCGTAGAAGATGTTGTCGCCCAAGACAAGTGCAACGGAGTCGTTCCCGATGTGTTCGGCGCCGAGGACGAATGCTGTTGCGAGTCCGTTCGGTTCGTGCTGGATCGCGTAGGTCAGATTGACGCCGAATTGAGAACCGTCACCGAGCAGTCGCCTGAATTGTTCGGCGTCGTGCGGTGTGGTGATGATGAGGATGTCGCGAATATTCGCCAGCATCAATGTGGAAAGCGGGTAGTAGATCATCGGCTTGTCGTAGATCGGCAGCATCTGCTTGCTCACTCCGAGAGTGATCGGGTGCAGGCGAGAGCCTGTGCCGCCGGCCAGAATGATTCCACGCATACGTGCAGTGTCCTGTACGCGTGCGGATCGAAGCAAACGGATCGGGCACCGATGAGCGGTAAGGTTCGAAGGGGTTCGGCAAGCTTGAGGAGATGAAGGTGCGACTGCTGGTCACTGGGGGTGCCGGGTTTATCGGCGCCAATTTTGTTCACCAGACGGTGGCGTCGCGTCCGGGCGTCGAGGTTACGGTTCTCGATGCTCTCACCTATGCCGGTAATCGGAGCTCGCTAGCCGAGGTGGAGGACCGCATCCACTTCGTCCATGGTGATGTTGCCGATCAGGCACTGGTGGACGAGTTGGTGTCGCGGTCCGACGCAGTGGTCCATTTTGCGGCCGAAAGCCACAACGACAATTCTTTGAGTGATCCGGAGCCTTTTATCCGGACGAACGTGATGGGTACGTTCTCGCTGTTGCAAGCTGTTCGGGCGCACAAGGTCCGGTACCACCACATCTCGACGGACGAGGTGTACGGCGATCTCGAGTTGGATGACCCGACGCGTTTCACCGAGTCGACGCCGTACAACCCTTCGAGTCCATATTCGGCGTCGAAGGCGTCGAGCGACCTGATTGTGCGGGCGTGGGTGCGTTCGTTCGGTATCGAGGCGACTATCTCCAATTGCTCCAATAATTACGGTCCGTTTCAGCATGTCGAGAAGTTCATTCCACGTCAGATCACAAATCTGATCGATGGTGTGCGTCCCCGGTTGTACGGGGAAGGCCGCAACGTCCGAGATTGGATTCACGTCGACGATCACAACCGTGCGGTGTGGGACATCCTGGAACGAGGAAAGTCGGGTGAAACGTACCTGATCGGCGCGGATGGTGAAACGGATAACCGGACGGTGATTGCCGCCCTGCTCGAAATTTTCGGGCGCAAACCGGACGAATTCGACTTCGTCACCGACCGCCCAGGTCACGATATGCGGTACGCGATCGACCCGAGAAGAATTCAACGGGAACTGGGATGGCAGCCGCTGTACCGCAATTTCCGCAGTGGATTGGAAGCCACGGTGGAGTGGTACCGCGACAACGAACAGTGGTGGCGTCCGCAGAAAGCCGTCACCGAGGCGGGCTATTCAGCTTCAGAAGCTGTCGTGGACTGAGATCTCAGGCTTTGCTGGGATTCGGCACTCGTGAATGCTCGTGAACAAGCGCGTTGCGAAGAACCCGCGATCCGGACAGCGCAGCTACGACGCCCGCAAATACTTCACAGAGCGTGAAGAGCAGTCGCGAGGCCAGGGCGAGGCCGAGCGCGACGCCGGCGTCCATGAACGGTGACAGTGCTGCGACGATGACGGCCTCGCGGACGCCGATGCCGGACGGCACCACGAATACCAGGACGCCTGCGCACATGCCGAGGGCGAGGGCACCGATGCATTGGACGAGCCCACGAATTTCGAAGCCCGCGGAACTGGATGCCAGTAGCCACAGTTGGATTCCGTAGAGGACCCAACTCACCGCGCACCAGCCCAATGCGAGGGCGATCTTGTGCATCGTGAGCGGTTTGTGGAGTGGCGTGCGGCGGAGCAGTTTCAGTGCGAGGTTCACCAGACGCGTGAGCACCGGCGGGTACGCGCAGATGAGAGCGATCGGAACCAGGATGATCACGCCGACCGCGGCTACCGTGCTGACCTCGAACAGGGCAGGTAGACCGAAGAGTCCAACGACCAATGCCGAAGTTGTACTCAAACCCACCGTGACCAGCACCGCGACGAAGCCTGCTGCCCGGGACACCCCGGCGCGCCTGACGAGTTCCGTTTGCAGAACGAATGCCCAGACACTGCCGGGAAGGTACTTGCCGAGCTGGCCGACCAGATAAGCGCGCGCGGCGTCGAATGCTGGGATTGGTTGTTCCAGGGCGCCGAGTGCGTGTTGCCAGGACCGCACTGCGGCGCCCATACCGAGGAAGATGAACAGCGACGACGCAGCGAGCGTCCACCAGTTCAGTTCGGTGATGGTGTTCTTGACTTCGGACCATTGGGACTTCACCGCGAAGATGATCGCGACGACGATCGCCAGTGTGACGAGAACCTTGAACCCGTTCACGAGAAGACCGCGCAGAGCGTTCGGTTGTGCAGCCGGTTCGACCGTCTGTTCGGATTCGGGTTGTTCGGATTCGGGAGAAGTACTCACGCGCCTGAAACTTCCCACCCGCTGGTCATTTCGCTGACGATACCAATCAGGATTCTCACAGCTAAACCACGAGTGGTTTGTCAGCCCGCTCGCGCCACCACGTGAATGCTCCGGAAAGTGAGTCGGGGATGGTCGATGGCGCACCGAAACTTCCGGCCGCGTAGATCGCTGCGACTGCCTCGATGTCTTCTTCGGAGATACCCGAACGACTCATACCGATCCGGTTGACGCCGTGCAGGGACACCGGATTGCCGAAAGCTTTGGCGAAAGGGGGAACGTCTTTGACCACCACTGTTCCCATGCCGATCATGGACCCGGATCCGATGACGCGTCGCTGGTGGGCGACGGTATGCATCCCCAGATTGACGCTGTCGCCGACGCTGACATGCCCGGCGAGCGTCGTCCCGGATGACACAACGCACCGGTCGCCGATCTGTACGTCGTGTTCGATGCCGACGCGGTTCATCACGAAGCAGTCTTCGCCGATTTCGGTGCGTCGTTCGCTGCCCTGGTGGACGGTGGTGAGCTCACGGATTGTGGTTCGGGCGCCGATGCGGATTCCCAGGCCGGCACTTTCGGACCACGATGTGGGATGGACCGCGCCGAGGATCTCGGGCGGTGCCCCCAGTACTGCTCCCGCGCCGATCCAGCAGTCGTCGCCGATCTCGAGTGGGCCGGTCAGGACGGCGTTCGGTCCGATCGTCACACCGGTGCCGATCTGTACTTCGGCGCCGATCAGTGCAGTGGGATGGATATGGCAGTCAGGTCGTGAAGACATGCGGGTTCCGGAATCCTCTCGAAGTATCGAATTGCGTTTCGATACGCTTCGTTGGTTGTCGGGGTATTTCGTTCCGACGACAGTCGGATGAATCTATCGGAGGTAACTCAGTGATCGCGATATCCAGCATCTCGTTCGGGGAAGAAGTCGAGCGCGAGGTGCTGGACACTCTGCGATCGGGGATCGTCGCGCAGGGCCCCAAGGTCAAGCGGCTCGAGGACGAGTTCGCGGCTCTGGTCGGCACCCGTCATGCGGTGGCGGTGAACAACGGCACTACGGCGCTGATCGCGGCACTTCAGGTCCAGGATCTGCAGCCCGGTGACGAGGTTTTGACCACACCGTTCACCTTTGTTGCCACGTTGAACGCGATTCTCGAGGCGGGGGCGACGGCCAGGTTCGCCGATATTTCGGAGTCCGATTTCAATCTGGACCCCGCGGCCGCCGCAGCTCGAATCGGCGACCGTACGAAGGTCTTGATGCCCGTTCACCTCTACGGCCAGTCAGCCGACATGGGGGCGTTGATGCCGCTGGCGCAGACGCACGGCCTGACCGTCGTCGAGGACGCCGCTCAAGCGCACGGTGCCACCTTCGAGGGACGCGGCGCCGGCAGTTTCGGGTTGGGCTGCTTCTCGTTTTACGCGACGAAGAACCTCACGACCGCCGAAGGCGGCATGATCACCACCGACGACGACGCGACAGCCGATCGACTTCGTGTCCTGCGTAACCAGGGGATGCGGGCGCGCTACCAGTACGAGATGGTCGGTCAGAACTACCGGATGACCGATCTTCAGGCAAGCTTGGCGTTGCCGCAGATGGCGACGTACATGCAGCAGGTCGAGGCACGCCGACGCAATGCGGAAGCATTGCGCGTCGGTTTGAAAGATGTCGACGGGCTGGTCCTGCCTACTGAGCTGTCCGGTCGCGGACATGTCTGGCACCAGTTCACGTTGCTGTTGGCCGAGGATGCACCGATCACTCGCGACGAACTCAGCGAGCGTCTCGCCGCGAAGGACATCGGCAGCGGGATCTACTACCCGAAGGCCGTGTACGACTACGAGTGCTACCGCGACCATCCGCGGGTAGTCATCGAGGAGACGCCGGTTGCCACGTCGGTGGCGTCGCGGTGCCTGAGTATTCCGGTCCACGCGGCGTTGTCCGCCGGGGACGTCGATCAAATTATTGCCGCCGTACGCGGCGCTATGGAGGCCTGAAGATGACCGCGAGTCTTAATACGACTGCAAGCAAGCCCCGTATCGCCCTTGTCGGCTCCGGCCAGATGGGTTCGCTGCATGCGCGTGTCATCGCGCAGTCGGCCTTGTGCGAGTTGGAGTTGCTGATCGAGCCCCGTGAGGAGCAGGGCAAAGCTGTTGCTGAGCGCTTCGATACGCGCTGGGCTGCGGATTTCGACACGCTTGACGGCATCGACGCTGTGGTGATCGCCGCCGCTACGCCGGCTCACTACGAGCTGGCCGGTCGGGTTCTCGATCTGGGTAAGCCCGTTCTGGTGGAGAAGCCGTTGGCCGCGACGTACGAGCAGAGCGTCGATCTGGTCGATCGTTCACGCGCGTCCGGTGTTCCGCTGATGTGTGGTCTCCTCGAACGCTTCAATCCAGCTGTTCGCACTGCTCGTGAGTTCTCCGGCGACGTGTGGCAGGTTAACGGTATTCGTCACTCTCCGTTCGTTTCTCGTATTCCGACGGGCGTCGCGACGGACTTGTTGATTCACGACGTCGACTTGGCTATCGGATTTGCCGGATCGGAGCCGAGTTTGGCGAAAGGCGAGTTCGGTTACTTCCATCCGACTTCCGTGCAGAACCGGTCGGAAGATTGCGCTGACGCTGTTCTGCGTTTCGGTTCGGGTGCGGTAGCAACGATTTCGGCCAGCCGGATCAGTCAGCGCAAGATCCGTCAACTGTCGTTGCTCGAGGCTGACCGACTTATCGAGATCGACCTGCTTCGCCGCGGCATCACGATTTACCGGCACATCGACGACAGCATGCCGGCCGATCGGGACGGCTATCAGCAGCAGACGGTTATCGAGATTCCGACGATCCGTTACAGCGAGGAACCGTTGGCTGCGCAGTTGACGCACTTCCTCGGATTGGTGCAGGGAACAGGTGACGCGGACGGTGAGCGGGCGTCGATCCTGCCCGCTCACCGCGCGGTTCACGAGGTCACGGAATCTGCGGTCGCCGCGACGCTCTCTTCCTGATCCTTACGACGCGTTCGAAACGCCCAGGCGCCCTGGGACAAGGCGACGAGTAGTCCGACGCCGGCGATACCCCATCCGAATGTGCTTCCTGGCGGGCTGAATTCGATGGTGAGTGTCGATCCGGCGTCGGTGCTCGGCGGTAGATCGACTTGCAGCAAGCCGCCGGGGCTGGCCTTCGTTTCCACGGACTGTCCGTCCACTGTTGCGGTCCAGCCGGGCCAGGCGAGCAGCGCGAAGGTGACGGTGCCGGATCCGGTGTACTCGACGGTTTCCCGGGTGTCCGTTGCGGCGGCATCGCTACGCACGTCGAGCCCCGGCGCTGTTGCGGAAACCCGGCCCTCGGGCCACTGATGTTCGGTGGTGCGCCGACCGACGGTGACGACGCGATCAGGCGAAACGGTCCACTCGCCCTCGGGAAGGGCATCGAGAGCGCGTTTTCCACCGTATGGTCCGGAATTCTGAACGACGACGGTGTCGACGCGCATCGCGTCGAGCCAGGACACACCGGTGCCCGGTGATTCGGCCAGTAGCCGATCGACTGCGTCGGGGCACTGCACGCCGCCGTAGTAGTTCAGGCACAGGGCTTGAACGAAATCGTTGTAGCTGATTCCGGCGTAGCTGTTGACGGCGTCGACACCCGCCGGCTGCCAGGCATTTCCGAACAGCAGATCGCCCCACTGCCCGGTTTGGTTGTCGGGCGGAATGTTGATGGGATCTGCGATCGCGAAAGTGGTTCCTTGGTATCGGTCTTCGAATTTCGATTCCAGGAAAGCGATCTGCCGCGGGAACTTCCACGGGGTGACGTTGTAGTTTCCGGTGAACCAGAAGTTTGTCTGGGCACTGAGCACCACGACGATTCCGGCCGCGAGTGCACCTGCCAGGTATCGGGGTTTCCGGTAGGCCACGATCAGTGCGATAGCCGTCAGGACCACGGTGATGACAAGTGACGCAGCGTGAATGCCGATGTCTTCGGGCACGTTCGACCACGCGAGATAGAACTGGAGCACCAGCAATCCGGCGGTGATGATCGATCTCACGCGGATTCGATCACGATGCAATCCTGCAGACAGCGCGACTGCCGTGACGACAATGGCAGGCAATTGCCCGTATTCGAGAAGCCGTGCCGGCCAACGGAACAGCCAGAGATTCGACGGTCCGAGAAGCAGCACTACGTAGATTCCGCCGAAGACGAAGAGCGAAACACTGTGACGCCCCAGCGTCTTGAGCGAACTCCATCGAATCCACGGTGCGAGCGGTATGAGGAACCAGGCCAGGTAGACCAGGGGAATCGTCATCGCCGGGAGTGCAAACGCCGTGACGTACGGCTGGTTCGACGGACCGGAGAGGTTGAGCAGGTCGCCGAGATCGGGCCGTAGCGAACCGTCGTTCGCGATTCCGGACTGCGTGCGAACGGACACGCCGGTGGTGAACAGAAGTGGCAGATACACGATCAGCGACATCATGAGGATCGCTGCGCCGCTGATCAGAAGGGATTTGATACTGCCTGCCCGTTTGACCGCTATGCACTCCGCGATGACGGCGATGTAGACGACAGCGACACCGACCGCTCCGTACGGGTTGCCGGTGGTCATGGCGAGATAGCCGAATGCGATCGGTACCAGCGGATTCACACGTCCGAGTGCGCTGGCCCGCGTAGACCACCACACGTGGGGGATCCACGCGAAGGCGATCAGTCCGGATGCCCAGCTCGAGGCGTCGAAGTAGAGCGTGTAGCCGGCGAACGGCATGGCAAATCCGGCGATGAAAGCCATCGACCGGTTGGCGCCGTACTGGCGAGCCACCAGGTAGACGCCGACGGCGAGTATCGCCATGAATTGCATTTTGACGAGGGTGATTCCGATGCCGAGGTTCGGAATGAGTGCGATGGCAACCGAATCCAGAAGGATGACGGGATTGTATGTCCCGTACAGGGCTTCGGCGGTGACGTTTCCGCCGGCCCACAATTCGGGAATGAGCGTCGGCCACGATCCCGACAGAATCTTTTCGCCGATCGTGTGCCATCCGGGCGTGAAAGCTGCAGCACTGTCGTCCCAGTAGTAGAACCACCGATTGGAGATCAGTGGGATCGCCGCGACGATCGACACCAGAGCGGCGAGCAGAATCGGCGGCACTACGCGTTGAGCGAGCGTCAAGTCAGATTTCACGATGTGCTTTCGTCCTCGGGTCGATTGGCTGTCGTTCGGAGCCGGGGCCGTGCCCTGTCTCTCGGAGCCTGGGCCGTGCCCCGTTTCTCGGAGCGTAGTATTCCGACGAGTTCGAACTGCAGTCGGGGAAGAAGGAGATCGGGACGTGGCGACATCGCGGACGGAACCCGTTCGTGGGGAATCAGCTACGCCGGAACTTTCGGTCGTCATCCCCGCATACAACTCAGGTGAAGTACTGGAGTCGACGGTGCGACAGTTCGCCGAGTACTTCAGCACCAGCGCTACCAAGAGCACCAGCCCTACCGAGAGCACCAGCCCTACCGAGAGCACCAGCCCCGTCGAGATCATCGTCGTGGAGAACGGTTCCACCGACAACACTGCGGACGTGTGTGCCGCGTTGTCGGCAACTTGGTCCTGGCCAGGCGTGAGCTTCCGTCCCATGAGCAGTGACAAAGGTATGGGTGCGGCGCTCCGGGCGGGAATCATCGCGTCCCGGGGCGAGCGTGTGTTGCTCACCGCGGACGATCTGCCCTTCGGTTTCGGCGACATCGAGGGCGCAAACCGCGTGATGGCGGATATGGGGTCGATCCCCCCAGCGGTCATCGGCTCGAAGGCGCACGCCGAATCCGAGGTGGAACGCGGCTTGCTACGAGCGATCATGACCGGTGGTTTTGCCACTCTTCGGCGAGCCATCCTAGGTACCCGGACGGGTGATCCGCAGGGAACGTTCATCGTCGACGGCGCCTTGGCGCGTCGGATCGCGCCCGCTTTGGCCGAGCGAGGTTTCCTGTTCACGACGGAACTGGATTACGCGCTCGAGTTGGCGGGTGTGCGCCCAGTGGAGGTCCCTATCCGGCTGAGTGACGATCACCTCGCGCATGCAAGCCGGATTTCGCCCAAGGACGTGGTTCAGATGGCGAACGGATTGTTGTCGCTGCGTCGGCGTAAGAAGGAACTCGCGGCTGTGGCCGGGACCGGCTACCGCGGGTAGAGCCGTGATCTCGGGTAGCGCTGTGATCTAGACCTGCGTGATCTAGACCTGCGTGATCTAGACCTGCGTGATCTGGTGCTCGCGGCATCGCTGAGTGTGTTCGCGATACCCTGCGGGGTGTGGATACCGTGAAAGTGACCGATGACCAGTCCGACTCCGGACAGTCTGACACCGGGCAGTCTGACAGCGGGCAGTCTGACACCGGGGTCGAGTTGACCGAACGTCGTGCGAGCTCGGACCGCCTGGTGGCACAGCGTACGTTGTTCACCGGAACCTCACCGGTCGCCAGTGACGAGTTGTACGCGGTTACCAAAGTCGGCATGTCGACACGATCTCGCTTCGAACTGCGACTTCAGCCCGGAGCCGTCGCGCACACCAACACATTCTTCGGTCGATTCCCGGCCAGCTACTGGCAGCGCTGGACGGCCGTCACCGAGGTCACCGTGACCGCGCGCGTCGTAGCCGAGACGGCCTGCCGCGTCCAGATTCAGGCGTCCGACATCGGTGGTCACCGTCGTATCGTGACGAACGTCGTTGTGACCGGCACCGAGCAGATTTCCATGACTGCTCCGCTCGACACTTTTGTCGACGGAGGTGCCCTGTGGTTGCAGTTCGAAGCGCAGGGTGGCGGCGCGGTTGTCGACGACGTCGAATGGTCCGTCGTTTCGCCGAAGTTGCTCCGGCCGGTAGCAGTAGCGATCTGCACGTTCAACCGCGCCGACGACTGCGCTCGCACGGTCGAAGCGCTTGCGTCCGACGAGCGCGTACTGGCATTGCTCGACGCGTTGTACGTCGTCGATCAGGGAACGGATCCGGTCGAGAGCCGCGAGTTGTTCCAGAAAGTGTCGAAGAAGTTCGGTTCACGGTTGCAGTACCTGCGGCAGGCGAACCTGGGTGGGGCCGGCGGCTTTACCCGCGGCCTGTACGAGGCGTCGGAGGCCGGACCGCACTCTGACGTGATCCTGATGGACGACGACATCCTGTGTGAACCGGAATCGGTCCTTCGACTGAGTGCGTTCGCGAACATGACAACGGAACCGGCTCTGATCGGCGCTCAGATGCTTTTCCTCTTCAATCCCGACTATCTGTTGGCTTCGGGTGAGCGCGTCGATCTGGGCACGCTTCAACGTGGTGTGCCGACGGACGAGCACGGAGTCCGCAACCGGAGTGTGCTCGAGAAGCTGCCGGAGCGTCGAGTGGACGCCGAATACAACGGCTGGTGGACGTGCCTGATCCCCGCCGAAGCTATCGAGCGCATCGGGTTGCCGCTTCCGGTGTTCTTTCAGTGGGACGACGTCGAGTACAGCTTGCGAGCTGGGCGAGCCGGGATCCCCACCATCACGTTGCCGTCGGCTGCCGTCTGGCATGCGGACTTCTACTGGAAGGACGTCGACGGTTTTGCCCACTACTTCAGTACTCGCAACGGCCTGATCACCGCGGCACTCGACCCTGGTTTTGCGCCGAAGGCACTGGCCAAGCAACTCGCCCGAGACATTTCGCATTCCATCGTCGGGTTGCAGTACGGCCTAGCGCACACACAAATCCGGGCGATCGAGGGATTCCTCGAAGGTCCGGCAGGCTTGGCGGACGGTGGCCAGAAGGCGTTGGCGACGATCAACCAGGAGCGAAAGCGTTTCCCGGAGACGGTGACTCGTCCGGCGTCCGAGTTGCCGGGACGGCTGCCGATCCGACGCGTTGCGCCCAGCCCGAAGACCGGTTTGTGGACCGACCTCGTCCTTGCGAAACGTGCTGTGACGCAGGCTCGTAACCAGCTCGAGCGCGGTCCGGTGGCGATCTCGTACGAGGATGCGCAGTGGTGGCACGTCGGACGGTTCGATCATGTCTTCGTGACCGACGCGTCGCAGGGAGGCGTGCGCGAACGCCGCTTCGACAGCGAGAAGGCCGCGGAGATGAGTGGCCGTCTCGCCGGCGTGATCAAGCGATTCCTTGCCGAAGCGCCAAGTGTCGCTCAGGAATTCGCCCAGGAGTTCCCGCAGCTCACCAGCCGCGAGAACTGGGCTCGCCTGTACGAGAAGTGACGCTCACCTGACTATCTTGGCGATCACCTGCTCGTTGTCGAAGGTGTAACCGACGTACTCGAACGAGATGCCGGTGCGTGTGACGAATTCCGTCCATGCCCGGTACTCGTGGTTCTGCCACCCGGGGTAGTTGAAGAATTCGTCGAACACGATGATGGATCCCGGGGCGAGGCGGTCGCCGAGGAGATCGAGCACCGTCTTGGTCGACGAGTAGAGGTCGGCGTCGAGGTGCAGGAACGCAATGGTTTCGCGTTCCTGCTCCAGGAATGTCGGTAGTGTGTCTTCGAAAAGTCCTGGAACAAGTTGTGCGCCAGGTACTTCGGGGAGTGAGTCCTGAGCGAACTCGCCGGCCGGAAATCCGGTTCGCCAGGTTTCCGGCAGACCTGAGAACACGTCGAAACCTGCGACGATGCCATCGCGTTCGTGGAATTCGTCGGCGATGATCTTCAAGGTCGTTCCGGATGCGACGCCGAATTCGAGTGCTATTCCTGGGATCTCGACCAAATTCAGTGCATGCCGCAGAGTGTCGTGAGGATGCCCGAACGTCTGTGCCAGCCGCATGTGCTGGAGGACGAACCTCGCACTTGTCGCCGTTGCTTCCAGATCTACTGCGTACGCAACGTCGCGGCGTTGGCGGAATTCCAGTTCTTCGATTCTGTTCCGAAGGCCCGCGATATCTTCGCGGGCCCCGGCCAGTTCGTCGTGCGAGCGCGCCAGTTCGTCGAGAATCTGCCGCGTGCGATCGGCATTATGGCGGTCGGCATTCTCGATCACCTCGGATACCGCACGCTGAAGCTTGGTCCTGGCGCTGGAACGGAACTGCTCGAACATGGCAACCTCTCGTCGGGATCACCTCCCATGCTGCCAGGAGTCGGCCGCTACTGTCTTCGCCCCCGGTAATGATCTTTGATGCGGCGGGAGAGCGCCTTTACCTCTCGCGCGCGTTCTGCCTGCAGGCGGGCATCACCGCGGGCGGCATTCCATGCGTTCTCTCGCTGCAGTTTCCGGTAGCTCCGCAGTCTTCGCTCGTCGATGTCACCACGTTCGAGCGCGCCCAAGACTGCGCACCCAGGCTCGGAGTGGTGCGCGCAATCGGAGAACCGGCAGCTCGAGACGAATTCCTCGATCTCGGGGAACGTCTTGTCGATGCCCTCGCCGGCGTTCCACATGCCGACACCCCGCAGCCCTGGAGTGTCGATGAGCGTCCGGCCGCCGGAAAACGGGATCAGTTCCCTTGTGACGGTGGTGTGGCGTCCTTTGCCGTCGCCGGTCCGCACGCGACCTGTTTCGAGCACACTGCCTGTTTCGAGCACACTGCCTGTTTCGAGGCGCCCGCGCCCGGCGAGGAGTGCATTGGCAAGGGTCGATTTTCCTGCTCCGGAAGGGCCGAGTATCGCAACGGTGCCGTCCAGAACAGCGTCGAGTACGTCCATACCTTCGCCGGTTTCGGCGCTGACGGCCAGCACTGTTGCGCCGGGCGCGATAGCGGAGACTTCGGTCAGCAGGGTGAAAATATTATGAGCTGCATCGGATTTGGTGAGTGCAACGACGGGAGTTGCGCCGCTTTCCCAGGTGAGTGCGAGTAGTCGCTCGATGCGTCCGAGATCGACGTCGCCGTCCGCCGCCGTGGTGATGACAACAGTGTCGACATTCGCGGCCAGAATGTGGCCTTCGGATTTTCCGGACGCGGAGGATCGAACGATGCTGCTCGACCGTGGAAATATCGAAGTGACCGTGGGTGTTTCGGTCTCGCTCGTGGCGTTGGCGACTGTAACCCAGTCGCCGGTGCACAGCGAATTGCTGCCACTGAGCGTGCGGACAGTGCCCGCTGCGACCGCAACGTCACACTGGCCACGGTCGACGCGGATAACGCGTCCGGCTACGACGCCAGGTGAATCGAGTGCGCCGAAAATATTCGAGAGTGTTGCGTTCCAACCGTATTCGGTCAGCAGTGTGCTGTTTTCTGGCATGGTGAATGTGTCCTCGAGTACGAAGAATTGTGAGTATTGACGGTGCTGAAAGTGCGGGACACGACAGTCATCAATACTCACTCCTCGAAACCTTCAGGACGCACCATGCGTCGACACAGAATCGTCTCAGGCAGTGGCCGAGCTGTGCAACCGAATTAACTCGGTCGCTCGAACTTCTCTTCCCGGCCGAGTTTGCGCAGCCGCATCCACTCGCGCAGACCGGCCGGATCGCGCCGGGTGATCAGGAAGTACCAGCCGAACCGAACCCATTCCTGCGGAAGCAGTTTGCGCATTCCGGGTTGCGAGAGGATGTACCCGCGGTTGCGGTACGTGAAGAAGCGCTTGGTGTCGTTGTCCGGGTATTGCGTGTGCATCCGCCCGCCGAGGATCGGCTTGAATTCTTCGGCGCCGTTGGGATGTACGTAGGCGGTCTGCAGGCACGTGCCGAATTTGAGGCCGGATCGTACGAGTCGACGGTGTACTTCCACTTCGTCCCCACGGACGAACAGTCGAAGATCGGGCACTCCGACGGCGTCGATGGCGTCGGCGGTGAACAGAGCGCCGTTGAAGAGTGACGCGATTCCGGGCAGGAGATCCTCGGAGCCCAGCTCGCTACGCAGCCGCCGCCAGGAGGTGCCGCGGCGCAGTGGGAACGCCAGGCGGTCAGGATCGTCGATGTCGCAGACAACAGGGGAGACCTCGGCGAGATCGTGTCGCACCGCGCACGCGAGCAGGGTTTCGAGCACTTCGGGTCCCTCGGGGCGACCGTCGTCGTCGGCGAGCCAGACCCGGTCTGCGCCGAGTGACAATGCATACAGAATGCCCAGGGCAAATCCTCCGGCACCGCCGAGATTGTGCTTCGAGCCGATGTAACTGGTGGGCAGGGAAGCACCCTCGACCAGTTCACGTACAGCGTCTTCGTCGGCGTTGTCGATCACAACGAGGTGATCGAGCGGCCGGGACTGAGTGCTGAGCACCTTCAGGGATTCGGCCAGCAGTTCACGACGCTTGTGTGTGACAACGACCCCGACAATTTTCTCGGGTGTGCTCACGCGGGCGTCTCCCGTTCCATGTCTCTGATCACATGGCGGACGTGTTCGGCTGCGTCGTCGCCCTCGTACGCTCGGACAACGTCTTCGATGTCACCGTGCATGCGGATCTGGCCGTGATCGATCCACATCGCGCTGTTGCAGAGTTGAGCGAGGAACTCGTTGGAGTGGCTTGCGAAGACCAGGATGCCGGAGCGTTCCACCAGTTTCTGCAGGCGAACGCGGGCCTTCTTCATGAACTCTGCGTCGACGGCGCCGATGCCTTCGTCGAGGAGAAGGATTTCCGGGTCGATGCTGGTGACGACGCCCATGGCGACGCGCACGCGCATGCCGGTGGAGTAGGTGCGCAGCGGCATCGAGAGGTATTCGCCGAGTTCGGTGAAGTCGGCGATCTCATCCATCTTCGCGAGCATCTGCTTGCGGGTCTGCCCGAGGAACAGGCCGCGGATGATGATGTTCTCGTAGCCGGAGATTTCGGGGTCCATGCCGACACCGAGGTCGAAGACGGGTGCGACGCGGCCGCGGATGGTGGCTGTTCCTCGGGTCGGTTCGTAGATCCCGGAGAGTAGGCGCAGCAGGGTGGATTTGCCGGCGCCGTTGTGTCCGACCAGTCCGATGCGGTCGCCTTCCTTGAGCGACATGGTGATGTCGCGGAGTGCTTCGACGACAACGACATCGGAGTCGTTGCGGCCGATGGATCCGCCGGCCTTTCCGAGGAAAGCCTTCTTGAGGGACCGTGATTTAGCGTCGAAGATCGGGAAGTCGACGCACGCGTTCTGCGTGTGGATGCTGACTGGCTGACTCATGTGTTTCCTCTAGCCCTTTTTCCTCTAGACCCAGTAGGGCACGCGGGCCCGGTACTTGCGGAGTGCCAGGATCGCGATAGCCCAGCCGATCACGGTGAGGGCGATGACGATGTACCAGTGGTAAGCCTGCTGGTCAGCTCCGATGAGTGGTGCTCGGATGATCTCGAGGTAGTGGTACAGCGGGTTGAGTTCGGCGAGCTTCACTCGCTCTGCAGCTTCTGGACTTTGATCCTTGAGCGCCTGCGTCGTCCACATGATGGGCGTCAGCACGAACAACAGCAGGGTGAGGCTGCCGAGGATGGGTGCGATGTCGCGGTACCGGGTGGAGAAGATGCCGAACACGATCGACACCCACAGTGTGTTCGCCACGATCAGCACAAACGCCGGTATTGCAGCGAGTGCTGTCCAGCTCATGTTCTGCCAGATGCTGAACGCGAACAGGAGAACTATGTAGATCGCGAAGTTGTGCGCGAAGAACAGCACCTGACGCCACACCAGGCGATACACATGCACGCTCAGTGCCGACGGCAACTGCTTGATCAGGCCTTCGTTGGCAATGAAGACTTCGGAGCCTTCGAGGATGCTGGCACTGATCAGGTTCCAGACGATCAGTCCGACCGTGACGTACGGCAGGAACTCCTTGAGCGGGATGTTCAGCAGTGCGGAGTACAGGAGGCCCATTGCCGCGGCCTGGACGCCGGTGGCGATGGTGATCCAGAAGGGACCGATCACCGATCGGCGATACCGCTGCTTGATGTCCTGCCAGCCGAGGCTCAGCCACAACTCGCGCTGCCGCAATCCATCGCGCAGGTCTTTGAAAGCGCGATGGAAGCTCTGGGAGTCGGACACGGGCACGGGTTGCTCCGACGTCTCGGATTCGGTTGCGGATGCTGACACGGAGGTCGAGCCTACCGGCCCCGGTTCAGCGCGGACTTTTCCTTGGGCGTTGTGGTGGTCGGAGTTACAGATATTGGCCGGTGCCGGGTGACTGTTGGTCGGGGTGCCCCGGGTTCCCGGGTGTGTGGGGGACGCCGATGCTCATGCCCGGAGGTAGTGCGCCTTGACGCATTTGTTCGAGTTGAGCGCGTGCCGCCATCTGCTGGGCGAACAGTGCCGTTTGAATGCCGTGGAAGAGGCCTTCGAGCCATCCGACCAGCTGTGCCTGCGCGATCCGCAGTTCTGCGTCGCTCGGAACGGAGTCGTCGGTGAAGGGAAGGGTCAACCGTTCGAGTTCTTCGCGAAGTTCCGGAGCGAGGCCCTGTTCGAGCTCACGGATCGAGGATCGGTGGATTTCCTTGAGTCGTACTCGGCTGGCGTCGTCGAGCGGTGCGGCGCGCACTTCTTCGAGGAGCTGTTTGATCATGGTGCCGATTCGCATGACCTTGGCCGGCTGCTCGACCATGTCGGCGATGGATTCGCCTTCCGGTTCCTTGGCGTCCTGGCGATCGGTGTTTGTCTCCGCGCCGTCGGGGCCGATGACCAGGATCCGTTCTTCCTCTGGCTTGTTCATAGCTCCATCTTGACGTGTCAGGCCGACAAACTGCACTTAACCCCAAAAAGGTAACCAAATGATAACTGTACCGACGGGTATTTCGGTGTCTGCCTTCGACTACGGAGCCGCTTGCCCCTAGAGTGTCGAGCATGGCTTACGACGTTGCCCGCGTTCGGGGATTGATTCCCTCACTCGGTGACGGCTGGATCCACCTCGACCCGCAGGCGGGTATGCAGATTCCCGACGCAGTCTCTCGGACAGTGTCCACCGCATTCCGGGCAGCCGCGTCGTCGTCGTCCGGTCGGCACGTCTCGAACCGTCGTAGCGCGGCAATCCTGGACAGTGCTCGGTCTGCTGTCGCAGATCTCGTCGGTGGTGATCCGGCAGGTGTTGTCCTGGGTTCGGATCGGGCGGTCCTTCTGGCCTGGCTGGCGGAGTCCCTGAGTTCGCGCCTGGGCCTCGGTACCGGGCTGGTGCTCTCGCGGCTCGACGAGGAAGCAAATGTGGCGCCCTGGCTGCGCGTCGCCGGTCGGTACGGCGCACAGGTGCGTTGGGCAGAAGTTGAAATCGAGACTTGCGAACTGCCCAGTTGGCAGTTCAATGAGCTCATTACCTCCACGACGCGACTTGTAGCTTTAACTGCGGCTTCGCCGATCGTGGGTTCGGCGCCCAATGTGCGTGCAGCGGCGGATCGACTGCACGAATTCGGCGGTCTCATGGTCGTCGACGCCGTCGGTGCTGCTCCCTACGCCCATTTGGATATGGCCGAACTCGGCGCGGACATCATCGCGGTCAGTGCGCCGTCCTGGGGTGGTCCGCAGGTGGGTGCGCTGGTGTTCCGCGATCCCGGCCTGCTCGACCGTATCCCCGCAGTTTCGCTCAATCCGTATGCGCGTGGCGCCGAGCGTCTCGAAGTGGGTGGGCATCAGTTCGCGCTGTTGTCCGGACTCACAGCGTCCATCGATTTCCTCGCCGGCCTCGACGAATCGGCCACGGGCAGTCGTCGCGAGCGCCTCGAGACATCGATCAGTTCACTGCAGAACTATCAAGACGGTCTTTTCGAGCACCTGTTGCGTTCGTTGTCCGCGCTGCCTCACGTGATGGTCATCGGGCATGCGCCGACGCGGGTTCCGACGGTCAGTTTCACGCTCGAAGGTACGGCTGCCGACAAGGTCGCAGCTCATCTTGCCGACAAGCGGATTGCGGTCATGAGCGGCACGCACGGCAACTCGCGCCTCCTCGACGCGTTGGGTGTCAACGACGAGGGCGGCGCAGTCACGATCGGGTTGGCGCCGTATACGACGCGGTACGAGATCAACCAACTTGTTGCCGAACTCGGCACGCTGGGCTGATCTCGTACCTGTTACGTCACTTCACGGTGAGGATGACCTTGCCGACCGTTTTGGGTGAATCCAGCAATTGATGAGCTAATGGCGCTTCGGCAATCGGTAGCTCAATGGAAACGACCGGTTGGACGGAACCGTCGGCGATCAGCGGCCACAGTTTGGCTCGAACGTCGGCCACGATTTCTGCTTTTCCACCCGGACCGGTCAGCGGACGCCCACGTAGGCCCGTCGCGGTGATGCTTCCGCGTTTCCCCATCAACTTGCCGAGGTCCACTTCGCCCTTGCGTCCGCCCTGCATCCCGATGACGACGATGTGCCCGTCCATCGCGAGGGCATCCACGTTCCGGCCCAGGTACGACGCTCCCATGTTGTCGAGAATGATGTCCGCGCCGTGTCCGTCGGTGGCTTCGGAGAGGGCGGCGACGAAGTCCTGGTCGCGGTAGTTGATCGTGATGTCCGCGCCCAGTTCACGGCAGCGAGCCAGTTTTTCCTCCGAGCCGGCGGTGACGGCAACTCGTGCACCGAGGGCTTTGCCGACCTGGATGGCGTGGGTGCCGATTCCGCCGCCGCCGCCGTGGATCAGCAGTGTGTGTCCGCGGCGCAGTCCGGCGCGCATGACCACATTGGACCAGACCGTGCAGGCGACTTCCGGCAAGGACGCAGCGACTCGCAGATCTACCCCCTCGGGTACTGGAAGGAGTTGTGTCGCAGGTACTGCCACCTTCTCGGCATATCCGCCACCGGCAAGCAGTGCGCACACTTCGTCGCCGACGGCCCAATCGGTGACACCTTCGCCGAGTTGGCTGATGACGCCGGAGCATTCGAGTCCGAGGACGTCGCTCGTGCCGGGTGGCGGCGGGTAGAAACCTTGGCGTTGCAGGAGGTCGGCACGGTTGACGGCGGTGGCGGCGACGTCCACCAGCACGTGCCCACGAGGCACTTCCGGATCGGACTGCTGCGCCCAGGTCATGACCTCGGGGCCGCCTGGCTGGTCGATAGTGGTGGCGTACATGGATACGACGCTAGCGAATCCCCCCGCAGTAGGCGGGTTTGGCGCTACGGTCGCTGTCGTGACTTACTTCGGGAACATGCAGAACGAGATCTATCTGAGCGGCCTCGGCGGTACCGTCCCGTCGCTGCCCATGACGGCGGCCGGGCTGGAAGCTGCCGCGCGTGAGCAACTCTCACCGGAAGCCTTCGGGTATATCGCGGGCAGCGCCGGGACCGAGCGCACTGCCGCATCGAACCTCCGGGCGTTCGAGAGGCACGCGATCGTGCCGCGCATGTTTCGCGGCACCGCTGCCCCAGACGCCCGTGATCTGAGCGTCGAGGTGCTCGGTACGCGTTTGGCTGCGCCGATTTTGACTGCGCCCGTCGGTGTACTCGGTTTGGTTCACGACGACGCGGAGGTCGCGGTCGGTTCGGTCACCGCGGAATTGGGGATCGGCTCGGTTCTGTCGACTGCGGCTTCGTCGACCATCGAAGACGTCGGCGCGGTGTCGGGCGAGAACTGGTGGTACCAGTTGTACTGGCCGGCGGACGACGAGCTTGCCGAATCGCTCGTCCGCCGTGCTGACATTGCGGGAGCCAAGGCCATTGTGGTGACGGCCGATACGCCTGGCATGGGTTGGCGTCCAAGAGATCTGACATTGGGGCACCTACCGTTTCTGCGGGCGAAAGGCATCGCGAACTACCTCTCCGATCCGGTCTTCCGCTCGAAGTTGGCGTCGCCGCCCGAGGAAAGTGCGGAGGCGCTGCAGATTGCGGTCTTGACGTGGGTGTCGCTCTTCGGCAATCACACCGTCCGGATGGCGGATATCGCGAAACTTCGCCAGTGGACGTCACTTCCGATCGCAGTCAAGGGAATCGTTCATCCCGACGACGCTCGCGCCGCGGTAGCGGCAGGTGCCGACGGAATCATCGTGAGCAACCACGGTGGTCGCCAGGTGGACGGCGCGATATCGGCATTGGACGCGTTGGGGCCGATTGCGTCGGCCGTCGGACATGAAGCCGACATTCTGATGGATTCGGGTATTCGGTGTGGTGCCGACGTGATCATCGCGCTGGCTCTCGGGGCGAAGGCGGTTTTGTACGGGCGGCCGTGGGTATACGGCTTGGGATTGGCAGGCGCAGACGGCGTCCGTCATTCTTTGCGGAGCTTGCTTGCCGATTTCGATCTCACGATGGGACTGGCTGGGTTGTCGTCGGTGGGGGAAATCGACAGGTCCTCAGTGGTGGCCACTTCCGGACATTAGCGGCAATGGCCGGTTCAGGACTTCGGACCGATGAAGAAGACTGAATGTGGCCTATGCAGGTCTAAACTGGGGAGCCGTGACAACTGACACGACAACCGACGAGGCTCCAGCGGTGCGGGAGCCATCCAGTGTGCTGGCGGAGACGCCTACTGCGCAGCAAGAGATGTCCACTGCGCAGCAAGAAATGTCCACTGCGCAGCAAGAAATGTCCACTGCGCAGCAAGAGACTCCGTGGCTGACGCCCGCCGAGATGCGCGCCTGGCGCGGCTACATGGACGGCAATCAGCGGCTCATGGAGGTCTTGAACCGGGAGCTGCAGGACTCGCACGATCTCTCGTTGGCGGATTACCGCATCCTCGTGATGTTGTCGGAATCTCCGGACGGTTCAACTCGGATGAGCGACTTGGCGGACGGTGTCCTGTCTTCGCGCAGCCGCCTCACGCACCAGATCCGTCGGATGGAGTCCCAGGGCATCGTCGTGCGCACTACGTGCGCCGAGGACGGGCGCGGTGTGCTTGCACAGATCACCGATGAGGGGCGTCGACGGCTTGCTGCTGCCGCACCCACCCACGTTGCGGGTGTGCGCAAGAATCTCGTGGATTTGTTGACCCCGACGGAGCTGGAAGTGCTGGCAGACGTCTTCTCGAAGGTTGATGCGGCCATCGGCGATCGCTGAGTAACGGGGAGCCGTTTTCACAGTTCGCGAGTGCACCGGATAGTATCGCCCACGGAAGCGTGGCAGAGCGGCCGAATGCACTCGCCTTGAAAGCGAGCGTGGCGTTAAACCCACCGGGGGTTCAAATCCCTCCGCTTCCGCCAAGAGTCCCTCACCTGCTGATGCAGGTGAGGGACTTTCTTGTCTGACTGAATTTGTCGGTTATTTGTTGCAGCGTGCAACTTTATGGGATATTCCAAGAATAGGATTTCCGCCGCCGGTGAAATTGGCCGCGCCAGTGGAAATGAATGTATTTCTAAATATCCAATGAATGCTCAGGTGAACACTTGAGTCACTATTGACGGCAGTACCTGACCAATCGGTCAGGTATCGAGCGGGACCTTCGTAACTTTAAATTCGACCTCGATGTTTCGGAATCGAGAGCTTGCCGAGGGAGTGGATCCAGCTGATATCTCGCCGTGACGATGCTGATCGAAACTTGTTATCGATCGGTAATCGCAAGAGTGAAATCTACTCTGTCCGTTACTGTTTCGATGCCAATTTCAGGACGGATCCCTAAAACCGCGCAAACCCGCCATTCGGTACAAAATGTGCAACCATGACACCGACGCCTTCGGTTTGGACATTTGCTGTCGGTGTTAACCGCGCACCGTCGCTCATACGTATTACGAGAAATGTCGAGACCTGCTGCGGTCTCCTTACTCGGAGGTGGTTTTACCGATGCTTGCGGAAACGGTAATAAATAGTGGTGACACGGCCTGGGTACTTATTTCCGCAGGTCTTGTGCTCTTTATGGTCCCAGGTCTCGCGTTTTTCTACGCCGGATTGGTGCGCGGCAGTAGCGCGCTGGTGATGTTGCAGCAGAACCTGGTTCCGCTCGGCCTGGTGTCCATCACCTGGATAGTCTTCGGCTACAGCTTTGCGTTCAGCGGTGACTGGGGATCAGGCTTCCTCGGGGATCTGAAACTCTTCGGCTTGCAGGACATTCACACTGCCGCTGCGCCGGGCTTTCACTTGATCGAAGGTGCGGTCGCAGTCCCGACCTTGGCATTTGTGGCCTATCAGATGATGTTCGCGATCATCACGCCCGCTTTGATCACCGGCGCGACGGCTAACCGTCTCAAGCCGTTGGGTTGGGCTGTTCTCCTCGTTTTGTGGTCGATCATCGTCTACCCGCCGATTGCGCACTGGCTCTTCAACCCCGAGGGGTGGCTCGCTCTGCGCGGGGCGCAGGACTGGGCCGGCGGAATCGTCGTGCACGCCTCCGCAGGTGCTGCTGCACTCGCGATCTTGCTGGTTGTCGGTAAACGCCCCGGCTGGCCGAACGCGGAGGCCGTTCCGCACTCCGTCCCGTTGGCTCTGATCGGCGCAGGCATCTTGTGGTTCGGATGGTTCGGCTTCAACGCCGGCGACGGTCTGGCGGCGGATGGTGTTGCGGCGCAGGCCTTGATCAACACTCACATTGCCGCTGCGGGCGGCATGGTCGTCTGGCTGGTCATCGAGCGATATACCGAGGGCAAGGCCACGGCGATCGGCGGAATCACCGGCGCAGTGGCAGGTCTGGCGACTGTCACTCCTTGTGCCGGTTTCGTCAGTACATTCTCCGCCTTGGCAATTGGTGCGCTCGCCGGATTGATCTGCCACTTCGCGTTGGCCCTCAAGTCGATTTTCAAGTTCGACGATGCTCTCGACGTCATCGCCGTCCACTTCGTCGGCGGCATCCTCGGATCGTTGCTTCTGGGTCTGTTTGCGGAGAAGGCGATCAATCCGATCGGACGGGACGGACTCCTGTTCGGCGGCGGACTCGGATTACTCGGTGAGCAGGCCTTGGCCTTGGTCGTCGTCATCGCCTTCTCGTTTGTCGTGACCTGGTTGATCGCCACGGGAATCGAGAAGACCATCGGACTCAAGTTGGCTCCGAAAGACCAGGTCAACATCGATCGCCGTCAGCAAGGAATGGACGCGTACCGCTACAACGCGGCATTTGTCGACGCGGGTGGAGCGCCGCAATCGAGCGGGTTCGACGGGGGAGCCACGGTCGAGGGAGAGAAACTTGCTCCCAATCCCGGTGCGCAGAAACATGAACTCATCACCGCCGTCCTCCAGACCATCGAGTCCGAGAAGCTGCGCGAGGCGCTGCTGGCGGCGGGAGCGGAATCGATTGTCGTGTCGGAAGCGCATGTATCCGCGAGTGATTCGGATTCACTCAAGTTCCGCGGACAACGCAATGACGTTGTCTTCGCCGAGCGATTGCGGGTTGAAGTCCTTGCACCGTCCGACCGCACCCAAGCCGTGCTCGATGCAATCAATCGGCACTCCCTTGGAAGGAGGAGCGGATTCGTGCAGCAATCCGCGGAACCGTTGTCCGGGCAGCGCGCCCCGGATTCGGACGCTGACCCTTTCGACCCTGACCACACGGAAGTGAAGATATGAGCGAGAAGGAGTCGTCGGAATGCATCTGACACCGAGAGAACTCGACAAGCTGACCATCCTCATGTTGGCTGATGTCGCCTTGCGACGAAAAGCAAAGGGGCTCAAGCTTAATCACCCGGAGTCGGTGGCCGTCATCACGGCGGCGGCACTCGAGGGTGCTCGCGAGGGGAAAACTCTCGAGGAAGTCATGGCGGACGCGTCGCACGCATTGACGGTCGACGACGTCATGGAAGGTGTTGCGGACATGATTCCGCGCGTGCAGGTCGAGGCGGTGTTCCTCGACGGTAGCCGCCTTGTCACCGTGCATTCGCCCATCCAGTAGCCCGGCACACACTCCAGCACCACAGACACTCCAGCCCGGCAGACCAACTCAGGAGTATCGAAGATGGCATCGAAATCATCGAAGAAGGATTCCGGCGACAACAAGAAGGTTCCGGTCGGGGGATACGTCCTGCGGGATGAACCGATCGAGATCAACGAGGGCCGGCCGCGTCTGAAGTTGCGCGTTCGAAATACGGGTGACCGGCCCGTTCAGGTGGGCTCGCACTATCACTTCATGGAGGTCAATCGCGCATTGTCCTTCGATCGTGAACAGGCTTTCGGTTGGCGCCTGGACATTCCCGCCGGAACTGCGGTGCGCTTCGAACCGGGTGACGAGAAGGAAGTGACGCTGGTGCCGTTCGGTGGCAAGCAGCGCGCCCACGGTTTCAACAGTCTGGTGGACGGTTGGGCTCCCACGCATGCCGCGTATCGCCCGCGTCTGCCACGTGCCGTCGCTCTCGCAGACGAGCTCGGTTTCCTGTCCGAACCACAATCCGACTGATTCTCGTTGACGGCGGTCGAAGGAGCGCAATACCCATGACAAGCATTTCACGGCAAGAGTATTCGGGGCTGTTCGGTGTCACGAAGGGTGACCAGATCAGGCTCGGCAACACCGACCTCTACATCGAGGTCGAAGAAGATCTTCGCACCATCGGCGACGAGTCGATCTACGGCGGCGGCAAAACGCTACGCGACGGTATGGGTCAGGATCCGGCGTCGTGCAGTCGTGACGGCGCGCTCGACCTGGTGATCACCAACGTCGTGATCCTCGACGCCACGATCGGTGTCGTCAAAGCCGATGTCGGTATCAAGGACGGAAAGATCGTCGGGTGGGGCAAAGCCGGCAACTCGAGCACGATGGAGGGCGTGACGCCGGGACTCACGACGGGACCGGCAACGGATGCCATCTCCGGCGAGCAGTTGATTCTGACTGCAGCGGGTATCGATCCGCACGTGCACCTCGTTTCTCCTCAGCAGGCATACCACGCACTCAGCGGTGGTGTGACAACGCTGATCGGCGGCGGTATCGGGCCGTCCGACGGCACCAACGGCACCACCATCACCTCGGGCATCTGGAACATGGAGATGATGCTCAAGGCCAATGAGGGTCTTCCCGTCAACATCGCGATGTTGGGCAAGGGGAACTCGTCCGGCTACCCGTCTCTGATCGAGCAGATCAAGGCGGGGGCCGCGGGGCTCAAGGTCCACGAGGACTGGGGCGCAACACCGGCCGCGATCCGGGCATCGCTGCGTGCCGCGGACGAGATGGACGTTCAGGTTGCCATTCACACGGACACTTTGAACGAAGCCGGCTACGTCGAGGACACCATTGCGGCCTTCGAGGGGCGCACCATTCACACCTATCACAGTGAGGGCGCCGGCGGCGGTCACGCACCGGACATCCTGAGGGTGACCGGTGAGGACAATGTTCTTCCGGCGTCGACCAACCCGACGTTGCCGTACGGCATCAACACGCAAGCCGAGCTGTTCGACATGATCATGGTCTGTCACAACCTCAATCCCAAAGTACCGTCCGATGTTTCGTTTGCCGAGTCGCGTGTTCGCGCGGAGACGATCGGTGCGGAGAACGTGCTGCAGGATATGGGAGTCATCTCGATGTTCTCGAGCGACTCGCAGGCAATGGGCCGGGTCGGCGAGAACTGGCTCCGGGCGATCCAGACGGCCGACTGCATGAAACGTGCTCGTGGAAAGCTGCCGGAGGACTCGCCGACACACGACAACTTCCGGGTTCTGCGGTACGTCGCGAAGACGACGATCAATCCGGCGATGACGTTCGGGTTGTCCCACGTGATCGGATCCATCGCTCCGGGAAAAATGGCGGATCTTGTTCTCTGGGAACCCGCTTTCTTCGGTGCGAAGCCTAAAATGATCATCAAGAACGGAATGATCAGTTGGCACGCCATGGGAGATCCGAACGCATCACTACCGACTCCGCAGCCGGTGATCTACCGGCCGATGTTCGGCGGGTTCGGTAAGGCGCTCCCCGAGAGTTCGGTGTCGTTCGTGTCCCAGGCCGCACTCGACGACGGCATCAAGGACCGTCTTGGTCTCGAGCGTCAGGTTGTTGCCGTCGAAGGCACTCGCACCGTGACCAAACGCGACCTCGTGCGCAACTCGGCCACGCCGGAGATCAAGGTCGATCCGGAGACCTTCGCGGTGACGGCGGACGGCGTTCACGCCTACGTCGAACCCGCTGAATCCATTCGCCTGAACCAACTTTACTTCTTCAGTTAGGGGAGACCAGTGTCGGGAACAATCACGCATACGCACGGCGGCGACACGACGCCGCATACACACGCCGAGCCGCACGGCGAGATGACCGCGCCGACGGGCAAGCCGCTTCGCGTCGACGCGCTGCTCGGCAAGGAAACCGACGAGGAATGGGCGTCGCGCATCGAAAGCGCTGTGATCGACGTACTTTCGCTGGATCAGTGGGAGGCGCAGAAGAGCCGATTGCGGCGTACGACGCTCGGCGGTCGTGAATTGGCGGTCTCCCTCGATCGCGGGGTTCAGTTGCAGGACGGCGACATCCTGCTGTGGGACGAGCCGGAGAACACCGTCGTCGTTGCCCGGATCAACCTCAAGGACGTTCTCGAGATCGACCTCAGTGCATTGCTCGACGTGACGCCGGAGAAGATGATTCAGACGTGTCTCGAGTTGGGTCACGCTGTGGGTAACCAGCATTGGCCGGCAGTGGTGAAGGGTATGAAGGTCTATGTGCCGCTGACGGTAGACAAAGCTGTCATGGGTTCGGTGATGCGCACGCACGCGTTCGAGGGCATCGAGTACACCTTCATTCCCGGCGCCGAGGTCATTCCCTACATCGCTCCGCACGAAGCACGCCGATTGTTCGGTGCGGCAGCGCGCGAGGGTGAGGGCCATACCCATGACCCCCTCATGTGAAGGGTCGCAGCTGAGCATCAACCGTGCGATGCGGATGATGCAATTTGCCGATTCGATGTTCCCGGTCGGTTCCTTCTCGTTCTCGAACGGGTTGGAATCGGCCGTGGCACAGGGAATTGTCACGGACGGTCCGTCGTTACGGGAGTTTGTCCTCTCTGCCGCCCATCAGGGTGCAACGTGCGACGGTATTGCCGTGCTCGCTGCCCACCGCGGTGCATCGGACGGCGACTTCTCGACAATTCTGGCGGCTGATCATGCGGTGATCGAACGCAAATTGAACGAAGAGTCCCGAACGATGACCACCCGGATGGGAAAGAAACTGGCGGAACTCGGTGGCCGACTCGTAGGCGAGACGTTGTTCACCAAGTGGCTGGCGGCGATCGAGACGGGAGAGACTCCCGGTACGTATCCGGCGGGGCTTGGAATTGCTTTCGCGGAGATGGGCTCTCCGGAGCAGGATGCCTTTACCGTTCATCAGTACGGTGTGGCGATGACGCTTCTGGGTGCCGCACTCCGTATCGTGCGGGTAGATCACCTTGCCACGCAAGAGATTCTGTTCGAAGTGAATCAGACCGCCGACGGCGAGTATGCGGCCGTTCGCGAGTACGGGCTCGACGACATGTCCAACTTTTCCCCGATGATCGACATTCTGGCTGCGGTTCATGTCAAGGCGCATGTCCGAATGTTCATGAACTAGAAGGAGAATCATGAAGAAGACAACGCGCATCGGAATCGGCGGCCCTGTGGGTTCGGGCAAGACTGCCCTCATCGAGGCGATCACACCGGAATTCGTGAAGCGGGGAACCAGTGTTCTGATCATCACCAACGACGTGGTCACCACCGAGGATGCCAAGCATGTGCGTAAGGCGCTCAAAGGTGTTCTCGTGGAGGAACGCATCGTCGGCGTCGAGACTGGCGCGTGTCCCCATACCGCCGTTCGTGAGGACCCCAGCATGAATCTCGCGGCGGTCGAGGATATGGAGCGAACATTCCCGGACACCGACATCGTGTTCATCGAAAGTGGTGGTGACAACCTCACTCTGACGTTCAGTCCCGCTCTCGTCGACTTTTTCATCTATGTCATCGACGTAGCTGCGGGAGACAAGATTCCGCGTAAGAACGGGCCCGGGATCTCGCAGTCGGACATCCTGGTCATCAACAAGACAGATCTGGCGCCGTACGTGAAGGCTGACCTGGGGGTCATGGATCGGGATTCGAAGGGCATGCGCGGCGACAAGCCGTTTGTCTTCACCAATTGCATGACCGGCGAAGGTATCAAGGAAGTGGTAGACCTCATCGTGCACGGTGTCCTCTTCGACGAAGAGGAAGTGGGAGCGAGCGCGCAGTGAGTGCTCCCGCTGTTCCGGGAGGTGCGCGGTCGCTCCCGAGGCCGATCCCGACCATTCCGGAACTCGATCAGTACCAGGATCAGCCGAAGCAAGCCCCGGCCGGCAAGGTGGGCAAGACCGGGGTACTCGAGATGCGTTTTGTCGATCGTGGCGACAAGACGATTCTCCGGGACATGTACCGCAAGACACCGTTACTCGTTCAACAGGCGCTGTACTGGGACGAAGCGCTGCCGACAATGCCGTGTGTCTACATGATCTCGACGTCTGGCAGTGTGCTGCAGGGTGATCGGCTGTTTCTGACTATCGACATGGAGCCTGGATCCTTGGCGCACGTCACGACGCAGTCGGCCACCAAGGTGCATCAGATGGACGCGAATCACGCGTCGCAGTTGCAGAAGGTGACCTTGGCCGAAAATTCCTATCTCGAATTGATGCCGGGTGTCACGATTCCGCACCGCAATGCGAGGTACTTTGCGCGAACCGACGTCACAGTGGATCCTTCTGCAACGCTGCTATTTTCGGAAATCGTGATGCCAGGTCGCAAGTACTATCGGACTGCCCAGTCCGATACCGAACTGTTTGTCTACGATCTGTACTCCACCTTGATCAAGGCGCGGCGCCCAGACGGACAGGGTCTCTTCACCGAGAAACTGGTGATCGAACCGCAGCGGTTCCCGGTGCGACACAAGGGAATCATGAGCGATTACGACGTCTTCGGAAACGTCGTACTGCTCACTCCGAAAAATCATGCCGACGAGATACTGGAACAGGTCGTTCCAGGACCCGACGGGAAGGTCTTCTCGGGTGCCAGTCGACTGCCGAACGATGCCGGATTGATCTTCAAGGTCCTGGGCCCCGAGAGTGAACCTGTCAGAGCCAAGGTTCGTGATTTCTGGGCGCTCGTTCGAAAGTCGGTTCTGGATACCACTATTCCGCCCGTCCCGCTCTGGGGATGACGCGGTTCGCCGCGAAAAGGATTGAGGGACGTGCGATGACCACCATCACCAAACCCTGGGACGATATCGCGGACAAGAATGTCGTACTGCGGTTCGTCGACACCAACCTCAAAGGTTCCGGGCAGGTGATGTTTCAGGGCAATGCCCTGACGGGACTGCTGTTTCTCGTCGGCATTTTCTGGGGTGCGATAGCGGCCGACACGATCACCGTGGCGATCGGCGCGGTAGTGGGCTTGGTGGTGTCCACGGTGACGGGGATGCTGCTGCACTCGGATGACGATTCGATGCGCATCGGTTTGTACGGCTACAACGGAATCCTGGTCGGCGCAGCATTTCCCACGTTCCTCGCTGGTGGGGTGATGCTGTGGATCTACCTGGTTGTCGGTGCCGCGGCCTCCACCGTCGCCTTTCTCGCGGTTGCCAACGTCTTCAAGACGTGGGGCGTGCCGGCGCTGACGTTTCCGTTCAACCTCGTCAACTGGTTCTTTCTGCTCGCGGCCTTTCAGTTTCTCCGGATCGAAACGTCGGACCTCAGCGCCGCACAATTCCCGCAGCACATCGGGGATGCGTCGGTTCATGCCGATGTCACCGTGGGATTTCTCTGGGACACCCTGTTTCGCAATGTCTCCCAGATCTTCCTGATCAACAACACTATTACGGGCATCATCTTCGTAGTCGCCCTACTGGTCGCGTCGCGCTGGGCTGCGGTGTTCGCCCTTATCGGTTCCGCCGTCGCGATCGGGTCGGTTCTCGCGCTCGGCGCCAACACCGTCGACATCGGCAACGGTCTCTACGGGCTCAGTTCCGTATTGACGGCCATTGCCTTGGGTTCTGTTTTCTACAACCCGTCGTGGCGCGTGTTTGTCTACACGGTCTTCGGTGTGCTTGTCACCGTTGTCATTCACGGCACCCTCGTCTCGGCCTTCGCGCCGATCAGCCTGCCCGCCGGAACGGGTCCGTTTGTCTTCGCGACGTGGCTGTTCCTGCTGCCGAAGAAGAAGTTCGTTCCCGTCCAGCACGACACCATCAAGGGTGGAGCGGCCGAGGGCAAGGACTCGATCGTGAAAGCGAACGGATAGGGCTCGAACGGGCAGAAGGGCCTAGATCGTTCCGCTATGGCACCCTCGCGAACCGGTATCGCTCGAGTATTGCCTGGCCTGAGGTAGTCGGGCATGGTCGAAGTATGACGGTGCAGGTAGTTGTGATGGGTGTGGCGGGCGCTGGAAAGAGCACCGTGGCAGTAGGTCTCGCCGTGTCCCTCGGCGCAGACTTCGTAGACGGCGACGATCTGCATCCCGAGTCCAATGTCGCCAAGATGAGATCGGGCACGCCGTTGACCGACGAGGACCGAGCGCCGTGGCTCGACGCAATCGCCGCCTGGCTGTCCGAACGCGCCGATGCCGGCCGTACCGGCGTCGTTGCCTGTTCGGCTCTGCGAAAGCACTACCGGGACCGGTTGCGGCCCGACGGTCTCGACGTACAGTTTGTGCACCTGGACGGTGATTTCGAGACGATCGTGACCCGGATGCGTGCCCGCGCCGGTCACTTCATGCCGGAGAGTTTGCTCATCTCCCAGTTCGACGCCCTGGAACCGCTTACGGACGACGAGCGTGGGATCACGCTGAACGTTGTCTCGAAACCGAGCACACTGGTGGGCGAGGCAGCCGATTACATTCATACATCTCAGAGGAGCGTCACAGCGTGAGTAGCACCGTCAATCCCGGCCTGTTCGATATTTCCGGGAAGGTCGCCCTGGTGACGGGTTCGAGCCGGGGTATCGGTTCGGCACTGGCCACAGGACTTGCCGAGGCCGGCGCCGTGGTCGTTCTCAACGGTCGAAATGCCGAGGTGCTGGAGACGGAGCGTCGACGCATTTCCGAGGCGACCGGCGCGAGCGTGCATGCATACGCGTTCGACGTCACCGATTCGGCTGCCGTCCGCGACGCGGCGACGCGCATCGAAGCCGAGGTCGGTCCGGTCGAGATCGTCGTCAACAACACCGGCGTCCAGCATCGTGCCCCGCTGCTCGAATTCGGCGACGACGATTTCCGGCGCGTCATGGATACCAACCTGACCAGCGCGTTCTATGTCGGACGTGAATTCGCTCGGGCCATGGTCGATCGTGGGCGCGGCAAGATCGTCAACATCTGCTCCGTGCAGAGCGAACTGGGCCGAGCGGGTATCGCACCGTACGCGGCCAGCAAGGGCGGGCTCAAGATGCTCACCCGCGGAATGTGCGCCGACTGGGCGCCGTTCGGTTTGCAGATCAATGCGATCGCACCGGGATACTTCGACACCGAACTGACGTCCGCACTGGTCAACGATCCGGAGTTCACAGCGTGGCTCTCCAAGCGGACCCCCGCCGGACGCTGGGGTCGCACCGAGGAACTGATCGGATCGCTACTGTTCTTGGCGTCCCCGGCATCGGATTTTGTCAACGGTCAGATCCTTTACGTCGACGGCGGTATGACAGCAGTTGTCTGATCGTCCGCTGTTTGATCGCCCGTCACTCTCGAAACAGAAAGTACCCACATGACAGACGCCAGCGCCCCCCGCATCCACCTCGGTCCCGTCGAGGAGCCGCACCTTGCCGACGGAATACGCCGAGCCGGTGGAGTTCTCGTTCCGCTGGCCGAGGCAGAGGGCGTCGTCTGGGCTCAGGGTCCGGATACGTTCCCGTCGTCGCTGCCCGATTCGGTTCGCTGGGTGCAGTTGCCGTTCGCGGGCATCGAGCCGTGGTTCGACGCCGGGGTGATCGACGACAAGCGGGTCTGGACGTCTGCTGCCGGAGCGTACGCGGGCAATGTTGCCGAACATACGATGATGCTTCTCCTCGCCGGAGTTCGTTCTCTCCCCGAACAATTGGCGGCGCAGTCGTGGCGCAAGGAAGAGTTCGACCCGCGGGTGGGCACTTTGCAGGGCTCGACAGTGGCGATCATCGGTTGCGGCGGAATCGGCCGCGCATTGATCCCGTACCTCGCCGCATCCAAGGTCAAGGTCATTGCGATCACCCGTTCGGGAACTCCGGTCGAGGGCGCTGCCGAGACTCTCTCGGCTGACCGTACCGGTGAAATCTGGTCCAAGGCAGATCACTTCGTGATCGCGGCGCCGTCGACATCGGCGACCCGGCATCTGGTCGGCAAGGCTGAACTGGACCAGATGTCGGAGTCGAGTTGGATCGTGAACATCGCGCGCGGCACCCTGGTCGACACGGATGCACTGGTCGACGCTCTCGAGTCCGGTTCGATCGGCGGCGCGGCGCTCGATGTCACCGATCCCGAACCGCTGCCGGACGGACACCGGTTGTGGAAGCTGCCCAACGCGATCATCACTCCGCACGTCGCCAATCCCGCTACGACGCTCACCCGCGTTCTGGCAGATCACGTGGCCGCCAACGTCGCTCGATTCGCTGCGGGTGAGGACTTGGCTGCCGTAATCGATCCGTCGGCGGGCTACTGACCGCTCGCGTTGGTTCCCTTCACGTAGTCGGCCACGACGGTGCGCAGAACATCGCGCACCGCCTCGGCCGGCTTGGAGAGGGGCTGATTGGCCGGAGTGCCGAGGGAGACATGGACTTCGATGCCCGGCTCGATGCGTCGTAGCTCCAGGGCTTCGACGTCCATGACCCGACGGGCCACGGACCACGGCAGGACCGTCGCGCCCAATCCGGTGCGCACGGCCTCGGACAGCGTCATCACCGATTCCACTTCGGCCACGACGTTCGGTTGCTGCTCCGCCCGGTCGAAAGCCTGCTCCACCACTTTTCGGATGGTGTGCATCCGTCCCGGAAGCAACAGGGGCAGTTCGGTGATCTCGGACAGAGAGATGTCGGATCCCGATTCGCCTGCCAGTCCGGTACCGAACGGCGCGACCACCACCAATTCCTCGGTGAGCAGCCGTTCGAAGGTGACACCCTTGATCGGACCGGCGTCGTACAACAACGCCAGATCCATGCGGCCGGTCATCATTGCTTCGCTGAGCACGCCACCGAAGTTTTCGTTGATGTGCAACAAGATATTCGGGTGCTGCTCGCGCACGCGGGCCAAGAGCGGCAAGGCGATTGCCGTCGCGGTGCTGTACGGAGCGAGGCCGACGGAAACGCCGCCCGCGAGCGCCCGCCCGACCACGGATACCTCGGCCTGCGCACTCTCCACCTGACGCAGAATCACCTGAGCATGCCGATACAACGCATGCCCCGCATCGGTCGGTTCGACGCCCTGTTTGCTGCGGATCAGGAGTTGCTGACCGAACTGCGTTTCGAGCGACGTCATCTGCTGGCTCAGCGCGGGTTGCGCGATATGCAGAATGTCGGCGGCTCGGGTGATGCTGCCGGCATCCACAATTCGTACGAACGAGTAGAGCCTTCTCGTATCCATGGTGTGCAAACTACCAGCTCAGCCGACATATCGAATTCCGATCACCCCAACGCAAAATGGTATTAACAACCCTTTGGAGATCCTGAGTAGCGTCCCAGAAACACAAAAGGCAACACACAGGACAACGACGGGCAACGGCGCCCGTACGACTCCGCAAACAAACCGGGAGGACCGAAATGGCAACCAGTGTTGATCTTGTCGCCGATCTCGGCGAAGGTTTCGGCGCGTGGACCATGGGCGCCGACGAAGCTTTGCTCGATACTTTGACGTCGGCCAATATCGCCTGCGGATTCCATGCGGGTGATCCGCGCACGATGGATTCCACGGTTCGCGGCTGCGTGGCCCGCGGAATCGGAATCGGCGCGCACCCGAGTTTCCCGGACCTCGCCGGGTTCGGCCGTCGCGCGATGGATCTCAGTGAGAACGAGGTGCGCACCGATGTGCTGTTTCAACTGGGTGCACTCCATGCTTTTGCGGTCGCGAACCGAACATCGTTGTCCCACATCGCTCCCCACGGCAAGCTCGGGAATCTTGTTGCCGTACGCCAGGATTACGCCCGCGCTGTGGTCGATGCCGTCACGGCCTTCGATCCGTCGTTGATCGTGCTCGCTCAGGACGGAGCGTTGGCCGACGAGGCGAACGCCCGAGGGTTGAGTGTCGGTATCGTCGGCATCGCGGATCGTGCATACAACGCCGACGGAACGCTTGTGGCCCGCAGCGAGCCGGGAGCGGTGATTCACGACATCGACGTTCTGGTCGAGCGGACTGTTCGCATGGTGGTCGAGGAAGTCATCGAAGCGTTGGACGGCACCCTGATCCCGGTTGTCGCCGATACAGTCCTCGTGCACGGTGACAATCCCGGCGCCGTCGCGAACGCAAAGGCGATCCGCGCCGCTCTCGAAGCCGCCGGTGTCACCATCGCGCCCCTGGCCCAGGTCGTGGCGTCACGCCGTGCACGTGATGTCGGGTGTTCGGCGTGAAGACCGCCGTCGACGACTGCGGTGACGCCGCAGTCCGGGTCTGTGTCCGAGGCGGAACCGTCGAGCAGAACTGGGACACCGTCCGCTCGATCGCAGCACGCCTCGACCCCAGCGCGGACGGCATCGTCAGCGTTATTCCGACGTACGACGCCCTGCTCGTCGAGTTCGACAACCTCCTCACCGACCACGACGCCGTCCGCGCACTGGTGTCCGATGCAGCGGCAGCCCCCGAGCCACGGTGGGGCGCACCCCGGACGTTCGAGATCCCCGTCGTCTACGGCGGCGAGTACGGACCGGACCTACGCGAGACGGCACAGTTCCTCGGCGTCTCCGACACCGAAGTGATCCGTCTGCACTCCGAGGCTCCGCTGGTCATGCGTTGTTACGGCTCACCCGGCGGCGCTCCGATGCTCGACGGCCCGGCGTTCGGCCTTCCCATCCCGCGTCGATCGAGCCCGCGGCCCCGCGTCGCGGCCGGTTCGGTTGCGGTGGCCGGACGTCAGGCAGTCGTTTCGGCAAAGCCGGCACCCGGCGGTTGGGCCGTCATCGGCCGCACCCCACTCACCTTGGTCGATCCGACGGCGGAGCAGATTTCTGTCTACCGCCCGGGCGATCTGTTCGTCTTCCGCGCGATCGATGCCGATCGCTGGGACGAATTCGACGGACGCTCGCTCCTGCCGGCCGGAGGCGATTCCCATGGCTGAGACCATCACCGTCCTGACACCCGGAATCAGTTCCGTGCAGGATTTGGGCCGCGGATCGGCGTCGCAGTTCGGTCAGGCGACGGGCGGCGCAGCCGACCAGATCAGCGCGGAGATCGCCAACGTGTTGGTGGGCAGCAGGCGCGAGGCTCCGCTGCTGGAGCTGACGGCGCTCGACTTCGCCGCGTCGGCGTCCACGGATCTGCTGATCGCGGTCACGGGTGCACCGGCAACGGTGACCGTCGACGGCCATCGGCAACCGCAGTGGGAGCCGATCGTCTGGCGCGCCGGTCAGCGGCTTGCCGTCACCGGAATCCACGACGGGCTGCGCGTCTACATCGCCGTCCACGGGGAGTTGACGGCCGACTACCTGCTGGGGAGCTGCGCTCCCGACCAGGTCCTCGGATTCGGCCATCACCTGACTGCGGGGGAGTCGCTCGTCATCGACGCCGACTGCCCGCCGATCGACCACCCGGTGTTCCGGCTGCCGGTGTTCCGGCTGCTACCGGACCGGCCCGCCTTCGGGAATGTGTGGACGCTCGACGTGACGGACGGCCCCGACATCGAGGACTTCGGCGACAGCGTTGCCGCGCTCTTCGACACCGAATTCGTCGTGGGCGATCAGAGCAACCACATCGGGCTGAGGCTGGCGCCTACCGATCAGCGACCGCTCCCACAGCGCACCAGCACCGGTGAGGTCCTTTCCCGCGGCGTCCCCATCGGCGCCATCGAAGTACCCGCAGGCAACGAACTTCTGGTCCTGCATCGAGGTAGAGGCGTCACCGCCGGCTATCCGGTGCTGGCCGTCGTCACCACAGTTTCACTCTCACAGCTGGGACAGGCCCGACCAGGGCACCGTGTCCGATTCCGGAACTGCAGCGTCGCAACGGCCGTTGCAGAGCACCGTGAACAGCAGCACCGCATCGCCTTGCTGAGGCGGCGTGTGGAGAACGTATTCACCACCCTCCGGATACCTCTTCACACCTCGGAAGCCCGAGTACCGAGCCACGTCGGCACCACACGCCCCGCGAGCGCTCCGCGCCGCGCGTCTATTTTGGAGACAGCATGACCAACACCATCGAAGCGGTAGACGGCCAGGTAGCCGACCCGCGCAAGGTCCGGAAAGTCGTCGCAGCGGGCTGCGTCGGCATCTTCGTCGAGCTCTACGACAACGGCGTCTTCGCATTCATGGCGACGGCGCTGGCGATCGTGTTCTTCGACGTCTCGAAGTCGAGCGACGCTCTCATGCTGGTGTTCGCCGGCTACGCGGTCTCGTTCTTCGTCCGGCCTCTCGGCGCGGTGGTCTGCGGCATCCTCGGCGACCGGATCGGCCGACAGAAGATGTTGGTGTTCGTCATCATGCTGATCAGTGTGGCTACCGCCGGTATCGGCTTGCTGCCCACCTACGCGGCCATCGGCATCGCGGCACCGGCGCTACTGATCTTCCTGCGGATCGTGCAGGGATTCTCCGTCGGTGGTGAAGCAGCCGGCGCCATGACGTTCCTCGCCGAGCACGCCCCGGAAGGCAAGCGCGGCCTGATCACGAGCTACGCGCAGATCGCGTCGTTCCTGGCACTGCTGACCGGAACGATGATCGCGTTTGCCATGTCACCGTGGCTCAACGCCGAAGCCATCAACGGCGGCGGACTCGCATCGTGGGCGTGGCGCATCCCGTTCCTCATGGCCATTCCGATGGGAATCATCGGCTGGTACATCCGTCGCGCGATCTCCGATACCCCGAACTTCGAGCGGCTCAAGGAATCCGGCGGCTTGTCGCGCAATCCGCTCAAGGAAGCGTTCTCCACTCCCGAGCACCGTCGCGCCATGATTCTCGCCCTGTTCATCCCGCTGATGAACGGTTCCGGCTACTACGTTCTGTTCTCATACATGCCCACGTTCCTCAAGGGCGATCAGATCGGATTCTCCACCAGTACGGCACTTCTCGTCACCGCCTCCAGCCTCGTGGCGATCTGTCTCGCGATCCCGTTCATGGGTGCCCTTTCCGACCGGATCGGCCGTAAGAAGGTCATCGCCGGTGCTGCTGCGGCAATGGCGATCGGCGCGATCCCTTGCTACGCCATGATCGTGACCGGCAATATCGGACTCGCTGTTCTCGGTGCCTGCCTCATGGCGGTGATCTTCGCCGGACACACAGCCGTCATCCACATCCTGATCGTCGAACTGTTCCCCACTCGGGTTCGCTACTCCGCCTACGGTTTGGGATACAACATCTCGTCCGCACTCTTCGGTGGTACTGCGCCGCTGCTGATGACGTGGCTGATCCCCGAATTCGGTATCTACGTTCCCGCGTTCTACGCGGTCATCACCGCAGTCGGCACCCTGATCGCGGTCAGCACCATCACCGATCGCGCCCACGTTCCGCTGCGCGACACTCTGTGACTTCAGTCGTGAGTCACTCCTGATCCGGCCCGGTGGTCGCCTGCAGTTGCGGCGGCCGCCGGGTCATACCAATTTCTTCCTGTAGGAGCACACAATGCCTTTCTCCGATTACCGCACAGCACTCGTCACCGGCGCCAACACCGGGATGGGCGCCGCAGTCACCGAGATGTTCACCAAGCGTGGACTCACCGTCTACGGCGTCGCCCGCAATGCCGACAAGCTCGGTGAGGTCGCCGATCGCACCGGAATGATCCCGCTGCCCGTGGATATCACCGACACCGCCGCGCTCGCCGAAGCTGTTGGCGGACTGGAGATCGACATCCTGGTCAACAATGCCGGAGTGTCCGCCACGGGAAACATTCTCGACGCCGAAGAAGCGTCCGTCGACGCGATGGTGGACGTGAATCTTCGTGCCGTGCTGCACCTGTGCCGCATTCTGCTGCCGGGAATGGTGGAGCGCGATCTCGGCCACGTCGTCAACATCAGTTCCATCGCCGGCCTGTACAACTTCTACGGCCACACGGCCTACCACGCGACCAAGGCTGCGGTGCACCAGATTTCGCGTCAGCTTCGCAACGACTGCATCGGCAAGCGGATCCGAGTGACCGAGATCTGCCCCGGCCGGGTCGAGACCGAGATCTTCGGCCGCAACCTCGGTGGCACGCCCGAAGCCATGAAGGAAGCATGGGAAACCTTTTACGAGGGTTATGAATCCATCACCACCAAGGACATCGCGGATACCGTCGAGTTCGCGATCGACGCTCCCGGCCATGTCAACCTGGGTCTCATCGAGGTGCTCCCCACCTTCCAGGTTCCCGGTGGCCTCGACTTCATCCGCCGCAACGACTGAGAGAGCGCATCATGAGTTTTGCACTACCGGATACGACGCTCGGAGTGGTGGCCCACGCGGCCGGTGACCTGCGAGTTGAGCAACGTGCGCTGACCGCGCCGACCGCCGAGCAGGCAGTGGTCGAGATCGCCTACGGCGGCGTCTGTGGATCGGATCTGCACTACTGGACGCACGGCGCGGCGGGGGAGTCGATTCTCGAGGCTCCGATGCTGCTCGGCCATGAGGTAGTCGGCACGGTCGTGGCGGCCGCCGCCGATGGAACCGGGCCGGCAGTCGGAACTGCCGTAGCCGTACACCCCGCAACGCCCGGCGGCACCACTCCGCGGTTCCCGAGTGATCGGCCCAACCTCTCGCCCTGCTGCACATACCTGGGCAGCGCGGCGCAATACCCGCACACCGAAGGTGCATTCGTGAAATACGCGGTGCTCCCGACGCGCATGCTCCGCGAACTGCCCGAGGGGCTGGACCTGCGGACCGCGTCGGTGGCCGAGCCGGCAAGCGTTGCCTGGCATGCTGTTTCGCGAGCGGGAGACGTTCGCGGCAAGAAGGCACTGGTCGTCGGTTGCGGTCCCATCGGCGCCCTGGTCGTAGCCGTACTCAAACGGGCAGGCGCGCAGTCGATCACCGCGGTCGACATGCACGACGTTCCGCTGCAGATCGCGTCGACGCTCGGTGCGGATCGGATTCTGAAGGCCACCGACGCGGATGCCGTCGCCGCATCCGATGCCGACGTCGTCATCGAGTGCACCGGTAATCATCGGGGGCTCGAATCCGCTATCCGCGGGGCGACGCGAGGTGGACGGGTAGTCATGCTCGGGCTTCTTCCGTCCGGTCCCCAACCGGTACACATCTCGCTGGCGATCACGCGAGAGTTGGAGATGGTGGGCTCATTCCGCTTCAACGACGAAATCGACGAGGTGCTTCTCGCACTCGCCGACGGTTCCCTGGCTGTTGATGCTGTTCTCACCCACGAATATCCGGTGGCGGAGGCTTTGGAAGCCTTCGCGGTGGCCAAGGACGCTTCGGTGTCGGGGAAGGTGTTGCTGAGGTTCTAAGGCCTTCGGCCCTGTGCGCCTTTATTAACGTCGGGCGGTTAACAAAGGCGCACAGCAGGTTATTCGACTACCAAGCCCTTGGCTTCCAGGAGCGCTGTCAGATTGCTTACCTCGAGCGGGGTTTCGCCCTGCTTGTAACGCTCGATGTACCCGGCTTCGGCTTCGTCGCGGGCGCGCGAGAGTTCGATCGCCTCGGCAACCTCCTCGCGGCGGATGACGACAACGCCGTCGCAATCGCCCTTGACGACGTCACCGGGGTAGATGACCTGATCGCCGAAGACGAGGGGATGGTTGATCGGGCCGAGTGATTCCTTGACGGTTCCCTCGATGTACACGTGCTTGGAGAAGACGGGGAATCCGAGTTCTCGGATCTCGCGGGTATCGCGTACTCCGCCGTCGGTGACCAGAGCGGTAATACCTCGTGCCACACAGGCATTGGCCAGGACGTCGCCGAACTGGCCGGCTGCCTGATCACCCGACGAGACGATCAGAACGTCGCCCGGCTGGGCGTAGCTGATCGCAACCTGCAGCATGAGGTTGTCGCGAGGATGGCACTTGACGGTGAAAGCTGAACCGCAGAACTTCATGTCGCGATCGATCGGCTTGATCGCCGGATGCAGCGAACCTTTGCGTCCCTGTGCCTCGTGAATCGTGGCCGCGGAGAACGTCCCCAGTTCGGCAATCAGGTCTTTGTCCGCGCGGTCGATCTTGGTCTTGACGTGAATCATATTGTACTCCAGAAGGTATGGAAAATCAGGAAAGGCGTTCGACTGCGTCGGCGATCTGTGCCGCGGCCTTTTCGAGGACAGCCTCCGACGTGGCGAAGGAAATACGGAAGTACGGCGATGCGCCGTAGGCCGAACCCTGAATGGTGGCAACCGACGCTTCGTCGAGGAGGTAGAGGACCAGATCCTGGTCGGACTCGATCACGGTGCCGCCCGGTGTCTGCTTGCCGATCAGGCCGGCGCAGTTGACGAAGAGGTAGAACGCGCCCTGCGGAACGACGGGTTCGAGTCCGGGGATCGCACCGAGGAGCCGAGCCGAGAGATCGCGTCGAAGGCGGTAGCTCCGAACGGATTCGGTGAGAAAGCTCTGGTCGCCGGTAAGAGCTTCCACCGCTGCAGCCTGGCTGATCGAGGATGGGCAGGAAGAACTCTGCCCCTGCAGTTTGTTGATGGCACCGATCAGACCGGAATTACCGAGACCGTATCCGAGCCGCCACCCGGTCATGGCGTGAGACTTCGAAACGCCGTTGGTGACCAGCACCTGATCGCGAAGGTGCGGGGCGACCTGCAGCAGACTCGGGATCGGAGCGTCGCCGAAGTTGATCTCGTCGTAGATCTCGTCGACCAGCACACTGACGTGGGGGTTAGCCTCGATCACGTCGGCGATGGCCTGCAACTGCTCGCGGGTGTACACCGATCCGGTGGGGTTGCCCGGGGCATTGAGGATGACCCACTTGGTATTCGGGGTGATCGCAGCGGCGAGAGCTTCGGGGGTGAGAAGGAAGTTGTCGGACTCCTCGCAGTTGACGATCACCGGAGTTCCGTCGTGTGCGAGCACCATATCCGGGTACGAAACCCAGTACGGCGCGGGAACGATGACCTCGACGCCGGCTTCGACCGTCGCCATCAAAGCGAGGAAGATGACCTGCTTCGCGCCGCCGCCGACGGTGATCTGGTTGTCCGCGTACTGGATTCCGGTTCGCGAAGCCGCGCGCGCTGCGATCGCCTCGCGTAGTGCCGGGATGCCGTTGACTGCCGTGTACTTGGTCTGGCCGGTGTTGATGGCTGTGATCGCCGCCGACTTGATGTTGTCCGGTGTGTCGAAGTCGGGCTCACCGACCGTGAGGTCGAGTATCTCGCGGCCCTGCGCCTTCAGCTCGCGCACTCGTTGTGCGGCAGCCACACTCGGCGACTCCCTGATTCTGTCGACGCGCGCAGCCGGAACGAATGTCGCCATGATGGTCTGCTCCTGGGTCCGGGGTGAGCGTGGATTCCCGTCGTCGACGAGTCACAATTCTCACTCGGTGATCCGTTCGACCATAGGGGTCTACCAGGGCATCTGACCAAGACCGAACCGTTGTGGCCCGATAAGCAAACGTGATGGAGCGCCGCCGAAATCAGACCGACAGCACGCGCAGATCTTCGAGACCGTCCACGACGGGTATCCGCCAGGCCGCGAGCTCTTCCGGCCCCTGCTCGTCCCACAGCTCGAACAGTTCCGAATCGGTCGACGCGATGGTGCGTTCCACCATTTCGATCAGCCACGTGAGCCGCTCACTGGTCAAGGCGTCGGCAAAGGCGTCGAGATCAAGTTCCTCGACGGCAGGATCGCGTTTGCGATCGGCGCGCACGATCAGCACCAATTCGAGCAATGCGACGGCGATCTGACCGCCGTCCACCTCGAGGTAGTCGTCCTCGAATGCCCATTCCACGGACTCGAAGGTGAAATCACCGTGCCCGATGGATGCAATCAAATCCCCCGCACCGTCGTTCTCGAACGGTCCCGATCCCCACGCGCCCACTGTCTGCTCTTCTCCGATGTGTCGACTCAGCGCGCTTCGAGCGCGATCTTCGCTCCGAATCCTAGAAGAACCGTGCCGGTTATGCGCTCCAGTGCCTGCCGCACTTTCGGCTTCTCGAAGGTGCTACGGGCCCGGGAGAGCAGCACGACGTAGGCACTGAGCCAAGCGATGGAGATTGCGGCGTGGATGAGGACCAACAGCGCGAGTGACGGACCCGTCGGCCATCCCGCAGGAACCAGTTGTGGCAGCAGGCTGGTGTAGAAGACCGCAATTTTGGGGTTGAGCAGGTTGGTGGTGAAACCGGTTTTCCAGGTCCCGGCCTTCTGCGAACGTGGAAGACTCTGTTGCATCCGCGACGTGCGGCTTCCCCACAGCGCTCGCGCACCCAGATAGATCAGATAGGCGGCGCCGGCCAATTTCACGGCGGTGTATGCCTCCGCGGAAGCAGCCAGCAGGGCCGACAAGCCGAGCACGGTCAGCAAACCCCACACGAGCAGTCCGCTGATGATGCCAACCGCTACCCGGAAGCCGGACGATCGACCGCCGGTCAGCGATGCCTGCGTTACGACGGCCATGTCCGGTCCCGGCACGAGTGTGAGGAGCGCCAGAACGGCGGCAGCGGCCAGGAGGGCGGAGATCATGCACTCAGTATGGGGAGTTGCCTCCTTGTGAACAAATCATGTCGCGTTGAGTCGGAACTGCGTGGACACGCCCGAAACGGCAACGTTTCGGCGAATCCGAGGACAAAGTTATCCACACTGTGTAGAACCCTGTCAGTCGAGGTAGGTGGAATAACCTCGATGTAATTCAGGTGGTTGTGCACAGGTTATGCACAGTCATGGGCGGGATGTGAATGAAGTTATCCACACCTGTGTGTGCATCGGTGGAGAACTAGCCAACAGTGACGCATACCCGGCGTGCGATCCACTCAAACGAGGGTTGCCCACGGTGCGATCAATCGGATCGGGCGGTATGTGAGAAGGTGCTCACTTATGCGGACGTCAGTGGCATTCGGAGTGGTTCTCTCGTTGTGTGCAGTCGGCGTAGTCGGCGCCGCCCAAGCAGCCCATGCAGAAACAGTCGCTCAGATCGATCGGATCGAACAATTGACGCCCACCCGCAGTGCAGTCTTCGTCGACTCCCCGTCGATGGGTCGCGAAGTTCAGGTTCAGGTTCTGCATCCCGTGAGCGCTCCGGGCACTCGGCCCACGTTCTATCTCCTCGACGGGGTCAGCGCCGGTTCCGAATCGGAGTACACCGAAAGCACGTGGACGCAGAACACGGACATCGAGGCATTCTTTGCCGACAAGGATGTCAATGTGGTTCTGCCGGTGGGAGGTACCGGCAGTTTCTATACCGACTGGCGCAGCAACGACCCGAACCTCGGTGTGAACAAGTGGGAGTCGTTTCTGGCCCGGGAGTTGCCTCCCCTCATCGACGAGGCCTTCGACGGAAACGGTACCAATGCCGTCGGCGGTGTATCGATGGGCGCGCTCGGTGCGGGCAACCTGATTACTCGGAATCCGGACTTGTACACGGGATTGGCTTCGTACAGTGGATGTCTCGACACCACGCAGTTGTATTCGCAGGACTTCGTGCGTGCGACGGTGGCCAGCAAGGGCGGTGACGCCACGAATATGTGGGGGCCGGCCGGGGATCCGGATTGGCTCAGTCACAATCCGTCGAACAACGTAGAGGCGTTGCGCGGCAAAACGATCTACAGCTCGGCGAGCACCGGACTGCCCGGAGCGCACAACACAGCACTCACCCTCGATGGAGTGACAGCGATAGTCAGGGGCGGACCACTCGAAGCGCTCGTCAATTCATGCACCCAGTCCTTCGAGAGCAAGCTCGAAGGACTGGGTGTCGCGGGAGTGTTTGCGTACCGGGACAGCGGAACCCATTCGTGGCCGTACTACCAAGACGCACTGCATGATTCCTGGCCGACGCTGCAAACCGCGCTCGGTCGCTGAGGGTCTACGCGGCGAGAGCCAATTCCAGCAGCTTCATGGCATCGTCGCGAGTGTGCGCGGCAGCGATGAATCCGGCCTTGTGGCAGAACACGGACGAGTCGACGCCGGTTTCGGCCGCCAGATCCGAACCGTTGAGGCCGCGCCACCCCTCCGGCAGCAGCTTTCGCGAACCGAACTTGGAATCAGCCGGCTTGACGGTCTGAATGGACCAGCCGCCGTTGGTGTTCGGGAAGATCGTGAACAGCAGCTCCGGCTGAGCCGACGCTGCGCGGCCGTGCGGAATGAAGCGTTCCAGCACGACGAACCGCGGATCCGAAGCCTTGGCGTACGTGTCGGCGAATTCCTTTTCGGCCGCTGCGTCACCGGCGTACTTGGCGCGCAAGCGAATCAGGATCTGCGTTGCGAGAACAACCGCGAGCTCGAATTGCGTGTCGAACTCCTCGTCCGTGGACGAGATGGGATTGAACAGATCCAGAACCGACGACAAGTCGAAAGGCTTGGTACCGAAGTCGTTGAGGGTGTAGATCTCCTGGCCGTTGTCGACGGCGTCGATGCCCTCGACCAGGCGGCCGTCGATGCGGCGGCACACGGACTCGTCGCCGTTGCAGAACTTCAGGCCGTATTCCTGCCACAGCAACCCGAAGGCCGAGTACAGGATGCCGTTGCTGCGTTCGCCCGCGCCGCGCTGATGGTGGTCGAACCGGCCGGCTGCCGGCTCGTAGCGTCCGCCGACGTCGAGCACGATGTCTGCGCTGTTCAGGACGTCCTCGTCACGGGTGCGGACGACGGTGGCGTCGGGGTACAGCTGCTTCAGGAGCGATACGCCGAAGACGTCGTCTGCGTGGAACTTGCCGTTATGGGTCGCGATGATCACCAGTCGAGACTAGGCAATCGGCTCGCTGATGCCTATTCAGCCGACTGCGCGGATGCGATCGGTGGCCGGCGCCGAGACCGGTGAGCCGGAGGTGAACAGGGCAACCAGGGCGTCGAGGTCGGTTCCTGCTCCGGCCATTTCCGTGGCGCTGCGAAGGGCAGTGAACCCGTCGCCGCCTTCGGCGAGGAACTTGTTGACGGCAACACGATAAACCGCGTCTGGGTTGATGTTTTCCCCGTTCAGGCGCATATCCGAGATTCGTGAGCCTGCGGGAGCCTTGCGATCGAGGGCGTACGTGAAACCAGCTGACGGGGCCAGGATTCGTTCGAACGCCGCGTATTCCGGCGAGAATTGAAACTGCTGTTCCAAAGTGTTTTTCAGTACGGCGCCTGTGATCGACAGCACCTCGAGGCTGTTGCCGAACGGTTGCACCGCGTGAGCTTGGCGGTACGTCACAGTTCCGGCATCCAGGTCTTCGCGCATTCCACCGGGGTTGGTCAGCGCGATCTGTGCCCCTCGCGGAGCACCTGCCGCCAGTTGAGCGTCGGCAACAAGATTGCCGAGGGCGGATTCACCGCTGGGAACCTGGTCACGCGTCAGGTCGGCAGTGCTTGTCCCGACCGGACGTTGCGCTACTTCAGCGGCCGCATCCCACGCTTTTTCGGCTAGGGCCGCGGTATCGGGGTCCGGCGAAATATCGTGTGTCACTATCTGATTGAACGACGATGTCTGATCTCGCAGTACGTCCCGAGTGGTGCGGTCGATCACGACGTCCGCGACGGAGACGATGCGACCGTGCGACGCGCCCTGCATCACCACGCGGGGATTTCCGGCGGGGTCGGGATATTCGCAGTTGTACTGCTGATGACTGTCCGCGGTAAAAATGACGTCGACTTTCGAGGATGCGCGCAATGCGATGTCGCGAGCCGGGCCCGACGTGACATTGCAGTCGTTGGGGCCACCCGCGATGTCTGGTTCGTCGCCGCGGTGCAGCAACACGGTGATGGCTTTGACGCCGAAGAAGTCGAGGACGTCTGCGGTGCGATCGATTGCCTCGACCTCGTCGCCGAATTTCAGGTTCGAGACGCCGTCCGGTGCCACGATCTGAGCTGTGTTGCTAGCAGCAATCGCGATCACTCCGAGGGGAACGCCGTCCACGATGTTGACCGTGAAGGGCAGCGTTGCCGGTGTGCCGTCGGCGTACGTCATGTTTGCGGCCATCAGCGGGAAGTTGGCTCCGCCGAAGGACGGACTGAAGGTGCACGCGTTGTCCGCCGAGCACCCGCCCGATTCCATCCGGCGGAATTCCGCGAGCCCGTCGTCGAGTTCGTGATTACCGATCGCCGACGCGTTGATCTGCATGCGGTTGAGAAGTTCGACTGTCGGTTCGTCGTTGAACATCGCCGATTCCAGCGCGGACGATCCCCAGTTGTCACCGACCGAGTACAGCAGCGAATTCGATGCCTGGCCCCGCAGCTGGGACACGTACGCAGCGAGGTAGGCGGCGCCGCCCGCGGGGGTGTGCGAACCGTCGGCCTGCATGATCTTGCTGCGTTCGCCTTCGGGTGGCAGCAGCGAGCCGTGGAGGTCGTTGAACGCGAGCAAGCGGACGGAGAGGGTATCGGTGCCTTGAGTCCTAACTACATCGGCACCGGCCACACCCAGGGAGGTAGCGGTTGTTGCGAGGAGAGAAGTCGCGAGCACAGCACAGGCGCGTGTGATGCCTCGCGTCATACGTCGTGCTCCTTCGTCCGGACCGGTTTTGAGCCTTCCTGAGTGTGCCTGGCCGTGAGAACGAATTCTAGGGCTGGGCGTAACAGTTATGTATCAAGTGTCACGCGCTGACGCCGATTCCCGCCAAACGCTTTGCTTCTTCCGTCAAGGCGAAGGCAAGGAAGGCGTCGTTCTCGTCCGGGTCGCCGATGGTCATGCGGACGCCCTCGGTGCCGTACTGGCGGATCAGGATGCCCGCTTCGGTACTTGCGTCGGCATAACCGGGGGAGAGTTCACGGAGCGGTAGGTAGACGAAATTCGCCGACGATTCGGGAACCGTGTAGCCGGCCTCGATCAGCGCGGCTCGAACGCGAGTCCGCTCCGCGATGACGGCGTCGGTGCGGGCGAGGAGCTCGTCGGCAGCAGCCAACGACGCGATGGCGGCGGTCTGCGCGAGCGCGCTCACCGAGAACGGTGTGTGGACCTTGCCGAGCGCGACGATGATTTCCGGATGGGCCACCGCGTAACCCACCCGAATCCCGGCCAATCCGTACGCCTTCGAGAACGTGCGCAGTACAACCACATTCGGGCGATCGCGGAAAAGCTCGATGCCATCGGCATCGGAACGGGAGTACTCGTAGTACGCCTCGTCCAGCGCGACGACGACGCGGGGCGGGACGGCGTCGAGGAACTTTTCGAGTTCCTTCTTCGACAGCGCGTTGCCGGTCGGGTTGTTGGGGTTGCAGATGAAGATCAGGCGCGTGCGGTCCGTGATCGCGGCAAGCATCGCGTCGAGGTCGTGCCCGAAATCCTCAGCCAGGGGAACCTTCACGGACACCGCGTGGCCAACCTGAGTCACCACCGGGTAGGCCTCGAAGGAGCGCCACGCGTAGATGACCTCGTCGCCCGGATCGCACGTGACCTGCACCAACTCCTGGCACAGTGTCACAGAGCCGCAACCAGCAGCGACGTTTGCCGGTTCGACGTTCAAGAATGACGCCAGCGTCTCGATCAATGCCACCGCGCCGTTGTCGGGGTAACGATTCGCGTGCCCGACGGCCTCGGCGACGGCATCGCGGACGCTGGGCAACGGGCCCAGTGTCGTTTCGTTGCTCGCGAGTTTGATCGCGCCCGGAAAATTGCGTCCGGGAACGTAGGCGGGGATCGAAGCGAGGTCGGGGCGAATGTGTGGGGTCACAGTCCGATTATGCGCGCTCGCATTCGGTGCGCTCGAGCCGTCCACGTGTCAGAGTAGGAACATGTCGGGAATGTTCCGAGATGCCGCGAATCTGCGGGTGGCCGACGGCGGCGTCGCCACTGTGCCACTGACCGTGGTGGAACCCGACGGCCCGACCCGTGGCGCGATCGTCGTATTGCACGAAGCGAGGCAGTTCAGCAAAGCGCTCCTGGAGTTGATGGCGGCCCTCGCTCTCGACGGCTGGTTGGCCGTCGCCCCGCATCTGTTTCACCGCGAGCCCGAGCACATCCAGGGCGACGTTTTCGGTGACAACCTTTTTGCCGACGTCGATGCGACCCTCGATTGGCTGACGGGCCGGGACGTGCCGGCCGATACGGTCGGAGTCCTCGGCTTCGATGCGGCCGGCACCGCGGCCATGCTCGTCGCAACCAGTCGACCTGTAGGTGCCGCTGTGAGTGTCGCTGCCCGCGGGATCGTCGAATCCCTGTCCGTCGACGCGCAGGCATTGGTCGACGCCGCACGGTCTCTGCAAGCTCCGTGGCTCGCACTCTTCGGCGAGGACGACCCCGACACCCCGCCCGAGCACGTCAACCGATTGAGGGAAGCGACGGCCAAGGCCGACGTGGCGACCTTGGTGGTGAGTTACACCGGGCTGTCGCATCGAGCCGACGAACCACCCCAGGTGCCGGAAGGCCGGGACGAGGACGACCCGTGTGCAGCCGCGATCATCGACGCCCGCACCCGGATCTTCGACTGGTTCGACGGCAACCTGCGATAACGCCAGCTGTCGGGCCTCTGACCACTCGTTTTGCCTTTGGTGGTGAGAAGTGTGTAATCTTTCGTCCCGGCGGTCCGAAAGGATCGGAACCCCCAGGGAGGCGTGCCAGAGCGGCCGAATGGGACTCACTGCTAATGAGTTGTCCCTTTTACGAGGGACCGGAGGTTCAAATCCTCTCGCCTCCGCCACGCCGGTGATTTTGACCGGCGGGTAAGAAATGATAGAAAGTACGACGGCAAGACACGCAAGACCAGCAAGACAACAGAACATGCGCCCGTAGCTCAACGGATAGAGCACTTGACTACGGATCAAGAGGTTAGGGGTTCGAATCCCTTCGGGCGCACAACAGAAAGCCCCTCACCAGCAGGTGAGGGGCTTTCTTGTATCCTCTGAACCTTGTAGTCTCTGAACACTTTCACACGGGTTCAGTCGCTGTTATGTCCGTCACTTCGACACGGTACGTCCGACGAGTTCCGATTCAGTTACCGAGTTGTCGCGATATCGGTCACACCGCCGCCGTGGATCACGTGCCGCAAGTACCGCTCCGGAGTGGTGAGGACAGTGAGATCCTCGACTGGGTCCCCGTCCAATACGAGGAGGTCCGCGTGAGCACCCGGGGCGAGTGTGCCGATCTCGCCTTCCATGCCGAGCAGGCGAGCAGCAGTGCTGGTGGCGCTGCGGATCACATCGAGGATCGGCTGAACGCGCGCGCGGATCGTGAACTCTTCGAGTTGTCGCGTCTGCAGATGCCCGAGCAAGTCGGTGCCGTAGACGAGATTGACTCCTGCCCGGTGGGCCTGTTCGAGCGCACTGACGGCCGCTGTGCGAACCTCGTCGAGCTTCTTCAGTGACCCTGCGGACAGGCCGGATGCGGCACCGGCCTCGTGCATCGCCTTGTACGTGATGATCGTCGGTACCAGGAAGGCGTCGTTCTCGACGAGCAGGCGGATCGACTCGTCGTCGATGAGGTTGCCGTGCTCGACGCATCGCACTCCGGCCCTCAGCGCTTGATTCACCGAGCGTGGGTGGTAGGCGTGCACCGTGACGTACCGATTGTGGTTCTCGGCCTCGATGACAGCCGCACGTATCTCTTCCTCCGTGTACTGGACAGCTGAGATCTCGTCAGTCGGGGATGCGACCCCACCGGAGACAACAAGCTTGAGGTGATGCGCGCCCTTGCGAAACTCGTCCCGGGCCGCGTGGCGGACGGCATCGACGCCGTCCGCGATGCGGCCGAAGTCGGGTTTCAGCTGACAGCAGGGCGCAGAGGTGTCATTGAGAGAGCGGAAGTCTCCGTGGCCACCGGTCTGCGAAAGTGCTTTACCTCCGAAGATCAGTCGCGGCCCAGGCACCAAGCCTTCCTGCAAGGCTCGGGCCATTCCGTGGTCGGCGCCACCGACATCACGCACGGTCGTGAAACCGCGTCGGAGCATGTCGCCCGCTGAGCGCAGCGCTCTCGAAGTCGTGTAACTCGGCGCCCAGCCGGCAATTTCGGAGGTATTTGTCGTCGTCACCAGTATGTGCACGTGGGCATCGACCAAGCCGGGCATGACGGTGCCCCCACCGGCATCGATGATTCGAATGTCACCGTGCGAAGCGGGCGGCTGCCCCACTCCGCTGTCGACGATCCGCCCGTCGGCGATATCGATCCACGCATTCTTCTGCCGCTCGCCCGTCGAGGGTTCGAGGGCGTGGGCGTTTACTACCCGAGTATGCATAGTCTCTCCTTGAAAATGCTTGATTGTTGCCTGTGAGCTGCGGGAATTCTCTCGTCGAGGCTGGGTCGCAGGTTGGTGCATCGAAGTTTGCGACCACAGCCACGGCCAGAATGCGTGCAACATTAGATGCTTAATCGTGATTCATGCAACACTTTGTTTGTCGCTCGCGGCCGGACCACAGCGACGACGTTCGTCGCCGGCACGAAGCGCTCGACTGCGCCCGCGCGAGCCGAGTTTTCTCGAGAAGTCCTGGGAGTTGTGGGTGATAGCGTGACTTCGATCGGTGAGGTGTTTCAGGTCGTCATCGACGCTTGATGCCCGTGTATCAGATGCAGCGAAAAGAGGCACTTCGAGGTGACGGTGGGGACGATGCTCGCGCAAAGGGCAGAGCGCGCGAACCTCGGAGCTCAGGCCGATCGAGTCCTGCAGGTTCTTGCGCAGATGCCGCAGTTCGCCTCCTATGCATCCGGCCGCGAAGTCGCCGAGCGCGCTGGGGTGAATGTCTCCACTGTCGTGCGGACCGCGCAGCAGCTCCAGTTCGAGGGGTGGAGCGATCTTCGTCAAGCGCTCCGGACCGAGTATCTCGACTCACTCGTAACAACGAATCCCGAGCGTCCCGAATCAACGGAGGCGGCGGCGCACATGCTGAGGCAGGACGTGTCAAACATCGCCGCCGTCTCGTCCGCGGCCAACGTCACCGCCATCAAGAGCGTTGCCGACGCGATGAAGGCGGCCCGCCGAATCGTGGTGATCACCTCCGGATCCGGTGCGGGACCCGGACAGATACTCAGTTACCTGGCATCCATTTACGGATACGACATTCACCTCGCTGCAGGATCCGCAACGTCGCAGACGGTTCACGTGTCACACCTGGACGAACGCGACTGCGTCATCGTCATCAATGTTTGGCGCCTCACTCGTTCGTTGCGTGGACTGACCCGTCTTGCGCACGAGCGGGGCGCGACTGTTGCGGTTCTCACCGACCTCCACTCGTCACCCCTGAACGCAAACGCCGATCACGTCGTGATCACTCCGATCGAGGGGGTCTACGTGACCCCATCGCTGACAGCCATGGTCGCCGTCGTCCAGGCCATCCTCGCCGAGCTCGAAAGCTCCGATTCCCGTTTTTCGGCCGGCCGCATCGAGCAGGCTTGGGAGACGCTCAGTCTCATGGACGATCAGGCTTGATGCATACGCCGCGATGAGTTTGACCTCTCCGCCGAGTCTGAACACAGGTATCACCATCCTCGAGAGTGTGGGAGCGCACAGTGAATCAGCTACTACGGGTCCAGAACTTCAACATCTCCAGCGACGGAGTCGCCGCGGGTGAGAACCAGAGTTTCGAGAGTCCGTTCGGGTTCGACCATTCCGATATGTTTGCGTGGGCCGGAGCCACGGCCAGCTGGCCGAATCGAACCGATCCCGGCGGCAGCCGCGGCCTCGACGACTACTTCACTCGCGACTTCGCGCAGAACATCGGTGCCGAAATCATGGGCCGCAACAAATTCGGATTCCAGCGTGGACCCTGGAAAGACCTCGAGTGGCAGGGATGGTGGGGCGACGAGCCGCCGTTCCACACGCCGGTATTTGTCATGACCCACCACCCGAGGCCGTCGTTCACTCTGTCCGACACCACTTTTCATTTTGTCGACGCAGACCCGGCGACAGTGCTCACGCAGGCCCGTGAGGCCGCGCAGGGCAAGGACGTCCGGCTCGGCGGTGGTGTGACCACAGTCAGGGAGTTTCTCGACGCGGATCTTGTCGACACCATGCACGTCGCGGTTTCCCCGCTCGAACTCGGATCCGGACTCCGTCTCTGGGATTCACCGGACGAGTTGCGCGACCGCTTCCATCTCGAGATCGTGCCGAGCCCGAGTGGGGTAACCCACCACCTGTTCTGGCGGAAGTGACCCATGGTGGTGACGCGCCGTTGACGTGATCGCAGGCACATCTGTCCTAAATGCCCGATAATGATCCGTGCCTTCAATTGCCTCGTCGCTGTTCTGGATCGCGCTGATCGCCGCGCTCGCGCCCTTTGTCGCGGGCCTGTTCCCGCGGCGCCTGGTGCCGGAAGTTGTGCTGCTGTTGGTCGCCGGCGCGGTTGTCGGGCCGTTTGCGCTCAACCTGGCGGCGGACAGCGAGGCCATCGAGATCCTCCGGGAACTGGGACTCGGCATGCTGTTCTTGCTCGCCGGCTACGAGATCGACCGCAAGGAATTGAGCGGTGCTGGTGGTCGGCGAGCGCTGTACACGTGGCTGTTCTGCCTCGCTCTGGCGTTTGCGATTGTCGCGCTACTGGGGGCGCAGGGTGTGATTTCCGCAGAAGCGGCGGTAGCGATCGCGATGACGTCGACGGCGTTGGGTACCTTGCTGCCGATTCTCAAGGACAACAAGATCCTCGACACCAGGCTGGGGCGAACGGTCCTCAACCACGGCGCTGTCGGCGAACTCGGCCCCGTTGTTGCGATGGCCGTATTACTCGGTGCGCGTGGCGCTGTCCTGTCACTACTGGTCCTCGCGGCATTCGCGCTGATCGCGGTGATTCTTGCGGTGCTGCCGACAAAGCTGATTTCGCGGGGATCGTGGACGCACCGGCTTGTCCGTTCCGGTGAGGACACCACAGCGCAGACGACGGTTCGCCTGACGATCTTGCTGCTGGTCGGATTGGGCGTGCTCTCGGCCGTGTTCTCTCTGGACGTTGTCCTCGGCGCCTTTGCGGCCGGATTTATTCTGCGACGCCTGATGCCCGACGGTGACGAGCGACTGGAGATCAAGCTCGACGGTATCGCTTTCGGTTTCCTCATTCCGATCTTCTTCATCACGTCCGGTATGGCAATCGACGTGTCGGCGGTCGCGGAAAATCCCACTGCCCTGCTGGCTTTCCTGGTTCTCATCGTCGTGGTTCGCGGTGTGCCAGTGTTCCTCACGACGAAGTTCGAAAAGGTTGAACCACCCTTCAGCGCCAGGGAGAGTGCGCAGGTCGCGCTGTACGGGGCTACCGGTTTGCCGATGATCGTGGCCGTCACCGGAGCTGCTGTCAGTGCCGGTCAGATGTCGTCGGCCAACGCGTCGATTCTGGTGGCCGCGGGCGCGATCACCGTTCTGTTGCTCCCGATGTGTGTAACGCTCCTGAATCGTCCGGCGAAGGTCGGTGTGGCGGTCTAGAGCCCCAACTGCTCGTCGAGCCAATCGAACATGCGTTGGTCGGTGAGACGTCGGGCCATCGGCTGGCAGTGAAAGCTCGCGCCCTCGGCGGCCGTGAACGGAACCAGCGTGGTGGGCCCGCCGGACAACGAGGCGAGGCGTTGCGATTGCCCCGGCCAGAACTGTTCGTGTTCGGGATCGGTAATCAGCAGGGGAGTGGTGATCGAGCCCGCAACATGTTCGAGGCGGTACTTCCGAACCTCGGCGAGAGTGTTGTAGTACCCGTCAGTCAAGTACGGCCGGGCTCGGAAACGCCAAATACGAGCCGTTTCCTTCGACGCTCGCAACCCCATCGCCATGTCGCGGTCGAAGGCGTCCGCCTTGCCTTCTTCCAGCAAATTCTGCATGCCGCGCGGGATGTGGACGAGCCACGACGCGGATACGTCGACCACACCGGGGTCGGCGATTGCCGCGGCGATCCGATGCTCGAAGGCCAAAGACTGCGGCACCCAGTAACCACCTTGACTGACGCCGTACATCGCCAACTTCGACGCGTCGACGTCCGGTCGGTCGATCAGGAAGTCGACGACAGGGGTGATGACAGCTTCCCAGTCGTGGCGGAACGGAACATTGTTCTCGAACAGCATGGACTGCTGGCCCGGTCCGTCGAACATCAGCACGTTGTAGCCGCGTTCGAGTGCGCCGGCGCCGCCGTTGACCCACATCGAACTGATGGGGCCGTCGCTGCCGTTCACCAGGATGAGCGTCGGGCGTCGTACATCTCCGGGCGGGCGGAAGAAGTACCCCGGCATCGTGGTGTCCTCGTACGGAATCCGCACGCGCTCCACGGGTTGCGAAGTGGTGTCGACAAACCCGTCCCACGCGGCGCGGTGGTGGCGGAAGGTGGGAACAAGAACCGAATCGTCACGCAGTCCGTCGACGGCGTTGACCGCAACACCGAAGTACGACGCCGCCCGCAAGTACGCACTCGACGCGCTGCGCGGGTGTCCGGCACGGGCGGACTCCTCGGCTTCCTCGAAGATCCGCGATCCGAGGTCGAACCACGCGACGTACCAACCTTCGTGGTCTTTGTCGCCGACTTCAGCGATGGCAGCAAGCACTTCTCCGGTATCGGAGCCGCCGTACGTTGCATGGCCGAGGAGGACTCGCAGTTCGTAGTCGAAGGACTCGTTGCGATAAAACCCCGTGGTAAACGCCTGATGCGGGTGGGAGAAGAACGTCGACGCGAGTGACATGGGCACACCCTTCGGTAGGTCCGTGTATGTCAGGATCGCCCGAAATCGCTGTTCAAAAACCTTTCCTGTTGCCGCACTACCGCACAACCCAGGGTGCACAGCCACAAAGACATTCCCAAAACCTGTGCACGTTGGGCGATTCCCAAGCCCAGGTTACCTCCGCCGGCGAGCGCAATACCGTTAGTTGTCAACATCCACACCGTCGCAAGGGAAGTCACGATCAGAAGGCCCAATCCGACGGTGCGCAGTAACGGATGCTCGCGATAACGGAAGGCGCCGACGGTAAATGCGATCATCGTGGTGAAGATGGCAAAGACCGCTACGCTGCTGGTCAGGGCATGAACGTGATGCAGTTGCGGCAGCAGTCCGCCGGGTGCGCTTGCCTCACAATCGGGTCCAGAGCAGTCCAGCGGAAACGACGCGTCCGCGATGGTCGCCATACCGAACACCGCCAGCGCTACCCAGCCCGTCACGTAAAGCCTGCGTCGCTGCGTAACCAGTAGCCCGAGCGTGGCGGCCACCAACAGCAAGACCGCGGAGACGATGTCGGCATTCCCGAATACGTCGCGGTACTTCTGATTTGCCGCGTCGAGTTCGCTGAGGAACGACGTCACGGGGTCGAGTCCGGTGTCGAGGAAGAACTCCAGAATCCACGACGAGTACACGATTCCGCCGAGAATCAGTGCCACAGCCAAAACCCACCGAGCCCCGTTGCGTTCCGTCACGCTGAAAGCTTACGGAGCCAGAAGGGTGTTCCGGACGCGTTCGGCTGCCGTCAGCGGATCTTCGTGCTCCCAGATGCGGATGACGGTCCAGCCCTGTTCGGCCAGGCGTGCGTCGGTGTCACGGTCTCGCGCCACATTGGCGGCCAACTTGTCGGCCCACCACTGCGCATTGTTCTTCGGGTATGTCGCGTGTATCGGGCAGCAGTGCCAGAAACAGCCGTCGACGAACACGGCCACCTTCCGCCGCGGAAACACCAAATCGGCCCGTCTGCGAACACCTTTGACGGGAGCCCGATCGACGAAGTACCGCAACCCGCTCCGATGCAGTTCGCGCCGGATCGCGATCTCGGGTTTGGTGTCGCGTCGACGTTGCGCGCTCATCCGGGCGCTGGTTGTCGGATCCGTCGCGGGCACGCTCATTCACCTTCGTCGGGCTCAGCTGTCGGAGTCGTCGCTGTCATCCGGGTCTGACCACGTGGGAGCAAACCTGTTGCGACGCTCCACTTCACCGTGCACTATGGTGACAAAATCGTCAAACGAGAGTGTTTGGGTCTCGGTGGGGCGACCGTTGCGGGGAGGCGGCTCGTCGACGTCGAAAAAGCGTACGGCGCCATCGGTTTCGTACAGTCCGATGAACACCTTCTCGAAGAGGTCGTAGCGTGTGTCCTCGGCACCCAGATCAACCCACGCCTTACCCGGAACGCCGACGACGGCACGCTTGCCGCGGCCGGAACGCTTCGACAGCGTGGTGACATGGTGGGCGAACGAGGATTTTCCGGTGTCGCTGGTCTTGGTGGGGTCGCCGTCGTCGCACGTGGAATACGGCTCGAACATCACGGCGACCAGAACGCTGTACGGCTGGCGTTGATGCAAAACCATTGCCTCGCCGCGTAATTCGTGATCATTGCGGACAATGTTCTTGGTCCAGCGGCCGAGTTTTCCGCTGCGAGGACTGTAGTCCTGGAAGTTGTACGTCTTGATCGACACGCACAGGATCAAGCCGAGGGTGGGGTCGAGCGCCTTGACGTCCAAGCGCTTTCGGCCCTTGGCGACATCCACCGTTGCTTCCTGGCCCTCGCCCGTCGCGGTGGGGGTGATATTGGGGTACAACGGGCGCAAGGCGTCGGCCACGGTCTGCGCGAGTTGATTGGAAAGCCGCTGGGCGTAGTTCTTCTTCTCGCCGCGATCGGCGTCTGCGGCAGGTTTGTCGCCCGCGAGTCGCAGTGCGTCCCACAGTGGTTCGTGCTGGGGTTCCGGAAACAGGGTCTCCGGTTCGGGGAAGAGTGAGTCCTCGATCATGTAACTGCCCCGCTCATGCAACTGCCCCGCTCATGCAACTGCCTCGGGATATCCGCCCATCCGCTCGAGATGGCTTTCGACGTCCTCGATGAATCCGGGGATGAAGCGGAGATTGCCCATGCGTGCGCGTTTGAGGAAGCCCGCAGTGGCCCGGGCGGACAGCAACCGGGTGTCTTCGAGGAATCCGCTCAGATCCTCGTAGTCGTGTTGAACGGGCCACGTCGAGGTGTGGACGCGGAACGCTTGGCGGTTTCGGCCCCATGCGGCGCTCGGCCAGGCGTCGCCAGGTTCGAGGGGCGTCTCGCTGTCGGCGTCGTATTCGATGGGATCGCCCAGACGGCTACCCACCCACGACGCCATTCGCACGCTCACGGCATTGCCGACGAGCTTCCAGCGATGGCTGTGTCGTAGGCCGGGAACGTCGACGGCCGGCAGTGTCCAGTCGGGATCGAAACCCTGCAGTCGTTCCGCGTCGACCAGGCCTGGTGTGACGATCTCACCGGACGGCAGCCGCACCGCCGGCTGGCTGGGGATTCCGACGGAAGATCCACCCTTGAGCGTCGGTACGGCGTTGACTGCCCAACCGAGTCCCCGGGTGCCTTCGGTCCAGTAGAAGCCGCACGGGAAATCTGCCGGGTCGCCGCCCAGTCGTTCACCGGCATCTTGGCCGAAGAGGATTTCGCGGGGATCTTCGGTACGCGATGCCAGCATGATGACGCGCTGGCGGCGCTGCGGCAGGCCGAATGCCCGGGCGTCGACAACGCGGTACGCCCACGTGTAACCGAGGTCTTCGAGGGCGTCGGTGATGTGGCGCATCGCGGCGCCCTTGCCTAGCTGCAGCATGAAGGGAACGTTTTCGATGACCAGCCACCGCGGACCCTTTTTGCGCTTGACCAGTCGGAATACCTCGTCGACGAGACCTGAGCGGGCGCCGGTGATGCCCGCAGTCTTGCCGGCCTGAGAGAGATCCTGGCAGGGAAAGCCGGCAGCCACCAAGTCGATGTCGGCGGGGAGCGCGCGCAGTTTCGTGACATCGCCGTGCAACGGGACATCCGAGAACCGGGAGCGGAGAACAGCTTGGGCGCCTGGGTCGATTTCACACAGCAGTTCGGTGTTCCACCCGTGCTCCGACAGACCCAACTCGAGCCCGCCGATACCGGCAAACAACCCCACCATGCTTTGCGACGACGTCACAGCACCCTTCCTCACGAACCGACTTGTAAGCACGTTACTCGAGAAGTCCGACAGCTTTTGCCACAACTTTTTGCGTACCGGCATTCCGCACGTATCGGCCGCCGAATTGGACTGTGAATCGCCTTACACACGCAGTCCCAGGTCACCGACGCCGCCGAAAAGGTCCCTGATCGCGGTAATAATCACCAGCCAGCAGTGCTCTCGAGGGCATCGTCCATTACCGTGGTCGGGTGAGCATCCAACCTTCCGATAGCGCATCCTGGCCTGCGGTATTGACCTGGCAGGCGCACAACGCTCCTCGCATGGAGTCGGTACGTGTGCAGTTGAGCGGCAATCGCATCAAGGCGTCAGGCCGGATCATCGGTGGCGCGTGCAGCGAACATCCCGCATTCAGTGCGTCATATGACCTGGTCACAGACGAGGCGGGCATCACGCGCCGGTTGTCGGTGCGAACCGCCCTCGCTGCGGGTGAGCGTCAGATGTCGATCAGCCGCGACGAAGAGGGAACCTGGATGGTGGAGAACGGCGCCAACCACCAGCGCTCCTCATTTTCCGGTGCGCTCGACGTCGACGTGATCCTCAGCCCGTTCTTCAACACCCTTCCCATCCGGCGCTTCGGCCTGCAGAACGACACCGAAGACGTCGAGGTGCCGGTGGTGTACGTCAACCTTCTGGACCTGCGCGTCGAGGCCGCAACGATCACTTACAGCAGCGGTACCGACGGCATCAGCGTGCTTTCGCCCGTATCGAGTGCAACGGTGACCGTCGACCACGAAGGATTCATCCTCGATTACCCCGGACTGGCCGGCCGGATCTAGCCAGCAGCGCAGATTTACCGGCGTCGCCGGATCACGCCACCACGGCGGCCGGCGTCGCGCATCTGGTCGATCCAGTCGGCTTCTCCGACGCTCACATCGGTGATGTCCCAGCGTTCATGCGATTCGTAGGCTCCGCGGGCCGCGAATCCCGCATCGACGAGTTCCGCTGTCGAACCGTGCGCGTGCAGTTCGCTTCGCGCGCTCTGCAATAGGGCAAGAGCCTCGTCCAGTGCGACCAGGAGGGCGTCGCGGTTGCCCTCGCACATCGCCCGCACCAGAGATGGGGCACTGCCGGCCACGCGGGTGCCGTCGCGGAACGATCCCGCAGCCAACCCGAGAGCGAGTTCACCACCGGCAGCGCCGGTAATCGCCAACGATTCGGCGAGAAGGTGCGGCAGATGCGAAATCCGGGCCACAGCCCGGTCATGCTCGAGAGACTCGGCCGGAACGACGACGGAACCGCAGTCCAGAGCAAGGTCCGCTACTTGCGTCCACACCTGCGCGTCGACGCCGTCGTCGGTGGCCACGACCCACACGGCGTCGGCGAACAGATCTGCATCGCCGACAGCCCAGCCTGACGCCGAGGTTCCGGTCATGGGATGGCCGCCGACAAATCGGGCATTCAGGCCACGACGCTCGACGGCTGCCTTCACCTCACCCTTCACACTCACGACGTCGGTGATCGGGTTGTTCGGGGCATGTGCGGCAATGGCTTCGAGGGTGGCGTCGACAGCGGGCATGGGCACGGCGATCACGATGATCGCGCCGGTCTCGTGAGCTTTCCGAAGAGTGAGCGCCAGATCGGTGTGTGCTTCGAAACCGTCGGCACGCGCCGCGTCCGCCGACTCGCTCGAACGGTTGTAACCCCACACCTCACGTCCGGCGCGGGCAGCGGCGCGCAGCAGCGAACCACCGATCAAACCGAGGCCGAGGACGCAGACGGGAGGGGCAGAATCGGTCGCAGACACACGTTCAGGTTGGCATATCCGGACTCGGACTTCTCTCACGGGCACTAGCCGGGCTACCGTTGCGCCATGGGTGCACAGCGCGCGAGTAACAAGAGCGCCTCCTCGAACCAGTCGGAGGAGTTCGAAGGCTTCGGCGTGGCGGTGGTACGTGACGAAGGCAGGTGGACGGTCAAGGCGTTGACCTCTGCGGCTCTGACGTCGTTGGCAAGCGCCGAAACCGAACTCCGTGAGCTTCGTAGCTCAGGTGCCGTGTTCGGCCTCCTCGACGTCGACGAAGAGTTCTTTGTCATCTTGCGTCCCGCGCCGACGGGAACGCATCTGCTGATTTCCGACGCGACCGCAGCGATCGACTACGACATCGCAGCGGACGTCCTCGATGCATTGAACGTCGAAATCCCCGACATCGATCCGGATGAGCTCGACAGTGTGGAGCCATGGGAAGAAGGGGATTTGTCGGTCCTGGCTGATCTGGGGCTACCGGAACCCGTCCTCGCGGTGATCGCTGCCGATACTGATCTGTATCCCGACGAGCAGTTGGCGATGATTGCGCAGCGACTCGGATTCGAATCCGAGTTCTCTGCGGTGCTCGACAAGCTCCCGCGATAGATGTCACTCGCTGACGATCAGCGCATGATCCGTGCGGCCATCGGTGCCGCGCGCAGTGCATCGGACGCCGACGTTCCTGTGGGCGCAGTGGTATTCGACGCAGACGGCGTCGAGGTTGCCCGTGCAGCCAATGCACGGGAAGCGTCCTCCGATCCCACCGCCCACGCCGAAATTCTGGCCCTGCGGGCGGCGGCACGTGTCTACGGCGACGGTTGGCGACTGGAGGGTGCGACGCTCGCCGTCACCCTCGAGCCGTGCACGATGTGCGCCGGAGCGTTGGTTCTTGCCCGCGTCTCGCGGGTCGTTTTCGGAGCCTGGGAGCCCAAAACCGGTGCCGTGGGGTCGCTGTGGGATGTCGTTCGGGACAGAAGATTGACGTACCGTCCGCAGGTGCGTGGTGGGGTGCTCGAAGACGAATGCGCTGGGCTTTTGGAGGATTTCTTTCGCGGCCAACGAGCCTGATTTCGCTATTCCCGATCGAGATGGATTCCACATCGGGGTGGCAGTAACCGGCAGACGCAGGCATCGTGGAGGGCAGATGCCGTCACGGTATCTGCGAATTGCCGGAAGGTGATTTGTTTCGCGTTCACTCAAGGGAGTACTCGTGGGAATCGCAGACAAAGCTCAGAACAAGGCAGAAGATCTCGGCGGTAAGGCCAAGGAAGCTACCGGCAGTGTTACCGGTGACAAAGACCTCGAAAACGAAGGCAAAGGCGACCAGGTGAAATCTGCGGTCAAAGACGCTGGTGAGAAGGTCAAGGATGCGGCTTCCAGCATCAAGGACAAGCTGACCTAGCGATCCGCCACCAGGCGATTTCGGTCTCGGGCACACCATCCGGTAAAGTCACCAACGGTGGCGTGTCCGAGCGGCCTAAGGAGCACGCCTCGAAAGCGTGTGACGGGTAACCCCCGTCCGAGGGTTCAAATCCCTCCGCCACCGCCAAAGCTCCCCACCTGTTCACACAGGTGGGGAGCTTTTTTGTAGGTGGGTCCATACGCGCCGAAGCCGGCGAAGGCTCGACATGTAGACCTGATCGGCAGCCGGGCGGATCCGTCGCTCCGAACGTATTGCGGAATCAAGAAACAACTATTCGGATTGGGCAGAAATCCGTCGATAGGACGAGAGCGGCTCCCGACCTCAGGGGAGATCGGGAGCCGCTCTCGTTCTCATAGGGAGGGCACGCCCCAGTCGCGATGTAAAACCCGCTCAACGACAAGCCGTCCGTGCCTTCGACGGTTGGGACCGTTGTCGTTCTCCTGGGGATCTGTTTCTGTCGGGCGGCCCTACCTGTGTTCTGAGAAACTGAAAAGCCTGTGGGACTGAAAAGCGCTGCCGGACAAGCACTACTGACCGTTGGCGAGTTCCCGCAGTTTTGCGCGAGACACCTTGCCGGCGGCCGATCGCGGAAAGTCCTGGACGAAGATGTATTCGCGCGGTCGTTTGAATCCGGCGATCTGATCACGTACGTGCTGGTCCAGCGCAGTGCGAAGGTCGTCGTCGCCGTTGAATCCGGATGCCAACTGGACAACCGCCACCACTTTCTGGCCCCACTCCGGGTCGGCCACGCCGATGACTCCGACATCGTCGACTCCGGGATGCTCGAGCAGTGCGCCCTCGACCTCCGCCGGGTAGACGTTCACGCCACCTGTGAGAATCAAGTCTGCACGGCGATCCAGTACGTACAGGTAGCCGTCGTCGTCGAAGCGTCCGACGTCTCCGGACGTGGCGAAGTCGCCCCAACGCGCCGCAGCGGTCTTCTCCGGGTCACCCAGGTATTCGAACGGGTTGGACTTGAAGTAGATCGTGCCCTCTTCCCCTGGGGGAGCCTGTTCTCCGTCCAGTCCCCGGAGCACTACGGCGCCCGGCGCCGGGCGCCCGACAGTGCCCGGATGTTCGAGCCACTCTTGCGTGGAGCATGTGGCGGCGTGCCCCTCCGTGGAGCCGAGATACTCCCACAGAACCGGCCCGAACCACTCGATCATGGCGCGCTTGGTCGCCGCCGGGCACGGAGCGCCGGCGTGAAGTAGAGCCTGCATGCTCGAGACGTCGGCACCGACACGGACGCCGGCCGGTAAATCGAGGAGTCGTTGGAAGTGCGTCGGAACCATGTGGGAGCTGGTGATTGCGTTTTCGCTGATCGACCGAAGAACATCTTCGGCTTTGAAGCCCGGCAAGATGTACAGCGTGTGGCCGGCATGCAGAATCATCAGCGAATTGCCGCCGGGCGCAGCGTGATACACGGGCGAGCAAACCAAATGACGTCCAGGTGTCCCCGGGGGAATCCCGACTGTGGACAAATGCTGGGCACCCGCGTCGAGAGAACTCTCAGGCGTTGCATCGGGTAGCGGTCGGCGTACGCCCTTGGGTCGCCCAGTGGTGCCGGACGTGTACATCATCAGCGAACCGAGCGACCGTGCGGCGGGAGTGTCGTCCGAGACGTCGGTGAAGGATTCGTAGCTGGACCAGTCGGCCGGCGCGCTACCGACAACCACGCGGTGCGGCACGGCGTCCTCGACCCGGCCGACAACCTTGTCGGCGAGTTCTGCGTGCGCGATGATTACGGACGCGTTGGAATCGCGCACGATGTATTCAACTTCGGGCGCAGCGAGATGGGTATTGATCGGAACGAAATACAAACCACTCTGCATGCAGGCCAGGGCAATTTCGTAGTACTCGGCACCGTTCAGCAGCAGACCCGCGACGACGTCGCCTTTGCTCAGGCCCACAGCGGTGAACTTGTTGCTGAGCTGGTTGACCTTGCTGATGAGCTCGCCGAAAGTTTTTGTCCTGCCGTCGATTACGATCGCGGGCCGAGTGGGGTCCCGTTGGCCCAGAAGCCAGGCCCCAAGCGTTGAAGGATCAGGCGGTTGTTGGGGATCCTCGCGCTCGCTGTTGACCACGGTAGACATGAGTGTCCTCTTTTCTGGAGGGATTTTGGTGACTAGTGCGAAGTGTTCGTAATTTCTCGAGTGTGTGCGTCGTCGGTGCCGCAAACGTGTTCTGATCACCCTCACCACTGGAAGTCCGATGGCAACCAACGTCCAACTCTCTGGACGTTGGTTGCCGAGGGCTGACCGATCGCCGCATCTTTATCGATCGATCATCCGGTTGACGATCAGAATGGGAGGCATGCCGCTACTGGCGTGAGGGGCCGGCGATCACCTGTAGTTCGGTGAAGCTGTGGAGACCCCAAGGGCCGTTTTCCACTCCGATGCCGCTGTGCTTGTGTCCGCCGAAGGGGAGGTGAGGTACGACACCTGCGCCGTGCACGTTGATCGAGACTTGCCCGGCGTCGAATTGCGGTGCGAGCTGAGCGGCGTGGTCGGCATCGCCCGACCACACGGATGCGGTGAGGCCGTACTCACTTCGGTTGGCGCGGACGATGGCGTCGGCTTCGTCTCGGAACGAGATGATGGGAAGCACGGGGCCGAATTGCTCTTCGTCGACGATGCGCATTCCGTCGTCGACCTGGTCGAGGATGGTCGGCTGATGAAAGTAGCCGTCCCTGTCAATTGCGTTGCCGCCGGCGGTGGCCCGTGCACCGTTGCTCACCGCGTCCGCAATCAATTCCTTGACTCGTTCGAACTGCGGCTTGTTGTTGATGGGCCCGAGATCTGTTCCTTCGACGGTGCCTTCGTCGACCTTGACGGATCTGGCGATTGCACTGAGTGCCTCGACCAGTTGGGGCTGGATACTTTCGTGTGCGTACACGCGCTTGATCGCGAGGCAGATCTGTCCGTTGTTGGTGAATGCGCTTCGGAAGAGGCTGGGCGCGATCTTCTCCACGTCCACGTCGCCGAGAATGACGGCGGGATCGTTTCCGCCGAGTTCCAGAGTGACGCGCTTGAGGTCGTCGGCAGCCCCGAGTGCAACCTTTCGCCCAACTGCGGTTGATCCGGTAAAACTGACTTTCCGCGGAACGGGGTGTGAAACCATCGTTGCGCCAAGAGGATCAGGTCCGGTGACCACGTTCAGCACACCGTCGGGGAAGGTGCCACGGAGAATTCGGGCGAGGGCAAGTGTTGCCAGCGGTGTGTACGGCGAGGGTTTGACGACGATCGTGTTGCCCGCCCGTAGTGCCGGCGCAATTTTCCACATCGCGAGCGTGATCGGAAAATTCCACGGAGTTATGGCACTGACAACGCCCAACGGTCGACGGGTGACCTCCTCGAAGGCCTCTGCGTCGTTTCGGATGATTTCCCGCGGGATCTCGAGATCGGCGTAGTAGCGCAGCCACGTCGCCGCAATATGGAATTCCATCGTGGAGTCGGCGAGCGACTTGCCCTGTTCGAAGGTCAGGATCGGGGCGAGTTCGCTGATCCGACTTTCGATGACGTCTGCTGCTTGGCGCAATGCGTCACGACGGTATTCCTCGTTGATCCGCCAGGACGTGTACGCATTCTGAGCTGCGGCGAACACCTCGTCGAGCTGATCCGGTGTGACGGACGGAGCCTGTGCGAATACCTCGCCGGTCGCGGGGTTGATCACGCCGAAGGTGCCGGTGGTGAGGAGATCGCGTCCATTCGATGTTGCTGCCGCCGATAAAGCTAGCGAATCCGTTGAGGTCATTCTCGATCCCATTTCGTGGTCAGTGTTGTGCCGGCGTCAGCACCGGCTTGATTGTCTTGCCGGAGAGCGCATCCTCCACGGCCTGATTGATCTGTTCGAGCGGGTAGGTCTGGACGAGCTTGTCGAATGGAAACCAACCGCGCTGCCACAGATCTACGAGCTGGGGAAGGAAGACCTGTGGGATCGAACTTCCTTCCAGGGCGTACGTTACGGTCCGGCCGGTCAACAACATCGGTTCGATCTCGATTTTCGCGACGCCTCCGCCCACCAGCACCGCCTTACCCGGCATGTCGAGGACTTTGATAGCTGTCGTGATCACCGAGGCCACGGCGGTTGTCTCGAAGGAGAAGTCGAGTCCGCGTCCGCCGTTCTTGATGGCTTCGACGAGGTCAGGTGTGTCGCCGCGGACGGTTCGGGTAGCGCCGACCTCCAACGCCGTTTCGAGCCTGGCGTCGACCAGGTCGACGACGACGATGTCGCGGGCGCCTGCAGCCTTGGCAGCCATTACAGCAGCAAGGCCGACGCCGCCCGCTCCGAACACTGCAATGCTCTGTCCGGCAGCCAGTTTCATCTCGTTGAGGACTGAACCGGCTCCGGTCTGCAGTCCGCAGCCGAGAGGGCCGAGAAGCTCGAGTGGGAGCGCCTTGTCCACGACGACCAGATTGCGCTCGGTTGCGATGGCGTGCGTGGCGAAGGAGGACTGTCCGAACCACCGGTTCGCCAGCGGGAGGCCGTTCTGATCGACTGCGCTCGTGCTGAGGTCCGGGCGGCGCCCCGTGACATTGCGAGGCATGAATTCGTCACAGTAGGACGGTATTCCGGATCGGCAGTTGCGGCAGTGACCGCAGGAATCGTAGCTGATCAGCACGTGGTCACCGACCTCGATGCCTCTGACAGCGCTGCCGACCTCTTCGACGATGCCGGAACCTTCGTGGCCGAGGATGATCGGCCCCATCTGCTCGACCAAATCGGGATTCAGTATGTGAAGGTCGGTGTGACACATCCCGGCGCCGACTACCTTCACGAGAAGTTCGTCCGATGCCAGCGGCCCGAGCTCGATCTCCTCGAGTTCGAACTTGCCGTCGCCGTTGCGCAGTACGGCGGCAGTTGCGGTAGTGGTCATGATTTCTTCTCCGTGGGGTTGAGGAGCTCGAGCGCATCTGCCCAGGTGCCCTTTTTGGCAATAATGCGGCGCAGCTTCATGATCTTGCGTTGTTCATTCAGCGTGGCGGCGCCGACCAGGCGGTCGCCCGAGCGGTACAGCGCTACGAATTTGTCAGCCTCCGGATCGCCGGAAGCGAAGACAACTTCGTCGGCGACTGCGGTGCCTACGAACTGGATTCGGCTCTCGTACCAGTCGCTCCAGAAGTAGGGCACGGTCTCGTAAGGCTTGGCGTCCTCTGGCGCGACGGCATTGACAGCCGCCTGATTCGCCTGATCAGCAGCATTCGTCCAGTTCTCCAGCCGCACCGAGAGTCCGTCGAACGCGGGGTTGGGCCAGTGGACCACATCGCCTGCCGCATAGACGTCTTCGAGCGAGGTTTGAAGGAACTCGTTTGCCATCACCCCGCCGTCCACTGGATGTAGTTCGATGCCCGAATCTGCCAGCCACCCGGTTGCGGGAGCCGCTCCCACACCGACGACGACGAGTTCAGCGGGCAGCGAAGTGCCGGTACTGAGCCGGACGGCCTCGACATGGGTGGTGCCGATCAGCTCTTCGACCTGGACGTTGCACAAGAGCGGAATTCCGTTGCGTTCGTGCAACTTCGCGAGTGCCTGGCCGACGGTCTCGCCGACTGCGCGGACCAGTGGAATGGGCGCAGCTTCGACGATCGTCACGTCTGCGCCTCGGTCTCGGGCGGACGACGCTAGCTCGGACCCGATGAATCCGGCGCCGACTATCACGAGCTTTGTTCCGGGGCGCAGTCTTTCGCGGAGTGCGAGTGCGTCATCGATCGTGCGAAGCCCGATAACGCCGTCCAAATCCGGTGCGTGGGGCAACGAGCGGGGTGACGCACCTGTCGCAATGATCAACTTCTGGTAGGGAATCCAGTCGCTGTCTCCGACACGCACGCGGTGCGATGCGGGATCCAGTCCCGTCGCCGGTGCCCCGAGGCGAAGTTTCACATCCAGGGAGGCGAGCTCCTCGGCGGTGGTGTGAAAGTCGACCTCGGCGCCGTCTTTCAGGAACTGCTTGCTCAGGGGTGGGCGGTCGTAGGGAAGGTGGAATTCGTCGCCGACCAGAGTGATCGGTCCCTCGTACCCTGCCAGACGGGCAGACTCCGCGGCCCGCAGACCGGCCAGTGACGCTCCGACGACAACGAGCCCCGCACCGCGATCGATATCTGTTGCGCTCACGATCATGTCTCGTCGAGGGTCAGTGCTTTGGCCGGGCACGCACGAACGGCTTCCCGGACGAGGTTCTCGTCGCCGGCATCGACCAATTCCTTGTGAAGAATCAGTGATCCGTCGTCGGCGACCTCGAAGTAATCCTCGGTTACGGATTCACAGATTCCGATTCCTGTGCACCGTCCGCGATCGACAATGATTTTCATAGCGCCGTTCCTGTTCTTTACTGGGGTTTGTTACACGCGCACCGGGAGGTGCTTGATCCCGTTGATGAATTCGCTGAAGAGGTACACCGGCTCGCCCACCTCCATGGCGGGGAGTTTGGTGAGTATTTGTGAGTACAGTGCTCGCAGTTGGGCTTTGGCGACCATGTGGCCAAGGCAGTAGTGGACCCCGCCACCGCCGAAGGCAACATGGTTGTTGTTGGGGCTGCGCTGGAGGTCGAACCGATGAGGATCGTCGAAGGTGTCCTCGTCACGGTTGCCCGAGCAGTAGAACATGACGAGCTTGTCGCCCCTGAGGATCTGGGTTCCACCGACCTCGACGTCCGCAGTGGCCGTGCGCGCAAATTCCTGGACGGGCGAGGCGTGGCGAATGAACTCCTCGATCGACTGCGCGATGCGGCCGTCGAAGTCTTCTGTCAGCCATCGCTTCTGGTCCGGATGCTTGGCCAGTGACATGGCGGTGTGGCTGGTGGTCTGCTTGGTGGTGTCGTTGCCGGCGACGCTGAGCAGGAGCATCATGGAACCGACTTCGAGCTCGGAGAGCGGTTTACCGTCGAATTCGGTGTTGGCCATGGCCGTGGCGATGTCGTTGGCCGGGTTCTTGCGACGGAAATTGACCAGGTCGTTGCCCATCTCCGACAAGATCGCGATCTGTTGCACCGTGAACTCGTTCGGGGACATTGCCTCGGGGCACACCTCGGGGTCGGCGGCTCCGACGAGGTTGTCGCCGGCCTTCGCGAATTCTTGGACCAGGCTTTCCGGGACGCCGACGAGATCGGCGATCGTGAGCATCGGCAGCTTCGACGCGACTTCGGTGACAAAGTCGAATTCGCCCGCGCCGACTACTCGATCGACGATTTGTTCGGCGCGTTCTTCGATCTTGTCGCGCAGACGCTTGACAGCTTTCGGCGTGAACCCGGAGCTGATGATCTGGCGGTATCGAGTGTGATCGGGCGGATCCATCATCACGAAGTTCGGGGCCCCGTATATTTCCGGATCGTTCGGTGCGAACCCCACTCCCCGCCACCGGAGCGGATCGGAGCTGAAGATTTCGTGGTTCTGACTGATGAACGCGATATCCGCACTCTTCACGACAGCCCAGAACCCGGGTTCGCCGTGGTCGGGCTTGAAGTGCGGGCGGTCCAGCGGCTTGTGCCAGCTCACCGGGGCATTCTTGCGCAGCCATTCGAATGTCTTGTCCCGCTCGGCGAAGGGCCGACTCCAGAACTCGACGCTGGTGATATCGATGTCCGGCGCTGTAAGCGGGTGCTCGGTGGATGGAAGTGAGGTGGTCATGCAGGTACCTTTCTGTGGCCCCAGCGGGGTGGGTGGTTCAGTCGACGACGTTCCTGATCGTCGGGTGCAGCGGTCGGCTCGCCGAAGATTCCCGCTTTACGGACGCCGGTTCGAGAGGACCAAACTGCCCGCGGCACCGAAGTAGAGCCCGACTCCTTGGACGAAGCTGATTTCGACGTCGGGAACCTGCTCGCACGCTTCCCCGCGTAGTTGGCGCACAGCCTCCTGGATGGCGAACATCCCGTACATACCGCTGTGGGTGTACGACATCCCACCGCCGTTGGTGTTCATCGGAAGTCGACCGCCTTTGGATGTATGTCCTTCGGCGACAAAGTCTCCCGATTCGCCGAAGCCGACAAATCCGAGATCCTCGAGCATGTAGAGCGGGACGTGGGCGAAGGCGTCGTACGCCATCAGATGATCGACGTCGGCATGAGTGATTCCCGCGGTGGCGAAGGCCTCGGCGCCTGCGCGACGGAATCCGCCGAACGATCCGGGATCCTGCAACTGCGAAACCATTGGAGCTTCGGCGGATTCACCGGATCCGAGTAGGTAGAGATGCCGATCGGATCCCGGCATATCTGCTGCTCGTTCTGCACTGGTGAGGATCAAGGCGCCACCGCCGTCGGTGAGCACACAGCACATGTCACGGGTGAACGGGTACGCCACGCGCGGACCGGCCAGCACTTCGTCTACCGACGTCGGCTTGCGGCGGAAAGCCCGGGGATTGTCGAGCGCCCAGTTACGCTGCGAAACAACCAGTTCAGCCATGTGTTCAACGGTCATTCCACGCTCGTGCAGAAAGCCAAGGGCAGGAAGAGTAAAGGTCGAATACGGCATGGTCGCGCCGTAGACATTCTCGAATTGACCGGTCATGGAGCTCAAGGTCAGCGGCCATGGTGGCGTGCCGACGCGGGACCTGCCGGACTCTCCGTGGGTCACGAGGATAACGTCGGCGGCACCAGACGCAATGGCGGCCGCCGCATGGCGTACATGCAGCATGAAACTGCAACCGCCGACGCCTGTTCCGTCCAGCCAGCGAGGGGTTATGCCCAGGTGGTGAGAGACCTCGAGGGACATCAGTCCGGTGGTGGCGACGCCGTCGATGTCCGACGGTGTGAGACCGGCGTCGGCCATTGCGTTGCGGGCGGCGTTGGCATGTAGATCGAGGACGGACATGTCCGGCAAGACACCGATTTCTGTGGTCTCCGACGCGCCGACGATCGCAATGTTTCCGTTGTGCATTGATGTCATCGGGCCGACTCCTGCAACGGCGTGAACATAGGGAGTTTCATGTCTCCACGTTCGACGAACGTGACTTCGAGCTGTAGGCCGATCGGAAGGTTCTCAGGCTCGGGATCCACCCCGATCACGTTGCTCATCACTCGAGGTCCCTCCTCGAGTTCGACCAGGGCGACGACGATGGGAGTCTCGGGGTCGAAGGGGGGAGTCGGTCGATAGTTGATGACGTAGGACACCAGTCGGCCTCGGCCGGTGACGGGGGTCCACACCACGTCATCGGAGTTGCAATACGGACAGAAGGGCCGTGGATAGAAGTAGTGCTGGGTACACGACTGGCATTGTTGAATGGTGAGTTCCTCCCGCTGCGCACCCTCCCAATAGGGAGCGGTGGCTGGGGTCGGAACCGGTAGAGGCCCTGTCAAGGGACAGTCCTTTCGTCTGGTGGCTCTGCGATGGGTCATCAAGGCTCTCAACGGAATACGTTCCGTTAAGTTCGTTTCGACGGATATGTTCCGTAACGTCGTTTAAAAGGAACGCGTTCCGTTGGGCTACTTCAACGGAATACCTTCCGTTACGTCTTTTTTGATCCGAACGGGTTCTGGGTAGTTCGCTTAAACGGAACGCGTTCTGTCAGGATTAGAGTGATCCAGTTCATGTCGGATGTCAAGGTCTGGTCGAAAAGTCCGAAAAATCCGTTTGATCACTTTCGGTGGGAGGCTTGCCAACCACATACGTAACGTGTTCTCTTTAAGTGTAGTAAGTTGTTGGACAACGCTTTCCGACCATATGGACGGAATTGCACAAACCGTCCGGTAACCCCGCTTCGCTCCTGCAAATACCTACTTGGATGGAATTGAGGTCCTACATGCCGATCGATAGCTCACTCGTCGGACTCACCAGCAAGCCTGTCTGGAAGACGTGGACGTCGACAGACGCACTGCTGTACGCCCTGGGCGTCGGCGCTGGTCAGGCCGACCCGCTCGACGAGCTGGAGTTCACCACGGAAAACAGTGAGGGCATTGCGCAGAAGGTTCTCCCGACGTTCGCCAATGTCGTGTTCTCGGGCGGCGGAGACGGCCCCTCGCTACCCGACGATGTCGACTACAGCAAGCTCCTGCATGCGTCGCAGGCGTTCAACCTGACGGGCCCGCTCCCGACTGACGGTCGCGTGGAAACCACTCGCACGATCACCGGCGTATACGACAAGGGATCCGGTGCCTTGCTCGTGACGGAAATTGTTGCTCGCGACTCTGCCGGCCAGGTAGTGGGAACCATCGAGTCCGGGTCGTTCTTCCGAGGTTACGGAGGGTTCGGCGGCGATCGCGGGCCGTCAACCACCTGGGAATTGCCGACCCACAAGCCGGATCACGTTGTCACATACACAACTCGGCCGGACCAGGCGCTGCTCTACCGACTCAGCGGCGACCGGAATCCCCTGCATTCGGACCCGTCCTTCAGCGCCCGCGGCGGGTTCTCCACCCCGATCCTGCACGGCATGTGCACCTATGGCTACGTCGGTCGGGCTCTCCTGCACGCTGTGGCCGATTCGGATCCGACCCGTTTCACGGGGATGTCGGGGCGGTTCACCAAGCCTCTGCTGCCCGGACAGGCGATCACAACCTCGATCTGGGTTGACGGTAGCGGTGTTCGGTTCCGGACGGTCGACGACATCGGTGACGTGGTCATCGACCACGGCACAGCCACAATCCACTGACGGCACCGCCGCAATCAACTGACACTCCACCCCGTTACAGACTCGTCGCGATGTTTGTCGTGGCCTGAACAAAGGAAAGATTCATGGGTTCACTCGAAGGTCGCGTAGCGATCGTGACCGGCGGCGGCCGAGGCATCGGCGCGTCGATCAGCAGATTGTTCGCCGCCGAAGGCGCAAAACTTGTCATCAACGACCTCGGCTCGTCTACGGACGGTCAGGGCGGGGACCAAGGGCCGGCGCGTGATATCGCTGCCGAAATCGTTGCCGGTGGCGGCGAGGCCGTTTCGGACGGCGGTGACATCGCCGATGTCGCAACCGGTCAACGCCTGGTTGATCTCGCGCTGGAGCATTACGGCAAGCTGGATATTGTTGTCAACGTTGCGGGAATTCTGCGTGACAAGATGATCTTCAACCTCCCGGAAGAAGACTGGGATGCAGTCATCCGAGTTCATCTACGTGGCCACTTCAGCACCATCAAGCCGGCGGCAGCCTATTGGCGATCGCAGCGAAACCCGGAGGGCCAGTACCGCATCATCAACTTCACCTCCGATTCCGCGTTGCAGGGCTCGCCGGGCCAGCCGAACTACGCCGCAGCCAAGATGGGCATCATCGGTTTGACTGCGTCCACGGCCAACGCTCTCGGGCGATACGGCGTTACGGTCAACGCTATCGCTCCCGGCGCCGTTACCCGTCTGACGCAAACCGTGCCCGAGGAGAAGAGCATGGGAGGTGGCCTCGACGACTCCGTCTCGCCGGACAACATCGCGCCCATCGTCGCGTACCTTGCCGGTACGAGTTCCGATTGGCTGTCCGGCCGTACGATCGGCGCCATGGGCTACGACGTCAAACTGTGGAACAACCCCGAGATCGTCTCCACGGTCACCTCCGATGGACCGTGGAACCTCGACGACCTGGCCGCAAAGGTAGAGAAGGACTTCCGTCCACTGGCTGACGGTCTGCACCCGTCCATCTTCATGGCCCAGGTTCCGTCCTGATTCGTGAATGCCTGATGAAGGGGAAGTTGCTGCCCTGAGTGCGTGTGCTGGTGTCGGTGCTGGGGCGATATCGTGGTGTCTGACATGACAGTGTCAGCTTCGGTACATGATTGGGGAAAGACTGGATGGCCGCAGTGAAGGTGAATGGCCGTACAGCCGAGGCCAAGGCATTCCGCGTCGAGCGAGTCGTGAAAGCGACCCGCGAGTTGGCATCCGCAGGTGGCTACGAGGCCGTGCAGATGCGGGAAGTCGCTCGCGTTGCCCAAACCGCCCTGTCGACCCTGTACAAGTACTACGCATCGAAGGACGAACTGATCACTGCAGCCGTTCAGTCGGAACTGCATTCCCTGGCTGAGGATCTACTCCGCCGTCCGCCGAGACAGCGGACGGCGGAGGGCCGGGCCGGAGAGGTCTTGGTCCGGGCATTCCTGGGGATGGTCCGGGATCCAGGGTTCGCCCACGCTGCGATGTCAGTGCACAAAACGCTGCGCGAGTACGACCCCGATCGCGTCGAGCGTCCTGCAAAAGAGAACCAGATAGCGCAATGGTCCATGCCCTTCACCCGTATTGCTGCGGCTCAGGCGTGGGGCCCCGATCATCCTTCCACTCCGATGCAGTCACGCACACTGGGCATGCTGGAAACCCTGTGGGGCGCCAGCGTTGTCGGGTGGCTGAATGGGGACACGTCAGTCGACGAGGTGAAACGGCGCCTGCGCCTAGCCACGAAGCGCTTGCTTTCTGCGGATCCTGCTGTCCCGAAAGGTAATTCGGTAAGCGACAACTGATCATCCGGCCCGCGAGCAACGTGATTGCTCGAGGCCCGAACGAGTAGGCAGGATTGCGGCCCCGACTTCACTCGAGGTCGAGGCCGCAACCTTGTCTTGGCTCTGGCATCTCGCGATCCGGATCGGATTTGTGAGCGAGCTTTCGGGAACGATTGGTGCGAACTACCTCGCGTTTTCAGGCAGTGCGGAGCGCATTCACAGAGTTCCCACAGCGCGCAACCCCTGACATCCGTTGAAGCTGCAACTATCGTCGAACATATGAAAAAGATCTGGTGGATCGGCGGAGCAGTAGTTGTGGTCGTGCTTGCCCTGCTCGTGGGGCCGTGGGCGTACGGGAAGTTCATCGCAGAAGATGACGCTCCCGCAGCCGTGGTGTCTACGGAAGGTGCCGAGGCGGCGTCCGGGTCGATCGACGGTGCCTGGACCGTCGTCGCTGGACAAGGGGACAACCAGACAGCAGCCGGATATACCGTGCACGAGATTCTCAACGGATCGAGTGTCACTGTCGTAGGTACCACAGGAGAGGTGAGTGGTAATGCGACCGTCGACGGTGAAAAGCTCACGGCCGGCGAAGTGACCGTGCAGGTAGCGAGCATCAAGACCGACTCGGACCGGCGTGACAGCCAGTTCACGGGCAACGTGATGGACACCAGTACCTACCCGACGGCGACGTTCACGATGGATTCGCCGGTGGATCTGTCGTCGGTGCCGACGGATGGGACAACCGCGACGGTGACGGTGCCTGGCACCCTGACGCTCAAGGGTCAGTCCAAGCCCGTGTCCGTCGACATGACGGTTCTGCACTCCGGTGACTCATTGATCGCGTCGGGTTCCATCCCGGTGACGTGGACCGACTTCGGTGTGCAGCCTCCGTCCCTCGGATTCGTGACTGTCGACGGCAGTGGCAGCGTGGACTTCCTGGTATCGCTCGACCAGTCCTGATCAAGCCCGGATGGCGGTGCATTTCCGCTACCGGGGAAGATTAAGGACATGAACTTGAATTCGTGGTGTGTGCTCGGGTACGAGTGTTGTCTTGGTGGACGGTCCCACTAATGCGATTGTGGAAGCCGTTCCGGTCAGGTGAAGACCCGGATCCACGGTTCACACTCGCGAACGAGCGGACGTATCTCGCTTGGGTACGCACCGCGACGGCGTTCATCGCGTCGGGCGTCGGCCTGGAGGCTTTCGGCGGCGACATCCTGAACGAGAACGTCCGCGCCGGCTTGGCGGCGCTGCTTCTTGTCGGCGGAGCGCTGATCGCCGTCACATCTTTTGTCCACTGGATCAGTGCGGAGCGCGCATTACGTGCCGAACGCTCACTACCGGTGCCTCTCATGGCGCCGGTAGTGGGAATCGTTCTGGTGATCTGCGCGACCGTCCTCGTGGTCGAGGTTGTGAGCTAGCTTGACCACCGTAGAGCCGTCCGATGCATCCAGTCCTCCGGGCACAGGCGCGATCAGTCCTCCGGACAAGGGTTTACAGTCCGAACGCACATCGCTCTCCTTCGTAAGAACCAGCCTGGCCATCCTCGGCTTGGCTGTGGCGTGCCTGCGCTGGTTGCCGCCGTTCGGTTCGGTAGCGCTGATCGGCCCGGCGATCGCGGCCGTGCTGATTGTTGTGGTCACGATCTACGAGCGACGGTCGAGGCGCACGCGGCTCGAGCTCTTTGCGCGGGAAAAGGCAACGCCCGCATTGGGTATGGGGGCCGTGCTGGCGGTGAGCCTGCTGCTTCTCGCGGCTAGTGGCTTGTGGATTCTGGTGAGCTGAGTTCAGCTTTCGGCGACCACCCGGGCGGCCCGAACACGTAGCCTGCGCGATCGCGCCACGATGTCGACGCCTTCCAATCGCGGGCAATGGCAGCGTATTCGCGCGTTTGCAGTTTCCAGATGTTGTAGGTGCCGACCGGCGTCGTGAGTCCGTATGTCGGCCGTTGTTTTTCAGCGGTAAAGCTACCGAACATCCGATCCCAGATGATGAGGATTCCGCCGTAGTTGCGGTCCAGGTATTCGGCGTCGGATCCGTGGTGAACGCGGTGGTGTGATGGCGTGTTGAAGATGAATTCGATGGGACGCCAAAGTTTTCCGACTCGCTCGGTGTGTACGAAGAACTGGTAGACGAGGCTGACGGAGAAGCCGACGAAGACCATCCACGGCGGAATTCCGAGGAATGGCAACGGTAGCCACATGATGATTTCGCCGCTGTTGTTCCACTTCTGTCGCAGGGCGGTGCTGAAGTTGAAGTATTCGCTCGAGTGGTGCGCTTGATGCGTTGCCCAGATAACTCGAACGCGGTGTGCGATGCGGTGATACGCGTAGTAGAGGACATCGATTCCGAGCAACAGGATCACCCAGGTGTACCAGGCGCTCGGCGAGAGATGCCACGGTGCGAGGTAAACCCAGATGGCGGAGTATCCGATCAGGGCGAGCACTTTCCAGAAGGTGCTGGTTGCGATGGAGACCACTCCGAGCAGGATGCTGGTGCGGGCGTCGACGGCGCGGTAGCCGCCCTTTGCGGGGTGCGCTCGGCCATCGGCATGGTCGGGATGATTTTCGAGTGTGCGTGCTGCTGCCCATTCGATCGCGAGGAAGAGGACAAACGCGGGGATGGCCAGGGTCACCGGGTCGTGAAGTGGTTCCAGGAGAGACTTCCAAGATTCGAGGAGGGTGTCCCACACGCTATTTGTCCTGTCGCTCACGGGTCCGTCGTTACATTATGCATGAGTGTGTAACGATAGGGAAGATGCATTGCCCTTGCACCTTTCCATAGGGGAATGGTAGGAATTCTCGGTGCACATCACCGCGAAGGTGGACTACGCCGTGCGAACGTTGGCGGAACTCGCAGCAGCTGGTCCAGGCCCGGCCAAAGCTGAGTTTCTCGCAACGTCGCAGGTGATCCCCCATAAGTTCCTGGAAGCTGTTCTGTCGGATCTCCGACGCGGCGGCCTCGTGATCAGCAAGCGTGGCCCGGAGGGCGGTTACTGGCTTGCCCGTCCCGCGTCGGAGATCACGATCGCCGACGTCATCCGTGCGGTGGAAGGGCCGTTGGCGTCGATTCGCGGCGAGCGCCCCGAGGATGTCGATTACACAGGTCCGGCGACGCAGCTCAAGGATGTCTGGATAGCGGTCCGCGTCAATCTTCGAGCGGTGCTCGAGAACGTCACGATGGCTGATGTGGCAGACGGTACGCTTCCGGATTTCGTGAATGAGTTGACGGCGGATCCGGGAGCCTGGAAGCGGCGCTGACGTTAAGTGCCGGCGTCTCATTGCATGCGGTCGAAGCGTGTCATATCGAGTGGGGCGGTATTGGCGGAGTTCCCGCCGGATGATTTTGCGTCGTACATCAGATGATCGGCGTGGACTATCGCGCGTGAGAATGCGGTGTAGTCGAATTGCTCCAGGTGTGGGGTGAACGGCATCGTGGAGGCGCCGATGCTGACTGTCGCCAGGGGTGTGTCCGTTGCTTCGACAACTGCGCGGGGCAGTGTTGCGATGCGTTTGCGTAGTCCGTAAGGGGTTCCGATCATGACGAGCGTGAATTCTTCTCCGCCGGTGCGTGCTGCATATCCGAAGCCGTTGACGTGTTGTTGAAGCCGGTTGCCGGTTCTGATGATGACGGTGTCGCCGACTTCGTGTCCGTAAGCGTCGTTGACGGCTTTGAATTTGTCGATGTCCACGACAGCGACCGCAACGTCGACGCGGTTGGCGTGTGAGATCGACCAGACTCGTTCGGCCATGTCCCACAGTCCGCGCCGGTTGAGGAGGCCGGTCAGGGCGTCGACTTTCGATCCGGTGGCGCGCGCGAGTAGTTGTCGCCAGGCGAATTGGATGGTGGCGGGGATGAAGATGACGGCGCACAGGATGACGTCGGTGCGTGCGATGACACCGGCAGTGGGCAGCGTCCCGCGAGTGACGGCGAGGATCGCCAGAGAAATGATGAACGTGCAGGAGAAGGCAAGGTGGAAGGCGAGCCATCGAAAGTTGAGGAAGTACGTGAAGTAGGCGCCGGAGGCCACGAAGAGCACTGCGCCGAAGAGTGCTGCATCGTGGCTGATGAAGGTGATGATGACGGAGGCAGTTCCGAGATCTGCCCAGATTCCGAAGAGTTTCAGGGCCCGCGACCCACGAACCTTTCCGAGAAACCAGAGAACGGTGGGGGCGAGGTTTGCTGTCGCGAATGCGATGAGCCAGGTGCGGGCGGACTGGCGGTCGGGGCCTTCGCCGCTGATCAGGAACAGATACGCAACCAAGGAAAAGTTGAGTGAGCAGAATCCGATGGTGAAGTTGACGAGCCGCAGCATTGAACCGGGGCCGTTCTTCGATCCCCACAGCATGGCCGAGGGCGGCACCGGCCAAGTGTGTAGGAGTGGGTCCATGAAATTCCTCAGTCGCTGTCTATCTGGTGGTTGAGCCGCAGCCGGTTAATTGATGGCAACCGTACTGACCATTGTCTAGTGTGTACGTGACTTTTGTCGAGGCGGTGCCGAGGTGGGTGTGTCGGCGCCTGTGGCGGGATGTGATCTACCGGGCATTGGCTTTTCGGGTGTGTCGCAATCCACAAATTTGCACGACTCTGCAAACTTGCAGATGTCTGCAAGTTCCGTAACGTGGTTGGAGTGACAACTGAGCCAGGTCTTCGAGACCGCAAGAAGGCGGCAACCCGTGGTGCCCTCAGCACTGCGGCGGCACGACTCGCTCGAGCTCTTGGAATCGAGTGCGTCACCGCTGACGCGATTGCCGCCGAGGCAGGCGTGTCGACGAGGACATTTCACAACTACTTCTCCAGCAAGGAGGAGGCGGTCCTCGCCAGCTTCGAAGATTCGGTAACTCGCTGGATCGAGGCGCTTGCGGCTCGGCCCGCGGACGAACCCATTCTCGACGTGCTCGAGGATCTTGTGGTCGAAATCGTGACTGATTCCGATCCGAGCGTGACAGAGAAAGCAAACATCTGGATGCTGTCGGATTCGAGTCCCGCTCTCTACCGGGATGCGGCTGACATGCACCAGCGGATCAACCGTGCAGTCACTCGGGCATTGGCCGAACGAACCGGCACGGACGCCGAACGGGATCTGTACCCGACACTTCTCCTTGGAGCGGTGGCCGGCGCCTGTAAATCGGTGATCGACATCTGGACCGGCGGAAAGTCGGAGGCTTCCGGTCCGGAAGAACTGGTCCACGACGCTTTTCGTCAAATTCGCGCGGGGTTTCCAGCGCCGCCACCGCGTATTTGAGAACTCACACGTAACACCTGTCCACGTACACGCACCGAAACAGCAAGGAGCCCGTCGTGGCCACCTATCTTTATCGGATCGGCAAGTTCGCCTACCGGCGAAAAGGCGCGGTCCTGAGCGTTTGGTTGATAATCCTGGTTCTGATGGGCGTCGGGGCTGCGACACTGTCCGGCCCCACCAAGGACTCCTTCAACATTCCGGGGACTCCCGCGCAGCAAGCTCAAGACCTGATGGCCGAACGCTTCCCGGACGCCCCCAACTCGATGGATTCGTTGAGTGCCCGATTTGTCCTTCAGGCGCCTGAAGGTACGACGCTGGCCGATCCGGCAAATGTCAAGGCCATGGACGACATGCTCGAGCAGATCCGCAAGATCGACACGGTCACCGACGCGGCCAAGGTCGATCCGGCGACGGCGACTCCGGAACAGGCCGCGAAGGCGTTGGTCAATCCGGTTACCGCCAACGATTCGATGACGGCGATGTTCCAGGAAAAGGCCGCTGCTACCGGCACATCCGAGGCAAAGGCAAGTTCCGACGCCGCCGCACTGTCGCCGCTCAGCGCGGACGGCACGGTCGGATACATCGAGGTGCCCTTTGTCGGTGCTGTCACGGATGCCGATGAGGCGATGCGTGATTCGATCAATGCCGCGGCCGATGTGGCGCGGGCCGAAGGACTCAACGTTCAGGTCAGTGGTACTGCGGCACAGGAAGCGGAGATGCCCGGTGGGCTCACCGAGTTGATCGGTATTGCCGTCGCTGCTGTTGTTCTTGCCATCACGTTCGGTTCGCTTGTGGCCGCTGGGCTTCCGTTGATCACCGCGATCATCGGCATCGCGATCGGCAGCCTCGGTATTACCGTCGCTACGGGATTCATGGACCTCGGGTCCATGACACCGACGTTGGCGATCATGATCGGTCTGGCAGTGGCGATCGACTATTCACTGTTCATCATGTCCAGGTTCCGGCACGAATTGACGTTGACCGACGACCGGTCGGAAGCGGCCGGACGAGCAGTCGGAACCGCCGGTTCCGCAGTGGTATTCGCTGGTCTGACGGTCATCATCGCCCTCGTTGCGTTGCGTGTCGTCGGCATTCCGTTCCTGTCGGATATGGGTGCAGCAGCGGCATTTACAGTGCTCATCGCAGTTCTCATCGCGTTGACGTTGCTGCCCGCGATCCTGGGTATCTTCGGCCGCAAGGCTTTTGCCGGCAAGATTCCATTCCTCAGTAAGAAGGCTGAGGAAACCGACGATTCGGGTAAGCCCACGTTGGCTTTGCGCTACATCAGCGCCATCGTGCGACGCCCGCTCGTTCCGCTGATCGGCGGCGTTGTACTTCTGGGTGCTTTGGCTTTGCCGGCAACGGGATTGAGCCTGTCATTGCCGTCGGAGGCGACGGGTGATCCGGCAACAAGTTCACGTCAGGCGTACGACCTGATCGACCAGGGCTTCGGTGGCGGTAAGAACGGTCCGCTGATCGGTGTCATCGACGCGAAGGATGCAGACGTTCCGGCCGGCGAGGCCTTCGAGAAGGTTGTCTCCACGATCTCGGGACTGAACGGAGTTCAGAACGCACAGATCATCGACGTCAACATCGCAGGCGATACCGCGCGGATGTTGATCACCCCGACAACCGGTCCTACTGATCCGGCCACGATGGAATTGGTGGGCAGCCTCCGCAGTGCCGAAGCGGGACTGGCAGATTCGATCGGTGTGAGTTACGGAATCACAGGTCAGACTGCGCTCGAGGGCGACATCTCGGATACCTTGCAGGACGCATTGGTGCCCTACCTTGCCGTAGTGGTCGGTCTTGCATTCATCTTGCTGCTCTTGGTGTTCCGCTCGATCCTGGTTCCGCTGACCGCAACGTTGGGCTTCTTGCTCAGTGTGCTCGCGACATTCGGTGCCACGGTTGCGATCTTCCAGCACGGTTGGTTGGGAATTATCTCGAACCCGCAACCGCTCGTGAGTTTCATGCCGATCTTCCTGATCGGTGTGGTGTTCGGCCTCGCGATGGACTACCAGGTGTTCCTGGTGACGCGTATGCGTGAGGAGTACGTCCACGGAGCTAGCGCCAAGCAAGCCGTGACTATCGGCTTCAATCACGGTGCCCGCGTGGTCAGCGCTGCAGCGATCATCATGATCTCCGTGTTCGGCGCCTTCATCGCAGAGCCGAACTCGTTCATCAAGTCGATCGGTTTCGCGCTCGCTGCCGCTGTCTTCTTCGACGCCTTCATCGTTCGGATGGTGATCATCCCGTCGGTCATGGCGCTGCTGGGCGACAAGGCGTGGTGGTTGCCGAAGTGGCTGGACAAGATTCTGCCGAACGTCGACATCGAGGGTGAGAAGCTCAGCAAGGTCCTCCGCGACGACAACGAAGCGGAACTGCAGTCCACATCTGCTTAGTCAGGTAAGGCTTACCCGCGCGTGCCGCAATCGATCTCAGGTCGGTTGCGGCACGCGCGTTTTCGTGTAATTCCCGCCGACCGAAATAACCAGCGGCACTTGTCGGCAGAGATTGGTAACCTTCGCTCACTATGCTGATCAGGCTGCTGCGCACTTATCTCGAGCCGTATCGTGGCGAACTCACGGGCGTTGTCGTCCTACAGTTTATTTCGACTATGGCTGCTCTTTACCTTCCAAGTCTCAATGCCGACATCATCGACAACGGCGTGACAAAGGGGGACACGGGCTACATCCTGTCCACGGGCGGGGTGATGCTCCTCGTGACGTTGACGCAGATCCTGTGCTCCGTGGGCGCGGTGTACTTCGGTGCTCGTGTCGCCATGGGTATCGGGCGCGATCTACGCGCGTCGGTGTTGCATCAGGTCGGCACGTTCTCGGCCCGCGAGGTCGGCTATTTCGGTGCGCCGTCCCTGATCACCAGAAATACCAACGACGTCCAGCAAGTGCAGATGATGGTGGTGATGAGCTGCACCATCCTCGTGATGGCTCCGATCATGTGCGTCGGCGGCATCATCATGGCGCTGCGTCAGGATCTGAACCTGTCCTGGATTCTAGGCATCAGCGTTCCGTTGCTGGCGATTTCGATGGGTTTCCTGATCGCGCGGATGGTTCCCGGATTCCGGCTCATGCAGGGCCGTCTCGACGCGGTCAACCGCGTTCTCCGTGAACAGATCACCGGTATCCGGGTGGTCCGCGCGTTTGTTCGCGAGCCGTCCGAGGTGAAGCGTTTCGGTGTGGCCAACGACGAACTGACCGAAACGGCACTCGGTGTCGGAAAATTGATGGCGGTGATGTTCCCGCTGGTGATGCTGATCAGCAACATCACCAGCGTCGCGGTCATCTGGTTCGGTGGGCATCAGATCGACAGTGGCGCCATGGAGATCGGCTCGCTCACCGCGATGCTCAGTTACATCATGCAGATCCTGATGGCCGTCATGATGGCTACATTCATGGCCGTCATGCTGCCGCGCGCGTCGGTCTGCGCAGAACGTATTTCCGAGGTTCTCGATACCGCGTCCTCGGTCATTCCTCCGAAGAACCCGATTCGGGAACTGGACACCCCGGGTGTCGTCGAACTTCGCGGCGCGCAGTTCCAGTTCCCCGGCGCCGAGGAACCGGTATTGCGCGACATCACCTTCCGTGCCGAGCCAGGCAAGACCACTGCGATCATCGGCGGCACCGGATCCGGTAAGACCACGTTGCTCAATCTGATCCCACGACTCATCGACGCCACGTCAGGTTCGGTATCCGTCGGTGGTGTCGACGTCCGCGACATCGACACCGACCTGCTGTGTTCCGTCATCGGACTTGTACCGCAGAGGCCATATCTGTTCTCGGGAACCGTCGCGACCAACCTTCGCTACGGAAACCCCGACGCCACCGATGAGTGGCTGTGGGAATGCCTCGAGGTCGCTCAGGCTGCAGACTTCGTCCGCGCGATGCCGGAAGGCCTGGACACTCCGGTGTCGCAAGGCGGTACGACGGTTTCCGGTGGACAGCGTCAGCGTCTCGCCATTGCGCGGGCCCTGGTGCGCAAGCCGCAGATCTATTTGTTCGATGATTCGTTCTCGGCCCTTGACCTCACGACGGACGCGAGACTGAGAGCGGCGCTGCAGCCCGTCACCCGAGATGCTTGCATCATCGTTGTGGCGCAACGTATTTCCACCATCGTCGAAGCCGATCAGATCATAGTGCTCGACGACGGTGCCATTGTCGGTGTCGGCACCCATGACGAACTGCAAGTCAGTTGTCCCACTTACGGCGAAATTGTCGCCTCTCAGCTAGCCGTACAGGACGCATCATGAGTAATCGACCGAGTTCCTCGCCTCCGATCGGGCCTCCTGGTGGTGGGGACCCCACCAAGAAAGCCATGAATTTCGGCCCTTCGCTGAAGCGTCTGCTTTCCCGGCTCAGCCCCGACAAGCCGGCTGTCATCCTGATTTTTGCACTGGTCACGGTCAGTGTGGTGCTGTCGTCGATCGCCCCGAAGATCCTGGGTAATGCCACCAACCTCATCTTCGACGGCATCATCGGTAAACAGCTTCCCGCCGGAATCACCAAGGATCAGGCGGTGGCTGGTCTGCGCGAGCAGGGGCAGAATCAGTTCGCGGACATGGTGTCCGGCATGAACGTGGTCCCTGGCACCGGGATCGATTTTTCCGAGGTCGGCCGAGTTCTGATGATCGTGCTGCTGCTGTTCGTCTGCGCGTCGCTGTTCAGTTGGTTGCAGGCGTACCTGCTCAACATCGTGGTGCAGCGCACGGTTCGCCGCCTCCGTGAGGATGTCGAGCAGAAAATCCATCGACTTCCGTTGCGGTACTTCGACACTCATGCGCGTGGCGACGTCCTCTCGCGCGTGACCAATGACATCGACAATGTCGCGCAGAGCCTTCAGCAGACTCTCAGTCAGCTCGTGACATCCGTGATGACGGTGATCGCGATCCTCGTGATGATGCTGGTCATCTCACCGATTCTGGCTTTGATCGCGATCGCGACGGTTCCGCTGTCGATCATCGTCACGGCGGTCATCGCCAAGCGCTCGCAGAAACACTTCGTTGCGCAGTGGAAGAGCACTGGTGGCATCAACGCGCAGGTCGAAGAAGCGTTCACCGGACACGAGTTGGTCAAGGTGTTCGGCCGGCAGAACGAGGTCGAGGAGCGCTTCCGCACGCAGAACGAGAAGCTCTACCAGTCGAGTTTCAAAGCGCAGTTCATCTCCGGTCTGGTCATGCCTGCTGTCATGTTCCTCGGCAATCTGAACTACGTTGCCATCGCTGTCGTCGGCGGTATGCGCGTGGCGTCCGGCACCATGACGCTCGGCGACGTGCAGGCGTTCATCCAGTACTCACGCCAGTTCACGCAACCGCTCACACAGATCGCGTCGATGACCAATCTGCTGCAGTCCGGTGTTGCGTCCGCCGAGCGGGTGTTTGCTCTCCTCGACCAGGAAGAGCAGTCTGTCGATCCCGCCGACGCTCAGTCTCCGGTCGTGTCCAAGGGCCGGGTGGCCTTCGAGGACGTCGCGTTCAGTTACAAGCCGGAACAGCCTCTCATCGAGGATCTGTCGTTGGTGGCCGAGCCCGGCCAGATGGTTGCCATCGTCGGCCCCACCGGTGCTGGTAAGACCACGCTCGTCAATTTGATTTTGCGTTTCTACGAACTCAATTCGGGCCGCATCACTCTCGACGGTATCGATATCGCCACGATGACGCGCGACGATCTGCGTTCACGCATCGGCATGGTTCTGCAGGATGCCTGGCTGTTCGGCGGCACGATCCGGGAGAACATCGCCTACGGCAAGCCGGGCGCCACCGAAGAGGAGATTCAGCGCGCCGCCAAGATGAGCTACGTCGACAAATTCGTGCATTCCCTGCCCGAGGGATACGACACCGTCATCGACGAAGAGGGCAACAACATCAGTGCCGGTGAGAAACAGCTCATCACCATCGCGCGAGCGTTCATCGCGCAGCCGTCCATCCTGATCCTCGACGAGGCCACCAGTTCTGTCGACACACGAACAGAGCTGCTGGTTCAGAGTGCCACGGCGGTTCTGCGCAGTGACCGCACAAGTTTTGTTATCGCTCACCGTCTTTCGACGATTCGTGATGCAAACCTGATCGTGGTCATGGAAGCCGGCCGCATCGTGGAGCAGGGCAGTCACGAGGAGTTGCTGCTCGCGCGTGGTGCGTACTACCGGCTCTACAACAGTCAGTTCGTGGGCGCAGAGATCTAGTGCCTTAGTACACTGGAGCAGACTTGGTCCGCTGGGTGGACCACAATCTGTGTACTGGAGGCGCTCGGCGATGCATTCGTTGCTGGGGAAAGCGCGCCTGATACTCGATTCCTTCGATGCGGACTCGGGCGCGCTGTCGCTGACCGAACTTGCGAATCGCAGTGGTGTCGCGAAGGCGACAGTGCATCGAATAGCCGGTGAACTGGTGTCTCTTGGTCTACTGGAACGGGTCGGCACCAAGTACAGGTTGGGGTTACGGCTCTTCGAACTGGGGCAGTTGGTTCCTCGTCAACGGATTCTGCGCGAGGTGTCCTTGACGTACGTGCAGGACCTTCACGCGGCGACCAAGGAGACGGTTCACCTCGCGATTCGCGACGGTCTCGATGTTCTGTACATCGACAAGATTTCCGGTCATCACGGGGTGGACCTGCCGTCGCGGGTGGCCGGCCGGTTGCCGATGTATGCGACGGCCACCGGCAAAGCGATACTCGCGTACTCACCCGACTCCGTGTTTCGAGCGGTGACAGGCAACGGGTTTGTCGAGTTCACCGACCGGACGGTGAACTCGGAAGACGGGTTACGCAGGCAACTCGACGCCGTTCGTTCGGAGCAGGTGGCGTTCGAGACCGAAGAGGTTCGCCTGGGAACATCGAGTATCGCTGCCCCGATCTTCGGCGGACACGGTGAAGCAGTTGCCGCGATCGGTGTGTCGAGTCCGCGGTACCGAATGGATACCAAGCGCTTTGCCGAACCGTTGCGCGCCGCGGCCGCGGGAATCAGCCGGAAGGTATCGGTTCTCGAACGCTCGGCATAACCGTTTTATCGACGCACGCAGAGCAGGGCGATCACGCCGAGAACCGAAGCCCCGGTCATGGAGATGGCTACGGCAAGACTGGTGTTGCCGAGAAGGCCGACGATGGGCGCAACCACAGCGGCAGCGCCGAACTGCGCAAATCCGATCAGCGCGGCTGCTGAGCCTGCAGCTTCTCCGTGACGGGACAGTGCAACCGCCGGTGCGTTGGGCATGACAAAACCCGTTGCGCAGAGCATCAGCAGGATGGGGACGGCAAACCCGACGAAGCCCCACGAGTCGGTGGCGGCAACAACAACAAATGCAGCGCCGACGGCACTACTGCCCCACATCGCCCAGATCGTGATGGAATTCGGCGACCACCGGCCGAGAAGCACGACGTTGAGCTGGGACGAACCGATCAGAACGACGGCACCGCCGGCGAAGGCAAATCCGTACGCTGTGGCGCTCAGTCCGAACTGTTCCTGCATCACGTAGGACGACGCGGCGATGTACGACCACAAAACGCCGCGGCCGAGACCGCACACGAGCACCAACACCATGAAGTGGGCATCGCGGCCGAGCGCAATGTAGTTTCGCGCGATGGCACCGATGCCCTTGCCTGACCGATTCTCGGGTGGAAGTGTTTCCGGCAGCGACACTGCCGCGAGCGCGATCATGGCGATGCCCAGGAGGAAGAGAGCGAGAAAGACTCCGCGCCACTGCGTTACGGACATCAGTGCCCCGCCGATGGAGGGGGCCAGGATGGGCGCTACGCCCATGACCAACATCAGTCGCGAAAGTACCACCGCTGCATCGTGTCCGGTGAAGAGATCGCGAACGATCGCCATCGCGATCACGCCGGTCGCGGCGGCGCCGAAACCTTGAAGGGTCCGCAATGCGGTGAGGACTTCGATGGACGGAGCAAAGAAGCAAGCCAACGACGCGCCGACGTGAATTACTGTGCCCACGAGCAGGGGGCGTCGACGTCCGTAGATGTCGGACAGTGGGCCGATGAGCAACTGACCGAACGCCAGGCCGAGCAGTGTGCCAGTCAGGGTCAGCTGAACCATCGTGTCCGACGTGCCGAATTCCTGCGTGATCTGCGGCAGCGCAGGAAGATACATATCGACGGTGAACGGCCCGAGGGCGGTGAGAATTCCGAGAAGCAGTACCAATCGGATCCGTGCACCGCCCGTCGGCGCGATCACCGTTCGTTCAGTTGTGCTGTTGGTCAAGGAAACCCGAAACTACACTGTAGTAGTCGTATGGTCGTTCTTCCTGAAGATGATGTGACGCCTTGTCCATGATGTAGAGGTGGCCATGGGGAATCATCCGCGCCAGCATGAGCGGGTAGTCCGGGGTGAGGAACGCGTCGTGCATGCCCCAGGCGAAGAGCGTCGGCGCCTGGATCTGGCCGAGTTCAGCTGTGAGATCCTGCCAATCTCCCCGAGGTGAGTCCGCCGAGGCAGCCAGGGCCATTTCTTCGGGGTCGAGGCTTTGCTCGTACCGCATCTGGAGGGTTTCGGCGGGCAACTTCGATCCGTCGAACCATTCGAGGCTGGTGATCAAGGTGCGAAGCTTTTCGAGCGTGGGACCGGTGCCGCCGTAGTAGACGTCGCGGGCGTTGCGGCCACGACGGCCATCCTCGGGGAGCGGCGCGAGTGGTCCGTAGAAGACGGGCATGCTGCCAGTGATCACCAGGGACCGAACGCGTTCCGGGTACTTTGCCGCAAGATTGAGCGCTATGGTGCCGCCCCACGAGTTGCAGACGAAGTCTGCGCGTTCGATTCCGAGCTCGTCGAGCAGGGCAATCATCTTGGCGGCGTGGAAGTCCCACATGGGTCCGGTGATGGTGCACTTGTCCGACCGGCCGTATTGCAGGAGATCAACGAGAATCGCTCGTCGATCCGAGGCGAAGAGCGGTGCCACCGGCCCGAAGTCGGACCATGCAGTGCAGCCGGGGCCACCTCCGTGCAGGAAAATCGTGGGGTCGCCCTCGCCGAGGTCGTAGTAATGGAATGTGACGCCATCTGCTTTGGCGTACAAGCTCTTCGGTTGATCAGCCATGGCTATACCTGACCTCGAGGTGAGCGGTATGGGAAGTATTGCGGTCCGGCAGGCGAACCCGGTTCGTGGCTGCAGCACTCCCGAATGCCTAGCGTGCTGGCATGAGAACAGAACTCGAGCACGCGCGTGAGCGCGCAGAGGCGATGATCGGTACGCGGGAAACGCGAGAGTTGGGAACGGTACGTCCGGCGGAGTCAGTTGCCTTTGCGGTTGCCGCCGCCGAGACGGACGCCCGGTTTCTGGACCCCCAGCACCCGGAATTTGCCATCCATCCGATGTATCTGCCTTCGCTGTTGCGAGGTCCGCAAGGCGGCTTCGATCGAGAGTACCGAGCAGACGGCATGTTTCGTGACGAAGTGCCGGGCACAGACGGTATCGACGTGCGCTTGATGGCCGGCGGGCAAAGTGTGACGTTCTTGCTGCCGGCCCCGCTGGGTGAGGACGTCGTGGTGGGGCGCGTACTCGATACCGTGACGACCAAGGGCCGGGCTCCGGACGAGTTTCTGCTGCTCTCGGTCACCAAGACCTATCGGGGTGCGCAGTCCGGCGCATTTGCCGAGGTCGTCGAGAAGTTCATCGTCCGATGACCGAAACAACAGTCGTGGGCACACCGATCGAATCGGTGACCTTGGTCTGCGATCCGGTTCGGATCCTTCGATTCGGGGCGTCGACGCACAATTCGCACCGTATTCACTACGACGCCTCCTATGCGCAGACGGAGGGGTTGTCCGCACCGGTGGTCATGGCCCAGTTGCAGGGCACGCTGTTCTTTCGTGCCGCGTCACAATTTGCCGGTGGATACCAAGGAGTTGTGTCCGTCTCCTGGCAGAATCGTGCGCCCGCGCCCGTCGGAACCACGCTCGAGGTGTCGGGTGAAGTGTCCCAAATCGACAGTGAACAACTGACTTTGGCGTTGCGTGAGCATTCGGGCGATGGCGTGCTGTGTGCCGTCGGAACAGCTGTGGTGGTCCGGGTCTGCTGAGCGAACCGAATCCGTTGGCGTAGACCGCATTGTCACCCAAGATCTGTTTCATTCAAACGTTCAGTGTCGAGAGGACTTCACATGACTGGTGTCGAGGCGTCGGAAGCCACGTTCGCGCTGCCCGAGCGGCCACGAGCGGCCGGTCGGCAGGATTGGACGGCATGGCCGGGTTACAACGCAGCCGGCAGCGGATACCGCGGTTACTGGTACCCGGTCACGTGGTCGAACCACATCACCAAAGACCCCAAGAGCTTCACCATCTGTGGTGAAAAGCTGGCGATCATCCGCGACGCAGGCAAGGCCTATGCCCTGCACGATCGGTGCCCGCACCGCGGCGTTCCGTTGTCCGAGGGCGATCAGCAGTTCCCGGGAACCGTCAGCTGCCCGTACCACGGCTGGACGTACCGGCTCACCGACGGCAAGCTGGCCGCGGTCATCACCGACGGTCCGGATTCCAAGATCTGCGGCAAGCTGAACGTCCAGACCTATGCGATCGAGGAGCGACTCGGTCTGGTGTGGGTGTACATCCCGATCGCCAACGAGCCGGCGCCGTCCATCGACGACCAGTTGCCGCGTGAGCTGGTCGAGAACAAGGGTATCGTCGGTGGTCGTATTCAGCCCCGAGAAGGCAACTGGCGCTTCGCATGTGAGAACGGTTTCGACGAGGGACATGCGAAGTACCTGCACCGCACCGCATTGTGGCGTCTGTTCAAGCCGATGCCCACGTGGAACATCACGAGCATCGTTCCGGAGGGACGCTGGATCTACCGCGTGCAGGAAGAGGTGTACTGGGAGGCGGAATTCCCGGGAGTGGGAACCTGGACGAACAAGCGGTGGTGGAAGAAGAAGCCGGACGAGACCCAGATTTCCCAGATCGGAAACGTCGGCGCCGGTCTGGATGTCAATCCTGTGATCGCAGCTCAGAACTTCCCCGGTTTTGCTTCACTGTCCATGCCGGGTGTCCTGCGCATCGCGTATCCCAAGTTCATTCACTACGAGTTCTACGTCCCGGTGGACGAAGACAACCACAAGTACGTCGGCCTCATGGTCAACTTTGTTTCCGGCGCAGCAAAATTGGGCTTCTACGCCAAGTACCTCGGCGCGATCCGCTGGCTGTTCCACGGTCAATTCTCGGGACAGGATGCGTGGATGGTCGAGGTCACCGACGCGCCGCCGGAGAAGCTGTACCGACCGGACGTGTCGCTGACCACGTGGCGAAACCTGGCAGAGGAAGAGTACGCCGAGAAGATCGCCGACGCGGCCAAGCACACCCCCAAGGCGCCGGTCAGACCCACCCGAGAGCGACGGACGCCAACGCCCCGCTCGGCCCCTGTCGCCGACGCTCAGATTCCCACCGGCACCAGCGAATAGGAGAGATACATGTTCAAGATTCTGACGGCTGTTGCTATCGGTGCCGCTGTTGCCGTGGCAGTTCCCAAGCTGTGGCAGTTGGCCGGCGAGCACAGCAATACTCAGGTCCATCAGGTCAATCCATGACCACTGCGAGGGCCGACGCTCTCGCAGGCCTGGATGACGAGCGGCGGGAATGGGTCGAGCGAGCCTGCGCCCACGTCGATCGAGCGAGGTTGCGGGATCTCGCCACTTCGGTAGTGAACATTCCCAGCCCGACGGGTGACGAAGCACCGCTGGCCCGCCACATCACGGCGGTCTTGGCAGCGTCGGGCATCGAGGCCCACACAATGGATCTCGATGATCGGCAGGCGAACTCGTGGGGAAGGCTCCGCGGTGACGGGTCCGGACCGGACCTGCTGCTGTACGCGCCGATCGACACCGTCACGACGGGCGATCCGGTGGAAGACCTGCCGTGGGTGGGGAACGAGCTGCGAGCGGATCTGACGCCGCACGCTCAGTTCGACGAGAACTACGTGATCGGATTGGGTGCGTCGAACCCCAAAGGCCACGCCGTCTGCATTGTCGCGGCGGCCGAAGCAATTGCCGCAGCCGGTATTCCGCTCCGCGGTGATCTAGTGCTCGGATTCGGCGCCGGCGGTATGCCGACCAATGCCCGCCCCGGTGTCGGAAACCCCCGACGCAACACCGGCCAGGGCGTCGGTTGCTCGTTCCTCCTGGAACAGGGAGTGTGGGCGGACTGCGCGTTGATCGCCAAGCCCGGCTGGACGGTTTCCTGGGAAGAAGTGGGACTGGCCTGGTTCGAGATCACGGTGCACGGTCTGCACACCTACGTCGGCTCGCGCCACCGGTTGCCGTACCGCAACGCGATTACCGCAGCCGGCGAGGTGGTCGCCAAGTTGGAGGAATGGTTCCCGAAGTACTCGGCGGCGCATCAGGACGGTTTGGTTGCGCCTCAGGGGATCGTTGCCAACATCCGCGGCGGGTGGGAGCGAACAGCGTCGTTCACCCCCGAGCAGGTGCGCCTTACCGTTGATCTGCGGCTCAGCCCGCGGACGACGCCCACCGCAGCCAAGCGTGAACTCAAAGCCGTCGTGGCGGAGATCGCACAATCGCTGGATCTGCAGATCGACGTCGAACAGGTTCTTGCCATCCCCGGTGAGGGTTCCGACCCTCGAATGTGGTTGCGCCGCGCCGCAGTCGACGCGTGGGAAGCTGCCGAAGGAGAGCCGCATCAGGACTTCTTCGACGCCAGTGGAGCCACCGACGCAAACATCCTGCGCAGCCGCGGCATCCCGACGATTCGGGTGGGCATGCCCAAGGTGGTCGACGCACCGTTCGAGGTGGACTTCGCGATGGGGATGAACACTGTGGATCTGGCTGCGGCGGAGAGGTTTACGAAGTATCTGATCCGAGTGGCCCTCGACACCGTCACCCGCTCGCTCGAGGAAGTAGGAATCGACTGATGGCGAAGATAGTTCTGGGTATCGGTGCCTCCCACAGCACCTTGATGAACACCCATTGGGAAGAGACGACGCACAAGGCGGAGGCCGAACGCTTCCGGGACGCGCTGTATCTGAGCCGGGAGAAGATCGCGGCGTCGAAACCCGATGTTGTCTTGATTCTCGGCTCCAACCACTTTCGCGGTTTCTGGCTGGATCTGATTCCGGCCTTCACTCTCGGTGTCGGAGAGTGCATTTCCAGTGGCGAGTCAGGTACACCCAAGGGCCCGCAACCGGTCGACGTGGAGTTCGCCAGGCACCTTGCAAACGAACTGATCGAAGGTGGCCGGTTCGATCTTGCCTACTCGGCGCGATTGCAGATCGATCATGGTCAGTCTCACGCGATTCAGTACCTTCTCGACGGAATCGACGTTCCGATAGTTCCGTTGGTGGTCAACGTATTCGCGCCACCTCTCCCGACATTCAAGAGATGTGAGGAAGTGGCGAAGGCCCTGCGGGATGCTGTTGCGTCGTATCCGGCGGATACCCGCGTCGTGGTGATCGCGTCCGGCGGATTGTCTCATCGTCTGCCCTGGCCGGACTGGCGTGATCCGCACGGTGAGGACGAGGATTTCATGGTTCAAGCCTGGCTGGACGGCCGGGAGAACTGGTCAGACTACGACGTCCGGCGACGCCAGATCATCCGCGCAGCCGATGCCGCGATCACTCCGGAGTTCGATGACCGAATTCTTGACCTGTTCGCCAGCGGCAAGGCAAGTGAGCTTGCCGAGTTCACGACGGAGCAAGTCGAAGACGAGGCCGGCAACGGTGCGCAGGAGCTGCGGACCTGGCTCATGATGGCCGCGATGCTCGACTACGTTCCGGGTGAACGCCTTGCCTACGAAGCGATTCCCGAGTGGCTCACCGGTATGGGTGTCACGATTCTCGATCCAGCTGGAACAGCCAGCGCAACAACATAATCTGCACCTTCAGCAAAGGAATTTCTCTGATGACAATCTGGAACGAACTTGCCGGGCTCGATTTCGAGTTGACGACCGTCGACGCCGGCGGTGTACCCACGCGCTCGCTGCAGGCAGGATCCGGTGACGAGGCCGTGATCTTCCTGCACGGCACCAGCGGACACCTCGAGGCATTTGCACGCAATATTGCACCGCATGCCGAGTCCTACCGGGTTCACGCGATCGACATGCTCGGCCATGGTTACACCGGCAAGCCTGATTACCCGTACGAGATTCCGCGTTACGTCGAGCATTTGGTGAACTACCTCGACGCCGTCGGACTGGATCGTGTGCACTTGGTGGGCGAAAGCCTCGGTGGTTGGGTCGCTGCCTACCTGGCCAGCGAGCAGCCCGAACGTGTGCTGTCGCTGCAGTTGCTGGCAGCAGGCGGAACAGTCGCGAACCCGGTGGTCATGGAGCGCATCAAGACGTCGACCGCGAAGGCCGTCCAGAGCGACGACATCGAATTGACCCGCGCTCGCATGCAGTTGCTCATGCATGATCCGGTCAACGCGACGGAGGAACTGGTTCAGGCTCGTCACCGGATCTACCATCAGCCCGACTTCGTCGCCAACATCCACAACCTCCTTTCCCTGCAGGAGATGGAGGTTCGCCAGCGGAACCTGCTACGTCCGGATCGAATGGCACTCATCAAGGCGCCGACGCTTGTGGTCTGGGGTCAGGAAAATCCGTTCGGTGATGTTCCGGAAGCGAAGAAAATGGCCGAGGATATTCCGGGCGCTCAGCTCGAACTCTACTCGGAGTGCGGTCACTGGCCGCAGCACGAGCAGGCAGCGAAGTACAACCCGCTGAGCCTCGAGTTCTTGGCAAAGGCATCAGCCAGTGCGAAGGCAGCTATCTGAGTAGTTCCTGCCAAACATATTGCCGCGTAATGGAGCCGGCCTCTCGATCGGGAGGCCGGCTCTCGCGTTTTCGAAGCTACAGTCATCGCCTTATCCCGAAGGAGTTTTCGTGAGGAAAGTACTTCTGCTGACGGCCGACGCCGACAACGGACTCGGTACCGCAATCCGTGACGCGGTCGGAGGCGAGGCGGAGGTGGTTCGATTACCCGAGCGCACCACGGAAGCGCTCCGTGCGGAGTTGCCGACGTGCGACGTCGTGGTGGGGGACTGGAGTGGCGATCTGCCACTGGGCCAGAAGGAGGCAGAGCTCGGCCGGAATGTGCTCCTCGTCCAACAGCCCGGTGCCGGAACCAATTTCATCGATGCGGAAGCCTGGCGCGCCGCCGGAGTGCCGGTCGCGAATACCCCCGGTGCAAACGCGAACTCGGTTGCGGAGTGGGCAGTGCTGGCGGCAGGTGCGTTGTGCCGCTCCATGTTCTGGGCGCACAACGAGGTTGTCGATGGTCGCTGGCCACAGGAATCCATCCTGACGCGAGATTGCCGCGATCTGGCGCAGCGCCGGGTCGGAGTAGTAGGTATCGGTTCGATCGGCCGCCGGTGTGCAGAATTGTTTGCCGCCTTCGGTTGCGACGTCTACGTCACCGCGCGTTCGACACCGCGTGACACTGTGGCTGCGACGTTTGTGTCGCTCGAGGAGCTTCTGCCTCTCGCGGATGTCCTGGTGTTAGCCGTCCCGCTTACGGAATCAACTCGGGGACTGATCAGTTCCCGTCGAATTGCGCAGTTGCCCACTGGAGCGATCGTTGTCAATGTGGCGCGCGGCGCTGTCATCGACGACGCGGCATTGGCGCGTGCCCTGCGTTCCAGGCATGTCGGCGGCGCTGCCCTCGACGTGTTCGACGTTGAACCACTACCGATTTCGAGTCCGTTCCGTGGATTCGATTCGACCCTCCTGAGCCCGCACGTCGCCGGCGGCAGCGCCGGAGCGCGTGCGTCGATCTACTCGATGACGGCGCAGAATGTCGCCAGTGCGCTGCGCTCGCAGACAATTCGGTGGACATTGTGATTCGGGGGACATTGTGATCGAAGGCCGTGTTACCGCAGTATTTCGGCCCGCACGTTCCTCCAGGTGCAGTGTTTCGCCGAGGTAAGTTCCTGTCCCCGGTCCGCACGGTGGACCCGGTTGGTTCTCGGGTGTAGGTACACACGGCTAGGTTTGCTCTCCACGACCCGCAACTGCGGCACAGATCACAAACAAAGGTGTGAGTAGATGGCCTCGCTGTCAAAGTTTGGAAGGACTGCTCTTGTTTCGGCTGCGCTGCTGCTGACCGTTGCAACCGGCGCATGCAGCCGCCCGGCGACGCAAAGCACAGCTGATTCCGCCGGAAGTGGACCATTGCGTATCGCAGTCGGAATCGATGCTTCCTATGCTCCGTTCTTCGTGGCGGATCAGGAAGGCATGTTCGATGCTGCCGGTCTGGACGTCGAACTGGTCCAGTTCGGTCGTGGTGGCGAGGCCGTCGACGCACTCTCGACCGGGCAGGTCCAGATCGCCGGTAGCTCCGATACGACAACGATCGCCCAGTTGCGTCAGAATCCGTCGTTGCGCGCGATGTACTCGTACGAGGCGTCGGGTGACTACATCAAGGTCGTGCTACGCAACGGTGTCGACTCACCGGCTGCGATCAAGAAGATGGGCATCGTCCCGGGTCTCAGCCAGATTTCGACGGACAAGTACCTCGCTGCCAACTCCATTGCCCCTGGTTCGGTCGAGATGATCTCGGCGACTCCGACGGACATGCCCGCGCTGCTCAGTCGCGGCGACATCGACGGGTTTGTTCTGTGGGAGCCGTGGCCGGCCACCGCTCTGGATCAGGGAACCGGCCACGTGGTGGCAGTTACCGGAGACTACGGCTGGTTCTATCATCATTGGGCGATTACGACGGCTCCGTGGTTGTCGGCCAACGAAGAGACAGCGCGAACCGTTGCGAAGGTGCTCGACGAGGCAACGCGCAAGGTCGAGTCGGATCCGGGCGTGGCATCGTCCGCGACCAAGGCGGCGGTGAATGTCAGCGAGGATCAGACTATTGCCGCGGTGGACGAGATCGACTTCGCCGTGGTGAATCTCGAAGCTGCGGATGTCGAGTCGGCGCAGTCGATCGTAGATTTCTACAAGTCGATCGGTGTTCTCAGCGACCAGCCGGATCTCGAATCGGCAATGCTTCTGGATTGGTACAAGGATGGTGCACAGTGAGTATCGCAACAAGTAGTTCGACGTCTAGCTCGGCAAACAGTGCGGGGGCAGGTAGCTCCGGCAAGAAGAACACCGGTGTTGCCATCGACGTGGTCGACCTCGGAATCAGCTTCGGGGCGGCGGAGATCGTCGCCGGAATCGACATGCACGTGCAGCCAGGCGAATTCGTCTGTCTGCTCGGACCGAGCGGCTGCGGCAAGTCGACGCTGCTCTCGTCCATGGCCGGTTTCGTGGAACCCAGCGCCGGCGAGATCGTGTGCGACGGAGATGTCGTCGACGGAAGTAACCGCCACGCAGGCATGGTGTTTCAGAGCTCCGAAGCATTGTTCGAATGGATGACCGTGAGCCAGAACGTGGCCTACGGCCCCAGGATGCGTGGAGCGAACCGCAGCGAGCAGGCCGGTATTGCGGCCGAGTACCTCGCGATGGTCGGCTTGCCCCACGCGGGTGCGAAGTTCCCCTCGCAGCTGTCCGGTGGTATGCGGCAACGTGTTCAGATCGCACGAGTTCTTGCCAACCAGCCGTCGTTGGTTCTCATGGACGAGCCGTTCGGTGCGTTGGACGCTCAGACACGTCAGGTTCTGCAGACCGAACTCGACCGTATCTGGCGGCACACCCGATGCACCGTGGTATTCGTGACCCACGATATCGACGAGGCGCTGACGTTGGCTGACCGTGTGATCGTGATGTCGGCCGGCCCGCGGGCCCGGATCAAGAGCGTCTACGAGGTCAATGCGGCTCGTCCGCGAGACCGTAACGATCCCGAGGTGATCGAGCTCTACGAGAAGCTGCGGGACGACATTCGGGCAGAAGTGGTTGCGTCGCTGCGGAACCAGGGAATTGAGGAGGACGAGCTGTGACGGCTGTAGTGACCGGCGGTTCAGCCGGCGTGAGGACAGCGAAGGTGACGCAGACGCAGAAGCGTTCGTCGGCGCGGCGATCCAAGATTGTCAAAGCCACGCTGATGTACGCAGCCTCGGCGGCAATCGGTCTGGGTATCTGGTCGTTCCTGGCATGGTGGTACGGACCGACCACCATTGCATCACCGGCCGAAGTATGGTCGGCGGCACAGGAACTGTGGGAGAGCGGCGTTCTGTGGTCGTCGATCACCGCCTCGGGTCAGCGAATTCTCATCGGCTGGTTCCTGGGTGTCGTGATCGGTGCTCCCGTCGGAATTCTGATGGGCCGCATTGCCATCGTGCGACAGCTCCTCGATCCGTATATCGAGTTCTTCCGGTTCATTCCGCCTATTGCGTTTGTCACCCTTGCCGTTGTCTGGTTCGGCATCGGTGAGACGTCGAAGGTTGTTCTGATCTTCTACACCTCGGTATTCATCGTCACGGTCAGCACGATTGCCGCGACTGTTGCGATCAGCGAGAACAAACTGCAGGCAGCGGCGAATCTTGGCGCCAACAAACTTCAGATCATGAAGACGGTGGTCTTGCCCTCGTCGATCCCCGGCATCGTCACCGGCGCTCGCCTGGCGATGGGCAACAGCTTCCTCACCATCGTGTCGGCGGAGATCGTCGCCGCCGACCAGGGCATCGGTTCGATGATCTGGCAGGCTCGAAACTACGGCCGGATCGACTGGACGTTTGTCGGCATCATCGTTCTTGGCATCATGGGCTTCATCTTCGACAGGATTCTCCGCATTCTGTCCTCGCGATACCTCTCCCGCTACGGCGTCAAATAGTCAGGAGCGCAGCATGAATCACCCGCTGAGCATTGCCGAGCAGGCTGGAATTCCGGGACCCCCCGAGTTCGCCGATGTCGAGAGTGAGCGGCGTCGACGCAAGACCGCCGTCATCGGCGGGTATCGGATCCTGTCGAAATTCGGTTTGGACGAGGGAATTTCGGGACATATCACCGCCCGTGACCCGGAAGACCCGCAGACGTTCTGGACGGCGCCGTTCGGGCGGCACTTCTCCCAGGTCCAGCCGGAAGAATTGCTGCATGTGGCGTCGGACGGCACGGTCATTTCCGGAAACGGACCGCTCAACCGAGCAGCGTTTGTCATCCACAGCAAGGTTCACGAGGCTCGTCCCGACGTGATCGGAGCGGTTCACGCTCACGGTTTGAACGGTAAGGCGTTCTCTTCGCTGCACACGCGGCTTACGCCGATCACTCAGGACGCGTGCGCCTTTCACGAGGATCACTCGATTTACGAGGAGTATCACGGGGTGGCGCTGGACGAAGAGGAGGGGATTCGCATCGCGGATGCCCTCGGATCGAACAAGGCTGTGATCCTCACCAATCACGGTCATCTGACCGTCGGAACCTCCGTGGAAAGCGCGGTGTGGTGGTATGTGTCGATGGAGCGATCGATGCAGGCGGAGTTGACGGCGCGAGCCGCCGGTGATCCGGTTGTCCTGCACGAAAAGATCGCGGCGCAGACTTACGAGGCAGTCGGCACCGAGAAGGTGGGGTGGTTTGCGTACTCGACCATCATCCAGAAGATCGCAGCAGACGAACCCGAGGTATTCGCGCACTGAACTTCTCGTGCACTGAATTCTTGTGAGCATTGGGCCCGTCGACCGAGAGGTCGGCGGGCTCTTTTCGTGTTGTCCCGCAACCGTTACCGAGGTCTGTTGAGCGGACCGGTTTCATTTGCGGGAGTCCGTCGGCGCAATACCGTATCTGGTGTGAACACAACGTCTTCCACGGCGACCGACAACGAGATCGGCGTCGATATTCTGATCATTGGTGCCGGCCCCGCCGGGCTCTACGGCGCGTACTACGCAGGCTTCCGCGGCCTCTCGGTTGCCGTGATCGATGCCCTTGCGGAACCGGGGGGACAGGTCAGTGCGATGTACCCGGAGAAGGCGATCCTCGACATCGCAGGATTCCCTTCGGTCAAGGGGCGCAATCTTATCGAGGGTTTGATGGCGCAGGCTGCCCCGTTCGATCCGGTGTACCTTCTGGGCATGCAGGCTCGTGAGCTGTCGCATGACGACGACGGCCGGGTGCGGATCACCACCAGTACGGGCCAGGTAGTGGTGGCCGGCGCGGTTGTCATCACCGGCGGCATCGGAACCTTCACCCCGCGTCCGTTGGCGAAGGGTTCGGAGTTCATGGATCGGGGGCTGAGTTACTTCGTCCCGGATTTGTCGGCGCACACCGGGAAAGACGTTGTCATCGTCGGTGGCGGCGACAGCGCGTTCGACTGGGCCGTTCACCTGGAACCGATTGCCAAGTCCGTCACCCTGGTTCACCGGCGAGATCGTTTCCGCGCGCACAAATCCACAGTTGCCAAGGTGCAGGAAAGCAGTGTCCAGGTTCTCGTCAACGCCGATGTCTCGGCGGTACGTGGAAACGGGTGGATCGGCGAGGTCGACATCACCCACAAACAAGACAAGAGCACGTCCACGCTGCCCGCTCAATCCGTCATTGCTGCATTGGGATTCACGGCCGACCTCGGTCCGATGATGGAGTGGGGAATCGAGATCGACAATCGCCACATCGCGGTGAATACACGGATGGAGACGAATGTTCCGCGTGTGTATGCCGCCGGGGACATCACGGATTATCCCGGCAAGGTCCGCTTGATTGCCGTCGGTTTCGGTGAAGCCGCTACCGCGGTGAACAACGCTGCGGCAGTGCTGGATCCGGAAGCGGAGATCTTCCCTGGACACTCCACCGAACAGGAGGGTTAGGCCATGGCATTTGTCATCGGTGAAGCATGCATCGACTACACGGACCGATCGTGCATGGAAGAATGCCCTGTGGATTGCATCTACGAGGGTGATCGCAAGCTCTACATCAATCCGAACGAATGCATCGACTGCGGCGCCTGTGAATTGGCCTGCCCGGTGGAGGCGATCACCGTCGACCGGAAAGCAGACCCGGATTTCAAGGAAGACAACAAGCGCTTCTTCCTCGAGATCTTGCCTACCCGTAGCGAGCCCGTCGGCAATCCGGGTGGTTCGGCAAAGATCGACATCGTGGGCGTCGATACTCCGATGGTTGCGGCCTTCTGATGGCTAGTGGCCTGCGACTCGGATACGTGGATTCGTCCTTCGGGCAATTGCATTACGCCCAGCAAGGTTCAGGAGAGACGATTCTCCTGCTTCATCAGGCGCCGCGTTCGTGGGACGAGTTCCGCGAGCTCATTCCACTTCTTGCCGACAACTTCCGCGTCGTTGCGATGGACATGCCGGGGTACGGCAACAGCGCTCCGGTGCCCGGCCCGCAGACCATCGAGACCTATGCGCGAGGCGCGTGGGAATTGCTCGACGCCCTGGGCGTCGATCGAGTGACGGTCATCGGCCACCACACCGGCGCGGCAGTGGCGCTCGAGATGGCGGCATCACGCCCCGAGAGGGTGCACGCTGCCGTGCTCTCGTCGTGCCCGTGGACCGACCGCAACTACCGTGAGGGGCACTCGGGACCCGGTGGGATCGACTGCGTCGACCGGGCCGCAGACGGTAGCCATCTCACCAGGCTGTGGGAGATGCGTCGCCCCTACTACCCGGAACCAGGCACCGCGCTGCTCGACAGGTTCATCCGAGACGCGCTTGCCTACCGGGTCGATCCGGCGGAGGGGCACAAAGCCTGCGCCCGCTATGTCATGGAGGCGAGAATCGGTTCGGTGACTGCGCCGGTTCTGCTGATCGGCGCGCAGAAGGATCCCTTCTCGATGCCTAACGTTGCGCCTTTGCGTGCACACCTGACGGGTGCGGCAGTCGTGGAAACGGAGATCGTCGAATCGGGGACCGTCGCGCTCGTCGAGGAGCACGCCCCGCAGATTGCAAATGCCGTCCGCATGTTTCTGAAGAATTACGCAGGTAGACGCCCCGTGTAAACTCTGCGGGACGGGTTCACTGAGCGGACCGTGTGGCGTGCGTCTCATCGTATGATCACCATAGTGTCGGTTCCGAAAGCACCTGCACCCATCGAGCACCCCCGACTGATTCGGTCGCTGTGGCGCTCGGACTGGCAGGCTGTCACAGATCGTTCAGGAGGACACTCATGGCCGCTCCACAACAATCCGTCGGGTTCGGATCAGTACTGCCCATCGCGCCCAGAACTGCTGCGCCGATGACGGCTGCACCGGCGCAGCCCGCCGGGGAACTGTCCTCGGTTCTGGGCAAGGCTCGAATGATCCTGGACGCTTTCGACACCGACCACAGTGACCTTTCTCTGACGGAGCTCACTCGGCGCAGTGGGGTCGCAAAAGCGACGGTTCACCGGTTGGCCGGCGAGCTGGTCGAGTGGGGTTTGCTCGAGCGCGCGGGTACCAAGTACCGGCTCGGCCTGCGATTGTTCGAGCTGGGCCAATTGGTGCCGCGTCAGCGGATTCTGCGCGACGCGGCGCTGCCGTACATGGAGGACCTGCTGCTGGCGACGCAGGAGACGGTTCACTTTGCGGTTCGTGACGGCATCGACGTCCTGTACATCGAGAAGATCATCGGACACCGCGGGCTCAATCAGCAGTCGCGAGTGGCCGGTCGGCTCCCGCTGTACTGCACCGCCACCGGCAAGATCATCCTTGCCTTCTCCCCGCAATCGGTCTTCGACGAGGTAGTCGAGCAGGGTTTCACAGCTTTGACCAGTCGAACGACGATGTCCGTCAGCGTGCTGCGCCAACAAACCGAGCGGATGCGTAAGGAACAACTCGCGGTGGAGGTCGAGGAGACACGGCTCGGGTACATGAGTGTCGCAGTACCGGTGTTCAGCGGCCCGCGCACTCTGGCCGGCGCGTTGTCTGTGACAGCGCCGACGGCTCGCCTCAACGTCAGCCGCATCACCGGGGCCCTGCGCACTGCGGGCGCCGGAATCACCCGAAAACTCCATGCCATGAAGTGCACACATTCGCCGAGCGACCCGCTGGCCCTGCGCACGATCTGCAGTCCGGTGATGTGTTCGTTCAACGGTTGCGGCAAGTAGCAAGGCGCGGTTTACCGCCGGGCGCGGAACACGCTCTTCTCGCAGTCCCAGGTGTGTGGGCCGACGCCCCTCTCGCGTAGCACTGCTTTCTGTACCTTCCCGGTTTCGGTGAGTGGCAACGTGTCCACGACGTCGATGTACCGGGGAAGGGCAAAGTACGGCAGCTGTTGCTGGGAGAACTCCAGAATCGAGATGGGGTCGAAAGATACTCCGGGGCGCAGTATTACAGCTGCCATGACGTCGTCCTCGGCCAGGTCCGACGGTACCGGGAAGACGGTAACCTGGCCGACCGACGGATGCAGCGCCAGAACGGTTTCCACCTCGGCCCCGGAAATATTTTCGCCGCGGCGTCGAATCACGTCTTTGATGCGATCGACAAATCGGAACCAGCCATCTGCTTCCCGAATCACTCTGTCGCCGGTGTGTATCCAACTCTCGGGCGCCGGGATCTCCTCGCCCAGATAGCCCAGTGAACAGGCGCCGGGGACCGTGCTGCGGACCACCAGTTCGCCGGGCTCCCCGTCAGCGGCAGCAGTACCGTCGTTGACGACTGCGGCGTCGTAGCCGCTCATCACCCGGCCCATGTACCCGGCCCGCCGATCTCCCGGAAGCGTGCCGATCACGAGATTGGTTTCGGTACTTCCGAATCCGTCCACGAGTTCCACACCGAATCTCTGGGAAAACGGTTCGATCAGATGCGCCGGCGTTGCGGGGGCAAGGGCCACGCGGACGCTGTGCTGGCGGTCTTGCGGCGAAGGGTCCGCGTTCATCAACATGGCCACCATCGCACCCAGCAGGTAGTCGACAGTTGCCCCGATCTTGCGAACGTCGCGCCAGTGATTGCGGACCGAAAAGCGCTGTCCCAGGAAGTAAGTAGATCCGGCCCAGAGGGACTGGACAAAGGCATTGAGAGCATTGGTGTGAAACAGCGGCAGGCAGTTGTACAGCACGTCGTCCCCGGTGAGCCCGAGTGAAGCGCCGACACCTTTGCCCCACTGCAGGAACTGCGCGTGCGGGCATCGGACGCCTCGGGGCAGACCGGTTGTGCCGGAGGTGAAGAGTATCGCGGCCAGGTCGAGCGGATCGAGGGTCTCGGGCTCACAGCCCGGACGTGAACCGGCAGTGGGAACGTTTTGTTCGCCCATAACCCACACAGTGCCGTCGAATCCGGTTATAGCGCCGGAGTATTCGGGTGAAACCAGGATTCGTTGCACGCCAGCTTGTTCGAGTGCGCTGATGACACTGTCGGCGCGGAGGGCAGTATTGAGGGGGACGACAACCGCACCGATCCACGCGCATCCGAGAACAAGGTCTGCCAGTTCGATCCTGTTGCCGGACAGTGCCGCCACACGCTCCCCGCGCCCGACACCGTGATTACGGAGATCCGCCCCCATCGACGCTGCACGATCCCGCAATTCGCGGTAGGTGACCGTGATCCCGTCGACGACGAGGGCCGGGTGCTCCGGACGCTCCGAAGCTCGCCTCCGGATCAGATCCGGAAGCGAGCGTGGAATGGCATGTGCGTCGTGGGGCATGGGTAATTGTATCCCTCAGGGTACGACGACGGCCCGGCCGGCAACCTTGCCCTCACCCATCAACTGCAGTGCCGTGGCGATGTCATCCAACGGAAACTCCTGCACTGCAACGGAAATCTTCCCTTCGATGAGCAGCCGGATCATTTCGGGGGCCAGCTCGGCTTGCCGCGCAGTCTTGCGAATCATGTTGACGGGCAGGATCCGGACGTCGCTGAGCAACCAGTTCGGCAAGTCCAGGGTGAGGCTCTTACCCAACGTGTATCCGATCAGGGCAGCCCGGCCACCGGGGACAACACTCGCCAGAAGGTGCGGCAAGCCGTCGCCGCCAAGCGTGTCGATCACGGCGTCGACGGAAGGCTCGGATCCCAGCACTCCGGCAAGTTCGTCGCCTTGCCCGACGACGGGACGCACACCCTCCGGAAGCAAGGCAGCCTGATCCTCGCGCGGTACAACACCGATAACCTCGGATGCTCCGGCCAGCAGAGCGAACTGTGCTGCCATCGATCCGACAGCGCCGGATGCTCCCGCGACGACAACTCGTTCGCCGGGAGCGACGGCGGCAACGTCGTTGACGGCAACATAGCCGGTTGTGCTGGGCAGGAAGAAGGTTGCGGCGACGGCCGGCGACAGTGCGGGATCAAAGGGTGTGAACGCCTTGTCTGCAGCCACCAGATACTCAGCCCAGCAACCGTTCTTGAACAGGCCGACTCCGCCGCCTCGGACCAGAAGGCGGGTGCCAGGCTCATAGGTGTCGGATTCGATCACCGTCGCAGCTCCGTCTGTTCCGCCGATATGCGGAAGGTTCGGCTTGACTCCGAAATTTCCGCTCGCGACGGTGATGTCGAGATGGCCGAGCGCGGCAGCGTCGATGCGCACCAGCGTCTGACCGGATTCGCGTGGGGGAATGTCGATGTCGTCGATTACCGGTGAAGTGCCGAACTGATGGAGCCGGGCCGCGCGCATTGTGTCTCCTAGTAGCGATCTGTGAATGGATGTACTGAATTGAGTGCGGTCAGGACAGGATCGACTGGTCGCGAAGTTCGGCGATCAGTTCGTCGCTGTAGCCGAGTACCGACTTCAGGACGTCGTCGGTGTCTGCGCCCAGTACCGGCGCAGCGCGGCGGATCGAGCCTGGTTCGGAGTTCCGGCGAACGGGGATGCCCTCGTGGAGGAATGTTCCGGCGAGGGGATGTTCCTGTGCCGAATAGAAACTGCGCGCCCGAAGATGTGGATCGCTCTCGACCAGGTCGCGTCCGTCCTGGACGGTGCCGGACGCAATACCCGCCGATTGCAAGCGGTCCATGACGGTTTCGGGTGACAGAGTCCGGGTCCAGTCGGCGATGGCGTCGTCGATACGCTCGTGATCGGCTTGGCGACTTTCCGCACTCGCGAAGTCAGGGCTGTCGATCCAGTTCTCCGCTCCGATGATGCGGCACAATGCATTCCAGTCCGTGGTATCGCGAACGGCAATCGAGCACCAGCGGTCGCTGCCGAGGCACGGGTACACGCCGTGTGGTGCCAGTTCGTGATGGCTGTTGCCGATCGGATCGGGGGACTGTGACCGAGCGGCTCGGAGAACGCTGGTACCCATGTGCGCTGCCATGGCTTCGAGTTGTGACAGGTCTACATGCTGTCCCCGGCCGGTCCGGTCGCGGTAGTCGAGGGCTGCCAGCATTGCGACGCCGGCTTGCAGTCCGGCGACTATGTCGCCGTGGCCGTAGATGACGCCGACAACGTCATCGGCGTTCCAGCCGGTCAGTGAGGTCAATCCGGTACTTGCCGAAACGATGTCGGCATAGGACACCCAGTCCTTGCGGGGGCCGGTGTGACCCATCCCGGACATCGACACGTAGATGATGTCCGGGTTGAGCTCCCGCAGTTGTTCGTAGCCGAGCCCCATCTTGTCCATGACCGACGAGCTGAAATTCTCGACCACGACGTCGGAGTTCCTGATCAGGTCGCGCAGTACCGAAAGGCCCTCTGCGGATCGGGTATCGAGTGTGATGCTGCGCTTGTTGCGGTTGACGTCGTTGAAGTACCCGCTGGTGTTCGGATTGTCGTGCGGTCCACGCGAGAGATGCATGAACGGTGCAAAGCGAGTCGGGTCCGGGCGTCCGATCGATTCGACCTTGATGACCTCGGCACCGTGGTCGGCAAGGATTCTGGTGCCGTACGGGCCCGCCAGCACCCACGTGAGATCCAGGACGCGGACACCTTCGAGGCTGGGCGTGCTGTCACCGCTGAACTCGTGGGTTTCGTTCACTGCCACAGGCGAGGTGGCCTTCAAGAGTTCCTGATGCTGGCCCAACCGGGCAGCCTCGAGCGTTCCGATGCGCCGGCCTTCGGGGAAAGCGAAGCCGAACCCGAGATCGCGGTAGGTACCGTGATCGCCGGTCACGTCGGTGAAGAAGTCCCGGTCGTTGAGTTGCGGGTTACGCAGCAGTTCTTCGGGTCGGTCGACCGCTGCCCACGGCAACTTGCGTGACTGCGCGCTGACCGCGAATTCTTCCTTCGGCCACTTCGCGATGAAGGCGGACAGAACGTCGAAAATGTGTTCCTGATGCGTCTTTCGGTAGACAGCGTCGGACCATTCCGGTTGATCGAGATCGTCCTGAGCATCGTTGTCGATCAGCCAGGCCAGCATGCCGTCCCACATGCGGGGGCTACCGCCGAGGCCGCCACCGACATAGCCGTCGGCGGCCTGGAACAGTCCGTGCGGAACGAGCGGATGTACCCGGCCCGGACGCGGCGGGACGCGGTCTTCGTGAATGTAGGCAAGAGTGCCCGCTTCCAGCGCGGCGGCAACACATTCCTGAGCGCTGATCTCCAGCAACGGGTTCTGGCCCTTGGACCGCGAACGCAGTCCGAGAAGCACGCCGATTGCGGCATTGATTCCGGCGAGTTGCTCAGCCTGGAGTTCGGGGAGCAGCAGTGGAGGGTGCTCGGGGTCGCCGACCTGGGCCATCATCCCGCCGAGTGCCGCGACAGTCAGATTTGTTGCCTTCCAGTCACTTCGCGGTCCGGTTGTGCCGAAGGGTGTCACTCGTACGTGAACGAGAGATCCTCGGTTGTCGAGTAGAGTGCCGGCCGGGCTGCCGTCGAGCAGGACGTCGGCACTGCGCAGCAGTGCTTCGAACGCGGGGCGATCGTTGCTGTCGTCGATATCGAGGACAACGGACTTCTTGCCCGCATGCCAATGCAAGTACGAATCACCCTGGGACTCGGTGCGACTGGGGTCACCGGTGGGTGGTTCTACCAGAATGACCTCGAAACCCAGCCCGACCAGGATGCGCCCGGCGAATCGCGCAAACGGACTGGAAATCTCTACGACCCGTACCGGGGGATGCACCACAACTACTCCGTTTCAATCGAAAGATATCGCCGAACCGACTGGTGTCGAACGTAGTTCTGCGGGCCGGTGGGCGACATGATTTCGGTCTGCCCACCGGACCCGTTCTCACTCTCCGCTCAGGCGGCGTTCTGCTCGAACCATCCCGAGAGGAGGACAGCGGACGGATCGATGTCCGCGGAGATCTTGCCCTGCTCGCGGAAGAACGCAACAAGTTCGTTTGCACGCTCCACGTCGTCATCGGTGAATCCGCGTCCACCGAAATCGATTTGGGTCACCCGGTCTGCGGCTTCGGCCGGGTCCATCTGGATGGCCGCGGCGATTGCGGTTGCAGCCCGATCGGGATCCGAGTTCACGATTGCCGACGCTTCGGAGATCACCTTGAACACCTTGCCTGCGGTTTCTTCGTTCGCGGACAACCAGTTGTCCGAGGCGATAATCCACTGCGCGTACTTGGCGCCGAAGTCGCCGGTCGTGGCAACAACGCGTCCACCGGTATTGACACTCTGCGTCACCCAGGGGTCGAAGGACAGGAAGCCGTCGATGTCACCGCGCGCCAGCAAAGCAGGCTGTTCGGGCGGGCTTGTGCTCACGAGTGTGACCGTCGTGGGGTCGATGCCGAGACTGGCCAGGTACTGGTTCGTGAAGTAGAGACCGATGCCGGGGAAGACGCCCATGGTCTTGATCGACTTCGGTTCGACGCCATTCCTCAGCACGACCTGGAAGTACCGGTCGGATTCCTGAAATACGCCCAGCGCCCGCAGGCTCGGATTGGCGGCCATGACGGACAGTGCCGTCGAGTCGGCATTGCCGGAGAGTTCCGAGGTTCCGGCTACGACGTTCTGGGCGCCGGCTGCCCCGCCTTCGGTCTGGATGACCTGGACGTCGAGGCCGGCGGCCTCGAACATGCCCTCGTGGTCGGCGAGGAAAATCGGGGCGTACGACGGGTCTACACCTACCGCGATCCGTACCAGGCCGCCACTTTCCGCGGAGTTGTCGGTAGCGGGGCGGGTGCATCCGCTGACGGCGATCGTCAGGGCGGCGAGAGAAGCGACTGCGCCCACCCATTTCTTCTGAAATCTGTTGAGCATGATGGCCTCTCGGTAAATGGGAGCTTTCAGTGTCCAGTGAAGGTGGGGGGCCGCTTGTCGAGGAATGACTGAAGTCCCTCAGCAGCGTCGTCCGTCTTGATCAGGTCGAGCACGGCATCGAATTCGAGGTCCAGTGCTTGATCGAGTGGCAACGACATGCCGTCGTCGACAATGCGTTTGATCATTCCGATGGTGGCAGTGGGTTTCGACGCGAGGTCGCGCGCAAGGTCGGCACAACGTGCATCGAGGTCGGCGTCTGCAACGACGGTGTCGACCAGGCCGATATCGAGTGCATGCTCGGCGCTGAGTCGCTTGCCTTCGATCATGAGCACTTTGGCTCGGTGAGCGCCGATGAGGCGTGGAAGTCGTTGGCTGCCACCGGCACCCGGAAACAGCCCAAGGTCGATCTCGGGGAAGCCGATGGTCGCCGACTGCGCCATGATGCGGAAGTCGCAGGCCAACGTCAGTTCTGCTCCGCCGCCGAGTGCGTGTCCGTTGATCTTCGCGACAACAGGTTTGGGAGCCGTCTCGAGGATCCGCTGTACGTCGACCCACGGACGCATTGCGCGCTGAGTTTCTTCCGTCAGCTCACGCATCACGGTGATGTCCGCACCGGCGACGAAGAACCGTCCCGTGCCCGTCATGACAATGGCGCGGACGGTCTGGTCCGACGCGAGTACCGGCAGTATCTCCAGAAGCTCGGCGATCAGGCTGGGATTGAACGCGTTGGCTGGAGGTTTGTCGATAGTCACGGTGGCAATCGAGTCTGTGACGTCGACGGTGACGAAGTTGTAGGTCTGGCCGGTCTGTCTCGTCAAGTGAGCTCCTGTCAGCGGGTTGGCGGGGTACACCGGTCGAGCCGGGGGATGTGTAGTGGGAAGTATGGTGTGGGACTCTCACGCGGCGGTACCGCTCGGGTTCGGTCAGTAGACCAATGTCAGATGGTGATCGCGTAGGACTTTTCTTTGCTGTGATCACGGCGATATTTGCTCCTGTGACAGGATTGAGTCCGTGACTTCTGCAGTTCCGACCCAGCCCGAGCCCGCTGTCGACAAGCGTCCCGAGTCGATCTTCACGATAGGGACCAGGCTCGAGGACCAGCTTGGGCGTACCGGCACCATCCACACGCCGCACGGCGACATCGCAACGCCGTCGTTCGTGGCCGTCGGAACCAAGGCGACGGTCAAGGCCGTTCTGCCCGAGTCCATGAAAGAACTCGGTGCGCAATCGCTGCTCGCCAACGCGTACCACCTGTACCTGCAGCCGGGACCTGACATCGTCGACGAGGCCGGTGGACTGGGCAAGTTCATGAACTGGGATGGACCCACCTTCACGGACAGCGGCGGCTTCCAGGTCATGTCGCTGGGCGTCGGCTTCAAGAAGGTACTCGCGATGGAGGCCGTCGGCGTGCAGTCCGACGACGTGATCGCGAAGGGCAAAGAACGTCTTGCGACGGTCGACGACGAGGGCGTCACGTTCAAATCGCACCTCGACGGCAGCAAGCATCGCTTCACCCCCGAAGTGTCGATGCAGATCCAGCACCAACTCGGCGCCGACATCATGTTCGCGTTCGACGAACTCACCACCCTGCTCAATACCCGCGGCTACCAGGAGCGATCGGTCGAGCGCACACAGGCGTGGGCGATCCGCTGCATCAACGAACACGAGAAGCTCACCGCGGAGCGAGCAGACAAGCCCTATCAGGCTCTCTTCGGCGTGATCCAAGGCGCGCAGTACGAAGATCTGCGTCGCCAAGCCTGCCGCGGCCTCGAATCGATCGAGGGCGAGAACGGCTACGGATTCGACGGCTACGGCATCGGCGGTGCCCTCGAGAAGCAGAACCTCGGCACGATCGTGCGTTGGTGCAACGAGGAACTGCCCGAGCACAAGCCGCGTCACATGCTCGGAATCAGCGAACCCGACGATTTTTTCGTCGCAATCGAGAATGGCGCAGACACCTTCGACTGCGTCAATCCGTCGCGTGTTGCGCGCAATGCCGCGATCTACGTCCGTTCCGGCCGATTCAACATCAACACCAGCCGATTCCGTCGTGACTTCACACCCATCGACGACGAGTGCGACTGCTACACCTGCGCCAACTACACCCGCGCGTACATCCATCACCTCTTCAAAGCGAAGGAAATGCTCGCGTCGACGCTCTGCACCATCCACAACGAGCGATTCACCGTGAAGCTGGTCGACGACATCCGAGCCAGCATCGAAGGCGGGTACTTCCACGACTTCAAAGCCGACATGCTCGGAAAGTTCTACGGCCCGAAGGCCCCGCAAACTCAGGTGTAAGTCGGTTCGCGCTTCTTCACGTAGGCGATGACGCGGTAGGTGATCGGCATGACCAGAACCTCGACAAGGGTCTTCCACAGGAAGCCGACCAACACGTAGTTGATGAAGTCTTCCCACGTGCTGATACCGATAACGCCGGCTGCGATGGAACAGAAGATGAGCGTGTCGGCGAATTCACCGACGACGGTCGAGCCGATCAGACGCGCCCACAGGTGCTTTTCCTGCATGCGCTTCTTCATCATGACCAGAACCAGGGAGTTCAGTAGCTGTCCGACGAGGTAGGCGGCCAAGCCGGCGACCAGGAGTCGGGGAATGACACCGACGACGGTTTCGAGGGCGGCCTGGTTCTCGTAGAACTCCGCCGACGGCAGTTGCACAGCGATCCAGAAACATGCGGCAGCAAGAATCAGTGCGCCGAAGCCGAGATAGATCGCGCGGCGGGTGGCCTTGAAGCCGTAGACCTCACTGAGGACGTCACCGAGAACGTACGCGAGTGGGAAGAGGAAGAACCCGCCGTCGGTGATGACGGGCAGAATCTGCAATGGCCCGAGCGAGAACTCGGAATCCGCGAAGAAGGCGACCCCTTTGGTCGCCGCCACATTCGAGATCAGCAGCGTGGCGGTGAACAACGCAACAATCGTCGGGTAATAACCCGTGCTGACGTGCGCAAATTTGGTCTCGTGGGCGGTTGAGTCTTGCTGATCCTGAGCTGTCACGTCCGCAATCCAAGCACCTCAGGGCGTCTTGAAGCGAGTTGGCGACCGTCCAGTTGCCGTAGAACACACAAACGCCCGGTAGTTCCGCGTGGAACTACCGGGCATTGAGGCAGTGTGATCGAACAGGTCAGATCGCGGCTACGAACCGACCGGTGAGGACGCGGTATGCGTAGGTCGACGCGATCAGTGAGACAGGCACGGTGACCAACAAGCCGATGCCAAGCAAGATTGCTCCGACGATGTTGATGCCGATCAATGCGAGTGCCAGCAGTAGCAGTGGGCCCACGTTCTTGGATGTGATTCCGTAGCTGGACTTGAGGGCACTGACTGCGTCCTGATCCTGGTCCACGACGAACGTCAAGGCGTAATAGGTCAGGAAGATGACTACCAGGCCGGGGATGACGCACAGGACCAGGCCGATGCTCGAAGCAATACCGATGATGACACTTGTGAGAACGATAGCTCCGACGTTCGTGAACTGGGTGAACGATCCGAAGGCAGGTTTGTTGCCGTCGACCTCATGCAGGGCGCCACGAATAAAAGCTGCCTGGATGAGATAACTGACGACTATCGAGATGAGGCTCCCGAGTGCCGCAACAACCGAAGAATTCGGAATGTTGAAGATGAATTGGATTGCGAGACTGACAATGACGGCAGCCAGCACCATCACAACCCAGACCAGCGCGTTGTTCTTGAAGCGCTCCCAGCCGTAGGTCAATGCTGCTCCGACAGAAAGCTGGGGTCCACCGAACCCGGCGCCGTAGTCGTTTGCGGGCGGCGGGGGAAAGTATCCACCCTGCGGCGGGACGTTGCCGGGAGGCGGCGGATATCCACCGGGCGGCGGGTAGTTCCCCTGCGGCGGGGGATAGTTGCCCTGCGGCGGCGGAAAATTCCCCTGTGGGGGTGGGTAGTTGCCGGGCGGCGGGTAATTCCCCGGAGGCGGACCGGCAGGAGAGCCTCCCGTCGGCTGGTATCCACCACCGGGAGGTGTGACTGGCGGTGGGTAGCTACCTGGCGGCGGTGATTGAGGCTGACTGTACGGATCTTGTGGTGATTGGTTTCCGTCGTTCGGATTCTTGTTGGGGTCGTAACCGCCGGTTGTCATTGTTTCCCCTCAGTCGTGAAAGCGCGTCGAAGCGTTCGAGCCAGACAGTGCATTCGAGTGTGACAGTGATTACGACCTTAACCGCCACTAGCGATAGATGTTGGTGTCACTTGTGCACTCGTGTGTCGTTGTCACCTGTGGTTTAGGCTGCGTTTCATGACGAGTTCCGGGGAGAACGGCGAGATATCTCCAGATGAATACGTGGCAAAGCCCGGATATGGCGAGGTTCCCAGCCTCCCGCCGGAAGGTTACGGAGATTCCGCGGGGCAAACGCAGTCGTATCGGGAGGCTCCGGCGACACCGTTGCCCACCGAGCAGTACCCGGGTTACCCGCCGCCGTCGTACACCCCGACGCCCGAGTCGCCAGTGCAGTATCAACAACCGCAGTATCAACAACCAGCGTCGTATCAGCAGTTCCAGCAGCCACCGCAGTTCCAGCAGCCACCGCAATTCCAACAGCCACTGCAGTACGGACCGCCGAATCAGTTCGGCGGGTACGTGCAGCCGGTGGGAACGAACGGGCTGGCGATTGCCTCGCTGGTGACGGGGATAGTGGGTGGCTGTTTTTATGGTCTCGGCGCAATTGTCGCGATAATTCTGGGGATCGTCGCGCTCAATCAGATTAAACAAACAGGGCAGGAGGGGCGTGGGCTCGCTATTGCAGGTATTGCCATCGGCGCCTCGATTATCGCCGTGTGGGTGATATTCGTGATTTTTATAGTGGCGGTTAATTCTGTCTAACGCCAGCGTCGATGCTGCGCGGGCGATGCGACTGCCAGCGGTGGTTCCTGAATTGCCGTGGTGTGAGCGTCGGCTGGGAGTGGTTTGCCGAAATAGTAGCCCTGGCCTGTGGTGCACCCCGCACGAATGACCGCTGAAGCCTGGTCCGCAGTCTCGACGCCTTCGGCGATGGACTCCATTCCGAGTTTGTCGGCGATCGCGGCGATGGATTCCATCACGATGAATGCTCGTTCGGACGAGTGCTCCGAGTCACTGAGAGCCCAGGTGAGGCTCTGATCGATCTTCAGAATATCGAGTGGCAGTTCCGACAGTGCCGCAAACGAGGCAAAGCCGGCTCCGAAATCGTCGAGCGCTATCCGGATGCCTTCTTTATGCAGCGTCGCGAGCGTCGCGGCGGCGTTCTGGCCGACGACGCCGAGTTCGGTGACTTCTACGATGACTTTGTTATGCGGTGTGCCGGATCGGTCCAGGGTGTCGAGTATTTCTCGGGCAGCTTCGTTGGTTGACAGCTGGCGTGGCGAGAAATTCACCGCGATATTCAACTGATCATCCCAGTGGGAGATGTGGGTACAGATCAAGTCGAGGGTTTGCAATCCGATAGGAATGATCAAGCCGGACAGTTCGGCTGATCGCATGAAATCTTGCGGTTCGATGACTCCGCGAAGGGGATGGCGCCAGCGGAGGAGGGCTTCGTAGCCGGTAATAACTGAGGTTTCCAGGTGCACCTGGGGTTGGTACAGCACTTCGAATTGATGGTCGTCGAGTGCCTCGCGAAGCTCGCGAACCATGCGGATTCCTTTTCGTCCTGTTCCCGCCCACCGCACTGTTGTGCGGTTGCCCCAGCGGGTGCTTTGGTCATGTCGAGGGCAAGCCCCCGCTTGTAACCTGCCCAGGGTTAGCCGTCCTGGTTCCCTTCACCTATGCCGAAACGGTACTTCACTCGGCGACAATTGCCAATGATTAACTATTGTCCGGATTGTTCGACGGGGTCCAAGGGATCTGCATATCTGAAGATCCAGGGGTCGCGCGGAACCTTCTGTGGATCGAAGCGATCAGCTAGTTCTATCGGTGAAATTACTTCGCCGGGTTCGGCTAATCCGATACTCGACGCAATCAGAGTCAGAACTTCGGCTGGGGTGCGACCGCGCTCGCGTTGATCGGAGAGCGTGACCGCCCCGTCCCGTTTGGCCAGACGCTTGCCTTCGGAGTTGAGTGCGAGGGGGACGTGGGCGTAGGTCGGCGGTGTAATGGCGAGCAGTGTTGCCAGGTAGGCCTGGCGCGGTGCTGATGTCAGGAGGTCGTCGCCGCGGACAACCTGGTCGACATTCTGGGCACCGTCGTCGACTACTACTGCCAAATTGTAGGCGGGAACTCCGTCGCCGCGGAGTAACACCACATCGTCAACCGCTCCGGATACGTTGCCGTGCAACATGTCTCGCACGGTGAATGACGTCGTCTCGGCGCGCAGGCGCAGGGCCGGTTTTCGGCCGGAAGCCAGCTTGGCGGCTTGCTCGGAATGCGTGAGATTCCGGCATGTTCCCGGGTAAGCCCCATCCGGTGCATGGGGTGCGGACGGCGCCTGCTGAATTTCCTTGCGCGTGCAGAAGCAGGGATATGTCAGCCCGCGATCGGTCAGCGCTGTGATCGCATCTGCGTACCGCGGCAGTCGGTCGGACTGTTTGACTATGTCGCCGTCCCAGTCGAGACCGAGTGCTCGCAGATCGTCGAGTTGACGATCCATGGCGCCTGGCCGCACACGATCCAGATCTTCGACGCGAATGAGAAAATCGCGACCGGTGGTCCTGGCAAACAGCCAGGCAAGGAGGGCTGTGCGGAGGTTCCCCAGATGCAGATCGCCGGAAGGGCTCGGTGCAAATCGTCCTGCTCCTGGCACGTCAGCCCTCAGATCCGAGAGCGTCGTGAATTTCCATGTCATGGAGGGTGAGCTTTATCTGACTTTCCAGGGCGTACTCGAGATAGTGCGGCGGGTACATCCCGGGATTTCCTATCGCGTCGAGTGCAAGTCCGTCGACGGTTGCGAGCAGAAGCGCCGCGCGAGTTTCGGCTTCAGGCAACCTGATTCCGATCAGAACTGCGCAGATGCCGGTGCGAATAGTGAACAGCAGTGTCCGGCGAATGTCCGCCAACGAGTCGCTGGTGACAGCCCGGATGGCAAATGCGGCAAGGACGTGTGCTTCGCGGGTGCGCTGCTCGTCCAAGGGAAGCAACTGTGACAATGCCTGGAAAAGCACAACGTGAGGATCGGTGCCGGCAGGAGGTCGAGTGAGTCGGCTCAGTATTCGCTCGGCCAGTGTGCGCAGAGCGAAGGTGAGCATCTCGTCCTTGGTCGAGAAGTGATGCTGCACGGCACCGATCGAGACGTCGGCGCGTTTTGCCACCTCGCGGACACTCGCATTCTCGAGTCCGGATTCAGCCGCAACGTCGAAAAGTGCCGTGGCCAGCAAGTCCGGGTTGGTGGCTGATTTCCGACGTTCAGGCATGCGACGGACATTACCCGCGTAACGAAACAATTCGCACGTCAGGGGAGGTTTTTCAGACGGTTCGGCCGAGATATGCGAGGAGTTTGGTTGTCTTGTCGGCATCATCGGCCACTGAAATCTCGGGGCCGCAGACACCTTCCATCCGAATCGAATCGCCTAGGCCGGCGGCCACCTGCGACACCCACTCCACGTCCTTTTCCGGAATCGAGGTGTCGGTGCCGGTGGCGGCGGCGAGATCCCAGCCGTGCACGACCAGATCGAAGCACAGAAAGCCGTCGACGGTGGCCCCGAGGTTGGTTCGGCCGAAATGACCGTCGTATTCGAGGGTCGACTTTTCCGGATTGTCGAGAATTTCCTGCATCGAATCGCGTACTGCCGCCCAGGCCGCGGACGGGTTGTCGTCGACGGACGGTCCTGGCGCCAGTTCGAGGCCGACGACCTTGACCATGTCGCGTTCGCTGTCGATGACGTGCCGGACAACGTCGCGAGCTGTCCACCCTTCGCACGGAGAGCTGTTGTCCCACCGGTCCTCGGGTACTGCGTCGATCCGCTGGGTGAAGCCGGCGGCGAGGTCACGGTAGCGATCTGCGGGGGAGATATCGGCTGTAGTCATGCCACTGATTCTTCAGGATGACCCCGCGACCGCGATTGATTATTTCGGACATTTTCCGAGAACGTGACCACTGACCCTGGACCGTGCCAGTCGAGAGCTTCACTACGAAGTAGTTCTGGTGTCATCGACGAAATGCGGCGGCAATCGCGTGAAAGGTGAGCCTGGTCGCTGTACCCCGCGAGGGCGGCGAGTCCGGCGAGGGGGATCGAAGAGCGGCGGCGTCGACGCTCCACGAGTGGTGAGCCAGAGTGGCGCTGACGGCGGACGCCACCGGATCCGGTGATCGAGTGCTCCGGTTCCAGGATCTGACCATGTCTTCGAGGACGGCCACACGCTGAGTGGCTGGAGCATTTTCCAAGCGGTCCAACAGGATTCGTGACGTTCGGCTGCCGGTCAGATCGCTCAGTTCGGCTCGGGTGTTGCGTAGATCCGACGCCGAAATTCTCAGAAGTGGAGTTGCAGAACCCGGGCGGAATCGAACGCCGACCGATTCGGTACCGGAGGGAAGCGTGAACGACCAGGCCGAGGTTTCGGGGCCGCACACACGGATTCCTACCCCACGAATCCACAGGACGTGTATGCACGCGTCGGGGACAAGAAGGTGTTAGCCCTCGGCGCGGGCGGTCCACCCGCAGACAAGTACGTCAGCCAAGTCCGTCGCGCGGCTTGTGGCAGGTACCAGCTCATTTCGCGAGCCTAGCCAGGGCTACCGACACCTTGGGATCCTGATGGTTCTTGTCAGTCGATCGGACCGAACCTGTATCCGAATCCGCGCACGGTTTTGATGTACTGGGGATTGGCCGGGTCGGATTCGATTTTCGACCGCAAACTTTGAATATTGGCGTCGACGGCGCGAGTTTTGGTCGAACTCGTTTCACCCCACACTTTTGCGAGAAGCTGAGTTCGGGAGTAGAGGTGGCCAGGGTGTGTCGACATTTCGAGGAGCAGGCGCAATTCGGTTCGCGTGAGGTCAAGACGTCGACGTCGGATGGTGGCGGTCATGGATCGGCGGTCGATCGTCAACTCGCCGTGGCGCTCTCGCTTGTCCGTCTGCGGTGGGGGTGTACTGCGGAGGAGGCTGGTTATCCGAGAATCGAGGCTACGAGCGTCGAGTGGGTTGATGGCGTAGTCCGACGCGACCTGTGGTGGGGCGTCGTCGATGTCTTCGGGGGACTCGACAATCATGATGATCGGAATCTCGCTGCGGAGCCGGATCTGGCGGGCTACTTCGAAGCCGTCGATGTCCGGGAGTGAAAGATCGAGAACGGCAACGTCGAAGTTGTCGGTGCCGAGTGCGTCGAGGCTGTTTCGTCCGGACGCGAACAGATGAACGGTGTGGCCGACGCGCTCGAGTTCGACGCCGAAGGTCTGGGCTAGCTCGGGTTGGTTTGTCGCCGCGAGAATCACGCTCATGTAGTGCTGCCCCGTTGCTGCTCGTCTCGGTAACCCGTCAATCCCGACGTCAGTCAGTGTTGCAGATCACTGTTGACCCAGCCACTTCGGGCGCATGGCCTGCCGCGATTGTTCTCGACCGGCAGCGTCGGTGAACGGCGTTGATGCATCGCGAGGACGGGGTGGAAGGCGAACCTGCATGGGCAGCCGTCGATACCGAGACCAATACCGGTGTCCTGTGAGCGCAGTGATCGTCGAGGAAAAGAAAATAGAGGAAAACGAGTGTGCTGGGAGATTTGCCGGCCCGCGCCGAAGCGGTGGGTGCAGTCTCCCGGCCAGGCTTGTCGAGGTCGGCAGCGCGGGCTTCGGACGGAGAGTGACATAAAAAAGTCCCCGACCAGATATCTGGTCGGGGACTTCCCTGGCGGAGGATAGGGGATTTGAACCCCTGAGGGCGTTAACCCAACCCGCGTTCCAGGCGAGCGCCATAGGCCACTAGGCGAATCCTCCGTGGAGAAGCATACCGAAGAGAAAGCCTGAAGCGTTAAACGGGTGTCTGATCTGCGGTTATGTGGCGGCAATCCGGCTGTTGACCGAAACGCGGCGGGTGGTGTCCCATGGCTCCGGAAGGCCGTCTACACTGTTCATTGGATCCCGCGCGGCGCGCATCCTGTGAACTCCCCCAGGGCCGGAAGGCAGCAAGGGTCAACGGGCTCTGCCGGGTGCGCGGGGTCCTCTATTTTTTCACATATCCCGACCCCGCCTCGTCGGTGAAAGGCCGCTCCGGATGCCTATCCAAACCCAGATCGGGTTGATGAGCCATGAAGAACTCACCTCCGAGCATGAGAGCCAGAGCGCGAAGTACTCGCAGCTCCAGGCCCAGAAGCTCGTCCTCGATCTGACTCGCGGTAAGCCTTCGCCGGAGCAACTCGACCTTTCCGCAGCGTTGTTGGCGCTGCCGGGCGACGGTGATTTCCGCGACGGCAGTGGCACCGACTGCCGCAACTACGGTGGCCTGACGGGTCTGCCGGAATTGCGAGCGATTTTCGGTGAGCTGCTGGGCATTCCTGTTGCCAACCTTCTCGCAGGCAACAACGCGAGCCTCGAGATCATGCATGACAACGTGGTGTTCTCCTTGCTCCACGGCACTCCAGATTCGACTCAGCCGTGGGCGCGTGAAGAGAAGATCAAGTTCCTCTGCCCGGCTCCCGGTTACGACCGCCACTTTGCGATCACCGAGTCGTTGGGCATCGAGATGATCGCGATCCCGATGAACCACGACGGTCCTGACGTTGCGAAGATCGCGGAACTGGTTGCGGCTGATCCGCAGATCAAGGGCATGTGGGTTGTTCCGGTGTACGCCAACCCGACCGGCGCGGTGTATTCGGAAGAGATTGTTCGTGAGCTGGCGTCGATGCCGGCGGCTGCTCCTGATTTCCGCTTGTACTGGGACAACGCGTACGCGGTTCACCCACTGTTCGGTGAGATCGCGCCGTCGTACGACGTTCTGACGATGGCTGCAGAAGCCGGACATCCCAACCGTCCGCTGGTCTTCGCGTCGACGTCCAAGATCACCTTTGCCGGTGCCGGTGTCAGTTTCTTCGGCGGTTCCGCCGAGAACCTTGCGTGGTACCAGAAGTATCTCGGTAAGAAGAGCATTGGTCCGGACAAGGTCAATCAGCTCCGTCACTTGCGATTCTTCGGTGATGCGGACGGCGTTCGCGCGCACATGGAGAAGCATCGTGAATTGCTCGCGCCCAAGTTCGAGTTGGTTCTGAAGATCCTCGAGGACCGGTTGGGTGCGTCGAAGGTCGCGTCATGGACCGAGCCGAAGGGCGGCTACTTCATCAGCCTCGACGTTGTCGACGGCACGGCAAAGCGCGTCATCGAACTCGCGAAGAATGCCGGTATCGCGCTCACTGCTGCTGGTTCGGCCTTCCCGTACAGCACGGATCCGGATGATCGGAACATCCGACTTGCCCCGAGCTTCCCTTCGCTCGGGGATCTCGAGGTTGCCATGGACGGCGTTGCGACATGTGTGCTGTTGGCGGCAACAGAATCGCGGCTCACCGAGAACTGAACCGCCGCAGGCGGCGTGCCCAGACTGCGTCTGCGGTCGCCCTCTTGTAGCGTTCGATTCGCGAGTTGACGACATCGGCGCACATCCGGAGGTTGTAAGTGACGGGCGCGATCAATGCTTCGGGAAGTGCTGCGGTCGAGATGAGTCCAGAGGAAGCCGAATTGCCGGGGGAGACTCCGCAGCGAAAGCTGCGCGTCGGGGTGATCGGATTTGTCGTGCTCGCTGCGCTTGCGATCGCTTCTGTCCTGATGGTCCTGTTCGGTGTGCCGATGGACGTGATCTATTGGGGCATTTTCCACAATTTCCTTGATCTCGACGTCTACCGCCATGGCGGCAGTTTTGTGGTGCAAGGACTGCCGTTGTACGACGGTCCGGTACTCCAGGGAATGATGTTCACGTACACCCCGTTTGCAGGGATCCTGTTCACGGTGTGGGCGGTGCTCACGTTTCAACAGGCGATCGTGGTGTGGACGGTTCTCAACGTTCTCGCACTTCTTGCGGTGGTCGTGCTGTGCTGGAAATATCTCGGCTACCGCCTCGACATCAAGACATATGCAGTGAGCGTGTTGGCCACGGTCATTTTCCTGTTCATGGAACCGGTACGCACGACGCTGTGGCTCGGCCAGATCAACATTTTTCTGCTGTTGTTGATCGTGTGGGATCTGGGCCGGGACGAGAAAAGTCGTCTACGGGGTATCGGCGCCGGGATCGCGGCGGGGGTCAAACTGACTCCGGCGTTCTTCTGGGCGTATCTGTTCATCACGAAGCAGTGGCGCGCCCTGGCGACTGCGGTGATCACATTCGCGGCGACAGTGGCTCTGGGTTTCATCGTGATGTACAACGATGCGTTGACGTACTGGACAGGCACTCTCTTCGACAGCGACCGCGTGGGACGAACCGATTCACCGAGTAATCAGTCGGTGTCGGGATTGATTGCTCAGCTGACGCATACACCGACGCCGTCGAAGGTGCTGGTTCTCGGGTGCAGCGTGGTGGCCGTTTGTCTCGGGCTGGGAGCTGCGTGGATTGCTCACCGCCGCGGACAGAAGTTGCTCGGCCTGACCATGACCGGGCTCACCGCCACAACCGTGTCCCCCTTCTCATGGGGCCACCACTGGGTGTGGTTTGTGCCGCTGGTGATTCTGGCTTGTCATTACGCGATGGCGTCGAAGAAGATCTGGGCCTGGGTCGTGCCGATCGTATTTCTTCTTCCCGTCCTGAACTGGTCGCACACGTGGCCGATACCCGCGGCGGACATGCCGGGCACCGACCGCTTCATCGGCATGGGAATGTTCATGTTGCCCTCTCCCGACTACCTGCGAATCGCCATGGTGTCCGTCTATCTGTGGGTGTTCGTCGTGGCCGCTGCCATGACGCTGATCGTGTTCGGTTGGAAGAAATGGACAGTGCCGAATCTGGAAGCTGCAGACGCACCGGCCTGACATGGCAGGATCGAAGGTATGGCACTTCATCTGAACCTCGTCGGTGACCCCGAAGCGGATGCTCTCCTCTCCGAGGATCCGTTGGCCTTGTTGCTCGGAATGTTGCTCGACCAGCAGGTACCGATGGAGACGGCGTTCCTCGGGCCGAAGAAGCTCGCGGATCGGATGGACGGTCTCGACATCCGACGCATTGCGGACATGGACACGGACGCATTCATCGAGATTTGCGCGCAGACTCCGGCTGTCCATCGTTTCCCGAAGTCGATGGGCGAACGTATCCAATCCGTGTGCCAGTTCATCGTCGAAAAGTACGACGGCGACACCGCTGCGATCTGGACGTCTGGTGATCCGAACGGCAAGGAAGTGCTCAAACGACTCAAGGCGCTGCCCGGCTACGGCGATCAGAAGGCCCGAATCTTCTTGGCGCTCCTGGGCAAACAAATCGGCGTCCAGCCTGACGGCTGGCGCGAAGCCGCGGGGGATTACGGACTCGAGGGATCTCGGCGGTCCATTGCCGACGTGGTCGACGAGCAGACGCTCCTCGAGGTTCGCGAGTTCAAGAAAGCGGCCAAGGCCGCCGCAAAGGCTAAATAGTCAGTCGAGCTCGGCACCGCTCGTCCGCACCAGTTTCACCAAGTCGCCTGCCGGCCCTTCGAGTTGCCGCGGCGGCCGCCAGACGGCTCGCAAGGTGCGGGCGAGGTCGAGACCGTCCACTTCGATAACCCGCAGGTCGCCCGATTTCACCTGCTCTCTGACTGCAAGAGTGCTCAGTACCGCTGGTCCGACACCACCGAGGACGCTGGTGCGGATTGCGGCCGAGCTACCGAGTTCGAGGAGCGGTGCCGCGCGCTCGTACTCGGCAAGCGCGACATCGAGAGTTGTCCGAGTGCCCGATCCGGGCTCGCGTACCAGCAACGGCGTCATGGCCAGTTCGCCGATGGTGAGTGGTTTACGCCGACGGGCCCACACGTGTTCGGGGTCGACGACAACGACGAGTGAGTCGCGAGCGACGGTGATGCTGTGTAGGTGCCTGGGCACCGTCGGGGATTCGACAAATCCGAGATCGCACATTCCCACGTCGATCGCTTCGATGACGCGCGTCGAGTTGTACACCTGGAGATGCACGGTCACCTCGGGGTGTAGTCCGCGAAAAGTACCCAGCCACGCCGGAATCAGGTGTTCGGCCACGGTCATGCTGGCGCAGACCGTCAACTCCGCTGATCGTTCGGTCCGCATTCCTTCGGCTACGTCGAGTAGCTGTGTCGAATTGGCCAGGACACGGCGGGCCCAGTGAACGATCACGGTGCCTTGTGGCGTCAACGTTGCCCCGGTTGATTTTCGGTGGATCAGGGGCATACCGAGTTGGCGTTCCAGTGCTTTGATCGCACGGCTGGCATTGGGCTGAGCTATGCGCGCGAGACGGCTTGCAGCGCTGAGGCTTCCGTGATCATCGACGCCGACGAGTAGCTCGAGAGTCGTGAGGTCCGGCCAGCGGCGAGTCATGCGCTCAGGCTATACCTAACGGGCAGAACATATCATATTGATATACCGTGATAGCAGAAATCACGCTACCGTGTCGTCGCTGTCTGACCGACCCTGGATGAGTGAACAGTGATGTGAAGTCCGTGGCCGACAAATCGGCCGTTGCCTCGCCGGTGCCCGTGCGGCGGTGGGCGAGTATCACTGCGCTCGTGCCAGGCGTGGCGCTGTGCGCCTTCGGTGCGGCCATCGCACTGGGAATCGGGCGGTTTGTTTCCGCTGTCAGCCCGCTGCTGATTGCCATCGTCGCCGGCGCGATCGTGGCGAATCTTGTCACGCTACCAGCGAAATTTCAGCCGGGACTGACATTTTCGTCCAAACGACTACTGCGCATCGGGATCGCACTACTCGGCCTGCAATTGATGTTCAGCGACATTGTCGGCCTGGGGTGGGGCGTCATCGGTGTTGTCGTGGCGATTGTTGTTCTCGGAATCGTCGGAACAATGTATGCCGGAAAGCTTTTGGGTCTGTCATGGACTCAGCGAATACTGATTGCCTGTGGTTTCTCGATTTGTGGCGCTGCGGCGGTGGCCGCAGCAGATGGCGTGGTGAACGCAAAAGAGGAAGAGCTACTGACCGCGGTTGCGCTGGTCGTTATTTTCGGTACGTTGATGATTCCGACAATTCCGTTGTTGGCCAATAGCTTCGGACTCAGTGATGTCAGTGCTGGTATGTGGGCCGGTGGGTCGATTCACGAGGTCGCGCAGGTTGTTGCCGCCGGCAGTGCTCTTGGCGCCACCGCATTGGGTGTTGCCACCATCGTGAAACTCGCGCGAGTGCTGATGCTGGCTCCGGTCATGGCATTCTTGAGTATTCGCCAGCGCGCAATGTCCGACAATTCGAATCCGCATACGAAGCGGCCACCGCTGGTACCCCTGTTCACCTTGGCGTTCATCGGATTCATGGGACTGCGTTCAACCGGGATTCTCCCGGAAGAGTTTCTCGGCGTGGCCAAGACGGTACAGACGGCATTGTTGGCTGCCGCGATGTTTGCCCTCGGACTTGGAGTTCGATTGAGTGTGATTCGCGGAGTCGGCGCGCGACCCTTCGTGTTGGCTGCGCTGTCGACGGTCTGGGTGGCCCTGATCGCCTTGGTCGGTGTTGTGCTGGTCAGTTGATCGCCTCACCCGCGGTGCTGGGCTTTCCATTCGCTGGGGCTCATCGAAAACTGAGTGCGAAACCACCGTGAAAAACTGCCCTGTGTAGAGAATCCGAGGTGTACGGCAACGTCGGTCAACGAATAGCGTGGGTTCGATACAAAACGTTGCGCGAGGCTGCTGCGTACCGAGTTGAGAACGGCTGTGAAGGTCTCGCCGGACTCTGCCAAGTGGCGATGCAGTGTTCGCCGGTCGAAGCCGAGGCTTCGGGCCACATGTTCGACGGAGCATCTTCCGGTGGGGAGTAGAACTTCGATCAATTCCCTTGTGCGGCTCAGGGTATCGGAGGAATCTGCGGCTGGAAGCGAGTCGAGGAACGTTCGCGCGTATGGCCGCAGCAACTCGTCGGAAAGTTCGTTGCGTGAGTCGAGGTCGCTGGAGTAGAGCACTATCCCGGTGAACTCGTGATCAAAATCCACTGCGGTGCCGAGAATTCGTCGATGGGTACTGGTGTCGTGCGGGGCACTGTGCGTGAATCCGACGCTCACCGGTTGCCAGGTCGGCCCGAGGAAGCTTCGCAGGATCTGCACGGTTGCGCCGACGGCGAGTTCGACGGTCTGCTTGGTGTTGACGGAGTCTGTGGTAGGCCTCGTAGTAGCGGGGTCGCCGACCTCCAGCCCGATGCGCAGGGTTGCCAATCCGCTGACTTCGCTCATACGGATGCGAAGCGCCTCGTTGTAGGTGTGCTCGTACCGGATCAGGACATCAAGTGCGCTCCTGACGTCGGGTTCTTCCCTGATGACCAGGCTGAGCGGTCCGAGATTGGACAACCTCCGGAGTTCGGCAAGGAGGAGACCGAAATCCTCGCGTCCGGATTCCGCTGCGGACAATTCGAGGAGTGTGGCAATCGAGGCTGCGGGCACCCACTGATCGGGGTTGGCGAGACTTGCGGGAACGAGGCCGACGCTCCTCATCAGAGCAACGGCGTCGATGTTGACCGAGCGGCACAGGTCGACGTAGCGATTGAGCGAGGCATAGCGCGCGAGTGGCTTCACTGGAGCTCCTTGAATTTCTTGACCCAATGTCCCGAAATGTTGTGCTTCGTGTCTCGTACAGTTAAGCATGTGAGCGGGATCTCACCTAGTGTTGTTCTCATCAGATCGCGACCCCGAAGCCGTAGTTGACTTCTGGAAGTTGTTGCGTACGAACATCGCTCGACCGGATCGGGTCGAGTATGCCCACAGAATTGGAGAGCATCGTGGCACACGCCATTCGATTCCATGAAACTGGTACCCCGTCTGTCATGCGTTGGGAAGAGGTCGAGGTAGGTCAGCCCGGTACCGGTGAGGTCCGGATTCGTCACGGCGCCGTCGGACTCAACTTCGCCGACACGTACTTCAGAAGTGGCCTCTACCCTGCGCAGTTACCTGCCGGCATGGGTGTCGAGGGTGCCGGAACTATCGAGGCGATCGGTGCGGGCGTTGCCGATTTCAATGTGGGGGATCGTGTGACGTACACCGGTAGCCCACTTGGCGCGTACAGCACCGAGCGCATCATGCCTGCTGCCGACCTGATCGCGCTGCCCGACGGTATCGATTTCGAAACTGCAGCCGCGATGACCATGCGTGGCCTTACAGCGGCTTACCTTCTGCGACGTATCTACCCTCTGAAGGCAGGGGATACCGTCCTGCTTCATGCTGCGGCGGGTGGAGTTGGTTTGATCTTCACGCAGTGGGCAAAGCTGCTGGGAATCAAGGTGATCGGCACGGTGTCCACTGACGAGAAGGCAGCTGTCGCACTGGCGCACGGGTGCGACGAGGTCATCATCTACACCCGCGAAGATGTTGTCGGGCGGGTCAGGGAAATCACCGGTGGCGTCGGTGTGCCGGTTGTCTACGACAGCATCGGGCAGTCCACGTTCGAGGTCTCACTCGATTCGTTGGCGCGCCGCGGACTGCTGGTGTGCTTCGGCACGGCCTCGGGGCCGACCCCACCGATCAATGCAATGCAGTTGGCGGTCAAGGGATCTCTCTTTGTCACCCGACCGGCCCTGGCCGACTACATTGCCGATCCGGCGGAGCGCGCCGAAATGGCCGCCGAACTCTTCTCTCACGTCGAAGAGGGGCGGATCAAGATCGGAATCAATCAGCGGTACGCACTCGAGGATGCGGTGCGCGCGCACCACGATTTGGAATCCGGTCGCAGCATCGGTTCTTCCGTCTTTACTGTCTGACGCCAGCCGTCGAAAGAGAAACCGCCATGAATAACACTGCAACGCTGATTGATACGGCTACACGTTCGATCACCGTCGAGAAGTTGACCTGTTCCATCGGCGCCGAACTCTCCGGAGTGGACCTCGGCGTTGTCGCTCGCGACGAGGAATTGTTTGCCCAGATCAAATCGCTCCTGCTCGAGCACAAGGTTCTGTTCTTTCGTGACCAGGACTTCAGTCGGGCGCAGCACGTCGAACTTGCACAGCGTTTCGGCGAACTCGAGGATCATCCCGCGCTGGGTAGCGATCCCGACCACCGCGGTCTGGTTCGCATCTACAAAGACCTCGACAGTCCGCCGGAGCATTTCGAGAATGCCTATCACTGTGACGCGACGTGGCGTGTGAACCCACCTATGGGATGTGTACTCCGTTGTGTGGAAACACCTTCCGTCGGAGGTGACACCATTTGGGTGAATATGGCACTGGCATACGAGAATCTGCCTGCCGGCATCAAGGAACAGATCAAGGGCCTCAAAGCTCGGCACAGCATCGAATCGAGTTTCGGCGCCAGGATGCCGATAGAGCAGCGTCATCAGCTGAAGGAGCGTTTTCCGGATGCCGAACATCCCGTTGTGCGAACGCATCCCGAGACCGGCGAGAAGATTCTCTTTGTCAATTCGTTTGCCACGCACCTCGTCAACTACCACACACCGGAGAACATTCGATACGGCATCGACTTCGCTCCGGGTTCGAGTAACCTGCTCAACTACCTCGCAAGTCAGGCCCAGATTCCCGAGTACCAGGTTCGCTGGCGCTGGACCGAGAACAGCGTTGCCATCTGGGACAACCGTTCAACGCAACACTATGCGGTTCAAGACTATTGGCCCGCAGTTCGAAAGATGGAGCGCGCCGGAATAGTCGGCGACGCACCGTTCTGATCGTCCACCCCCCAATTTTGTCAGTCCTCATCTGATTGGAGTTCTGTTATGCATTTTCACGATGACGCCCTGTTCCCCGAAACCCAGGAAAAGCTTGTGATTACGGTTGCGCCGTATGGTCCGGAGTGGGAGCCGGATGATTTTGCGGAGGATCTGCCGTTGACGATGGACGAGCATGTTCAGACTGCGGTGGATTGCTACAACGCGGGTGCGACGGTGCTTCATATTCATGTTCGTGAACTCGACGGTAAGGGTTCGAAGCGGCTCTCGAAGTTCAACGAGTTGTTGGGCCGCTTGCGTGAGGCGGTGCCGGAGATGATTTTGCAGGTCGGCGGATCGATTTCGTTTGCTCCGGAAGGTGAAGGGGCGGATGCGAAGTGGCTCTCCGATGATGTGCGGCATATGTTGGCGACGTTGGATCCGGCTCCGGATCAGGTGACGATTGCAATCAATACGTCGCAGATGAACATCATGGAGTTGATGACTCCGGATGATATTGCGGGGACGTCGATGGAGCGTCCGGAGTTGGCGAACACGTATCGGGAGATGACGGTTCCGGCGGGTCCGGAGTGGGTGGCGGAGCATTTGCGTCGGTTGCAGGAGGCGGGTATTCAGCCGCATTTCCAGTTGTCGAGTATTCCGCAGCTCGAGACGGTGGAGCGGTTGATTCGTCGTGGGATTTACACGGGCCCGGTGAATCTGACGTGGGTGGCGATCGGTGGTGGGTTCGATGGTCCGAATCCGTACAACATGATGAATTTCGTGTCGCGGGTTCCTGATGGTGCATGTTTGACGTTGGAGACGTTGATGCGCAGTGTGTTGCCGGTCAACACGATGGCAATCGCGATGGGGTTGCATGCGCGGTGCGGTAACGAGGACACGATCTGGGGTCGTAAAGGCGAGAAGATGACGTCGGTGCAGCAGATCGAGCAGTTGGTGCGTATTGCGGGTGAGTTGGGTCGTGAGGTGGCGACGGGTAAGGAAGCGCGCGATATTTATCGGATCGGCGAGAGGTATGCCGATGCGGATGAGACATTGGCGAAGTTGGGGTATGCGCCGAATCGTCGTCCGGGTCAGTTGGGTTTCACCCACCACACCTGATTGAAATCTTCGGGGGCATGAGCTGTGACAGTTCATGCCCCCGAGTCATCCCCAGAACCTGTCGGTACTGAACTCCGAACCTTCTGTCCATCAGGCGATTTCCGAACACTTTTCGTTAACCAGGGTTCCGCCGTCGTCTTCTTCCTCGAATGCTCCAAGGAGAATCATGGGATTACAAGCTTCATCCACGCTGAGCGTGGACACCGCACGCAGCAGCGGAGGACGACGAAAGATATACCCCTGGATCGTTTTTGCGCTGGCCTTTGGCCTCTTGCTCTCGGATTACATGTCGCGGCAGGTCCTCAGCGCGGTTTTCCCGATCCTGAAAGCGGATTGGGATCTCTCCGACTCGCACCTGGCGTCGTTGAGCAGTGTCGTTGCGTTGATGGTCGGATTGCTCACTTTTCCGCTCTCGCTCCTGGCTGATCGTTGGGGGCGTGTCAAGAGCCTGATCCTGATGGCGGTGTTGTGGAGTGTGGCTACTTTGCTGTGCGCGATAGCCCAGTCCTATGAACAGATGCTCGGTGCGCGCTTCCTCGTCGGTGTCGGAGAAGCCGCGTACGGCAGTGTTGGTATTGCTGTGGTACTCAGTGTGTTTGCTCCGCGGGTACATGCAATGCTGGCCGGCGCCTTTATGGCTGGTGGTTCGTTCGGTTCTGTGATCGGTGTTGCGATCGGTGGGTTCATCGCTGTTCAGTTCAGTTGGCGGTGGTCTTTTGCGGCCATGGCGATCTTCGGCCTCATCCTCGTGGCGCTGTTCCGTGCTCTGGTCACCGAGAAGAAGTTGGCTGCTTACGCTGTCGAGGGTTCGGATGGTGCTGCAGTGGAACCTGACGGATACCGAGCGCCGGTATCGACGTTGTTCACCAATCCGGCGGTGCTGTTCGCCTACATCGGCGGTGGGTTGCAGATGTTCACCGCTGCAGTGCTTCTGGCATGGTTGCCGAGTTTCTTCAACCGCTACTACGACCTTGCTCCGGACAAGGCCGGTGTCATGGCCTCGGTGTTCGTTCTCCTGGTCGGCAGTGGCATGGTGGTGTGCGGATTCATCACCGACCGGTTAAGCAGTGGCAACCCGGCAACGAAGTGGACAACGGCGATCGTCTACTGCCTGATTTCGCTGGTCTCCTTGGGCGTCGGCTTGCGCTTGGGCACGGGCACAGCGCAACTCGTCCTTCTGGGTATAGGCGCATTCTTCTCCGCCGGCTGTTCGGGCCCGACGGCGGCGATGGTTGCCAACCTCACGCATCACTCGATCCGTGCGTCGGCGATGGGAACACTCACGGTCGCCAACAATCTTCTCGGGTTGGCGCTCGGTCCTTTTGTCATCGGCATACTTGCCGATCATCTGGGACTCCTTAGGGCGCTGCAGCTTTCGCCATTGGTCTACATTGCCGCTGTGGTTGCCCTTGTTGCGGGCAAGCGTGCCTATCCAGCCGGTATGCGACGCTTGGAGAACCTACAGAAGCACGGACGGCCGACCGAAACAAATGATGCCAGGAGTTCCTCATGATCGAATCACCCACGGTAGTACTGGTTCCGGGTCTTCGTGACCACGTCGAAGACCATTGGCAGACGCATCTCGAAAAGAAACTCGACAAGGTGCGGTCGGTTCCGCCCCTCGAGCAGAACAAGCTCAGCCGTCAAGCTCGGGTGGCCGCTCTGGACGAGGTGTTGACGGATATCTCCGGACCTGTTGTCCTGGTAGCGCACAGCGCCGGCGTCATGATTACGGTCCAGTGGGCTCGTGAACATAGTCGACCGATTGCCGGTGCACTTCTTGTCACGCCACCGGATTTCGACTTTCCGTTGGCGGGGCCGTACCCGACACCCGAAGAGTTGGATCGGAACGGCTGGATGCCGATTCCGCGGCAACGATTGCCCTTTCCTAGCACTGTTGCGGCAAGCAGGAATGATCCTCTGGCCGGTTATCGTCGAGTGGCGGGCCTGGCAGAGGGGTGGGGGAGCCAGTTGCTTGATCTCGGTGAGGTGGGTCATCTCAACCCGGCTGCGGGGTACGGCTATTGGCCGCTCGCAGAGGAGTTGGTGCAGGACCTCGTCGAGAGCTCGATGGTCGATCAGTGACCGGAAGGGGCGGGTGTCGGGCAGCATCAAGTGCTGTGCCAAGCGTCGAAAAGTGCGTAGCCTCCGATCCGCTGACGTGAAATAGACATGCTCAATTTCGCTGTTCTGCTGGAAGATTCCGCCCGGCGGCATCACAGACGTTCTCGACGCAGCACTTTCGCACGACGAAACGATCGTGACCGCTGCGGAGTTCGACCCGGAGCAGACCGCCGCCGATGTCGTCGAACGAGTCAACAGAGCGTCGAGAAGGACACGGTTCACCGCGAGGCGAAGGAGCGCAACGGGGCGGCCAGCCAGTCCCTTAGTCGTCCTCGGATGGAATACGGGGCGGGAGGTCCAACCGTTTTGCATTACTTACTGTCGACGTGGCCGATCGGATCCGTGCTGTCGCCGAATTCGGCGCGGGCAGCGGGCCAGCTGGTCTCGTCGACGTGCAGGGCGGTTCGAAGGTAGGCAGTGCTCATCCGCTGGATGACGGCGACCCGCTCCGGATTCTCGTCGGTGGTTTCGGCGACTTCGTATCCGACGATCCCGCCAAGCGCATGCTCGGCGCCGTAGAAGGTCAAGAGGTCGGTGGCTCCGGGGCTGTACGTATAGGCATCGGTGAACCAGTCCGGTCCGCGGCTCGACATCTTGGACTGGTCGTGGTCGCCGGCGACCACGAGTGTCGGCGTGGTCAGTTCTTGGAAGGAGGGGCGCATGAACGGGAAGTTCGCCTGCGCGAACGGATGCAGGTGCTCGCCGCCGACGCCAGTTGCAGCGAACAGGATGCCCGCGGTCACCCGGCTGTCGGACATGTCCTCGCCGACCTGACCCGCCTCATCGAGAATCCGTGCACCGAGGAGCGACTGAGCGGTCTGCCCACCCCAGGAATGACCGGTGGCGGCAATTCGACTGCGGTCGATGCGGCCGGCAAGTCCGGGCACGGCACCTTCGATGGTGTCGAGCTGGTCAAGGATGCGTGTGAGATCCGAGATCCGCTCGGTCCAGATCGTCGGGAACACCGGGTGATCGAACCCGAAACCGTTCCGGCGTGAGTCAAGGTGCGTGGGCTGGATTACCACGAAGCCGTGGGAGGCCCAGAACGATGTGAGTGGCGCGTATCCGTCGAGGTTCCACCCGTTGCCGTGGGAGAACACCACAACGGGGAGGTTCGTGCCGGTTGCGGGGGCAGAGACTCGCACTTCCAGCGGGACTGGTCGATCGGGTGCGAACAATTCGACGGGGGCAACGGAGACGGCCGGAGTGCGGGCGCCGATGACGGCGTCCAGTGTGTCGATCAATGATGAGGTCATCGCAAGTTCCTTGCTGAGGCTGCGCTCTGCGATACTTATTATCGGAGCGTCGCTCCGCAACATTACGGAACGATGTTCCGTAATGCAAACATTGTCGCGAGCTGGTGAGGAGGGCACATGGCTGATGCCGAGAGTGAGCAGCCGCGCGCCGCGCGGTCCAAGCAAGTAGGTCGTCCACGTCGAAGCGAGCAGGAACTACTCGACGCAGCGGCAGCGGTGTTCGTGCAGTCCGGGGTCGACGCTCCGGTTCGGGAGATTGCGGCGCGGGCCGGTGTAGGCATGGGGACGATCTACCGTCACTTCCCGACGCGTCCGGAGCTCGTGGTCGCGGTGTACCGGCACCAGGTCGAGGCGTGCGCGGACGCCGGCCCGCGGTTGCTCGCGGAGAGCCCTACGCCCGAGGCGGCCTTGCGGGCATGGGTGGCATTGTTCGTGGAGTTCCTGGTCACCAAGCATGGGCTGGCTGGCGCACTGCACGGAGACAGTGCAGGGTCCGACGCTCTGCATACCTACTTCGTTGGCCGTCTCGTACCGGTATGTGGCTCGCTCCTCGATGCAGCGCTCGAGTCCGTTGACACAGCTTCGCCGGTCGATGCGTACAACGTACTTAAAGGCATCGGGAACCTTTGTATTGGTGCAGCGGCCGACGCGCAGTACGAAGCCGATGTTCTCGTGCAACTACTCATCTCGGGCGTACTTGCCCGAGGAGTTCACTGACGCGCTACTCAATTCAGATTCGCTGCCCCGCAAGACATCCCAGGGGGAAGGCCTCCCGGCGAGAGACCGCATCAACGACCTACTCGCCGCGCCGGATCACAGTTCCAACTCGTCGGCACGAGCACTTCGATCGCCTCAGTGGATTCGCACCACTCCACGATGTCAGAGTGGCGCTTACCGCCGAGCGCGGAAGCGTGGGGCTTGCTCGGCGCGCTCGACTCCGGTGTGGTGGATGTCGAGAAGATTGCAGTATCTATGCGCAAGCGATTTCCGGCGGTTCCGCATTACCTGTCGACATCTTGACGCGTTTCGCGGAGCGCTTCGGCGTTCAGATTCTCGAAGGGTACGGACTGTCCGAGACCTCGCCGCTGGCATTGTTCAGTGATCCCGAGCGTGATCCGCGTCCAGGATCGATCGGGGTACCGGTCTGGGGCGTCGAGGTGCGTCGTGTCGACGGGGACTGGAATACGGTTTCCGGTCAGGATGCAGTGGGAGAGATCGCTATTCGAGGTCATAACATCATGAAGGGCTGTTGCAATCGTCGTGAAGCAACTGCGGAGGTCATGCGCGACGGCTGGTTCCGTACGGGCGACTTGGCGCGAGTCGACGCAGACGGCTTCTACTACATCGTGGACCGGGCAAAAGACATGATCGTGCGAGGTGGCTTCACCGTGTATCCCCGCGAGATCGAGGAGGTTCTCTCGAGTCACGAGGCCGTGTCTCTCGCCGCTGTCATCGGAGTTCCGTACGACCGTCACGGTGAAGAGATCGTGGCCTTTGTAATTCCCGAGCCGAGTGCGCAGATCACCGAAGCAGAACTTGTCATGTGGGCGAAGGAGCAGATGGCGGCCTACAAGTATCCGTGTCGTGTGGAATTCGTTGCGACGCTTCCGATGACAGCTACGGGCAAGATCCTCAAACGTGAACAGGGTGCAGTACCGGCATTGCTTTTGTAGTCGTGGTCTAGTGCGCCGGTTGTGCAAGAAATCGAACTTCGAACACTGATATCGCTGTCGATGAGGTACCGCGCATGTAAACCGAAAGGGCGCCTACTCGCGATTGCGAGTAGGCGCCCTTTTTCTGAAGCAGAAGAACTTACAGGGCCTTGAGTTCTTCCGTGACCTCGGCGACGGACTTCTTCGCGTCACCGAAGAGCATGGAGGTGCCGTCGGCGAAGAACAGCGGGTTGTCGATGCCGGCGAAGCCGGAGTTCATCGAACGCTTGAGCACGATCACGGACTTCGACTGATCGACGTTCAGGATCGGCATCCCGTGAATCGGCGAGTTCGGATCGTTGCGGGCCGACGGGTTGGTGACGTCGTTCGCGCCGATCACCAAGGTGACGTCGGTGCGGGAGAACTCGTCGTTGATGTCGTCCATTTCCTTCATCGCGTCGTACGAGACATCGGCCTCGGCGAGAAGAACATTCATGTGACCGGGCATGCGACCGGCGACAGGATGGATCGCGTACTTGACCTCGACGCCCTTCGCCTCGAGCAACTTCGCCATGTCCTTGACAGCGTGCTGAGCCTGCGCCACAGCCAAACCGTAACCGGGAACCACGATCACCTGATTGGCGTACGCCATCTGGATAGCGGCATCGGCTGCCGAGGTGGCCTTCGCGGTACGCACCACCCCGTCGGAGGAAGCGGCTTCTGCGCCGCCGCCACCGAAACCGCCGGCAACGATCGCCGGGATGGACCGGTTCATAGCCTTCGCCATGAGGTTGGTCAAGATGGTGCCGGACGCACCGACGATCATGCCGGCCACGATCATGGCCTGGTTGTCGAGCGCCAAACCTGCAGCAGCAGCTGACAAACCGGTCAGCGCGTTGAGCAGTGAGATCACCACCGGCATGTCGGCGCCGCCGATCGGCAGCACCACCATCAGCCCGAGGATGCCCGAGAGCACGA
>NZ_JBHTZI010000011.1:329084-332417 GCF_042790355.1 Rhodococcus sp. NPDC056743 | reverse complement strand
TTGCTCAACTCACGGCCCCGCAAAACCCTTGAATGGGATACTCCGTTGGAAAGGTTTCGCACATCGCTCGTTGCGTCAACCACGTGAGCCCGACGATGATGACGGTGTATCTTCGAATCCATGAACAGGCAGGGAACAGCGACACGATCGTTGTTGCTACTTCTGCTGCCGTTCATCGCGATGCTCGCTACTCCGCCGCTCGCCTCTTCAAGCAGTGCAGCGGTTCTGGGAACTGCGATCGCGGTGTTCGTTGTTGCCGCGCTGGCGACGTCGCCTCGCGGCGAACTGCTTCAACTGGTTTCGTTGTCCTCACGTGGTCCATCCCGTGACGAGCGTTGTCTGCGTGGCTCTTTCCGCAGGCAGAGTAGTCCGGACGCCCCTGGCCGTCCGCAACCCAGAGCGCCGGGAATCGGTCTGTAGACCGACGCTGTTCGGGCGACAAACTCGTTCCTAGGTCGGTCTGAGAAAACTCAGTCCACGACCATTCCCGCGCTCGCAATCTGCCGCGAGCGTGCCTCTTGGTGAGGTTCATCCATCATGCTCGATTTCATCTATTACCCCGTGTCCGCAATCTTGTGGTTCTGGCACAAGGCCTTCTCCCTGATCTCGGGAGCCCCCGACAACGGGGTCGTCTGGGCGCTGTCCGTGGTGTTTCTCGTCTTCACGCTCAGGGCGGTGCTTTTCAAACCCTTCGTCAAACAGGTCCGCACGCAGTTGGTGATGCAGAAACTGCAACCGCAGATCAAGGCATTGCAGAAGAAGTACGCCGGCGACAATCAGAAACTCGCTGCGGAGATGGCAAAACTCCAGAAGGAACACAACTACAGTCCGCTGCTCGGATGTCTGCCGATGCTGATCCAAGCGCCGGTGTTCATCGGTCTCTACCACGTACTTCGCTCGTTCAATCGGACCGGACCGGCCACCCACGTTCCGTTTCTCAGCCCTACCGAACCCATGTCCATCGCCGACAACGCGAACACGGCGAACTACTTCTTCAGCGCTTCGGATGTGCAGTCGTTTCTCGACGCCAAGCTGTTCGGTGCCCCGCTCTCGGCGATGATCTCGAGTCCGGCCGCGCAATTGGAGGCGTTCGGCGATGTCACGAGGCTGTCCATAGTCCTCGTCGCAGTTCCGCTGATGATCTTTGCCGCGGTGGCGACGCACTTCACGTCGCGAGCATCGATTGCGCGACAGGTGGACACCGGTACCGTCAACCCGCAGACGGCGATCATGAACAAACTTGCGCTGTGGGTGTTTCCGGTCGGCGTGATCGCCTTCGGTGCGTTTGCACCGATCGCGATCCTGATCTACTTCGTGAGCAACAACTGCTGGACGTTTACGCAGCAGCATTTTGTCTACGGGCGGATCGCAGCCGAGCAGCGGGAAAACGATGCGCTGATCACTCCCAGTTCGGCGCCGACGGCTCCGGCTCCGGGGGCCAAGCCGATCCGAGCGAAACGGAAGCGGGGACTCCCTACCGGCGAGTAACACACGTACGCTGGATTTCATGACCAAGTGGACTGCAGAAGACGTTGTCGATCAGACCGGCCGAACGTTTGTGGTGACCGGGGCCAACAGTGGGTTGGGGGAGGTAGTCGCACGAGCATTGGGCAAAGCGGGTGCCACCGTCGTACTCGCGTGCCGTGACACATCGAAGGCTGAACCGATTGCGGCGGAGATCGGTTCCAATGCACTGGTTCGCCGACTCGATCTTGCCGATCTGGCGTCGGTGCGGGCATTCGCCGACGCCACCGAGACCGTCGACGTTCTGGTGAACAACGCCGGTGTGATGGCGATACCGTTTCGCCGGACGGTCGACGGTTTCGAAATGCAGATCGGCACAAACCATCTCGGGCATTTTGCGCTCACCGGCTTGCTGAAGGACAAGCTGACGGACCGGGTCGTGACGATGTCCAGTGCGCTGCACCAACTCGGAACAGTCGACCTCGACGATCTCAACTTCGAGCACCGCAGATACAACCGCTGGCGGGCATACGGGCAGTCCAAGCTCGCTAATCTGCTGTTCACGTACGAACTTCAACGACGGCTGGCCGCGTCAGGTTCTCCGCTCAAGGCGTTGGCGTCACATCCGGGATACGCGTCGACAAACCTGCAGGGACACACCGAATCCGTCTTCGACAAGATCATGGGCATCGGCAACCGGATCATCGCTCAGTCAGCGGAGATGGGCGCATTGCCGGAACTGTATGCGGCAACTGCTCCCGATGCATTCGGCGGTAGCTACATCGGCCCCGACGGCCCGTTCGAGCAGCGTGGATATCCGAAAGTGGTTGGCTCGAACAAGAAATCACACGATACCGAGACCGCTGCAGGCCTGTGGACCTTGTCGGAGAAGTTGACCGGGGTGTCGTTCGGAATCTGAGGTTCTGTGCCGATTACCTAGCGTGTGCGGGCTTTGTCCGCCGGGCGGTCGGCGAACATAGCCTCGATGCGGGCCTTGATCTCCTCGGTACTCATCGCGCCGCCGGGCGCGGGGTGCCGAGGAATCGCTGGTGACGGCAATGTGGTCATGGGTAAGTTTCCTTTGTCGTGCTTCGAATTCGTCTGTACTGGAAGAATTTCCGTGATGAGCATTAGATGACGAGCGCAGCAAAACCGATACATGCGACGACGAGTACCGCGACGAGTGCGCAGAGAGCGATAGATCCGGTCAGTGCAAGGGCGGGCGCCGAAGCGGGCACTGCTGACCCGAGTGCGATGAACGAGGTCGATCGGAACCGCGAATTCTGCGGTTCTGTTGGCAAGTGATCCTGATCGGGCGTGCGGTGGTCCATGATCCTACGGTGGTCCATGATTGTGTCCTTGTCATCCGACGGTCTGTTCGAGGTGCCGAGTTCATCGGCGCGGTGCACATCAGCACTCGGATGGTGTTGCCCGTCCAGGGGGCGGGTCGACGATCAGGCGTAGTCGTTCGATCAGGCGGTGTCGTTCGACCCGCAAGGCGCGACTGGGCGGGAGTATCGGGAACAGCAAGATCAGGCCCTTTCCATTGCGTTCCGGACCTCTGACAAGGTCCGGCCCGGAAGGCCCTGTTGCTTAAGGCACGTTCTAGGTGTCTCCATCATTGTCGGCCACATGTGAGGTGAACCACAAAATGACCGCTCCAACTTTGTACAGCATGGCGGGAGTCGATGCCACTTGGACGAATGTCCATCCCGTCGATGATCGAGGGGGCCGAACGCAAAGCGACGGCCGCGCTCCCAGGGGGTGGCGGGCGGCGCGGGCGGGGGGACGCTGTCAGGGGTGGGGGGGGGGGGGGTTGGTGTACACGCAGTTGGCGGGGGTGGGGGGGCGCCAGAGATCGGGTTACGC
>NZ_JBHTZI010000011.1:0-329074 GCF_042790355.1 Rhodococcus sp. NPDC056743 | reverse complement strand
TTCCCCGCACAAATTTTGAAACGATGGGGGGTTGTCTAGCCCTTTTGCACTATTTACCACCCGGTCTAGTTGGGGGGGGCCCCACCCAACCCGCCCGCCCGCGAACCCAGAGGTTCGCGGCCGTCGCTGCCGGTCAGACGATTACAGAAGTGGTACCTCGACTAGAGCGTGACAACCATCTTGCCGGTGTTCGCGCCGCGCATCAGATCGATGAACGCCTGCGGGGCGTTGTCGAGACCTTCGACAATGGTCTCGTCCCACGCAATCTTGTTGTCGGCGAGCCACCCCGCCATGTGGGTGCGGAATTCAGGGCTGAGATGGCGGTAGCCGCCAACCAGGAATCCGCGCAGTGTGAGCTGCTTGCCGATCGCTGCCGCCAAGTTGTGCGGGGCAGTGGGCTTTTCGGTGGTGTTGTATTGAGCGATGGCGCCGCACATGGCGATTCGGCCACCGGAGTTCATAGCATCGATCGCAGCCTCGAGGTGCTCACCGCCGACGTTGTCGAAGTAGACGTCGATGCCGTCGGGCGCCGCAGCAGCAAGAAGTTCGGTGACCGGTCCGTCGTGGTAGTCGAACGCGGCATCGAAGCCGAGTTCGAGAAGACGAGCAACCTTGGCCGGAGAACCCGCGCTACCGATCACACGCTTGGCACCCAGGAGCTTTGCGATCTGGCCGACCAGTGATCCGACGGCTCCTGCTGCGCCGGAGACGAATACGGTGTCACCTTCTTTGAACTCGGCCACAGCGGTCAGACCCGCGTACGCGGTCAAGCCCGTCATGCCGAGCGCGCCGAGGTAGGCCGTGGCCGGCGCAATGGACGTGTCAGCGGGAGTTGCCGCTGCCCCGTCGAGAATCGCGTACTCACGCCAGCCGAGGCCGTGGACAACAACGTCTCCGACCGCCCGATCGGCGGCCTTCGAGGCGATAACCTCACCGACTGCACCACCGTCGAGCGCTGCGCCGATCTGGAAGGGCGGCAGATACGACTTCACGTCGTTCATGCGTCCACGCATGTACGGGTCGACCGAGATTGCGATGTTGCGCACCAGGATCTGGCCGTCTTCGAGTTCGGGAAGCGTGACTTCGACCGTCGAGAAGTTCTCGGGGGTCGGCCAGCCGTTCGGCCTGGACGCCAGATGGATCTCGTGGCTGATTGTGGGGGTGGAGCTCATTAATCGTCCTTACTTACTTCGAGGGTGACCTCGATGTTGCCGCGAGTTGCGTTGGAGTACGGGCACACCTGGTGTGCCTTCTCCGTCAGCTCGACGGCCTGTTCATGGGGCAAATGTGGGAGTGAAACTTCAAGTGTCACAGCAAGTCCGAAGCCGCCGGCGTCGTTCGGGCCGATGCCGACGCGTGCGCCCACCGCAGAATCTGCGACATTGGCCTTCTCTGCTCGGGCAACCATTTGCAGTGCAGAGTGGAAGCACGCCGCATAACCGGCGGCAAAAAGCTGCTCGGGATTGGTGCCGTCGCCGCTGCCGCCCATTTCCTTCGGGATGGCCAGGCCGAGATCGAGGCGTCCGTCGGAGGTGCGGGCGTGGCCGTTGCGACCTTCGCCGGTGGCCAGTGCTTCTGCGGTGTACACGATGTTCATGGCTTCTTCTTTCCGTCGACAGCGTTCGATGTTTGAAGGTTCTTGCCTAGTCGGACGAGGACTTCCCGAAGTTTCACCAGTTCTTCGAGATCAAGTCCCGTCGACTCGGCGAGCGTGCGGGGTATCTCTTCTGCCTTGCTGCGCAGTGACACGCCACTCTCGGTCAGATGGATCTCGACGCGGCGCTCGTCGCTGGTCAGACGTCGGCGCTCGATGAGTCCTGAGCTTTCGAGTCGCTTGAGCAGTGGGGAGAGGGTGCCCGTGTCGAGATCGAGTGCGTCGCAGATATCTCGAACCCCGCGGCCGTCACGTTCCCAGAGTGTCAGCAGGACCAGATACTGGGGATAGGTAATCCCCAAGTCCTCCAGCATGGTTCGGTAAGCGGCCGTAGTTGCTCGCGACGCCGAGTAGAGGGCGAAGCAGAGCTGGTGTTCGAGGGCGAGCGGGTTGGTCACAAGAAAGACTGTAGCGCACAGTTTGATTGTGCACAACTAAATGGTTCACAATATTTTCCGTGACTCCTCGATCAGGTGGATCGTTCACGGAGTATTGACACGACCGCCACCTGGCCGACGCGTGTGCACGGTACTTCTGAACGATGACTGATTCGACGGAATACGACTTGGTCGTCATCGGCTCCGGTCCTGGCGGGCAGAAGGCAGCCATCGCGGCCGCCAAGCTGGGCAAACGGGTGGCGATGGTGGAGAAAGGCAACATGCTCGGGGGAGTGTGCGTCAATACCGGCACCATCCCGTCGAAGACGCTGCGCGAGGCGGTTCTCTACCTCACCGGCATGAATCAGCGAGAGCTGTACGGCGCCAGTTATCGGGTGAAGGGAAACATCACGCCCGCAGACCTGTTGGCCCGAACCCAGCATGTGATCACCAAAGAAATCGAAGTGGTGAGATCACAACTCCTCCGTAACCGCGTCGAGCTGCTCGTCGGGGTCGGATCGTTTGTCGATGAGCACACGATTCTGGTCGAGGATGCGTCACGCGGAGACAAGATGACCATCACCGCAAAGTTTGTCGTGATCGCCACGGGCACATTGCCCGCGCGCCCGACCGGGTTTCTTTCGACGGCCATCGAGTCCTCGATTCCGACGGCATCCTCGATCTCACATCCATTCCGGGCACCATGGTTGTGGTCGGTGCGGGGGTTATCGGCATCGAGTACGCGTCGATGTTCGCGGCGCTGGGAACCAAGGTCACCGTTGTCGAGAAGCGAGCGTCGATGCTGGATTTCTGTGACCCGGAGATCATCGAATCGCTCCGATACCATCTTCGGGATCTGGCGGTGACGTTTCGATTCGGCGAGGAAGTGACGGCCGTCGACGTCGGCGCCAACGGAACGCTCACGACACTCGGCAGTGGCAAGCAGATCCCGGCCGAGACCGTCATGTATTCGGCTGGACGCCAGGGCCTCACAGCTCCGCTGGCACTCGAGAACGCCGGGCTGGAGGCTGACGATCGCGGGCGAATTTACGTGGACGAGAACTTCCGCACCAAGATCGAACACATCTATGCAGTGGGTGATGTCATCGGATTCCCAGCTCTGGCAGCCACATCCATGGATCAGGGGCGACTGGCGGCCTATCACGCTTTCGAAGAACCTGGCGCGAAGTTGATGGATTTGCAGCCGATCGGTATCTACTCCATTCCCGAAGTGTCGTACGTCGGTGCCACGGAAGTGGACTTGACCGAGGAATCGGTGCCGTACGAGGTAGGGGTGTCCCGCTACCGCGAACTCGCACGCGGACAGATTGCCGGCGATACCTACGGAATGCTGAAAATTCTCGTCTCCACGGACGATCTCAAGCTGCTGGGTGTACATATTTTCGGCTCAGGTGCAACGGATCTCGTACACATCGGGCAAGCGGTTATGGGCTGTGGGGGAACCGTCGAGTATCTCGTCGATGCCGTCTTCAACTACCCGACGCTGTCCGAGGCATACAAGGTCGCGGCCCTCGACGTGATGAACAAGATCAGGGCTCTCAAGCAGTTCCAGTAGACAACGAGGTTTCAGCAGACAACGTGGTCAAGTGATGGTGAAGGCGGTTGATCGACGGATTTCCGACAGTGCGCCGGCCTTCGAGCCGCACCCGGCTCGGAGTGGTGCCGTAGAAAGCGTCGAATGCTCGCACGAACTGCGGCTTGGACGTGAATCCCCAACGCCGCGAGATCTCTTCGACGGACACGTTCTCGGAACCCGATGTGGTCAGTTCGCGGTACGCCTGCTCCAGCCGTTTCCGGCGGATCACTTGCGCAATCCCGCCGTCGTCGTTGAACGCGCGGTAGAGCTGCGCCCGGGAGACCGTCAGCGCAACGCAGATCGTTGTGGGGCTGAGCCAGCTCTCGCCGAGATGATCGAGAATGTAGGTCAGTGCACGCGCTCGAAGATCCTCGGGAGGTGCCCGAAATGAGCGCTCGGGTGCAACCTGCCCCACGGTGGCTTTCAGCAGCGATTCGACAACGTCTTCGTACTGCGCCGCCGCAGCGAAGTCGAGGTGTGGGAGCGCCTCCGAGATCGATTGCAAGCACTGCGAGAAAACCACTGCCGGCACGCCTGTCAGAACGGTGCCGTGCAGGGAGCGGCCGCGTGACGGGGTCTCGACCAGTGAACGGGGCACAACCAGACTGACCGCGCGGGCAGTGCGCCGCGGGTGCGTCCGGACACTCGCTCGAAGCGGTTTCCCCAAATCGATGAATGACACCTCGTGGGGCTGGACGACGAAGTTGACGCCGTCCGCGTCACCGCTCATCGCGCCGGCTGTCCACCCCTGGACCAAGTAGTGATCGTCGAGTTCGCTTTCCGTGATCAGCCGACGGTTGCGCACGTAGTTCTGGCTGCTGAAGGTGGTCTCGCCGATGAGTGACGTACCGGTAGCCGTCCCGAACATCGTTCCGTGGAGTGGGGCGTCTCGACTCGATCGTTCGGTGAGATAGAAGGGGCGAGTAGCTGCGCGCCAGTAGTCGTCACGGTCCACCGCGTCCACAAATTCCGTGGATACGTCAATCCGGGGGTCATTCATCGGCACGCCGGGATGCTATGCGAAAGACGCCTGGTCAAAGGGTCTTTCCGCGAAATAGATGTCAAAAGTGATCGACGACACATAATGAGACAAAACGGTCATCAAGTGGAGACGGTGTGTACTCGCTTTGCGGTGGACAGGCACCTATGGTCGATAATGTGAGTCGATCTGTGTGGATTTTCTGCTCTGGCCAGGGGTTTGTCTCCTGGCTTCGGGGCTCGTCCGCAGTAGGCGTCGCGTAGTGCCCGGATCGAAGTCCGGTCCGATGGACCGCAAGCCCAGAAGTCGAGTTTCCGTGCGCCGCAGGTTGCTGGGGGCCACGTCGTCGACGCCCCGCGCTCGACTCGTCAAGCTCATGCAATCGCCTTCGGGATTGACTGTTCTCGACGCTCCCCGTGGATTCGGCAAAACCGCTCTTGCCGGGTTGTGGTTGTCGGCTCCGACGCCATTGCTCAATCGGCCGGTGGTGTGGGTGCCGGCACCGGGTGCGCGCACAAACCACGTCGACTACTGGAACAGAGCACTGACCGTAATCCAGGATACCTGCGAGGCAGTTCCGCGACCTGCGGGTGATCACCAGCACCCGGAACGAGAGATGCGCGAGTATCTTGCTGCGTCGACTGTGCCGTTCGTGGTGGTGTTCAACCGCGTCGATCTGATCGAGGGGGACGGCCTCGGCGAGCGGCTCACCGCCTTGATCGACGATGTCCCTGGGTTGAAAATAATTGTCACACTGCAAGATCGAGCGTCCGTTGAAGTCCTCGACAACGTTCTCGTCAACGAGTACCTCTCGGTGGACGATTTGCGGTACACGCCCGAGGAAGCAGTCACGTTGTTTTCCGGAGCCGGCATTGTCTTGCCTGCCAATGATGTTCACTCGATCTGTCAGCGGCTGGCGGGTGTACCCGCGCTGATGAAGCTGGCCGTGGAAGTCGTGAGCGGACTTCCGGAGCGCTCTCGCAGCCGCGAATTGATCCGGCAACGCATTGATCTGGCTCTCTACGGGTACACAAAGCGTCAGGTACCGCCAGGGGCCGAGAACTCCGAGTTGGCGAGATTCACCCGGCAGCTCGCGCCGGCGCGGACGGTTACCGTGGAGATTGCGCAGTTGCTGGCCCCGGGGATCGACGTTGTCCCGCTGTTGAATCGACTCGAATCGACGGGTGTGCTGTTCCGCGACCGGCAACTGCCCCGCTGGCACTGCGCTCCCGCGGTTCGTGACGCACTGATGAGGATCGACGACGAGGCCGGCGGCGCTTCCGGAGAACGTTTACTCCTGCTCTCTCGATATTGCCTCGGGCGCTCCGATATCGCGGGCGCGGTCCACTACGCAATCGACGCGCAGGAATGGGACGAAGTCGCCGACATTCTCAACCGACATTGGGCTGATCTCCTGGTGGAGCACGCCGGTTTGCTCCGAAAAGCCATGTGGTCCATGCCTGGCGAGATCATGTCGGCAAACCGTTCCATGCGGGTCGGACGCGACATGCTGGAATTGCGGTTGCGTACGCCGTCGACGGATTGTGGTACGCGTGGCGCGGCGGCTTCGGAATTTGTGGACGTCGACGCTGCGACTGACACGCTTGCCCGACTCAACAGCGGAACCGTTCAAATTGTCGTGCTGCGCGCATCGGGGGAGTACCGCCGTTCGGCCGACGTCGCCCGCAATCTCGTCCGTATCGCGGACAACCTGAGCGTTGCCCAGATCAGCGAGTTCAGGCGTCAGCTTCCAGCTCTGCGCCTGATCTGGGGTGTGGCATTTCAACTTGTCGGCAGTGTCGACGATGCCGCAATGCAGCTGGCTACCGCGTACCGGGATTCGCTCGAACATGGTCCACGATTTGTCGCTCGACATTCAGCCGGCAGCGCTGCGCTCAATGCGGCTCTGCGAGGTGACCTTTCGGAGGCGTCCCAGTGGCTTCGCGTCGAAGGTGACTTTCCTGACGTCGCAGGATGGTTGGGCCCACCGTCCCACATCGGCGGCGCAATCGCCAGGGTCTTGGTTGCGGTGGATACGTTGGATTTTGCCGCGGCGGCCGCGGCCATCGACGTTCTCGACGGTATCTCACCGGCCGGCGACGCATGGGCCTTCGGAGCGTATGCCCGGACGCGGTGGTCATTGGCCAGGCGTGATCCCTTCGCGGGGCTGGTTACTCTGCAACGTGCCGGCGCCGCAAACGAATCGCCAGTCAGCTGCGACGCCTCGGCCGGCGTCGCAATCCTGAGCGCCGCGCGCATCGATCTGCTCTTGGCAGCGGGCGAAGGTGCCAAGGCAACCAGCGAGGCTGCTGTTCTCGGGAACCGCATGCCGATAGTTCAGGTCTCGGTGGCACGTGCGTACCTGCTGACCGGGAATCCTGAACGTGCCTTGCAGGTGTGCAGGGAAATCGACTGGAGCGCAGATTTCTACCCGAGGGCTCAGGCGGAGGCGACGCTGGTCGAGGCCGCGGCATATCACAGCGTGGGCGAGTGGTCGGATGCTGTCGATTCCTGGTCCAGGGCTTGCGAATTGGTCGAACAAACGGGTGCTCTGTCTGCATTCTCGACCATTCCACGACGAGTGATCGAGGATCTCGAATCGCGCACACAATCACGTGAGCGCGCTGTTGTCGCCTTTCTCGAATCCGCAGCGGTAGAGATTTACCCCGCTACGATCGAACGCCTCGTCCTGAGCAGGCGTGAAGCAGAAGTGCTCCGCGGATTGTCGGACGGGCTTCCCATCGCCGATATCGCCCGGAAACTGTTTGTCACCCAGAACACGATGAAGAGTCATGTTCGACGGTTGTACAAAAAGCTCGGTGTACATTCGCGGGACGAAGCAGTTGCTGCAGCGCACCGGCTCTCCTTGCTTGACGTAGAGCCGGAGCGCCAACGGTCCTCACCGTAGATTTCCTCACCGCAGATTGGTCTCCGCATACACGGTCATTGCGTCTCGGATCAGTTCTGCCGTACCCGGACCGTAGATGTCGTAGTTGGCGCGGAATCGTGGATCGTCGACGTACATCCGCCCGAGTCCGGTAAATGCGTCGGCGCTGGGGGTCTTTCCCTGCCAACCGGTTTCGACCCAGGTGAACTGGCGGTGGGTGATCTCCTGGACGGTCTCTGATTCGGGACGGAGTCCGTCTGCGGCGGCTTTGCCGAAGGCAGCGGCGATCTCCTTGTGGGTGTTCAGGTGAGACTTCTTGTCCTGCTCGGATTTCGAGCGCCACCATGCGTCGCTGCTGGTGTATGCGTCGGAGCCCCAGCGTTCGATCACCTCGTCCTTGTAGTGTGCGTGGTCGAAACCGTCGAAAACCTCTTCGGGCACGAGTGGTAGTCCTTTCTCGGTCTTTCTCAATGTCGTTGTCACCGAATCGATCTGACGTTCGATCCGGGCACGTTCTTGCTCGAGTAATTCGAGGTGAGTGTGTAGGGCGGTTGCTGTGTCTCGTTCGCCGCCCAGGATCTCCGCTATAGCCGGCAGGCCCAGGCCGAGTTCACGCAACAGCAGGATCCGCTGCAGTCGAATCAGCGCGGCGTTGTCGTAGAAGCGGTATCCGCCTGCCCCGGTTCGATGGGGTTTCAGCAATCCCACGTCGCCGTAGTGACGCAGGGTTCTGCTGGTGGTACCCGCAGCCTTGGCAAGCTCCTGGATGGACCATTCGGACACTGTTTTTCACTCCTTGCTTGATCGGCGACGCTGTCTGTCCAGTATGTAAGTTGACGTAGCGTCAAGGTCAAGGGGAATTTCGCACCTGATTTCCGCAGTCGTCACGAACCTGTCTCCAGCTGACCGATTCGATGAACTAACCGGGGTGATCCAGCTCACTTGATGATCGTAATGAATAGTTCAAAGGCCCTCTGTTGACGCTTTCTCATACCTCGATAACGATCACCTGAACAGAACGAAATGTGCTGAAGACAGGAACGGTGGTCACGATGACTGAACTGGTGTCGGGCGTAGCCCAGACCAAGCCCTATGACCTCGACGATCGGTACCGGTCGGGATCGGGCCCGGTGCTGCTGACCGGTGTTCAGGCAATCGCCCGCGGCTTCGTCGAACAGCATGTCCGCGACATCCGCGCAGGCAAGCGGATCGCCACCTTTGTCTCCGGATATCAAGGGAGTCCCCTCGGTGGGGTGGACAAGATGCTCCACGGGATGCCCAAGGTGCTGGCCGAGCACGACATCACCTTCATTCCCGGCTTCAACGAGGAACTTGCGGCCACCGCGGTATGGGGAAGCCAGACGGACCTCCCGGCCGGGACCGCGACCCACGACGGCGTGACCGGCGTCTGGTACGGCAAGGGGCCCGGCGTCGACCGCGCTACCGACACCATTCGCCACGCCAACATGTACGGTGTGAACCCCAAGGGGGGCGTCGTCCTACTGGTGGGCGACGACCCGGCGTCGAAGTCCTCCACCGTTCCTGCCGTCAGTGAGCGCTCGCTTGCCGCGATGGGTGTGCCGGTTCTGTTCCCGCGCAATGCCGAAGAGATCATCACGATGGGTATGCACGCCGTTGCGCTCTCGCGTGTCTCCGGTTGTGTCGTGGCTCTGAAGATCGTCGCCGACGTCGCCGACGGTGCCTGGACGATCGACGGCAGCATCGCGGACTTCGACATCGTGGTTCCGGAGGTGCAGTTCGAGGGCAAGCCGTTTGTCTACAAGCAGCGCCAGATGGCAGCGCCGCCGGACAGCGTCATCGCCGAGGCCGATCTGTACGGACCGCGGTGGGATCTGGTGCACGCCTACGGCGCCGCGAACAAGCTTGATGTGATCGAAGTTGATCCGACGGGCGCCAAGATCGGAATTGCGGCTACCGGAACCACTTTCGACTCCGTCCGTCAGGCCCTGGCAGATCTGGGTGTCGACGACGCGGCCCTGCACCGTGCGGGAATTCGCCTGCTCCGTATCGGTATGCCGTACCCGGTGGTGGGGGAGTCGGTGCGTGAGTTCGCAACTGGGCTCGAGCAGATCATCGTGGTCGAGGACAAGACGGCATTCATCGAGGCTCAGATTCGCGAGATCCTCTACGGAATCGAAGATGCTCCTCGCATTATCGGCAAGCGCGACGGCCAGGGGCGACTCCTGATGCCTGCGAGCGGCGAGCTCACCGCAGGTCGGTTGCTGGCCCCGCTTCGGCGCGTGTTGAAGCCGCACGTCGAGCTCAAGCGCACCCTGCCGGCCCCGCTGTCGCTGAACGTGCTGTCCGCCAAGCGAACCGCGTACTTCTGCAGTGGGTGCCCCCACAATCGTTCCACCGCTATCCCCGAGGGTTCCATCGGCGGCGGCGGAATCGGTTGCCACACACTCGTCACCATGTCCGGCCGCGAGGACAGCGCTGTCACCGGTTTGACGCAGATGGGCGGCGAGGGCAGCCAGTGGATCGGGCAGGCACCGTTCACCGACGTGCCTCACCTGTTCCAGAACATCGGCGACGGCACCTTCTTCCACTCCGGTCAGTTGGCTGTCCAGGCGTGCATCGCTGCAGGCGTGAACATCACCTACAAGTTGCTCTACAACGAGGTAGTGGCGATGACCGGTGCACAGGACGCGGAAGGTGCCCTCTCCGTAGCGCAGCTCACCCACAAGCTGACCACCGAGGGCGTCAAGCAGATCATCATCTGCGCTGACGAACCGGGCCGGCACAGCAAGCGCGCCCTGGCGAAAGGCACCAAGCTCTGGCACCGTGATCGCCTCGACGAGGCTCAGAAGGAGCTTCGTGAGATCAAAGGCGTCACAGTCCTGATCTACGACCAGCACTGTGCGGCCGACGCTCGTCGTCAGCGCAAGCGTGGCACGCTGCCCACCCGCAACACCCGCGTCGTCATCAACGAGGCAGTGTGCGAAGGCTGCGGTGACTGCGGTGTGAAGTCGAATTGCCTGTCGGTTCAGCCGGTGGACACCGAGTACGGCCGCAAGACGAAGATCGACCAGACGTCGTGCAATACCGACTACACCTGCATGGACGGCGATTGTCCTTCGTTTGTCACCGTCGAACTGGTTCCAGGCAAGAAGGCTCCCAAGGCCGCTCGTCCCGTCCCGCCCGTTGTCGCAGATCCTGATCTCGGCCCGCTCACCACAACCCAGAATGTCTTCCTCGCCGGTATCGGCGGCACCGGCATCGTCACCGTCAACCAGGTGCTCGCTACCGCAGCACTGCGCGCCGGCCTCGAGGTCGAGAGTCTGGATCAGATCGGTCTCAGTCAGAAGGCCGGACCCGTTGTCTCGCATCTGCGTTTCAGCGCGGGAACGCTCGAGCCGTCCAACCGGCTCACTCCGGGCAGCGCCGATTGCATCGTTGCCTTCGACCTGTTGACCGCGACCGACAACAAGAACCTCGACTACGGCACCTCCGAGAAGACGGTCTCCATCGCGTCGACGTCGCAGACGCCGACCGGAGACATGGTCTACGACAAGGCTGTTCGCTACCCCGAGGAGACTTCACTGCTCGCCCGCCTCGACAAGGTCTCGCGCACCCTACGCTCCTTCGACGCCCTTGCAGCGGCACAGGAACTGTTCGGAAACACTGCAGCAGCCAACTTCCTGCTGATCGGTGCGGCGTACCAAAGCGGGGGACTCCGTCTGCCGGCCGAGTCCATCGAAGAGGCGATTGGCATCAACGGTGTTGCCGTGGAAGCAAATATCGCCGCCTTCCGCTGGGGCCGCGCGGCGATTGCCGACACGATTGCCTTCGAGGCAGTCACGACACCTGCCAAGTCCGTCCGCACACCCCTCGTGGCGCCGGCACACATGTTCGCCGGGACCACCTTGGCGGGTGAAACTCTGCGACTGGTGGAACTGCGTGCCGCGCAGTTGATCGAGTTCCAGTCCGTCGAGATCGCTGCGCGCTACATCGACCAGGTCCAGGCAGTGTGGACCGCCGAGCGTGCCGCAACCGAGCGCACCGACTTCAGTGAAGCGGTCGCCCGCGGCCTGTTCAAGTTCACCGCGTACAAGGACGAGTACGAAGTTGCCCGCATGCTGGTCGATCCCGCTTTCATCGAAGACGTCAAGTCTCAGGTGCCTGCGGGTGAGAACCTGACATACAAACTGCATCCGCCGATTCTCAAGGTGATGGGACGCAAGAAGAAGATCGGTCTCGGACCCAAGTCGCATGTGGCGCTGAAGGTTCTGGCCAAGGGCAAGAAGCTCCGCGGTACCAAGCTCGATCCGTTCGGTTACATGCATGTCCGCAAGGTCGAACGCGAACTGCTCGAACAGTACGAGACCATGGTCGCGGATCTGTCCCGGGCTTTGAGCGTCGACGGTTACGACCGCGCCGTGGACATCGCCGCCCTGCCTGACATGGTTCGTGGTTACGAGGACGTCAAACTCGGCAACGTCGAACTGTACAAGGCGCGTCTGCGTGAATTGGGTATCGACGGCTGACTCGGTACGAGGGCTGACTCGGTTCGAGGGATGACTGTGCCCCGGCAACCACTGTGTTGCCGGGGCACAGTTGTGTTCCCTGGCCGTGTGTTCTCTGACTGGGGAAGGCGATCCTTGACCTTGACGCTAGGTCATGGTTGACACTGGAGGCATGCGAATAGGACAGCTCGCGGAGGCGGCTCAGACCACCCCGAGGACGGTGCGGCACTACCACCGGCTCGGACTACTCGCGGAACCCGTCCGGCGGGCAAACGGGTACCGCGAGTACACGATGGACGACGTCGTGCGGTTGGTCCGCATACGCTGGTTGGCCGAGCGGGGTGTTCCGCTGGGTTCGATAGCGGCGTTGTTCTCCGCAGACACCTCGGAAGAAGGCGTGAGTGATACCGTCGCCGATCTGCGAGCGCTGATCGGGGCAGTGGAAGTCGAACAGGTAAAGCTGGCGCGTCGCCACGCCGGACTGACGTCGATGCTCGCGGACGCCGAGAGCGGTCGCATCGTCTCTGCTTTGCCCGCAGAAGTTGCGTCAGCTCTGACCGAGGCCGTCGATACCGCGTCGTCGCCGGGAGTGCGGCGCGCGCTCGAGCGTGAACGGGATCTTCTCGAGGTGCTCGCAATGACAGGAAGCGCTCCGGAACAGTTCCTACGCTCCTACGCGGTGGTGATCGCGGACGATCACAAGCGTGCCCGCTACGTTGCGCTGCTGTCGGAATGGTCGAGTATCGAAGGGAAGGAACCGGTTTCGGTCGAGAGCACGATAGAGCGGTTGTCGTGCAGCATCCTGGCCCAGTTCGACGAGCAGGCGATTGCGGACCTGAGAGCCCAGTCTGCGGAGTTCGGTCCCGGCCTGCCGATCTCGCTCGACGATGTTGTACCGGACCCGGCGCAACGTGAGGTAGTGCTGCGGGTTCAGTGCGCGCTCGTGGCGAGAATGGCAAGCGAAGGCGATGGGCGATGACACTCTCGGGCGCAAAATATCGGGCGCTGTGGCTCTGGCTTCGAGGCCGTGACGCAGTGATGGAGAAGGGCGCCGTCGCTGTTCGATCCAGTGGTGGATCATTAGTTCTTCCCGTGGCTTTCGGCGTCGCTACCGTCATCGAAATGGCGGTACTGCACCTCCTTGTGCCGTGGATGTGGCTCCGGGTAATTCTTGCAGTGGCATCGGTGTGGTCGGTGGTGGCGCTGTTCGGCTACCTGGCTTTGGATCGGGTTCACCCACACTTCGTGACGGCCACACGCTTCGTGGTGCGACAGTCCGGCGTAGTTGTCGCCTCGATCGACCGAGAGCTCATGGTGTCGGCCGCGCAAGTGCGCCGATTCGGTACGACAACACCGGAGATTGAAGGCAGCCGGTTGACTGTGCCGAATCTGGACGGCACCAACGTCGATGTGCTTCTGCGACAACCGATCCACGTCGAACTGCCCGCGTTGATCCCGCGTTATCGCCAGAGCGGATTGGTCGACAGAATCAGCCTGTACGTCGACGAACCCGCCGACCTGGTAGGTATTTTGGCGAAAGTGTCGTGAATGTGCTTGGGCTACTGCTGGTTTCGTGCGGTGTCGAGGTGCCGAACAGACCCGGCGACAACCGTCATCGCGATCTCTGTTGTGAGGAGTGAGTCGGCGCCTTCGGTGAACGGGTCTTGCTTCAGGACGACGAAGTCGGCTGCTTTGCCTCGAACGAGTTGTCCGGTCAGGTTTTCCCACCGGCAGGAGTACGCAGCGTCGCGAGTCGCGTGCGCCAAAGCGTCGGCAAGCGGAAGCGCGTACTGCGGAAGGTCGGGAGCAAGCGACGGATCGATGGCCGACCTCCGCGTGGTAGCGACGAACATGTTAGGCAGCGGCGGGTGCGGCGCTGTCGGAGCATCTGATCCCAATGCGAGAACCGCACCGGCCTCGGTGAATTCGGGCCACGGGTAGGCGCGGTTCACACGGTAGTCGCCGAGCATTGCCCGCCAGTTTTCTTGAATCACAGGATCCGCGTGGACCGGTTGCATCGAGGCGACGACGCCGAGTCGGGCAAGACGATTGACGTTGTCCTTGGTGATCGACTCCAGGTGTTCCATCCGGTGCCGCCTGGGAATGTCTCCGTTGGTGGCGATCGCGTATTCGAGCGCGGTCAATCCGATCTCCGACGCCTCATCACCGACGGCGTGCATGGCAATTTGCAGGCCTGCGGCGTCAGCGGCGGTCACGACGGGTATCAAGGACTCCAGATCCCAGATGGGTTCGGCGTTGGTCCCATCCGAATACGGCTCTTTCATTGCGGCAGTGCAGCTGTCGATTACGCCGTCGATGATGATCTTGATTCCGGCAATGCGGAGCCACGGCCCTTGGATGCGTCTGTGGAGCTCGATGGCATCGTGAACTTGCCTGACGTTGTCGGCCTCGTTGTCCTCACGCGTCATCAGCCAGTGTGCAGCGACTCGTAGCGGCAGCGTTCCGTTCCCCGCTTCCAAAGCTCTTTCCAGCGAGTGCAATTCGTCCGGGCCGAGCGCCATGTCCACCGCGCCAGTCACGCCGTCCTCGAGATAACGGCGGAAGGCGAGCGCCAGCGCAGTGTCCCGGTCCTGGTCGGTTGCGAGTTCAGCCAGCTTCGGCCACACGTAGAGCATCACGGCGGTCTCGTACAACATCCCGGTCGCTTCTCCGGTTTCAGGGTCTCGGCCGATCCGACCGCCGATCGGGTCGGGAGTGTCGGCATCGATGCCGAGTTCTCGCAGGGCAGCGGTGTTAACCCAGACCGAATGAACGTCGTTGGCATCGAGATACACCGGACGGTCGGGCACCACAGCGTCGATCATCTCGCGTGTCGGATACTGCCCGTTCAGTGCCGAGAACAACCAACTGCGACCATGCAGACGCGGCGCGTCCGGGTTCGATTCGGCGAATCGCCGGATGCTGGACTGAATGTCGGCTAGATCGGTGGCATCGAGTAGATCGAGCTTCTGCAGCGCAAATCCCATCATGACCAAATGGGTATGGGCATCGACAAAACCGGGAAGTACGACTGCACCGTGGAGATCGACCACCTCGGCGTCAGGAGCCAGGATTTCGGCAAACACGGTTTCGCCTACGAATCTGAGCTGTTGATCCTCGACGACTATCGATTCGGCCCACCCGTCATCGGCAGCCGTGAAAATCTTCCCGTTGCGGTAGTGAGTGAAGCGCTCATTCATGACTTCTGCCTGCCCCTTACGCGATGACGGTGGTGGTGACAGCGGCAAACGGCGTGCGATGAGTGTCGTCGGTGCAATGGCTGTGGCACCGGAACTGGCGTCGCCGGTCTGTTTCTTGTTGCGAAGCTTATGCTTCCGCAATGGCTGAGATTGCGGAACGAACCCGCTACTTCGAGCGCTACGTGACTTTCATCGACGCGATTGTCGCCATCGCGATCACGCTGCTCGTTCTGCCGCTGGTCGAGTTGACCAGCGACCACCACGGCACCACGTCCGAACTGCTGCACGAAAACGCTGCGCAGTTCTACTCCTTCGCCCTGAGCTTTCTGGTGATCTTCCGCCTGTGGTGGTCGCAGCATCGACTTCTTCGTTTTGTGATCGACGCAGACAAGGTGGTTGTGCGCGGACTGGGGTTGTGGGTGCTGACCATCGTGTTCCTGCCCTTCCCGACGGCGCTGGTTGCAGCGCCCTCGCAGGACCTGGGAACCAGGGCTCTCTATATCGGGACGATGGCTGCCAGCGCGGCGTGCCTGGCGGTGGTCGCGTGGGGTCTGGTCCGCAACCCGTCGTTGAGTGAGGAGGGTGCAAAACCGAATTTCACGGCCGAGGTTGTCACGTTCCTGATACTGGTGGTGGCGCTGCTCCTCAGTGTGCTCGTTCCGGTGACGTCGTACTTCCCGCTGTTTCTTCTCCTACTCTCGACGCCGATCGAGAAGCTGTGGGATCGAGTGGCGTCGAAGGTGAAATGAGCTAGGGCATGTCTGATAAACACCGCGTCCACGCGATGACTGCATTCAAGACCGCCATCGGCAGTCCGTAGCCGTCGACGAGCTGATGGATTTTCGTTGAGAGGCCGCCCCGCGAGCGGCCGAGTCACCCGGACATCATCGGCTACTCACTGGTCTCGCATCGAGAGTCGATTGCCGTTGACATCCCGATTGGCGGCCGCGCGCCGGGCTAGGCTGCGTGCGTGTCGAGAGCAGTGTGGTGGGTCTCCGTGGGGGCTGCGTTGGCCTTCACCGTGTGGGTCGGGACCTCGTGGACGATGGCTGAAGTGTCGTTTGCATGCTCGAAGACCGGCGCGAGCGGATCCTCCTTTCGGTGCGATGACCGCATCATCCACGTGCTGGGAGTCTGGCCGCTGATCGGCCTGGGACTGCTGCTCGCGACACCACCTGTGGTGGCTGCATTAGCAGTGCGAAAGTGGGTCTCCTGGTTGGCTGTCGCCGCACTCGTTGGTTTGTCCATCGCCGGGCTGGCGAACTGGACCTCTTTCTGGGGATCGCTGCTCTTCGCTATCCCCCTGACGGCCCTTGGATCGGTCGCCACCGTAATGCAGAGGCATCCTGCACCCGGGAACATAGACATGCCCTAGTCGATGCGTGAAGCTCGTTTTGCCGTTCGACGGTGTTTTTCGAGAGCTGGTACCGATCTTCGTCCGATAGGTGTTGAAAGAAATCTGAGCCCGCGGGAATTGATCGAGGCTCACGCACGTTACTTGAGTCAGTAACGCTCAACTTTCTATTAGGAGGCTTCGGAATGCCAGCATTCTTCGGGCCCGAGGGTCCCGGTCGCATCGACCTTTCCCGGCTCATGAGCAGGGCCACCCAGCAACTCATGGCTGAGGCTGCTCGCGCAGCGTCTGCTCGCGGTGATTCGGATCTCGATGCACTGCACGTTCTCCGCGTCATGGCGGAGCAGGACCCAGTCCGCACGCTCATGCAGCGCGCCGGGGCCGACCCGAAAGCCGTGGTCGAGGCAATCGACCAGCGGCTGCCGCAAGGCCGTGAGCAGGGTGGCTTCGCTGCACCCACACTCAGCAGCGCCGTCAAGACTGCGCTGCTCGAGGCACATCAAGTGGCCCGGGCGCTCGGGTCGACATACATTGACCCAGAACACCTTTTCATCGCATTGGCGGGTGACCCGGATCACGCCCCCGGTCGTCTGCTCGCTTCCGCCGGTGTAACGCCGGAGAAGCTGCAGAATGCCGTTCGGAATCCGAATGCACCGGCCGAGGAGAGTGACTCCGCGACTCCGATGCTCGACAAGTTCGGAGTGGATCTCACCGATCGCGCCCGCAACGGCGGCGTCGATCCGGTGATCGGCCGCGCCGACGAGATCGAACAGACCATCGAGATCCTTTCCCGCCGTACCAAGAACAACCCGGTTCTGGTGGGTGAAGCCGGTGTCGGTAAAACCGCCATCGTGGAGGGACTGGCTCAGCGCATCGTCGACGGTGAAGTGCCGGACTCGTTGGTGGGCAAGAGAATCGTCCAGCTCGAACTGTCCAGCATGGTCTCGGGTACTCGGTACCGCGGTGACTTCGAGGAACGCCTCACCAAGGTCATCGACGAGATCACTGCGCACAAGGACGAGCTGATCGTCTTCATCGACGAGATGCACACCATCGCCGGTGCCGGTGGCGGCGCCGAGGGTGCGATGGATGCCGGAAACATCCTCAAGCCCAAGCTCGCTCGTGGTGAACTACACATCGTGGGCGCCACAACCCTCGACGAGTACCGCAAGCACATCGAGAAGGATCCCGCTCTCGAGCGTCGCTTCCAGCCTGTCCAGGTGGGGGAGCCGTCGATCGAGGACGCCATCGCGATCTTGAGTGGCTTGCGTAGTCGCTACGAGGATCACCACAAGGTGCATTACACCGACGAGGCGATCACCGCTGCGGTGGAACTGTCGGCGCGCTACATCGGCGACAGGTTCTTGCCGGACAAGGCAATCGACCTGATCGACCAGGCCGGCGCGCGACTCCGTCTCAAGACGGCCACCGTCGATACCGCTGCTCTGCAGCAGCGTCTCGAGCAGCTCGAAAGCGACAAGGAGAAAGCCGTCGCCGACGAACTGTACGAGAAGGCGTCGCAGCTGCGTGACGAGATCAACAATGTCACGAAGCGTCTCGAAAAGGCAGGAACCCAGGCTCCCGTCGCCGAGGAAACTCCGGACGTGACTGCGGAGCAGATTGCCGAAGTTGTCGCTCGCGCAACGGGTATCCCGGCCAGCCAGATGACTCAGGCCGAGAAGGATCGCCTGCGTCGGTTGGAGGAGGAGCTGCACAGCCGTGTGGTCGGTCAGGACGATGCTGTTCGCGCAATCGCGCGCGCCGTGCGTCGTAGCCGTACCGGTATGAGCGACCCGAATCGCCCCGTCGGTAGCTTCCTGTTCCTCGGACCCACCGGTGTCGGTAAGACAGAGCTGGCAAAAGCTCTGGCTGCCACACTCTTCGGTGACGAGAACAAGATGCTGCGCTTCGACATGAGCGAGTTCGGTGAGAGGCACACGGTCAGCAGGCTGGTCGGTGCACCTCCCGGATACGTCGGCTACGGCGAGGCCGGACAGCTCACGGAACAAGTGCGTCGTAACCCGTACTCGGTGATCCTGCTCGACGAGATCGAGAAGGCGCACCCGGACGTGTTCAACACCTTGCTCCAAGTGCTCGACGACGGACGACTGACCGACGGTCAGGGCCGAACGGTGGACTTCAAGAACACCGTCGTGATCATGACCAGCAACCTCGGCTCCGACATCATCTCGAGCAAGTCCGGTGGCCTCGGCTTCATCACCGGCGATGCCGAATCGGCTGAGAAGCCGCTGCGGGATCGCGTGATGGCTCGCCTGCGCGAGTCGATGCGGCCCGAGTTCCTCAACCGTATCGACGAGATCGTGATCTTCCGCAAGCTCGATACCGAGCAACTGCACCGGATCACGGACTTGTTGCTCGAGGACAGCCGTAAGCGACTGCAGTCCAAGGGTATCGAGATCGAGTTCACAGCGGACGCCGTGGACTGGATCGCCGAGCACGGGCACCAGCCCGAGTTCGGGGCCCGGCCGCTGCGCCGCTCGATCCAGCGAGTGGTCGACGACAAGATCGCCGACATGCTGCTCGACGATCTCCTCGAAGAGGGCGGCAGCATCACCGTCGCCGTCGACGAGGGTGAGTTGGTGTTCAGCTAGGGGCAGAGCCCACGTGCGCCTTTCCGGTAGTGAACGCTACCGGGAGGGCGCACAGCCGTGTCGCGCCCAGGATCTCCGCAGCCAACGCGTCGTTGTGGCGAAAGAACCCCGCATTGGTGCGTGGACGCGGGAATGCCGCAGACCAGTTGTGGCCCGCGACCCACGGTCCGACCGCGAATCGGCGGGGATGGACTGTGTTGTCGGCGTGGCGGACTCGCGACGTCCCGTCCACAGCCAGCTTTGCGGCACTGTCGGGCGTGGCTCGTAGCTCAACTGCCTCGCCGCGGCTGTGCAGAGAACGCAGTAGTGCGTCGCCGCTTGCGCTGATGGAGGCAACGGGCAAGCGCGCTTCGATGAGGGTGCGCGTAGCCACGATGTCGGTATGAGATGCGCTGCGCGCGACAAACAGTCCGTCTCCGGTCGACGGATCTATCTCGGTGGAGAAGACGGTGTCGGGGCCCAGAAACTGCACTACGCCTGCTTCGTTGAGTGCCAGCAGTTGCTCGAGTCGCTCCGGTGGCGGACCACTGGCAATGAAGCTGAAGAAGGAATGCAGCCAGCCCTCGACGTCCTTGGCGACCGATTCCGCTGGAATTCGGCCACGGCGCAACAACTCTCCGACGGTCATGTACGACGACAGCAGTGCCGAGAAGACGGCGGCATCGGCGCTGAAATACGGGTCCGATCTGCGCGAAATATCGGCTCTGACGTATTCACCGATCCGTTTCTGAACTGCATCCAATCCGTCGTAGCGTTCGTTGCCGAGGGGACGATTGAGCCGCTCCAGGTCGATTCGGTCTTCCGCTTTCGGTACGGCGTTCTCGATCAATTCGTCCAGACGCGGTGATCCCCAACTGAGCGAGGAAAATTCGGAGTCGAACTCTTCCCACGTGCCCACGGTCCGTTCCGGATGTGCAGCAAAAAGTTCGTAATAGTGGGCGCCCGCCAGTTCTTTCGAGGCCAACGGCCAGATATCTTCGCGGAAGTCGAGTGGGCCGTCGCCCGGTACAAGATCTGCGGTGAAGAACTTCGGTAGCGGTGGTCGAGCGTCTTCGATCGAGTACGAGATCTTGGAGTGGTAGGGAACTCCTCGGCGAGATCCTGCATACAGCAGAGGTTCCCGACCTGACGGTGAGTACACGAGGCTGCCGTTGTCGGCTCGTTCGAAGACGCCACCGCGACTCTCGGCGAGGAGAACCATCCAGTCGATGAACGCCAGCCCGAGGCCCGCGATCAACACCGGCTCACCTTCGGCAATGACGTCGGCGTCGAGGTCTGCGGTGTATCCGGGTCCGACGTAGGTCAAGTGGTGTTCGGAGGAGAAGTCCCGCAGTTGAATTTCCCGCGGAGCAGCCAACGCGTCCGGATGGCCCTGAGCCAACAGGACACCTGTTGCTTCGATCACGTCACCGTTGTCCAGATGGACGATTTGCGCACCGTCCGTGTCCTCGATGTCGACCACTGATCGACGATGAATCCGAACGTCGACGTGCAGCGGTGCCGAGTCGACAGCCGACTGGAATACCCAATGCAAATAGCGGCTTTGCAAGGATCTCGACGCAAACGACGCGGGTGTGACGGTCGGTACCTCGTCCGCGATTTCGGGAAAAGCGCGGAGCTCCTCCGCGTTCTGGGCGACCCACTCGGCCAGGGTCGGACCTGGCACGATCGGACCGTCGACGGTTGTCGTGCTGTCGGTGAACATCGTGACATCGGCGGTGGTGGAGTTCATCCACAAGAGTGGGGCTTGGCTGCCACGCCAGATACGTCCGGCGCCGGCTGGATACGGGTCGACCACATGAATCTCGAGCGGCGTGGGGTCTGTGTTCACCGCCTCCTGCGCGAGGATGCGTTCGAGTACTCCGGTGCCTCGAGGACCGCCGCCCACGATCACGATGACTGCGGCATTCCGCACTGACGTGCGGGGTCGGTCGGCGTTCACGAATCCTCCATCGGACCTGGCAGAAAGCACCCACACCTCGATAAGAGGGGGTTGCTGCGACGTCGGGGAGCCAGGACTCTCGATCGCTCGAAGATGGTTGAGTCCCAGTGTTATCCGTGGAGGGTTGTGTGGCAAGGATTTTCGGACATCGGATCAGCCTGAATCAAACTGTTGTCACGATCACTCCTGCGGATAAGGTAGATGGCTACTGCTGTTTTCGCTCACCGATACCGGTCGGCCCAGCTGAGGAAACGCGCGTTGAGCGCACGACGGTCGGTCGCACACCTTGCATCCTGCCCCGATCGGAACGATGGTAGCGGGGTCATCTGTCTGAATGCCGCGTGAATAGACCATGCGGTCGGCGTAGGCGATGTCGCAGCCGAGCCCGATGGCAAAATTGCGCTCCGGGGCAAGATAGCCGAGGCCGCCGCTGTGAGTGGTGCGCGCAATCCACAGATACGTTCGCCCGTCCGGCATCCTCGCGACCTGGGTGAGGATGCGGCCCGGGCCGGCGAATGCTTCGTGCACCACCCACAGAGGGCAGCTTCCGCCCACCCTTGAGAAGTGGAATGCCGTGGCGGACTGACGCTTCGAGATGTTTCCGGCGCGATCGGTTCGCACGAAGAAGAAGGGTATGCCCCGTTGTCCGTGCCGCTGCAGAGTGGAGAGTCGGTGACAGATCGTCTCGAACCCGACCTCGAATTTCAGACTCAGAAGTTCGATGTCGTAGCGCAGTTTCTCGGCAGAGTTCAGGAAGTGCGTGTAAGGAAGCAGTAGCGCACCGGCAAAATAGTGGGCCAGCCCGACGCGGGCCAGCGCAGCCGATTCTGCGGTCAACGATTCATCTTCTGCCACAATCGAATCAATGAGATCTGCCTGGGTGAAGAAGGCCAATTGCATGGCGATCTGGAAGGCGCGTTGCCCCGCGGAGAGCCTGCGGGCCAGGGTGAGAATCGACTTGTCGGCGGCGTAGAACCGTTTGGGCCCCAACTTGTCCGGCTCATCGGTGCGGATTCGGACCGTAACGCCGTGTTGATCGCGCAGCAGCCTGGCCAGCTGAAGATCGAGTGCTCCGATGGACAGTGCGTTGTCGACGAACAGTCTCTCCGCGGCGTCGTCGAGGGCTGAGATGTGATTGCGGCGATCGTAGAAGAAGTCGCGGACCTCTTCGTACGGCATGGGCATCAAGGTGGTCTCGGGAACTGCATCACCGGATAACTGCGTGGAAAATTGATCGAGTTGCTCCGTCGCAGCATGCAACCGCCGGTGCAGCATCACCAACGTGCGTCCGACAGCCGGCATCCGCGCTACCAACTCGTCTACTTCAGCTAGGGATACCTCGCCGGATTCCGATGTCTCGGCAAGAGCTTCCTGGACGTCGGCAACCAGCCGGGCATCGGAGTCCGATGCGAAAAACTGGACGTCGAGGTCGAATTCGGAATTGAGTTTCAGCAGAACCGGGACTGTCAGCGGACGTTGGTCGTTCTCGAGTTGATTGACGTAACTCGGGGAGAGTCCGAGCACCTTCGCGAGCGCAGACTGTGACAGGTTGCGTTCGCCTCGAAGGCGTCGTAGACGGGCGCCCGCGTACATCTTTTTCATCGAATCTCCTCGGTACTGATGGAAGTTCACACTACCGAGGTGAAATTCGCAACGTTCGCAACTTTGCAAGGTCGCTGTTGCATAAATAGGCATGTGCAAGCTCTTTTGCAGGGTTCTCCGTGCTGCGTAGCGTGCAAATAGATACCGAAATACGTGGAAAGAGAATCATGAAGACGCATCTCGTACGCACTCGCCGTTCAGCCGAAGAGTTCCCCAAAGACGAGCATCTGGCGTGGAAGATCGCGGAAGTTGCGACCGATTCAGTCGAGGTCGCCGACGCGAGCGCCGACATGATCGTCAACCGAATCATCGACAACGCAGCGGTTGCCGCCGCCTCCCTCGTACGGCGTCCGGTGGTGAACGCGCGTGCCCAAGCGCAGTCGCATCCGTACACCCCTGGGGCCACCGTCTTCGGTATCCCCGGAACGTTCTCACCGGAATGGGCGGCCTGGGCCAACGGCGTAGCGGTTCGCGAACTCGACTTCCACGACACGTTCCTCGCAGCCGAGTACTCGCACCCCGGCGACAACATTCCGCCGATCCTCGCAGTCGCCCAGCACACGGGACGCGACGGCAAGGACCTGATCCGCGGACTCGCAACAGGCTACGAAATTCAGATCGACTTGGTTCGGGCTATCTGCCTGCACGAGCACAAGATCGACCACGTCGCACACCTCGGCCCCTCGGCTGCCGCCGGTATCGGAACCCTGCTCGGTCTCGACACCGAGACGGTCTACCAGGCGATCGGTCAGGCACTGCACCTGACGACGGCCACCCGTCAGTCCCGTAAAGGTGAGATCTCCAGCTGGAAGGCATACGCTCCCGCGTTGGCCGGCAAGGTTGCCGTCGAAGCTGTCGACCGCGCGATGCGCGGGGAAGGTGCACCTTCGCCGATCTGGGAAGGCGAAGACGGCGTCATCGCCTGGATGCTCGGTGGACCCGAGAAGGAATACCATGTCCCGCTGCCTGGCGCCGGTGAGAGCAAGCGCGCGATCCTCGATTCCTACACCAAGGAACATTCCGCCGAATACCAGAGCCAGGCTCCGATCGACCTCGCGCGTCGGATGCGCTCCCGCGTAGGTGATCTCGATCAGATTGCGTCGATCGTCCTGCACACCAGTCATCACACCCACGTCGTGATCGGCACAGGCTCCGGAGATCCGCAGAAGTTCGACCCCACCGCGTCACGCGAAACCCTCGACCACTCGGTGATGTACATCTTTGCGGTTGCCTTGCAGGACGGTACATGGCACCACGAGCATTCCTACGCTCCCGAGCGTGCACAGCGCCCGGACACGATCGAGTTGTGGAACAAGATCTCCACGCGTGAAGATCCCGAATGGACCCGTCGCTACCACTCGACGGATCCGGACGAGAAGGCATTTGGTGCTCGCGCCGAAATCACCTTGAAGAGCGGCGAGGTCATCATCGACGAACTGGCAGTTGCCGACGCTCATCCGCTCGGGGCGCGTCCCTTCGCTCGCGATCAGTACATTGCCAAGTTCCGCACCCTCGCCGAGGGCGTCATCGAGCCGAGCGAACAGGATCGCTTCCTCGACGCCGCCCAGCGCACAGCGCAGCTGAAGGCCGGCGAGCTCGATCAGCTCACCTTCACCGTTTCCGGCGACGTGCTCGCTCGGGCCCCCAAGGTCACCAAGGGGATCTTCTGATGACGGGCCTCATCGCCGCGTCGACGTCGGCAGCAGACAAGCGCGTCGCTTTCCGGGCAGGCTTGACGTCGAGCAAGATCCAACGTCTGCCCGGTGCGATTAACCCGTTGACAGCCAAGCTGATTCAGGAAATCGGATTCGAAGGTGTCTACGTGTCCGGCGGTGCGTATTCTGCCGGACTGGCGCTGCCCGATATCGGGTTGACCACGCTCACCGAGGTGGCCGGACACAGCAAGCAAATCGCTCGCGTCACCGACCTTCCGACGCTCGTCGACGCGGACACCGGATTCGGTGAACCCATGAGCGCTGCCCGCACGGTCACGATCTTCGAGGACGACGGCATTGCCGGTCTGCATCTCGAAGACCAGATCAACCCCAAGCGGTGCGGGCACCTCGATGGCAAGGCGATCGTGCCGACCGAGGACATGGTGCGCCGAGTACGCGCCGCAGTCTCGGCGAGGCGCGATCCGAATTTCGTGATCTGCGCTCGTACCGACGCCGCAGGAATCGACGGTATCGACGCCGCGATCGAGCGGGCAAAGGCATATGCCGACGCCGGAGCCGATCTGATCTTCACGGAGGCACTCGCCACCGAGGCCGACTTCGAGAAGTTCCGCGCCGCAGTCGATGTTCCGTTGCTTGCCAACATGACCGAGTTCGGAAAGTCGAATCTCCTCTCGGCGAAGACGTTGGAAGAGATCGGCTTCAACGCCGTCATCTACCCCGTGACCACCCTGCGTCTGGCGATGTTCGCCATCGAGAAGGGACTGCGCGAAATTCACGCAGAAGGCACCCAGGAGGGATTGCTCGGCGAGATGCAGCACCGCAGCCGGCTCTACGAAATTCTCGAGTACGAACGGTACAACGAATTCGACAGTGGCATTTTCAATTTCAGCGTGGAGGGGAGTAGGACATGACCGAACAGATTCCGACGATCTACAAGGGCTTAGCGGGAGTTGTCGTTGATACGACGGCTATCTCCAAGGTAGTGCCCGAGACGAATTCGTTGACGTATCGCGGTTACGCGGTGCAGGATCTTGCCGCCAACTGCAGCTTCGAAGAAGTTGCGTACCTGCTCTGGTACGGCGAACTACCGACTCCCGAACAACTCGAATTGCTTTGTCTGCGTGAGCGTGCGGCTCGGCGCGCCGATCGGTCACTGCTGTCACTGCTGTCGAAGATGCCCGACAACTGCCACCCGATGGATGTGGTTCGCACTGCCATCAGCTATCTCGGGGCCGAAGACCCGGCGGAGGACGACAATTCGGCGCAGGAGAATCTTGCCAAGGCCCTGCGCATGACGGCAATCCTGCCGACGATTGTCGCTGCCGATTTCCGTCGTCGTCGTGGCCAGGACCCCATCGCGCCGCAGTCCGAACTGGGTTTCGCCGAAAACTTCCTCACCATGTGCTTCGGGAGTGTCCCGGAACCGGCGATCGTGAAGGCCTTCGAAGTTTCGCTGATCCTGTACGCGGAGCACTCATTCAATGCTTCCACTTTCGCTGCCCGCGTGGTGACCTCGACGCTGTCCGACATCTACAGCGCCGTGACAGCGGCTATCGGTACGCTCAAAGGCCCGTTGCACGGCGGCGCAAACGAAGCCGTCATGCACGACATGCTCGAGATCGCAGACCCCGATCGTGCCGAGGCATGGATGTCGGCGAAGCTGGCAGCCAAGGACAAAGTGATGGGCTTCGGCCACCGTGTCTACAAGAACGGCGACTCGCGGGTTCCCACCATGAAACAGGCCCTCATCGACGTTGCGGAAGTAACCGACGGTGAGAAGTGGGTGCAGATGTACGAGATCCTCGAGAAGACGATGGTCAGTGCCACCGGCATCAAACCGAATCTCGATTTCCCCACGGGCCCGGCCTATTACCTCATGGGCTTCGACGTCGAGATGTTCACGCCGATCTTCGTGATGAGCCGGATCACCGGATGGACCGCGCACATCATCGAGCAAGGACAGTCCAATGCGTTGATCAGGCCGCTGAGCCAGTATTCCGGTGTGCCACAGCGCACCGTCGTCGCCTGAGACCTGCGTCGACGAGGTTCGGTTCTGGCATCACCGTCTCCTGGCCTCGTCGACGCACCCCCTGCATGGCCCGCACGATACGTGCGGGCCATGCGTGTTTCGCCGCACAGAACACCCGACAGCGAAGGTTTTATCTCCATGTTCTCCAAAGTGCTAGTCGCCAACCGAGGCGAAATCGCGATCCGCGCATTCCGGGCTGCCTACGAGTTAGGTGCCGGAACGGTGGCCGTGTTCCCGTACGAGGATCGAAACTCGATCCACCGGTCCAAAGCCGACGAGAGTTATCAGATCGGGGAGAAGGGACACCCTGTCCGCGCCTACCTGTCGGTTCCGGAGGTAATTGCCGCCGCCCGGAAGGCCGGTGCCGACGCGATCTACCCCGGATACGGATTCCTTTCGGAGAACCCGGAACTCGCGGCGGCATGTGCCGAGGCGGGTATCACGTTCGTCGGACCATCGGCGCAGGTGCTGGAGTTGACGGGAAACAAGGCCCGCGCGATTGCGGCGGCTCGTGCGGCTGGACTGCCGGTTCTCGAGTCCTCCGAGCCGTCCACCGATATCGACGCGTTGATGAGCGCGTCGGAGTCGATGGAGTTCCCGATCTTCGTGAAGGCCGTTGCCGGTGGCGGTGGGCGAGGGATGCGCCGGGTCGCTGAACGCTCGCAGTTACGGGAATCGATCGAAGCGGCTGCCCGTGAGGCGGAGTCGGCGTTCGGTGATGCGACGGTGTTCCTCGAGCAGGCAGTGGTTGATCCTCGTCATATCGAGGTGCAGATCGTCGCTGATGGCGAGGGCAACGTCATCCACTTGTTCGAGCGGGATTGCAGCGTGCAACGACGCCACCAGAAGGTCGTCGAACTCGCGCCGGCCCCGAACCTTCCGGCCGGCCTTCGGGAGAAGATCTGTGCCGACGCGGTTGCGTTTGCGCGGGCCATCAACTACTCGTGTGCCGGTACCGTCGAGTTCCTGCTCGATACCCGGGGCAATCATGTGTTCATCGAGATGAATCCGCGAATTCAAGTGGAGCACACAGTCACCGAAGAAGTGACGGATGTCGATCTGGTTCAGTCTCAGCTCCGAATTGCCTCGGGTGAGACGCTGTCGGATCTGGGTCTTCGCCAGGAGTCGATTGTTCTGCGCGGCGCAGCGCTTCAATTGCGTATCACCACTGAGGATCCCGCCAACGGATTCCGCCCGGACACCGGACGCATCACTGCCTACCGCACGCCGGGCGGTGCCGGCGTACGCCTCGACGGCGGCGCGACGCTGGGCGCGGAAGTCGGCGCGCATTTCGATTCCATGTTGGTCAAGCTGACCTGCCGTGGACGCGACCTCCCCACGGCCATCTCGCGCGCCAGGCGTGCAGTGACCGAATTCCGCATCCGAGGAGTATCTACCAATATTCCCTTCTTGCAAGCGGTTCTCGACGATGCGGACTTCCGGGCGGGCGAGGTGACGACGTCGTTCATCGAGGAGCGTCCGGGACTTCTCACGTCACGGGCGTCGGCAGATCGAGGTACGAAGATCCTCACGTATCTTGCCGATGTGACGGTGAACCGCCCACATGGAGAGCGGAAGTCGGCCGTCTACCCGCACGACAAGCTGCCGAAAATCGATCTGACTGCTCCGCCGAGGGACGGGTCCAAGCAGCGGCTCATGCACTTGGGTCCGGACGGATTTGCCGCCGCCTTGCGGGACCAGAAAGCACTGGCGGTCACCGATACGACCTTCCGTGATGCACATCAGTCGTTGCTCGCGACCAGGGTTCGTACGAGCGGTCTGCTGGCGGTGGCCGGTCATGTCTCGCATATGACTCCGGAACTGTTGTCTCTCGAGGCGTGGGGCGGAGCCACTTACGACGTTGCTCTGCGCTTCCTGAAAGAAGATCCGTGGGACAGGCTCGCGGCGTTGCGCGAGGCGGTGCCGAATATCTGCCTGCAGATGCTTCTGCGTGGCCGTAACACCGTCGGGTACACGCCGTATCCTCAGAGGGTGACCGCTGCATTCGTGGACGAAGCAGCCCGAACCGGCGTCGATATCTTCCGGATCTTCGATGCGCTCAACAACGTCGATCAGATGCGCCCGGCCATAGATGCGGTACGCGCGACCGGAACGACCGTCGCCGAAGTAGCGCTGAGTTATACCGGTGACCTGTCGAATCCCGCGGAGAAGCTCTACACACTCGACTACTACCTGCGCCTCGCGGAGGAGATTGTGGAGGCGGGAGCGCACGTTCTCGCGATCAAGGACATGGCCGGGTTGCTTCGCGCACCGGCGGCCGCAACACTCGTGTCCGCACTACGGAGCAACTTCGATCTCCCGGTCCACGTGCATACCCACGACACTCCAGGTGGTCAGCTTGCGACCTATCTGGCGGCGTGGCAGGCCGGCGCCGACGCAGTGGACGGCGCATCCGCTCCCATGGCCGGAACCACCAGTCAACCGGCATTGTCGGCGATCGTGGCTGCTGCGGCTCATTCCGAGTACGACACCGGAATCGATCTCCGGGCCGTCTGCGATCTGGAACCGTATTGGGAAGCGCTGCGAAAGGTGTACGCACCGTTCGAGTCCGGCGTTCCGGCACCAACCGGACGCGTCTATACCCACGAGATCCCCGGTGGTCAGCTTTCCAATTTGCGCACCCAGGCAGCGGCTTTGGGACTCGCCGACCGGTTCGAGGACGTCGAGTCGAAGTACGCGGCGGCAGATCGGATGCTCGGCCGATTGGTCAAGGTGACACCGTCGTCGAAAGTGGTCGGAGACTTGGCTCTGCACCTCGTAGGTGCCGGTGTGAGTTCCGACGAATTCGCGGCGGAACCGGCAAAATTCGATCTTCCCGAATCTGTGATCGGCTTTCTGCGTGGTGAACTGGGAACTCCGCCCGCCGGTTGGCCGGAGCCTTTCCGTACGAAGGCATTGGAAGGGCGTGGGCCGGCGAAACCTGAAGTGCCACTGTCCGAGGATGACAGCAAAGCGCTCGGCGGAGAATCCACACAGGTGCGCTCGACGCTGAACCGGTTGCTGTTTCCCGGTCCGACGAAGGAATTTCTCGAGCATCGCGAGCAGTACGGAGATACGTCCAGGCTGTCGGCTAATCAGTTCTTCTACGGATTGCGCCGCGGCGAGGAACACCGTGTGACGCTCGAACCCGGAGTGGAGTTGATCATCGGGCTCGAGGCGATCTCGGAGCCGGACGAGCGCGGGTTCCGGACCGTGATGTGCATCCTCAACGGTCAACTGCGGCCGGTCTCGGTGCGTGACCGGAGCATCGCCGGCACGGTTCCCGCTGCAGAGAAGGCAGATCGGACCGTCGCCGGACACGTCCCTTCGCCGTTTGCCGGAGTTGTAACTCTGACTGTCGAACCGGGGCAGCAGGTTTCCGCTGGGGACACAGTTGCCACTATCGAGGCGATGAAGATGGAGGCCTCGATCACGGCGCCGTGTGCGGGAACCGTGACCAGGCTGGCGATTGCGCCGGTGGCACAGGTCGAGGGAAGTGACTTGCTGTTGGTGATCGAGCAGTCGTGAGGCCGTTCGAAGCCGGGCACCTTGTATCGACCGCGCCCGGCTTCGAACCCTCGCGTAACTAGAGCCGCTGTCCTCGGAGAAGTCCGTGGTCTTCGCGGAGCCAACGGGTGAACTGATCGCCGTCCATCTCGGTCGCCTGTACCCGCGGCAAGGCGTGGGGGTCGTCGCTGGCGATGGCCGGCATGGGCACGCTGTTGCACGCGACGTCTACACCGAGTTCACGCACCGCCGCGAGTGAACTGTCGTCGAAGCGGCCGTACGGGTACGAAAACCGAGTGACACGACTCCCCGACAACTCTTCGATCTTGCGGTGCCCCGCGCTGATCTGCGCGTGCTGCCGCTCGGCCGGAAGGTCCGTCAACGAAACGTGGTCGAGCGTGTGACTGCCGAGAGTGATCAGCGGGTGATCGGCGAGCCGCGAAAACTGTTCCGCATCAACGGCGACTCGCGACGTGGGCGGCGTCGATGTCCGGCCCGCCCAGGACAGCACATAGTCGATCGCGTCGTCCTGCTCGGTTGGTTCCAACACGACGATCGCGTCCCACAACGCGCGAAACAACGCCTGACGCGAGGTGCTGATCTCGCCACTGTCGGCGCGCCAGCGCGCATTCGCCTCGATGTCGCCGGGTTGTTCATTCACGCTGAAGGCGCGTTGACCGTCACCGAACGGAAAATCCAGGCGATCCGGTAGCGGTTCACCGCTCATCAGAGCCCGTTGCAATCCGTCCCACCAGAATTCGCGGGTGCGACCGACGGCGTTTCCGATAACGAAGATGGTTGCGGGAATCTCGTAGCGTTCCAGCACCGGCAGCGCGACGACAAGATTGTCGACGTAACCGTCGTCGAACGTCACGGCCAACTGTGCACCGGTCCGGCTGTAGGCATCGCCGCCGGCGAAGGCTGCGAGGTCGACAACGGCACGCGCCTGCGCGAGTACGGCCATCTGGTCGTCGAACGCGCGAGCGGACACACAGATCGCCCAGGGGTCGTAGGTCTCCTCGCTGATGCAGTGGTACATCAGGATTCCGCCGCGTCGTCGGTGTCTGCGAGCGCGTTGGCGAAGTGCTCGGGCCAGGGCGTCACGCCGCGACATCATCGCCCTTGCGTGCCGCGACCGTGACGATGACGGGGTACTCGGGGTCGAATACGTTCAGTTCCTGCCTCTTGAGCTCACGGTCGGCCATGCCGTGCAGGAATGCGGTGGCCGAGAGCACATTCCCGAACGCCCGCACGTCGACGCCGTCGCGTGGGAATGGACCGCCGAACAGTCGATTCACGGCCAATTCCGTGAACGACCAGTACCAGGTCGAGTTCCACACCGGGTCGGCGATCTGACTGATGCCGGGTACGGTGCACAGCACCACGCCGCCGGGCTTGAGAATGCGGTGGAGCGTCTGAACTGCGGCGTTCGTGTCGAAGATCATCTGCAGCGTCTGCGTCAGGATGATGCAGTCGTAGGTGTTGCTCGGTACGTTCGGTGCATCGGTGAGATCGGCAACGTAGGTCGCGTCTTCCACGTCGGCGACGTGCAGCATGTCAGAGCGGGTGACGCCTTGACCGAATGCCTGGGTGTACGTCCGCTCGCCGATCTCCAGCACGGATCCGGTGATCACGTGCGCGTGGGTATCCAGGAAGTTCTCGATGTAAAAGCGGTCGATCGGACGCCCACGCTCGAAACCGTATTCACGGCAGATCGGCTCGATCCGTCGGAGGTCGCCGAAACGTACCTTGCCGACACGCGGCTTCTGCCGCCGATCATGGAGCACTCGGAGCACACGGCGGTAGTTGTCCTCGCCCAGAACCGTGCGGGCCAGTGAAGTCCTACTGCGCTGGAGAAGCGTCATCGTCAATCCGTTCTCGGTATCGGCCAACGGAGTAGGGTACAGCCGGCACTCCGGTCGTCCGTGACCTGTGAACCAGCTGTGTACTCCCTGTGAGTTAGGCGAACCTTACCTAAGGTGGGCCTGTCAGTTTTCACGGGGTCCTACTGGAATCGCGAACGGACGAATTCCACCGGAATGACGAAAACGCCGCACAGGAGTCCCGCTGAAGAAAGCGGGATCACCTGTACGGCGTCGGGTCGGGCTATGTCGTTGTGCTTATCGATCTGCTTGCGTGGCCGGAAGGATGCGTGCGCTGACCTCGCCGAACCCGATGCGTGAACCCCCGGTACCGGGGGCGGTGGCCGAGATGGAGATGACGTCGCCGTCTTCGAGGAAGGTGCGGGTCTCGTCGCCGACAGCGACTGGTTCTGCGCCGCCCCAGGTCAATTCGATGAAGGCACCACGCTCGTTCTTTTCGGGGCCGGAAATTGTGCCGGACGCAAAGAGATCGCCGGTGCTCGCGACTGCCCCGTTGATGGTGGTGTGAGCCAACATCTGTGCCGGGGACCAGTACATCTGAGCGTACGGGGGACGGGATACGACGTGCCCGTTCCATTCGACGGCCAGATCGATGTCGAGTCCCCACTTTTCCTCGCCGCGGAGGTAGGGGAGGGGCTCGGGATCCTGAACGGGAGTGTCGATGCGGGCAGCTTCGAGGGCGAGCAGCGGGACGACCCACGGGGAGATGGACGTGGCAAAGCTCTTGCCCAGGTTGGGGCCAAGTGGCACGTATTCCCACGCCTGGATGTCGCGGGCAGACCAGTCGTTCACGACAACAGCGCCGAAGACGTGGTTGGCAAATTCGTCAGGTGTGATGGAATCGCCCATCTTCGAGGGGGTTCCGACGATGAAGCCCATCTCGGCCTCGATGTCGAGGCGGCGCGACGGTCCGAAGTCCGGGTTCGCCTGGTCCGGGCTCTTGCGCTGGCCGCAGGGGCGAATGATGTCGGTGCCGGACACGATAACGGTGCTCGAACGTCCGTGGTAACCCACCGGCAGGTGCTTCCAGTTGGGCATCAGGGGAGCGGAATCCGGGCGGAAGAGACGCCCGAGGTTGGTTGCATGATTCTCCGACGCGTAGAAGTCGACGTAGTCGGCCACAGCGATCGGCAGATGCATCTCCACGGAATCAACGGAAAAGACTGCGTCGGAGGGGATTTCTCCGGCCACAAGTTCGGTGATCTGGTTGCGCACGGATACCCAGCGTTCGCGGCCCTGGGCCATGAACGCATTCAAGGTCGGTTCCGCGAAGACGGAATCACTCAGAGCTACTGCGAGATCGATGACGGAGTCGCCCACTCGCACGCCGACGCGAGGAGCACCGCCCGCGGTGGAGAACACGCCGTACGGCAGATTGTCGAGTCCGAAGAGAGAGTCGGCGGGAATGTTGATGGTCGTCATGGTCATGCGAGTGTTCCTTCTGTCTTCTCGGACCGGTGAATCAGTCCCAGGTCTTCGAGTTCGGTCAGTGGATCCGAGATGCTGCAGGTGCCGAACGAGAGGAAGCGTCGACGCACATCCTCGTCATCGAGTTCGGACACACTGCGTGCGAGAGCATCTCCATCCCGCTGTGCCAGTGCGGCAACAACATCGGAGCGATCTGCGCCGGTCGCCGCGGCACCGACAGCCGACATGATGTTGAGGAAGCCGTGCTGCTCGAAACCCGTCTCGGGATCCGTATTACGTACAGCGTGATGCAGCCCAGCGGTGGCCTTGAACGGAATGCCAGCGCGGACAACGGAAATGATGGCGTCGGCGAGTTCGTTCTCGTCGGGGTATGCCTCGGCTTGAACGCCACCAGTGCGGAACTTCGCGCTGTAGCCGGACTTTTCGAGCGCGGCGATGTAGTCGTCGCGTCGGCTGTCTCGTGGTACCTCGACAAAGATGTCGATGTCGGGATACGCGGTGTGAAGGCGTGCCAGCTCGTCGAAAGCGTGATCAGCCGCTACGTCGGCGGGCGTTCCGACCTCCACGGCGGCGACGTCGACGCCCGGGATGGCCAAAGCTTTCGCCACGGCTGCCGCGGTGGCGTCCGGACCGGCAGGAACTGTGAGACTCAGTGTCACAGGCTGATCGGCGCAGACGTGCGCGGAGAGTTCGTCCAATCGCGGCGCGGGGAAGACGAACGGGCCGACCAGTGCGGAGTAGCCCGCTTCGAGGTACGACTGATGCGACGGAACTGCTTCGGCAAGAGGAGCATTGCCGGGCGGGAACAGGGCAGCGTCGTCGCACAGCCCGCGCAGCAGTGGGGAGATGACGGTCATTGCTGCGGCCCCCGTCCCGCCCAGCTCCAAGCGTAGTTGTCGTCTTCGCAGGCCAACGCGCCTTCGCCGAGTTCGAGCGGCCGGAACGTGTCGACCATGACCGCCAGCTCGTCGAAGAACTCTGCACCAATGCTGCGTTCGTATGCTCCTGGCTGCGGGCCGTGTGCGTGTCCGCCGGGGTGAACCGAGATGGAGCCCTGGCCGATGCCGGAGCCCTTGCGTGCCTCGTAGTCGCCGCCGCAGTAGAACATGATCTCGTCGGAGTCGACGTTGGAGTGGTAGTACGGCACCGGGATCGACAGCGGGTGGTAGTCGACCTTGCGTGGCACGAAGTTACAGATCACGAAGTTGTTGCCCTCGAACGCCTGATGTGCCGGCGGCGGCTGGTGCACGCGGCCGGTGATGGGCTCGTAGTCGGAAATATTGAAGGTGTACGGGTACAGGCAGCCGTCCCAACCGACCACGTCGAACGGATGCGTCGGGTAGACCATGCGGGTTCCGACGATGCCGGCAGATGTGCGGTGCTTGACCAAGACCTCCACATCGGTACCTTCGGCGATCAGGGGAGTGGTGGGCCCATGCAGGTCGCGTTCGCAGAACGGTGCGTTCTCGAGCAACTGACCGAACCGTGAGAGGTATCGCTTGGGGGGAACGATGTGGCTGTTCGCCTCGATGGCGTACGCGCGGAGCGGCTTGTCGCCCTTGGGGATCCAGCGATGTGTCGTGGACATCGGGATGAGGACGTAGTCGCCTTCACGCGCTTCTAGTGCGCCGAAGACCGTTTCCACGGTAGCTTCGCCGGATTCGATGTAGACCATCTCGTCGCCGATTGCGTTGCGGTACAGGGGAGATGCCGCTCCGGCGATGACATAGGACAGGCGAACGTCGGCATTGCCGAGGATCAAGCGTCGCCCGGTCACCACGTCTGTTTCGGCCCAGATGCTCTCCGGGAACAAGTCGTGCAGCTTCAAATGGCGCGGTTTGAGCGGGTGATTGGGGGTGGTGCTCTGGTCGCGCAGTTCCCAGACCGTTGCGTCGACGATCGCCGACGGAATCTCGCGGTGATAGAGGAGTGACGAGTCGGAGGAGAATCCTTCCTCGCCCATCAACTCCTCGTAGTAGAGGTTGCCTGCTTCGTCACGGTGCTGAGTGTGACGCTTCGGGGGGACATTGCCGAGTTGTCGGTAAAACGCCATGTCCGGCCTCCTTCTGTGCTGTTTCCGTCTGACTCACATTGACCAGATAGTAAACACATTAACTAAAATGAGGTGACAGGTGCAACCCTTCGTCGGGTATCTGTTGTGTTGTTAGTTCCGGCCGCGCACGTCGAACTGGCTGCGATTGCTGATCAGTTTGTCCAGGAGCATGACAAGAATTCGCTGTTCTGCCTCGCTGAGGACGCTGACCCAGGCGTGTTCGCGTTCGTTTTGCTCGCGAAACGCCTCGACCATTTCTTCTCGCCCCTTCTCGGTCAGATAGAGCTGCACCGAGCGGCCGTCGTTTGCGGTAGGACGGCGATCGATCAGGCCGTCGGCGAGCAGTGTCTTGGATAGGTTCGATACGGCCGCCCGGCTCATTCCGGTGAGCTCAGCCGCGGCTTTCGGCTCGATCGGCCCGGCTAGCCAGGTGACGAACATCAGGCGAAAAGATGACCACGACCAGCCGCGTGGCCGGTGGATCGAGGACTCGAGATCGTAGGTGACCACGTTGGATGCGCGGTTGAGTGTCAGGAGAACCTCGGTGGCGAGATGGTGGCGAAAGCCGTGCTCGTCGGACAGTCGTTTGTTCGCCAACTCGATGAACGACCAAAAGTTGAGTTCTCCGGCTGTTCCCTGAGTTTCTTCTGCTGCGGCTTCCATGGCGTCACTCTAGCGCGAGAAGCCGGTCTGTTAGTACATGATTTGACTAAAAAGGCACACCCCGGTGCGTCTTTCTGGTAGTGCGCAGTACCAGAAAGACGCACCGGGGGCACAGCCCTACAGTTCCGCTCGTACCAGCTTTGCTGCCTCGACGAGGTTGCGCAACGAGGCCTCGACCTCGACCGGGCCGCGCGTCTTCAAGCCGCAGTCCGGGTTGACCCACAGCCGTTCCACCGGGACCGCCGTGAGTGCTTCGCGGAGAGAATCTGCTATCTCGTCGACGCCAGGCACGCGAGGCGAGTGGATGTCGTACACGCCCGGGCCGACACCCAGGTCGAATCCGACGGCGCTGAGGTCATCGAGAACCTCCATGTGCGAGCGGGCGGCTTCGATCGAGGTGACATCGGCATCCAGGCCTGCGATCGCGCCGATCACGGCACCGAACTCCGAATAGCAGAGATGGGTATGGATCGCCGTGGAATCCGCGACGCCCGACGTTGCCAGTCGGAACGACCCGACCGACCAGTCCAGGTACGCCGGTTGGTCGGCCGCACGCAGCGGAAGAAGCTCGCGCAGAGCGGGCTCGTCGACCTGGATGATGCCGATGCCGGCGGCCTGCAGGTCGATCGTCTCGTCCCGGATCGCCAGAGCAACCTGATTGGCGGAGTCGGCAAGTGGCTGATCGTCACGCACGAACGACCACGCCAGAATCGTGACCGGTCCCGTGAGCATCCCCTTGACAGGCTTGTCGGTCAGGGACTGCGCGTAGGTGATCCAGTCGACGGTCATCGGCTTCGGGCGCGAGACGTCGCCGTACAGGATCGGCGGACGCACACAGCGCGTTCCGTACGACTGAACCCAGCCGTGTGCGGTCGCGAAGAACCCGTCGAGTTGCTCGGCGAAGTACTGGACCATGTCGTTGCGCTCGGGCTCGCCGTGTACGAGCACATCCAGGTCCAACTTTTCCTGCAGCGCAACCACATCCGCGATCTCGGCGCGCATGCGGGAGATGTATTCGTCTGCGTCGATCTCGCCCGTGCGCAGTGCCGCGCGTGCCACCCGGATCTTGGATGTCTGCGGATACGAACCGATAGTGGTGGTGGGAAGCGGAGGGAGCGACAGCAATTCGGCCTGTGCCTTGCGACGTTCTGATGCCGGGGCTCGGTTGGTCGCCGAATTCAGCACGGCGTCAAGGCGCCCACGCAGGGTCGCGTCGTTGAGACGCTTGTCGTCCCGGCGAGTCGACGCGGCGGCGCGGGCCAGACCGAATTCGTCTTCGACGGATTCACGTCCGTGATTCAGTGCGGTAGCAAGTGTGACCACTTCCCGTACCTTCTCGGCGCCGAAAGCGAGCCAGGAGCGCAGCGCCTTGTCCAGATCCGGTTCTCGAGAGAGCGAGTACGGAACGTGCAGGAGCGAGCACGACGTCGAGACGGCAAGAGTGTCGACGCTGCCGAGCAGAGCGCCCAGCGAGGACAGCGCCGAATCCAGGTCGGTTCGCCAGATGTTGCGGCCGTCGACAACTCCGGCGACAACAAGTTTCCGGGCGAGTTCGGGGACGGAACCGATCGAATCATGTCCTGCGACAAGGTCGATCGCCACACCGTCGACGCCAGTGGACGCCAGGGCCGGAAGTGCGTCGCCCAATGATCCGAAATACGACGCCAGCAGGATTGCCGGTCGATTCGGCAGCGACGAGAGCTGTTCGTAGACGGAGCGTGCGGCTTCGATCTCCTCGGCGGTGCGGTCACCGACGAGCGCGGGTTCGTCGATCTGGACCCAGGCGGCCCCGGCGTCGGCGAGCTTGCCGAGAAGGTCGCCGTACAGCGGAATCAGTTCGCCCAGTCGAGGGAGCAGCGGCTCGTCGTTTCCGACTGCCTTCGAGAGCAGCAGGAACGTGACGGGTCCGATGACAACGGGGCGAGCGGGGATTCCGTCGGCGAGGGCTTCCGCCAGTTCGCCGAGCACCTTCGAGGCATCGAGTGAGAACGTCGTGGACAGTGAGATCTCGGGGACCAGGTAGTGGTAATTGGTGTCGAACCACTTGGTCATCTCGAGCGGGGCGATGGTGTCGGTGCCGCGTGCGGCCGCAAAATAGCGGTCCAACGGATCGGCGACGGACGCGACCCGTTCCGGCAACGCTCCGAGAAGCACTGCCGTGTCGAGCATCTGGTCGTAGAAAGAAAAGGTGTTGATCGGGACGGAGTCGAGGCCCTGGTCACGGAGGTCGGCCAAGCCCTGCCGACGGAGGTCACGGGCTACTCGCGCCAAGGCGTCGGCGTCGATACGCCCCGCCCAGTAGCTTTCGATTGCCCGCTTGAGTTCGCGATGAGGACCGATGCGCGGAGAGCCCAGCACGGTCGCGGTGAATGTAGTTGTCACGGAGTTTCTCCAGATTGCCAATGCACTGATGGCCACTGCCGGCAGACGGGTACACCTCATGAGGCCGCATCAAACGTGCGACCACTTCTCGAGATCTACGCGCCCATTCCACGAGGCGGTGGACCGTCGGGCACGGCGTGCCCGACACAGTCGGCAGGTCTTCGGACTCGCGGGCTCTCGATCGAGGTGATCGAACCTACTGGCCGTCGCTTCCCAGACAAGTTGCCCAGTGCATGTAGACGGCGGTCGTTCCTGCTTACCGCTGCGGGACAGTCCCGGATTTTCACCGGGTTCCCTCTCACTCCGTCAGCCTGAGCTGACGGAGCTTCGACGCCAGGAACGGTCTTCGGGGCTCCTCATGACCGCGCCGGGCGAACCAGCTGCATTGCTCAGCATAGGGTCACGAGCGTCAGAGCAGGAAAAGGAGTGCCTGTATGCCTGGGCTAGGCGCGCCACGAGTACGAGTTCGAGTCGGGAGGTACGCGGGGAAGATTCTCCGATGATCGGAGGTTCTCTGCCATTTCGACCAGCAATGCCTGTGAGGCTGGGGAGAGGTCGACGACCCGAGACGTGAGGTTGCGTAGGCGATCGTTGTGAAGCTGGGCGAGCAGCAGGTGATCGGAATCGCCGCTTGCGAGAAATGGCACCTCTTGGTCTGGGTTGAAAAAATAGTCCGGAGTCACTTCGAAGAAGCGTGCGAGGGCGGCGACAACTTCGGGTGACGGGTTGGTTCGGACGCCCGTGCGGAGTTGTGACAAGTAGGGAGTCGAGATGCGGCAACCGTCTTCGGTCATGCTGCGCACAACCATGGCGTTGGTGACGTGATTGGGGGCGGACTCGAAGAGCGCATTCAATCGTTGGCTGAATCTCTGCGCCATGAGCCTTCCCCCCGTGTTTACCCGTCCACCAGTTGATAACTAGGAAATAACCACAGATAGGTGGACACTCCGTTAGTTGGTTCCGCACAGTGTTCCTGTGGAATCAGATAACAGGATACGTGAATATTTCGGTTCGAACTGCAGGCGTGAGCGGGATTGACGCTCATTGCGACGGAATTGCCGGAAACGGGACTCGATGTGGGGACCCTGTTCTCCTCACAACCAACCATTGGCTTCGGCAATTCGAGCGGATTCTCCGCGGGTTGCACCACCGGTCTTCCCCATCGCAGACGACAGGTGATTGCGAACGGTGCCAGCTGAGAGGAAGAGTTCGGCCGCGATAGCTGCGACGGGCGCGCCGGCCTTCGCGGCGCGCAATACTTCGGTTTCGCGATCGGTCAGCGGAGATTCGCCGCTGACGAGGCTGTCTGCCGCCAGTGTGGGATCTACGACGCGTAATCCGGCGTGGACGCGTCGTACCGCGTCGGCGAGTTGCCGTGCCGGGGTGTCCTTGACGACAAAACCCGTGGCCCCGGCATGCATCGCCTTGCGAAGAAACCCCGGCCGCCCGAAGGTTGTCACGATGAGTACCCGGGTCTGTGGGAGCACTTCGAGCAACGCCGACGTGGCGGCAATCCCGTCCAGTCCCGGCATCTCGACGTCCAGGAGCGCAACATCGGGGCGGTGTTCCATCGCTGCCGCAACAACCTCGTCTCCTCGGCCGACTTCTGCGACCACGCTCAGATCGGTTTCGAGATCGAGGAGTGCGGCAAGGGCGCCGCGGACCAATGCCTGGTCGTCGGCAAGTAGTAGCCGGATACTCACGTGTTCTCCTGTTCGTGGACCTGCAGTGAAAAGCCGTGTTGCGCGGCGGCGTTGATGGTCAGACGGGCTCCCGCTGCTGCGGCGCGTTCACGCAGTCCGGTCAACCCGTTGCCGATCGTCGTATCCTCGCCGCAGATGCCGTCATCCGCGATCTCGACGCTCTTCTCATCGATGGTGATGGTGCATTGTGTTGCGGCGCTGTGACGTACGACGTTGGTGACACCTTCCCGGACGGTCCACGCAAACAACTCACGCAAGTGGCGCGGGACCATCTCGGTACTGTTCGGGGCACGATCTTCGATGCCCGCAGCACGCAGAGCCTCCCGGGCGCGGGCGATCTCGACAGGAAGCGAGATGGTTCGAAATCCGTCCACGGCAGAGCGCACATCGGCTAACGCGTCTCGGGAAAGTCGTTCGAGATCGTCGAGTTCGCTGCGGGCTCGCTCGATGTCGACGTCCAGCAATCGGTTGGCCAGTTCGGCTTTGACGGTGATGACAGTGAGTGAGTGTCCGAGGATGTCATGGAGATCGCGCGCCATTCGTGCGCGTTCCTCCACGACGGCCCGCTGTTCCTGTTCTTCTCGTTCGTGGGCCATTGCAATATTGCGTCTGATGAGGGACATGACGCCCCGTGTCGCAAACGCGGCGGCGCACACTCCCAGTGACAGGCCGGAATAGTTTCCCCATCCGGCGCTGACGCTGACGATTTCCACGGAAGCCGCAAAAGTCAGGGTGAGAATGCCACCGGCCACGGTCGGAAGGAGTGTCACTGCTGTGACCGCGAGGTAGGGGGCAGTTGCGAGACCGGTCGGGCCGACGCTGATGATGATCACAGCCGCGAGTGCGGTCAGACCGGCCAACGTGAGTACCGCGCGGCGAACTGTCGGTTCCGCGCTGAGCGTGAGACGGCGCTGCTGTACGCGGGCAAAGGTATAGAGGTAGAGGGCGCTGAAGGTTATCGTCGCGAGAACCCCTACCCAGCCTCGCAATTCGCCGCGAAGGTTCCATCCTTCGATGAGTGGACCACCGAGAAAAACCATCCACACGGCGGCAAACAGAATGCCGAAACGATTCCGTCGCGGCACCGCGACGGAATCGCTCGGGCGGGTGGTCTCCGACAACTACACACGCTCCGTATCTCGTTGGAACCGCCAGATCGCTCCGGCGGCGAAGGCGGCGAACCACACCACAATATTGACGATCCACGTCCAGTGGATGCTATTGCCGGTCAGCGGCGCGTGAGCCAGCGCGTTGATACCGAACATCGGAGTGAATTGAGCGATGGTCGCCCACACCGAACCGTCCTGGAGCGGTACGAAGAGACCGCCGCCGAACGCGAGCAGTGCGAGTCCGGGACCGAGCAGTTGCATGACGTTCTCACTCGGCAGCAGGTATCCCATGAACAAGCCGAAGGCCGCGAAGATCGACGATCCCAACCAGGCGATCAATGCCGTTGTGAACCACAGTAATCCGTCCATCTGGGCGGAGGTGAACGAGCCGACAACGTAGACGACGAGGATCGACGCGAGACCGAGCAGCATTGCCATGATCAGCTTGACGGCAATGTAGGCGACCGGAGTCAACGGTGTCAGCCGAAGTTGCCGGCTCCATCCGGATGCGCGCTCGATCGACACCATCGCACCGCCACTGGTGGTGGCGAGCATGGCGCCGTACAACGCCATGCTGATCATGATGTACGCCGCGACGTTGCCGTGTCCGATGTCGTGAGCGTCGTCGTTCTGTCCCAACCCGAACACCAGGTAGAAGACCACCGGCATGACAAGCGTGAAGAGCATCGTGCGCCGATTGCGGGTCAGACGACGCAGTTCCAAACGCAGCAAGGTCGTGTTGAATCCGCCCAGTGGTACGACGGTTCGTGCGGTCGAAGTGGTCATCACTTGTGTCCTTCCGACTTGTTCGACGTGAGTGCGATGAATGCGTCTTCGAGTCCGCGCGAGACGATTTCGAGATCGCGCGCCGCCGTGTTGGTCAGGAGAAACCGAGCGACGGCATCGGTGTTGCCCGAGTGCACCGTCAATGCCTCGCCGCGCAGTTCTACGGCGTCCGAGTGCGGTATCGCACGCAGAAGTTCGTCGGTCAGGCCGGGAACTCTCGCGTGCAGGGTTCGCCCGGACGCCATTGCCTTGACCTCGGCGGTGGTTCCGTCGGCCACGATTGTTCCTTGTCGGACCAGAATGATGCGGTCGGCGTACACATCCGCTTCTTCGAGATAGTGCGTCGCAAAAAGCACGGTGCGACCTTGGTCCGCATCGGATCGGATGGCCGACCAGAAGTCCCGGCGCCCTTCGACATCCATGCCGGTTGTGGGCTCGTCGAGGATGAGAAGGCGTGGGTCCGACAGGAGGGCCATCGCAAATCTCAGGCGCTGCTGCTGTCCGCCGGAGCACTTGCTGACGAGTCGGTCCGAGATGTCGAGGATTCCGGCGCGGCGCAGGACTTCGTCGACGGGGCGAGGACGAACGTACAGACTCGCTGTCAGTTGCACGGTCTCGGCTACGGTCAGTTCTCTGAGAAGCCCGCCGGTCTGCATGACCGCTGAGACAAGCCCGCGGGCTATCGCTGCGCGCGGCGCCATCCCGAAAACGCTCACGTCACCCGCCGTCGGCCTCGACAGGCCGAGAATCATGTCGATCGTTGTTGTCTTGCCGGCGCCGTTCGGGCCGAGAAACGCAACTATTTCACCGGGCCGGATGCCCAGGTCGATGCCGTTGACGGCACCCACGTCGCCGAAGCGCTTGTGAAGTCCGGTCAGTCGAATGGCGTCGTGTGCTCGTCCGTCAAGGGGTGGATGCAGTGCCTGTGCTGAGGTCATACCTAGAATCTGCCGCTTTCCGGCAGGCGAACCCTCGTCGATCCGTCATTCTTCTGCCATGACATTTGTCATTGCTTGGGTAGTTACAGCTTGGGCAGTTACAGGTTCGGTAGTTGCCGGTTTCGGTGTCGTTTGGCCGAGGCGTGCAAGTACCAGACCGGCGATGATCGCTGCGGCGCCGATGCTTTGGGTGACGGTGATGGACTCTCCGACCAAGATCCAGGCTGCGATCACGGCGCACAACACCTCGGTCAGGGCTACGAGAGACCCGATTGTCGGTCCCAGCAACGTGATCGCGGCGATGCCGGTGAGATAGGCGATGACGGTGCTGACGACAACCAGAACCACTATCGGCAGCCACACTCCCACCGAGTGATCTGCAACGACGACGTTCGACGACGAGAATGCAAGGGGGAGTGCGCCGATCATCCCGAGTAATCCGATGAGTACTGCGCTGACTGTCAGCCCGGACGCCGCGAGTACAACCGGATGCAGATCGCCGTCGGCGCGTTCGGAAATGACGAAATACACTGCGAGGCAGGCAGCTGCGGCCAGACCCCACGCAATGCCGATGGCACTGATCTCTGCCGAACCGAAAACGTCGATGACCACGGCCGCGCCAACCAGGGCGATTGCCGCGCCCAGAAGCGTCTGCACGCTCGGCCGTGCGCCCTTGGTAATCCACACCCATCCGATGACGATGATCGGAGCCAGGTATTCGAGCAGAAGTGCCACGCCGACCGAAAGATGTTGCACCGCATTGAAGAAGCACAACTGCACACCGGATATCGCGAACACTCCGTAGAGCAGTACGGTTCGTGCGTGGGACGTCACTTGCCGCATGCGATGCCACTGGGTGCCGAGTGCGATCACCATCATCACGAGTGCTCCGCCCGCCACGCGCGCGAACACCGCGCCGCCCGGAGACCAGCCGGATTCGATGAGAGACTTTGCGAAGGGGCCGGAGACGCCGAAGGTCGCAGCGGACAGTAGGGCGAAGATCAAGCCGTTGCGTGAGTTCACGTCGTCACCCGTCAGGAGTAAAAGCGATTACGATGATGACATTAGGTCGACACTGCTCAGGAGTCAAAGTGAATTTTGCTGATGACACGGAATCGGCGCTCGTCTTCGCTGCGTCGTTGGTGAACACAGCTCGGGGAGGTATGGAACTTCTGCCTGATCAGGAAGAACTGACTCGATTTCTCGATGCGGACAAGTGGACCGGACGACGTGACGGTACGCGGAGTGAACTGGAGGCGGTGCGGACGCTGCGTCCACGCCTGCGAAAGTTCTGGGAAGTGACCGAAGTAGACGACGCTGTCGTGCTGGTGAACACGCTGCTGGGCGAATCGGGAGCGCAGCCGAGACTTACCCGGCACGACGAACTGGGCTGGCACTTACACGTCACGGCGGATGACGCGCCACTCGTCAACCGGATGGCGGCGGAAGCAGCGATGGGTGTGCTCGATCTGATCCGAACCGGGGAATTCTCGCGTCTGCAGTGGTGTGCTGCTCCGGATTGTGCCGCGGTGTTCGTTGATCTGTCGCGCAACCGCTCGAAGCGGTACTGCGACACCGGAAACTGTGGAAACCGAGCAAATGTCGCAGCGTATCGCGCGCGAAAATCCGGGGTGTGACCGAGCGGTATTCGGAGGTTAGGACCAGGCTGAGTGAATACCTTGTCCGGAGCCAGGATCGGTCTAGCGTTGTGAATTCGGAACAGATTTCGCGAAGCCAGGAGGATGTCGGTGGCCGATCGTAGGCGTCAGCTCAAGACAGTGACCGGTGTCAGCGGGGCGGCGAGTATCTACGACGCCGCAATCAATCCGACGACTTCGACGGTCGCGTCCGCAATCGAAGTCGCAAAGACGGCCGAAGCGAACAGGATCGACGGACTGTTTGCCGCGGACCTGTTGAGCTTCGGTGCGCAGGGCGCGATCGGCGCGCAGGAACCGCTGATCTTTCTTGCCGCGCTGAGTGCTGTCACCACCCATGTGGGGCTCATCGCGACCGTCACAACGACATTTCACCACCCGTTCAACCTGGCGCGGTTGTTCGGCACCCTCGACCACGTCAGCAATGGCAGAGCTGCGTGGAATGCAGTCACTTCCTCACTCGGAGAAGAGAACTACAACGACCGTGAACTGCCGAGTCCGGAGGAGCGGTACGCCCGAGCGGCCGAATCGCTCGAGGTCGTCAACGCGCTGTTCGACAGCTGGAAGCCTGGCGCCCTGGTCCGGGGAGAGGGCTCTGCGGTGCTCGATCCGTCGAGGGTGGTCCGCATCGAGCACCGAGGCAAGTACTTCACCGTGCAGGGGCCGTTGAACATCCCCTCCCTGCCGCAGCGTCGTCCGGTCCAATTCCAGGCCGGCCAGTCTGCCGGAGGTATCGAACTGGGTGCTCGCTTCGCGGAGGTCGTCTTCACCTCTCTCGCAACCTTCGAGGACGCGGTCACCTACACGAAGACGATCCGCGCCCGGGCGGCAGAGTTGGGGCGTGGGGACGAACTACCACTGATTTTCAGCTCGTTCCACGCAACGTACGGCGCTACCGAGGCCGAAGTCGAACGATTGGTCAGAGATACCGAGGAATCGACGGACTTCGACGCCGGACGCACGAGGCTTTCCGACATGTTCGGCGGCGACGTGGATTTCTCCGAATTGCCGCTGGACCGGCCGATCCCGGACTCGTTGATCCCGGACCCGTCGTCGGTGAATCGCCGACGGGGTCGGGTCGAGATCTTCGGTAAGCTCGCCGCGCAAGGAAAGACGCTGCGTGAATTGATCATCGCGTCCAAGGACACCGGTCACTGGGCAGCGGCAGGCACCCCGGAGCAGCTCGCGGACGCGATCTCGGAGCGATACGACGCGGGCGTTCTCGATGTCATCACGCTCGGTGACCTTGCCGATCCGCGCACACGCGATTTCGTCACGAACGGTCTGCTGCCGGAACTACGCCAGCGCGGAATCGTGGGAACGGACTACATCGGCGGTACGTTCCGCGAAAATCTCGAGTTACCGCCACTGCCACCGGTTTCCGGCGACTAGTTGTTGGAAACCGGTGAGCGCATGAAGAACATGAGGTTGTCCGCTCGATGAGTGTGGCGAGCTCGAGTGCGGCGTCGATCATCGTGGGATGTCCGTGAGACCACCCTCGCTGACTCGCGCACCCCGGTGTCGCTGGGGAATTCTCGAACGCGATTCAGTTGGCGGCGCCCGCTCCGCACTGAGGTCGTCGAACCTGTCGGACCCCAGCAGTACTCTTCGCGAATGATCGACTCAGCGAAGGTTCCAGGCGCAGCGCGCGCGTACTTCGACGGCGGCGACGTCCGCGATGTGTTCACCGATGACGCGGTGGTGCGTGACGACGGCCGGACGTACTTCGGCATCGAAGAAATCGTGGCATGGAAATCCGCGGTGTCGACGGCGTTCACTTTCACTCAGAATATCGAGTCGGTACACACCCCTGCCTCGGCGGTTGTCGTATCAGTGAAGGTCGAGGGTGATTTTTCCGGAAGCCCCGTCCGGTTACACCACCACTTCACTCTTGACGGTGATCGGATTTCCGCTCTCACGGTGTGCCCCTGATGCCCACAGCAGACGAACTTCTCGGGGTAGCCGTCGTGGCCGATCTGGCAGACTGTCTCGAGCGCGCAACTGGTGATACGCGCCTTGCCCTCGTTCGAGGTAGTTCATCCGAATTCGACGGAATGAGTCTCGGCGAGCGCACACGCGTCGTACGGGACGCGATGATTGCCGAACTACCAGAGGACTATCCAGTCTTCGCCGAGATCATCCGCCGTGCACTTACCGAGGAGACCTTCACGGGGTGGATGATCTGGCCGGTCACCGAAGCTGTCGCCGTGTCGGCCACGCGCGGCGAGCGGCTCGAGGATTTCGACGACGGTATGGCGCTGCTCGCCGAGTTGACGTCACGGTTGACCGGAGAATTCGCGATCCGGACGTTCCTCGACGCGAATCCCGCGCGAGCGTTGGAGATCGCTCTCGGATGGACAGATCACGAAGACGAGCACGTTCGACGCCTCGCCAGTGAGGGCACCCGACTGCGTCTGCCCTGGGGTAGGCGGGTGAAAGCGTTGACGGAGAACCCAGAGTCCACCGTCTCGATTCTTGACGCGCTGTACCGTGACGAGTCGGAGTACGTGCGGAGATCGGTTGCGAACCATCTCAATGACCTCAGCCGCGCGGACGCCGCGTTGGCGGTGTCAATCGCGAAGCGTTGGCTCGGCGATCCCGATGAAACGACGTCCAAAGTGGTTCGCCACGCACTGCGCAGCCTGGTGAAAGCCGGCGACGTCGACGCGTTGGCCCTGCTGGGCTTTGCGGCGCCTACGGATATCGCGATCTCGGACTTTGTGATCGATCGCGAGGCTGTTGATCTCGGCGGGGACATCGGATTCGGCTTTGCCGTGAGTAACAACGGTGGTGAGCCCGTGACCGTGGCAATCGACTACATAGTCCATCACGTCAAGGCCAACGGACTCACCACTCCGAAGGTATTCAAGCTGACCACGCGCTCGCTCACGCCAGGGGCCAGTGCACAGATCGCGAAGCGACATTCCTTCAAGCCGATCAGTACGCGGCGGTACTACGCGGGTACACATTCCGTCGAGGTACAGATCAACGGTGTTACACAGGGCCTGAGATCTTTTCAGCTCGGAGTCGCTGCGGACGATAGCTGACCGAGGGATAGCCGTCCTCAGGATCGATCGTAACTTTTGCTCGAACGCGGTAGACCTGTTCGACCAGTTCCTCGGTGAGCACTTCGACCGGTGTACCTGTCGCAACCACCCGCCCGCGTTCGAGCACAACAAGACGGTTGCAGAACATCGCCGCCACGTTGAGGTCGTGCAGCGCAATGTAACTGGTCACCGGCAGGGTCGACACCAGCGACAGGATGTCGAGTTGGTGTGAGATGTCGAGGTGGTTGGTCGGTTCGTCGAGCAGCAGCACGTCCGGTTGCTGAGCCAGTGCGCGGGCGATCTGTGCGCGTTGACGTTCACCACCGGACAGTGTGTGCCACAAGCGTCGTCGCATCGACGTCATGCCGGTGTCGGCGAGTGCCTGATCAATCGCGTCGTCATCGGCTTCCTCCCCGGAACCGAACAGCGTGCGGTGCGGAATGCGGCCGAGCCGGACGACGTCGAGCACACTGATGTCGACTTCGGTGTGGGCGTGCTGATCGACCACTGCGATCTTGCGGGCGACTGCGCGTCGGGGAACGCTGCTGATGCCGGTGCCGCTCAGCGTCACTTCGCCGGAATCAGGAGAGGTAACTCCAGCCAGGATGCTGATGAGCGACGACTTTCCTGACCCGTTGGGTCCGAGGATCCCGATAGTGTCACCCGGTTGTGCAGCGACGCTTACGTGGTCGAGGATCAGGTTCTTTCCGCGATGCCAGACTATGTCGTGCGCTGCGAGGCTCATGCGCTTCTCCTCATTCGGAACAGGATGACCGCAAACGCCGGAACGCCGATCAGGGCGGTCACCACGCCGACCGGAATCTCCTGGGGCGCAAACACTGTGCGTGCGATGGCATCAACCCACACCATGAAGATCGCACCGATCAGCGCCGTTGCGGGGAGCAATCGACTGTGCCGCGAACCGACCAGAAAACGGGCTGCGTGCGGAAGTACCAGTCCTACAAAACCTATCGCCCCGGCAGCGCTGACAAGTGCGGCAGTGATCAACGCGGTGATGGTGAGGAGGAGTAGTCGAACGCGCTGGACGGGGATACCGAGTGTCGCTGCGGCGTTGTTGCCGAAAGTGAAGGCGTCCAACGCCGGAGCTTGAGCGAGACACACAAGGATTCCACCGGCAACCACCACGCCGCACACTGCGACGTCCGTCCAGCCGGCGCCGGCCAACGAACCGAGCAGCCAGAACAGGACGCCACGAGTCTGCTCGGCGTCGGCGGAGGAAATGACGATGAACGACGTGAGTGCCGAGAACAGTTGTGTGCCGGCAACACCCGCCAAGACCACCCGCGACGTGCCGCCGCCGGCGCCCGCCGCAAGCAGCATCACCAGGCCGAACGATACGACGGCCCCGGCAAATGCACCGGCGGACAGCGAGATAACGCCGCCGCCGATGCCGAGCACTGCCACCATCACCGCGCCGGTGGATGCCCCGGACGAGATCCCGAGAACAAAGGGATCGGCCAGCGGATTACGGAGCAGCGACTGCATGATGACGCCGCACAACGCGAGCCCCGCTCCGCACACCGCAGCCAACAGTGTTCTGGGAAGCCGCAATTCCCAGACAATGCCGTCCTTGATCCGGCTGACGCCGGACGACCCGACACCCCAATGTTCGAGCACCACGGCGTACACGTCGCGAACCGACAGATTGGCCGGGCCGATCGTTATCGCCAGCGCGATCGAGAACCCGAGAACCACGAGGCCGGTCAGGAACAGAAATCCCAGAGTTGATCGGGATTCGAGACGCGCAGTGCGCGTGCTCAATTGGCCAAGCCCCAGTCTCGCAGTGCAGTGGCGGTCTTCTCGACGCCGTCGATCGTGCGGATCGAAGGGTTGAGATCAGCGCCGTTGACGACGATGTACTTCTTGTCCTGGACAGCCTGCAGACGCGAGGTGACAGGGTTGGATTCGAGGAAAGCGATCTTGCTGGCCAGTGCGTCGCCGTCGATGCTGCGTCGACTCAGGTCCGCGAGAACCAGGGCGGTGGGGTTGAGATCGAGGATGGTTTCCCAGCTGACCTGGGGCCATTCGTCCGTCGTATCGGCAAAGACATTCGTCGCGCCGACGGATTCCGTGATAATTCCGGACGAGCCACAGCATCCCGCCATGTACGGCGTCATGGTGTCGGCAAACCAGAACGCGAGTGAGACTCCGGACGCGTCGACGGCGTCGGACGCTGCAGCGAATCGAGCCTGGAGTTCGGCGACAAATTGCTCGCCTCTCTCGCGTACGTCGAAAATCGCTGCCAGATCCCGGACCTCTTGATACACCGTCTCGATCGTCAACGGTTCGGTTCGTGCGCCGTCCGCGTTCGATGCCGAGGACACCTTGCCGTCGCAACCGTTGTCGGTGGGCGAAAGGTACGTGGGCACGCCGAGCGCGGCGAACTGATCCCGGCTCGCGACGCCGCCCTCGGCGATCGTGGACGCAAACGAGGCCGACACGAAATCGGGTTCCGTGTCGAGGACAACCTCGAACGACGGCTTGTTGTCGGCAAGACGGGGGACTCGATCGTTGTCGGCTGCGAGGTTCTCGCGAACGGGGTCCGTCCACGTCGCGGTGCCGACCATGCGGTCAGCGAGACCGAGGGACAGCAGAATCTCCGTGGAGCCCTGGTTGAGGGACGCCGCACGTGTCGGTGGTGCGTCGACAGTGACTTGTCGACCACAGTTGTCGATGGTGAGCGGGTAGTTCGACGATGTCGCGTCACTCGCGGTGACGGAGTCGTCGGAGGCGCCGCAGCCGGCCAGGCCCAAAGCGAGAGCCGACGTGGCAACTACTACTGACGTGAAGCGCGTAAAACGCATGAAGAGGGAACTCCTTGCTCAGGGCTCGATTCGCGGAGCCGAGAATTCGCCGTGCTCGATCAGCGAGTATCCGGACTTCGATCCCTGAAGAAGGTTCGTCACCGTTGCGCGTCAGCCCTGGACTTGCACCAGGTTCCCTCGCCGATCGTGGCCGCACTAACGGCCACGTCAACCATACCGAGACGCTTGTTTCTCCCCGCGAACGCCAGGGGTGGAATTGACCACCTCGGCACTCGAGGTATCGTGGCCGTCATGCAGCGCGTCTATTTCTGGTTTAGCAGGCCGGCCCCGGGTGGGCCTGCCGGCGTAACCACGCGCTGACAACCTCCACCCAAGAGCCGGATTACAGACCGGCTCGCTGGAGTTCATTTCATCTCTGGGGTCGGCCTGAGAACAGGAAACCGAAACCCCATGACTGTCACCATCGACACCACAGCCACAGCGGACAGCCTCGACGATCAGCGCACTGTGAGTATCAGTCCGCTCGTATCGCCGGCGACTGTGCGCGCCCAGCACGCTCCCGACGAGGTCGCCTCCGCCACTGTGCGCAGCGGCCGCGCCGATACTGTCAACATCCTGAACGGCACGGACGATCGTCTCATCGTTGTTGTCGGACCGTGCTCGGTGCACGACCCCGAAGCCGCGATGGACTACGCCCGCCGGTTGGCTGCCAAGGCCGAAGAACTGCGGGACGACCTGCACATCGTCATGCGTGTCTACTTCGAAAAGCCGCGCACCACGCTGGGTTGGAAGGGCCTGCTCAACGATCCGCATCTCGACGGCACCTACGACGTCAACACCGGTCTGGGCATCGGACGCAAGCTGCTGCTCGACGTGTCGAGCCTCGGCCTGCCGGTCGGCTGTGAGTTCCTCGACCCGATCATGCCGCAGTACATTGCGGACCTGGTCAGCTACGGCGCAATCGGCGCTCGGACCGCTGCGAGCCAGGTGCATCGCCAGCTGTGCAGTGCACTGTCCATGCCTGTCGGAATCAAGAACTCCACCGAGGGTGATGTGCAGGTAGCCGTCGACGGTACCCGCGCCGCTGCCGCAAGCCACGTGTTCCCCGGAACCGACCTTGACGGTCAGGCTGCCTTGATCCGCACCGCCGGTAACCCCGATTGCCACGTCATTCTTCGCGGCGGCAGCGACGGACCGAACTACGACGCCGAGACCGTCGCGGATACCCTTGCCCGCTTGCGTAAGTCGAACCTGCCCGAGCGCGTGGTCATCGACGCGAGCCACGGCAACAGCAGCAAGGATCACGAGCGTCAGGTGATCGTGCTCGACGACATCGCAGCTCGTCTCGCCGCAGGTGAGCAGGGAATCGCCGGCGTCATGCTGGAAAGCTTCATCGAGGCCGGCCGTCAGGACCTGACCTTGGGCAAGGCGGACGAGCTCACCTACGGTCAGTCCATCACCGACGCGTGCATCGACTGGGCCACCACGGCAGCGCAGTTGGATCGTTTGGCACAGGCTGTTGCGGCTCGGCGCGGCTAGCAACTGTGCGCCTTTGTTAACCGCGGGCGGTTAACAAAGGCGCACAGCAGGTTTACGCCAGAACCTCTCGCGTGGCCGTGACCAGGCGTTCCAGCCAGGCATCCGTGCCGACGGCGCGGCGCAGCGGTTCGTTGGGCAATTCGATGCTGACCGGCAGACCGGCAGGCAAAGTCGACCAGATGTCGGCTAGGGCGATGCCTCCGGTGCCGGGCACCAGACGCTCCTCGCGGGCGTGACGGATCAGTTCTGCGTCGTCCTCGGGAGTGGGCGTCGAACCGTCGCACATCTGGGCGTAGTGCAACCATTCGCGCGGGATCGACTCGAGATCCTCGAGCGTTGTTGCCGAGCGGTCGGTGTGCAATGCGTCGACGAGAACGCTTCGAGCGGGACCGTCTGCGGCCGAGACGATCTCGATCGCGGCCCGCGCATCGGGCACAGCGGTCCACGGCATGAACTCGAGGGAGGCGACGATGCCGTAGTTCGCGCACAGTTCCGCGAGGCGGGCATAGGAGTCCGTGAGACGAACGCGGTCGCGGTCGTCGCCGCCGACCAGAACGGCCTTGGCGCCGAGCTGTGCTCCCGCCTCGAGGAGCGGAACGTAGTCGGCGGGATCGAAGTCGGCTGCAAGACGGATGATTTCGAGATCGAATACCTCGACCGGTGAATCATCCAGTCGACGCACCAGTTCGTTCAACCCCTGCTTGTCCTCGTGCAGGGGGTAAGCAGTAGTACCCGGTGCCGCGGGCATCAACCGGATGCCGATGGTGTCGAAGCCGTGCTTTTCGGCCAAGTCGACGTGCTGCATCGGCGCGGTATCGAGCACGGTGAGGGCTGCCAGCCCGAGTAAGAGTGTCATACGTGCGCTCCAACTGTCTTGGCGCCGGCCAGTTCCCGGCCGGCCAGGTAACCGAACGTCATGGCCGGGCCGAGGTTGATGCCGCCGGACGGGTAGTGCCCACCCATCACGCTGGCCTGATCGACGCCGACAGCGAGCAGTCCTTCGATGGGGCGGTCGTTGTCGTCGAGCACCTGCGACGACGAGTCGGTGACCAGTCCGGCGAAGGTGCCGAAGCTACCCGGTACAACTTTCACCGCGTAGTACGGGCCTTTCTGCAGGGGTGCCAGCGACGGGTTCGGCCAGGGATTGGCGGTATCACCGGATCCTCGGTTGAACGGTGTTGTGCCGCGACCGAACTCGGGGTCTTCGCCACTGCGGGCTCCGGTGTTGAAGGTCGAGACGGTCTTCTCCAACTGCGCCGGATCAACACCGATCTTCTCGGCCAGTTCCCGAACCGTGCGCCCACGTGTGAGGTATCCCGAGCGTAGGTACGGCTGGATCGGGATCGGCAGTGGCTTCGCCATACCGAGTGGGAGGTAGCGCACGTACTGCTGATCGGCGATCAACCACGAGCACACCTCTTCGCCCTCGGGAACCTGCTCGACCATCGCGAGCGTGTAGTCGTGGTAGCCGAGTGCTTCGTTGACAAACCGCTTGCCGTCGGCGAGAACTCCGATGACACCGGGCTTTCCGCGGTCCAGAATGTGCGGGAATACACCTTCCTTGCCGTTGCGGTAACGAACGATGGAGACGGGGCAGTACGCGACGGGGGAGGCGAGCGTGCGGTCGAGTCGTCCGCCCACGGATTCGCCGAGGGTGATGCCGTCGCCGGTGGTTGTCTTCGGGGTGAGTGACCAGTGCTCGTTGCCGGTGGGGGTGCGCGGGAACAGTTCACGTCGGCGGTCGATGTCCTGTGCAAAGCCGCCCGTTGCAAGAACGACACCGCGATTGGCAGTCACCGAGTACGCGCCGTCCGGACCTTCGAGGCGGACGCCGACAACGCGGCCGTCGTCATCGGTCTGCAACGCGGTCGCGGACGTGTTCACCCGAAACTCGACGCCCAGATCGAGGGCTGAACGCAGCATCATGCCGACCAGGGCGGTACCGTTGACGAGTTGCTGACCACGACGCTTGGTGGCGAGGTCGAACATGTGCTTGGTGACACGTACACCGCAGTGCACAAAGGCTTTCGGTGACCGAGTCGAGTGCAGGAACGCCTGCAAGTCGGGTCCGGCCATGATGCCCATTCCGAGGAATGACGTCTCGTACAACTGTCGACGCAGTAGCGCCGCAACATCTGGTCCGAGCTTTCGCAGACTCACCGGTTTCGGTCCGACGGACCGGTGACCGGTGCCGGCACCCGGTGTGTCGCCGTGAATGTCGGCGATCTTGGTTCCGGGAACGAACTTCAGTGCGGTCTTGCGTTCGAAGAACTCGACCATCTCCGGTGCGCCGTCGAGGAGTGCATCCACTTTGGCGGCGTCGAAGTTGTCGCCGAGTCGGTTCTCCAGGTAGGTACGGGGAGCGGATCGATCTTCGACAACCCCGTCGGCGATGGCAAACATGTTGCGCGGAGTCCACATCCACCCGCCCGACCATGCCGTTGCGCCGCCGCAGGTGTCGGCCTTCTCGACCACGAGGACGGACGCGCCGCCATCTGCTGCGGCAATTGCTGTGGAAAGCCCGCCTGCGCCGGAGCCCACGACAACCACGTCGTAGGTGAGGGGGGAACTGCTGCTCATTTCTGCTCCTTGGCAGTTGTTGCGAGGGTCGGCGTCGACGACAGTTCGACAACCTTCCCGGTTCGTGACGATTCGTAGATTGCGGCGATGATGGCAAGCGACGCGCGGGCGTCGCGTCCGGTGACGGCGGGTTCGCGCCCGGTCAGGACGGCGTCGGCGAAGTCCTGCACCTGCAATGTGTGGAAGTCGGTCAGTGCCGCATTGACCGCGCCCACATCAAGATTCGCGTCGACGTCCGCGGAGTACGGCGACTGGAACTCCACTTCGCCCGGCACGGTCCAGATTTCGTTGACACCCTCGTGTCCTTCGGGAAACTCGAGGACACTGGCGATGGCACCGGAGCGCCCGATCACCGTGACGCGGTTACCCAGGTTGTGATTGGCACCCGTTGTTGCAGTAACGGTTGCGGTACCACCTGAGGCAAATGAAATCACAGCCGACGCGCTGTCCTCCGTCTCGATGTGGTCACCGTGAGTATGGGTGCGGATGAAGCCACTGACCGAGACGGCTTCGCCCATGAACCAGGCCAGCATGTCGATCTGGTGCACGGCCTGAGTCATGAGGACACCGCCGCCGTCGGTGTCCCACCGTCCACGCCACGCGTCGGCGGAGTAGTAGTGCGGCGGGCGATGCAGAATCACTGACGCCTCACCGAGCGTGGGTAGTCCGATCCGGCCGTCGTCGATGGCGTCGCGGATACGACGCGCTGCCGGCCAGAAGCGGCGTTGGAAGAGGACTCCGAAGGTGATACCGGCTCGATCCGCGGCCTCGATCATGCGGTCGGCCGCAGCAACATCCACCGCGATGGGCTTCTCGCACAACACATGAACACCAGCTTCGGCAGCGGCCACGACAACCTCTTCGTGTACCGGGTGCGGCGTGCAGACAGTGCAGGCGTCGAGGCCGAGAGCAAGCAGTTCGTCAACGGAACGTACAGCTGTGGGAATCTCGTGGAGTGCCGCGAATTCCTGGGCGCGTCCGAGATCGGGGTCGCAGCAGCCGATTACCTCGACGCCGGGTACTTGTTGCAGGGCTCGGGCATGGTTGCCGGCGATCTTGCCACAGCCGACGATTCCGACTTTCAACGTCATCAGAAATGTTCCTCTGCTTCGACGTCCCGAGCGGCGGACTCGCCGCGATCGAGACTGTTCAGTGCGGCGACGTCCTCGGCGGTGAGTGTCACGTCGAGAGCCGCCAGATTCTCGGCCTGGCGCGTCGGATTTGCGGACCGCGCGACCGGGACCACGCCCTGCGCGACATGCCACGCGAGGACAACCTGCGCTGGGGCGCAACCCATTCGACCGGCGATATCGCCGACAACGGCATTGTCGAGTACGTCGCCCCGGCCGAGCGGGCTCCACGACTGGGTGAAGATGCCGAGCTCGTCGTTCGCGCGGCGCACCGGGATTCGCGCGAGCGACGGGTCCATCTGAATCTGGTTGACGGCCGGCGCCTCACCGGCTTCAGTGACGAGCCGGCGTAGATGGTGCTCCAGGAAGTTCGACACACCGACGTACCGAACCAGTCCGGCGTCGCGGCAGGCCAGCATGGACTCGAACGACGCGACATAGCGATCGATTCGCGGAAGCGGCCAGTGAATCAGGAAGAGATCCAGCTGGTCGAGCCCCAGTCGCTCCAGGCTCTGCTCGAGGGCTCCCCGGATGTCGCCGGAAACCTGGTCGTTGCCACGAAGTTTGGTGGTGACGAACATTTCTTCTCGAGGAAGTTCGGACTCAGCTAGCGCTACACCGACAGCGTCCTCGTTGCCGTAGATCGCGGCGGTGTCGATGAGCCGGTATCCAGCCTCGATGCCGGAAAGAACGGACTTCGTGGCGTCGGCGCCCACCAGGGGCCAGGTTCCAAGTCCGATGGGCGGCAGCGCGGTTGTGATCGGCGCGGTCATGCGTGAACCTCCTGACGGGCCGCAGCGGCGGCGGTGATCGTGACGGCGACATCGGCTGCGGTCACGAGTGCGGCATGAATGGAACCGCCGTCTCCGCTCGCATCGCCGACAGTATGGACACCGAGTCGCGGTGCCAGTGAACGTAGTTGGGCCAGATGTTCCGAGCGCGGCTCGACGCCCTGCGAGATCAGCAGTTCGCCGGGAGCGTCGACCTCACTCAGCACACCGCCAGTCGAGATCGTGACACGGTCGGCGGCGACCTTGGTGACGATCGAGCTCAGGTAGGTGGTGAGGTTCTCACTTGCGGCCAGGCGCGGCAGGAGCACGATCTTGCCGCGTCGTCCGACGTCGTGCGCGATCGTTTCCTGGGGGCCGATCATCACGACCCGCGTGCCCTTCTGGAGGAGATCGTCGGCGACAGCGGCAGCCTCGCGGTCGGCTCCGAAAATGGTGACAGCGGCGGGGGCAGGATCTCCGGAAACGAGGAACTCACGGACGTCGCGGACGGTTCGTGTCTGCGCGCCCGGAAGCTCCGTTGCGGGGCCGTGCCCACCGGCAGCAAGAACGATCGCGTCGAAGTTGTTGCCTGAGAGCAGCGCTGCGTCAGCTCTGGTCGAGGTGTGGCACTGCACCCCGAGTTCAGCCAGTTCGGCGAGGTACCAGTCCACGATCCGCCCGTATTCGGGGTATTCGTGCAGCGCCGACGCCAAAGCGAAGTCGCCACCGAGACTGGGGCGTTCGTCGTACAGGTCGACGTGATGGCCGGCAAGTGCGAGGTCACGGGCAGCAGCCATTCCGGAGGGTCCGGCGCCGATGACGGCAACCCGCGCAGTGGCATCAGCAGGCTTAGTGGGCTGATCCAATTCACGTCCGACCCAGGGGTTCACCGAGCACGGGATCGGTCCGGCGGCCAGGCTGTCGATGCAGTAGTTGCACGCGATGCACGGACGGTAGCGCCCGCCGTCGATGGCGCGATTCGGGAAGTCCGGATCAGCGTGGAGAGTGCGAGCCATGCTGACGAAGTTCGCCTGCCCGGATTCGATGATCTGCGCAGCGATTTCAGGTGACGTGATGCGGCCGGCTACTCCCACCGGGATGTGGAAGTCGCGCTGGTACTGCTCGGAGTACGGCGCGAGGAGGCCACGCGACCATTCGCCGGGTTGGATGATCCACTGTCCCGCTTCGTAGTTGCCTGCGGAGACGTCGAGGAAATCGAGTCGGTCCGTGTCGATGGCGTCGATCCGGGCACGGGTCGCCTCGGCATCGAGTCCACCTTCGACGCCCTCGAAAGCTGAGAATCGAAGTCCGAGAGTAATTCCCGGAGCATGCTCGTGTACCGCAGCGATGACTCTGTTGACGAAGAGAGTGGGATCCGCCCATTCGTCGTCGCGGTGATTGTAAGCCGGGGAGAGGAACTGGTGGATCAGATACCCGTGTCCGCCATGCAGGGAGATCACGTCGACTCCGGCCTTCTGGCACCGTGCAGCAGCCTCACCGAAGCACTCGATGATGTGCTCGATGTCGTCGCCGTCGAGTTGTTCGGGCATCTCGCCGCCGACAACCAAACACGGAATCGGAGTCGGGGCAACGGGAACAAAGCCGCTGACCGAACCCTGAGCCGTGCGGCCACCGTGGTTCAGTTCGACTCCGACGAGCGCACCGTGCGCGTGGATCGCGTCGACCATCTTCTTGATGCCGGGAATTCGTTCGTCGACGTCGACGCCCATCTGCCGGATGCGGCCCTTGCCGTCGGCGCGCACATAACTTGCCTCGGTGAAGATCAGTGCTGCACCACCTTCGGCGCGCCGGGCGAGGTACGCGATGTACTCGTCCGTCATGGTTCCGTTGACTTCGCAGTAATTGCGTTCCATCGGAGCAGATACGAATCGGTTCCGGAGCCGTACCTTGCCCATGTCGAGAGGTTCGGCAAACGGCTGGGTTGCGTTCATGAGTGCTCCTGGAGCATTTCGCGAGAGTGTGTATTCGACTGTGCTCATGCGCTTGCCATTTCGGAAAGCATCTCGCTCAAGTGGTGTCGCATCCGATCCGTATCCGCTTCGACTCCGGTCAGGAGGGTGAAGGTGTCGGAGGCTTGCGCCACCAGCATCTGACCACCGTCGAGCACCTGGCATCCGAGAGCGAGTGCAGCGTCGAGCAATTCTGTGCGCATCGGCCGGTAGACGATGTCGGCAACCCACAAACCGGAGTGGAGCGCAGCGGGATCGAAGGGGGTTCCCGGGTGGCCGACCATACCGATCGGAGAGGCATTGACGACGCCGTCGCTTGTCGCCAGATTGTCGGCGATCTCACCGATTGTCAAAGCAGTTGTGCGCGTGGCGGGGAATGCGGAGGCGACGCGCGCACACACGTCGGCCGCGCGTTCGGCGTCGACGTCGGCGATGCGGAGATCCGTCGTACCGGCCGCGGCCAGTGCGTACGCCACTGCCGAACCCGCTCCACCGGCGCCGGGGAGGACAACTCGATCCAAGGCGGCGTCGGGCAGACCGCGCCTTAGTGCGGTGAGGAATCCGCTGTGATCGGTGTTGTGGCCGATCAGACGGCCGTTCTCGACGACAACCGTATTGACGGCACCGAGCAGTCGGGCATTGTCCGACAGCTCGTCGAGGGCGTCCACGACAACCTGCTTGCACGGGTGCGTGATGTTCAGCCCGGTGAAGCCGCCGGTGACGGCTGCGCGTACCAACTCGCCGGTCTTCTCGACCGAGACGTTCCTTGCCTCGAGGTCGATCAGTTCGTAGCTGTAGGCGGCGAGACCGAGTGCTGCCGCTTCGTGAGAGTGCAGCGCCGGCGAGAGCGAGGTGGTGATTCCCGCGCCGACAAGGCCGATCCGGTGCGTGGTGGATTCGGTAGGCATGACATTTCTCCTGCATAAGTGGGGACGGCCCCTCGCGGCGCGAGTCAGCGCGAGGGGCCGGTCCGGTCAAGCGTTGTTGCTGGTGAGCTCGGGGTCTTGCTTGGTGAGCGACGTCGATTTCGGTTCGCCGAGTTCCGCTGTCGGCGTCCGGTAGGTTTCCGGGCCGCACATGGCAGCGATGGCGGAGACGACGGCAAAGCCGAGGCACATCCACGCGACTGGCGTCCAGTTGCTCTTGTCGCCCGCGGAAAGCGCCTGGGCGATTGCCGGTGTGAAGCCGGCGACGAGAAGGCCGAGCATGAGGCTTACGGCCATACCGGTGTAGCGAACCTTGGCGGGGAACTGTTCCGGGAAATACGCTGGGTATGTCCCGTTGGGCATGGCGTAGAAGATGCCGATCATGACGATGCCCGAAGCGAAAACCATAGGAACGCTTTGGGTTCCGATCGAATGGAAGAAGACGAAGACCATCAGGCCGGCACCGATCGCGCCGATGACGAAGATGGGCTTGCGGCCGTAGCGATCGGAGAGAATGCCGAACAGCGGCTGGGTAAGTACTGCAACGAAGTTGGCGGTGGCAATTGCCCACAGCATCGTCGAGCGTTCGAAACCGGATTCGACGGCGTAGGCCAGGGCAAAGACGTTGACGATGGTGTTGATCATCGCGAACGTCGAGCTCATGCTGATGCGAATTACGGTGCGCCAGTGCGAGCGGAACATTTCGACGACGGGAATCCCGGCGGTGTTGTCCTGTTCCTTCAGCTCTTCGAATACCTCCGGCTCGTCGAGGGCGCGTCGTAGCCAGAGTGCAACGACGGTCACGATGATGCTGAGCCAGAAGGGAACTCGCCAACCCCACGAGTAGAGGTCTTCGTCGGGCAGGCTTGCCACGGGGATGAATACCAAGCTCGAGATGACGATGCCGAACATGATGCCGCTCATGGTGAACGACGTGAAGAACGAACGGCGATGATCCGGTGAGTGTTCGAGCGTCAGCGCCGACGAGCCGGGTGATTCACCGCCGGCGGACAGACCTTGGAGTAAGCGAAGCAAGACGAGGACGATCGGTGCTGCGATGCCGATCTGGTCGTACGTCGGCAGGCAGCCCACGACGATGGTCGCGACACCCATGAGCAGGAGGCACGCGAGGAGTGCGTTCTTGCGGCCGTAACGGTCACCGAGGTGTCCCCACAACACTGCGCCGAGCGGGCGGGCGACGTAGGCGACGCCCAGCGTGCTGATGGAGAGCAGCGTCGCTGTGGAGCCGCCGCCGGGGAAAAAGATCTTGGGAAACACCAGTGCGGCGGCAGAGCCGTAGATGAAGAAGTCGTAGTACTCGAGTGTGCTGCCGAGAAAACCCGACACTGCGGCTCGCCGAGCGTTGGAGTTCGGTTTTTCGTCGGTCCCGGTGGTGGAAGCTGCGGGGGTAGGCGGAGGCGCCATGGGTAGTCCTTTCGTCCCGATTGGCCGACGGTGGTGGCACGTTTTGTGATGCGCCACGCATCGGTGACGTCCCTCACCTTTCGGCGGCGCAGACGACGATGCCATGAAGGACTATGGCGCGTCCAACACTAAATGAGTCTCAGATAATGACGAATTACGTCTTAATCTCGGGGGTGGGGAGGATTTCCTCCGACGTGGCGAGTGCAACGGCGAGGGCGTCGGTCATGCGGCGGGGTGACCAGGCGATTCCATGGTTCATGTAGGTCGGCTCGCCGGTGAGCGGAACGAAGACGCTACCGGGAGGGGTGATGCCCGCCATTCCCGACGGCATCAAGGCGACGCCGACACCTGCAGCGACGAGCATCAGGATCATGTAGGGGTCGGTGATTTCCTGAACCACGCGCGGGCGGAAGTTGGCATTCATGCAGGCCCGCATCGCAGTCTCCTGCAGGGCGGAACCGGCAGCCATGGGCGTGGTGACAAATCCGTCGTCGGCCAGTTCACGCAGGTCGATTTCCGTCTCGGCAGCCAGTCGGTGATCGATCGGCAGTACGACGCCAAAGGCTTCACGACGGATCAGGCGAGTGGACAACGGCGCCGCAGCCACCGGCAGGCCGACAAACGCCAAATCCAGTGCTCCGCTCTCGAGTTGTGTCACTGCGTCGCGGGTCATGATGCGGCCGAGGAGCGTCAATTCGACCTCGGGGTATCGCTGGCGCAAGGCTCGCGTCAATGGTGGCAACGCCTGGTGGTTGAGCACGCCCGTGAAACCGATTGCCACCCGGCCGTAGACGCCGCCGGTTGACGCGCGGGTGGCTTGACGGGCGGTTTCCATGTTTTCGAGAACCCGATAAGCGTGTGGCAGGAAAGCATGTCCACCGGAGGTGAGCGCGACGGTGCGGGTGCTGCGCTCGAACAGTTGCACGCCGATGTTCTTCTCGAGTTTGCGAATCATCTGACTCAGCGGCGACTGAGCCATCTGCAGCCGTGACGCGGCCCGGCCGAAATGTAACTCTTCCGCGACCGCGACAAACGCGTGCAACCAGCGAATTTCCATCGATGTGTCCTTCGTTGATGTCGACTGTTGATTTTGACGACTCTGCCCGACGCCATATATTCAAAAATCGTACACAGTGTGACGCAGATTATATCTATTCGCAGCTTAAATTGAGTGCCGAGCGCACATGATCTCCGGGAGATGAGACTGATGCAGAGCTATCCAGAGGGCGCCGTTGCGCTGATTACCGGCGGCGCCAGCGGAATTGGTGCAGCCTGTTCGAAACTGTTGTCCGACAATGGTGTTCGAACCATCACGGCTGACATTGCAGAGGGGGCCGACGAGCGCCTCGACGTGACAGATGCTGCCGCAGTCGACGATTTGCGCGCGCGCATCGGCAAGGTCGACATCGTGATCAACAGTGCCGGCATCGTGGGACCGTCGGCGCCGCTGGTCGATGTCTCGCTCGCCGACTGGCAGCGGACGTTCCGGATCAACGTGGACGGAACCTTCCTCATGTGCCGTGCCTTCGTTCCCGGCATGGTCGCGTCAGGGTGGGGGCGCGTGGTGAATCTGGCGAGCATTGCCGCAAAAGACGGTAACCCAAACCAGAGCGCGTACTCCGCGTCGAAGGCGGCCGTCATCGCACTCACGAAGTCGCTGGGTAAGGAGATCGCGACCACCGGCGTGCTGGTCAACGCCGTGGCTCCGGCGGCCGTCGAAAGTCCGATGAATGAGGGCACGGATCCCGCGATTCTCGCTCGCTCGCAGAGTTTGACGCCGATGTCACGGATGGGTACGTCGGACGAAATTGCCGAACTGATCGGCTGGTTGTCCTCGACTGCCGTGAGTTACTCGACCGGTGCGGTGTACGACGCCAGTGGAGGACGCGCAACGTACTAGTGTCCAGGTGAGATAACCAGGCATGAAGGCGAGGGGGACGTCGAATGGCAGGGGAACGTCTGTGGCCTGTTGCAGATCGCGCGACGCGTGTGTTCTGGCGCGGAGTCGGCCGCAAAATCGACCTGTCCGAAGACGCGTGGTTACAAGCGCCGACAGCGGTACGCGGTCCGGTGGAAGACAGCTGGATCCCCATCGAAGCGTTGCGCATCGGTGGCACCGTTGTTGCGCAAGCGTCAGTCGAGGGTCTCGTGCCCTGCATGGACACATTGGCGGGGCCGGAATTTGATCCGTCACGATTGACGCCGTCCATCCGTGACTTCTACGAGCGAACCTCGACATGGCGAATGCAGGCGTGGACACAATGGTCGCCGGGATTTGCGCCATGGGGATCGCTGGTCGAGCGGTTTTACGGCCGGCGCGTGCAGCAACTTGCGCTGCCCGTAAACCCGATGTCAGTTGCGTATGGCGTCGACAGTTCGATAACGCGCGTACTGGATGCAGACGGCTTGCATGCGGGTTCGGCCTGGCTGCGAACACTGCGAAAGTCAGGTGACTACCTCTTCAGCGGGTACTACCGAATCACGTTGCTGCCAAACAGTGCTCAGCCCTGCGTTCACGTCACCTTCCCCCTGGAATCCGGGAATGTTCAGGTGTTCCTGCGTCCCGAAGTCTGCGACGACGGTTCCCTGTTGCTGACCTCGGGGCCGGGAGCGTTCGGGGACGTCGGAGCGTATGTCACCGTGGTGGAGGGTGGAAAAGTCTACGCAGCCAGAGTTCCGATCCACGAGCGGTTCCACGTGTTCGAGGACTCTGAAGGGGTGCTGCGCACCGATCATGAATTGCGTCTGTGGCGAGCGCGGGCCATGGCCTTGCATTATCGGATGGATCCTCGTTAGTTGGGGTCAGGCAGTGCGAGTAACGCGCCTACGAGTGACTTCGAATTTGATCAATGCTGATGGCTGTAAACACTATTCGGCCGAATGTGCCCGATATGTCTCTTGATTCGAATGGATGTTCGAGTATACTTAGGCCAAGGGTGGGGAGGCCTTGATGACTACTGTTTTCGATTCTATTGCGGTGGGGGATGTTGTAGCCGGTTCGGCTGTGGGTGTGCGTGGCAGGTTGTGGCGGTTGCAGCCGGCGGAGGTTCGTGACGTGGCCGTCGCTGCGTCTGCGGAAATTCTTCGGTTGGAAGCGATTCGAGTTGCCGCGGTCGACGAGCTGGCACTGAATCCAGACGAGCAGGTGCTCTGTTACCGCGGTGTGGGCCGGTGGTTGGCAGCGAATACGATGCTGCAGACCTCGGCCGGCAACAAGATCGCCGCTCTCGGTGCCGCACTGCGGACATTTCCCGATATTGCTGCGCAGTTCGAGGCGGGTGACCTGTCGTTCGATCATGCGGCGTTGATTGCCGCGTTCTGCGAGTCCCCACCAAAAGGGATGCCAGAGAGTGCTTTACCGCACTGTATCGCAACGCTTCTCGCCGCCGCATTCGGAGTGGAAGCGACCACCACGAAGCTGCGGTATGCGATTGCAGTTTTGGAGCGGATTTTCGAATCCGACGAACCTCCGCCCGGTGAGGATGACGATCTGAATGCGTTACGTATCGCGCCGACATTGAATGGTCGGGTCGTCATCAAGGGCGATTTCGACGCACTCACCGGCGAGATGTTGTTATCGGCGCTGTCGGGTCTGTCGATGCCGAAACCGGCTGCGGACGGGACCCCGGATGCGCGGTCGGCAGCCAAACGCACCGCCGACGCGTTCACGGAGTTGATCCGCCGGTATCTGGACAACGCTGTCACCGGCATTGACGGTGGTCAGCGTCCGCATGTGAATGTGCACATCACCGCGAAAGACCTTGCCGAGCATCGGGAATGCGCCACCATGCGAGCCGAGGGTGATGACGCGCCTGATCTGGATGACGAGTCTGTGTTCGAGGATCTCGATGTCGGGTACATGCCGTGGATGGGACCGCTCAGCGTCAGTAAAACTCGGATGCTCGCGTGCGATTGCATGCTCTCGACCGTCTTGATGGACGGTAACGGCGCACCCCTCGATGCGACACCGCTCAAGCGCCTCGTCACAGCTGAGCAACGTATCGCGTTGATCGCCCGGGACAAAGGTTGCGCCTTCCCGAACTGTGATGCCGTTCCGGCTTGGTGCGACGCGCACCATATGAAACCGTGGTCAACGGGCGGTGTGACGGTGATGGACAACCTCGTGTTGCTCTGCCGGAGCCACCACACGTTGATTCACAGCACCAGCGGGTTCCGCGGTATCTGGGAAATCAAAATGGGCGATGATCGCAAACCCTGGTTCATCCCACCAGTAGCGATCGACCCGAAACAACGCCGCCGACGCTCCACCACCCGCCAAGGCCCCGTCCACCGGGACTGAATCCGGCTGCGCCGGAACTACATACCGTGTGGAAGCTTCGCATCACCAGCCAGCCGATGCGAAGCTCACACGCATGCGAAGGTTCAAAGGTCAGCTCTCGGGCCTACGTGCTGATCACACGAACGGCTGACGATTCATTTCCCGCGTGGCAGTGTAGACACGTGGCAGTGTAGACACAGGGATCCTGTCCGCGGATAGTGAGGAAGCGCAGTGACTGACTCGGATCGCCCACTCGGCGATGTCTATGTAGAGCGCGAGGGTGGCGTCACCACCATCGTCCTGAACCGTGCGGACAGAAAGAATGCCGTCGACGGACCGATGGCCGCGCAGTTGCGTGACGCATTTCTGGATTTCGAGGCTGATGATGCGGCGCAGGTCGCAATACTTTGGGGCGCTGGTGGAACATTCTGTGCCGGAGCCGATCTGACGGCCGTGAATGATCCGTCGCGCTTGCATGAGTTGGACCCGGAAGGTGGCGGTACGGGGCCGATGGGCCCCAGTCGGCTGGCGCTGTCGAAACCGCTGATCGCCGCTGTCAGTGGATATGCCGTAGCTGGCGGGCTGGAATTGTCCTTGCTGGCAGATCTGCGCGTCTGTGAGGAGGACGCCGTTTTCGGTGTCTTCTGTAGGCGCTGGGGTGTTCCCTTGATCGACGGTGGAACCGTGCGCTTGCCGCGCATCGTGGGGCAGGGGCGCGCACTCGACATGATTCTGACGGGACGACCCGTCGATGCTCAGGAAGCGCTCTCGTTCGGTCTGGTGAATCGTGTTGTTCCGGTAAGTGAATCCTTGGCTGCAGCGAAGGAATTGGCGCAGCAGCTCACAACGTTTCCGCAGTTGTGCATGCTGGCAGATCGGGTATCGGCGTACCGGTCCTTCGACCTTCCGCTCACGGAAGCGCTGCGAGCGGAAGGCGCCGCGGGTTGTCCGATTGTCGCGGCGGAAGGTGCGCGTGGAGCCGCGGCATTCGCCGCCGGCGAGGGTCGCCACGGACGGTTCGAGAACGACCCTCAGCAGTAAGTGCGGTGCAATTCTCAGGTGAGGCGTTCGAACACGGCAGCCAAGCCTTGGCCGCCGCCGATGCACATGGTTTCGAGGCCGTAGCGGGCTTCCCGGCGATCCATTTCGCGCAGCAGAGTCGCAAGGATCCGCCCGCCGGTTGCACCGACGGGATGGCCTAGCGAGATTCCGGAACCGTTGGGGTTGATTCGGGAGTCGTCGGCTTCGAGTTTCCACGTACGCAGAACTGCAAGTGCCTGCGCGGCGAAGGCTTCGTTGAGTTCGATGACGTCCATGTCTGCCAAGGTGAGGCCGAGACGCCCAAGTGCCTTCTCCGACGCCGGAACCGGGCCGATGCCCATGGTGCGGGGAGGGACGCCGGCAACACTCCAACTGGCAAGGCGGGCAAGGGGACGCAGTCCGAGCGCCTTGGCCTTCTCTGCCGTCGTGACAATGGCGAGCGCCGCGCCGTCGTTCTGGCCGCTGGCATTGCCGGCGGTGACGGTGGCATCGGGATCGAGCTTGCCGCGCATGGGGCGAAGGCGTGCAAGGGATTCCATCGAGGTATCGGCGCGCGGGTGCTCGTCGGTATCGACGAGGAGCGCGTCACCCTTGCGCTGGGGAACGGAGACCGGAACGATTTCCTGCGCGAAGACGCCATTTTTCTGTGCCGCGACTGCGCGCTGGTGGGATTGCACTGCCAGTGCGTCTTGATCTTCGCGGCTGATGGAGAATTCGGCTCGCAGGTTCTCGGCGGTTTCGATCATGCCGCCGGGAACGGGGAAGTCGCGGCCGCCGGCGGTGACGCGGGCGCGGGCGAGGCGGTCGCTGAGTGCGACGGCTTCTCCTTTGACGCCCCAACGCATTCCGGTGGCGTAGAACTCGGCTTGGCTCATGGATTCGGCGCCGCCGGCGAGAACCAGATCGCTGCCACCGGACTGGACCTGCATGACTGCTTGGATGATTGCCTGTAATCCGGAGCCGCAGCGGCGGTCCACCTGCATGCCGGGGACGTCGATACCGAGTCCGGCGTTGAGCGCGGCGATGCGTCCGATGGCCGGGGCCTCACCGTTCGGGGATGCCTGACCCAGGATCACGTCGTCGACGTCGGAACCGGAAATGCCGGTGCGCGAGACGAGTTCGGTTATCAGGGTCGAGGCGAGGTCCTCCGGTGCGATGTCGCGGAAGACACCGCCGAAGCGGCCTACCGGTGTGCGGAGCGGTTCACAGATGACAACGTCAGGCATGAGTTCTTCCTTGGTGTGTGCTCGATCAGCGTGTAGCGGCCGAGTGATTGTTCGAGGATTGAGTGCGGCCGAGATCGGCGGAAATCGCGTCAGCGGTGGTAATTGCAGCCGGAACAAGTTCAGCGAGAACCGCTTCCGTGCTGTAGCGCGCAGCCTGAGTGGAAATATTCACCGCGGCAACCACGTCGCCGTTGGCATCGCGAATCGGTGCTGCGAGTGATCGCAACCCTTCTTCGAGTTCCTGATCGACCACCGAGTAGCCGTCGGCGCGAATCTTGTCGAGTTCAGCCCGCAGTTCTTCGGGAGTGGAGATGGTCTTGCCGGTGAGGCGGGAGAAGGAGACTCGGGACAGGTACTGATCGAGCGCGTCGTCTGGCAGACCGGCGAGTAGTACCCGTCCCATGGACGTGGCATAGGCCGGGAAGCGAGTGCCGATGGTGATCGAGACCGTCATGATGCGGCTGACCGGTACGCGGGCCACGTACACGACGTCGTCGCCGTCGAGGATGGAGACCGAGGTGGATTCCCGGACCTTGGCGGACAGTGCCTCCAGATGCGGTCCCGCGAGCTCGGGCAGCGACAGGCTGGACAGGTAGCTGTACCCGAGTTCGAGAACGCGTGGCGTCAGCCAGAACACCGAACCATCCGTACGTACGTATTGGAGTTCGACGAGAGTGAGCAGGAACCGACGCGCTGTCGCGCGCGTGAGGTCGGTGTGCCGCGCGACTTCACTGAGCGTGCGCCGGGGATGCTCGCCGTCAAATGCCTTGATGACGGACAACCCGCGGGCCAGCGACTGCACGTAGTCGGGTGACGGCCCCGGCGACTGGTCGCTGTTGGTTTCGCTCATGGTGTCGTGTTCTCCTCGGGCTTCGGCGTGAGGTCTGCGAGTGCCTGCTTACCCAGCGCAAAAGCCTGATTGCTGTTCGGCACACCCGCATAGACCGCGGTATGGAGAAATACTTCCACGAGTTGATCCGGATCCATCCCGCCGCGCAGTGCGGCGCGGATATGCATGTCGAGTTCGTGTTCGTTGCCGACTGCGGTGAGTATGGCGAGAGTCAGCAGCCTGCGGGTGTGGTGATCGAGTCCGGGACGTGACCAGATGTCGCCCCAGGCAGTGCGAGTGATGAAATCCTGGAACGGCGCGGTGAAGTCGGTGGCGCCGGCAATGGACCGATCGACGTGAGCGTCGCCGAGAACCTGACGACGGACGGTCATCCCTGCCTCTACCGCGGCACTGCGCTGAGCATTGGCCGGTGTGTGCGAGGAAATATGCGCCGCAAGCAGTTTGGTGACGCGTCCGGCCTGCTCGACACTCGCGAGGTGCGCTCCGGGATCGACGACGTGCATCACGGAATCGGCGATACCATCGGCGATCGCTGCCAGGGTGGCCGGGGGAGTCGCCGGATCCTGCTCACCCGCGATGAGGAGCGTCGGAGCGACGATACGGGCGAGGTCGGCGCGGCCGTCCCACACCGCGAGTGCTTCGCAGCAGGCCGCGTATCCCTCGTCCGGTGTTGCCTCGACCATCGCGACATGCCGTGCAACAAGTTCCGGATCGCTTTCGGCAAGTCCGGGTGTGAACCAGCGTCCGACAACTGCCGCAGCGATAGAGGCAATACCGTCGGTGCGGACAGTCTGCGCTCGTTCGATCCACGGCTGGGTCGGGGCAAACTGCGAGGACGTGCACAGCAACGCCAGGGTGTGGACGCGAGTGGGATGGTGCGCCGCGATCCACTGGCTGACGGCACCACCGAGGGAGAGACCGACCAGATGAACAGACTCGAGTTCGAGGGAATCGAGCAGGGCGACGACGTCTCCGGCCAGGTCCGCGACGGTGTACGGGCCGGCGGGCACCGGGGATTTACCGTGACCACGGTGATCGACGGCGATGACGCGGTAGCGGTTCGACAGCGCATGAATCTGCGGCGCCCACATCGACAGGTCGGATCCCAGCGAACCGAGGAAAACGACGGCGGGAGCGTCGGGATTGCCGGTCTGGTGAAAGTTGAGCTCGACGCTCATCGTGGTCCTCCTGTTGGGCGTTCGGCGAGGGCCCGATCGACCAGGTCGGTGGCGTGGCCCAGATAGTGTGCTGGATCGAGAAGTTCGGTGAGTTCGGCCGCGGTCAGGTGTTCGGTGATGGCGGGATCGTGGTCCAGTCGCGTACCGGAAGCGGCTGCGGCAGTGACGATGTCACGAGCGCGATCGGTATGCGCCGAGAGCGCCTTCGTGACCCGTTCGGCAAGAATCAAGCCGCCGGTGATGTCGAGGTTGTGTGCCATCGAATCGGTGTGCACCTGTAGCCCGGCAAGACTGACCGACAATTGATGTGCCGCTCCGCCGGCCAGACGTAGGAGATCGGTGACGGTTTCCCACTCCGCATGCCAGGGACCGGCTGCCCGCGCGAACTCGTGATCCATGTTGGACAGGGCCGTGGCCACGAGTGCGGGAACACGCCGTGCCGCAGCGCGGGCCGTGATGGCGGCAACCGGATTCTGCTTGTGCGGCATGGCTGACGAGCCGCCTGGAGTTTTCTCGGCGACTTCAGACAGTTCCGTCGACGCCATGACGGTGATGTCTGTGGCCGGTTTGGACACGGCACCGGCGACGATACCGAGGGTGGTCGACAATTCGGCGATGGTCACGCGATCGGTGTGCCACGGAACAACTTGTCGAGCCAACCCGAGTTCGTCGGCAAACGCGTCGGCGAGCGCAAGACCATCCGGGTACGAGGCCGCGAGCGTGCCTGCGGCACCGCCGAACTGGACGGGCAACGTCGACAGCACGACGTCGAGCCGGATTGCAGCGGCGTCGAGCGCGGTGAACCAGCTGGCCGCCAGTAGTCCGAAAGTGGTGGGAAGTGCTTGTTGCCCCAGCGTTCTCGCCACCATCGGCGTCGAGCGATGAAGGCGGGCGAGATGAGCTGCAGAGTCTGCCGCCCGGGTCAGGTCGGCAAGCACAACCGACCCTGCACGCCGCGTCAGCAGCATCAGCGCGCAATCCATGATGTCCTGGCTGGTGGCGCCCGGGTGAACAACGTTGCCGGGTACGCCGTCTTGCGCGACTCGTTCACGCAGGATCTTCACGAGTGGGATGACCGGATTGCCGCCCGCCGCTGATGCGCGACCCAGCGCGACGATGTCGAGCCCACCAGGCTTGGACAACTCGGCGGCAGCGGCCGCCACAGCGGCGCACTGGGTACCGTCCGCCAACCCGATCGTGGCTGCCGCACAGCTCAGTGCAGCTTCCACGTCGAGCAACGCAGTCACCCAGGCCTGGTCTGACAGATGCTCGGATACCGGGGTGGCACCGAACACCGGATCGAACAGCGCGCCGCGAGTGGACATGTGTACTCCTCTTTACAGCTCGAAGAAGGGCGTCTCGACGCCGTGTGCGTCTTCGTCCTGAACATAGACCGTCCAGGAGTACCCATCGTCGACCTTGGTTGCAACCAACTTCGCGCGTTCGGTTTCGGTGAGCGAACTCAGAACCGGATCGGTGGTGTGCGCGTCTGCATCTTCCGGGAAGTACAACCGAGTGACCAGACGATCGAGCATGCCGCGGGCGAAAATCGAGACGTTGACATGGGGTGCTTCGTCGATTTCGGTTTCGGTGGGAAGCGCGCCGGGCTTGACGGTGTGAATCAGGGCTGTTCCGGTGGAATCGGCTGCGCTGCGGGCAAACCCACGAAATCCGGCCGGGGTGAGGCTCACTGCGCCGCGGGGATCGTCCGGATGATTGAACCGCCCGAGCGTATCGGCCTGCCACGTCTCGATCATCGCGTCGGCTACCGGCGTGCGATTGCCGTCGATCACCGTGATGGTGAGCGTGATTCGGCCGGGAGCGTCGGAAGCAGCCGCGTCGGGCCCGTCCGTCCAGGGGAGGCCGATGTGCCAGTACGGCCCGACGGTTTGCGAAGGTGTGACTCCGAAGGACGCCGAGGTGAAATCACCGGGGACGACCTCATAGGTAGGTGCGGGCTTCGCGGTCTGATCAGTCATCGTGGTCTTCCTCGTTCTCGAATACGGAGGCATTACGGCCGCGCAGGACGATGTCGAAGCGGAACCCGAGAGCCCAGTTGGGGACCGTGGCGTCGTAGTCGAAGACGCTGACCATGCGATGACGGGCCTCTTCGGGCACCGCGTTGTAGATCGGATCCTGGAAGAACATCGGGTCGTCAGGGAAGTACATCTGCGTTACCAGGCGCTGCGTGAATGCCGTGCCGAACAACGAGAAGTGGATGTGGGCCGGTCGCCACGCGTTGTCGTGGTTCATCCACGGGTAGGCGCCGGGCTTGATGGTGGTGAACGAGTAGTGGCCGTCGGCGTCCGTCACACAGCGGCCGAGGCCGTTGAAGAACGGGTCGAGCGGAGCCGGCCAGTTGTCGCCCGTGTGGCGGTAGCGACCGCCGGCGTTGGCCTGCCACACCTCGAGCAGGGTGTGAGGGACCGGCTTGCCGTCGCCGTCGAGGACACGGCCGTGCACCACGATGCGCTGTCCCTGTGCTTCACCGCCGTTGGCGATGGTCAGATCGTTCTCACCTGCGCCGACGCGGTCTTCACCGAAAACCGGCCCGGTCAATTCCGTGAGGCGCTGGGGGAGCAGCTTCAGGGGTTGCTTGGGGTGACGGAGGGAGGTGGTCTTGTAGTCCGCGAAATCAGCCGGGGCGTTGACGCCGGTCGGCCGCTGGTACCTCGGCGGTAAATGCAGCATGGGGAACCTCGTCGTTCGTGTGTTCGCAATACGTACTTGGGTTCACAATACGCACACTTTATGTATTTGTCGTCAATATACCGGCCAAGCCATTTTCGCTAGTGCACTCAATTGTCTCTGGTTAGCAGATGCTCGCTCTCCCCTAAGGGGGGAATCGGTCGAGGGATTGAGATCAGGGGTGACGCGAACTGGCGGTTGACATCAAGGCTTCCTGAAAGCAGAATAACTTTCTGTACATCAGAAAACTATCGAAATGAGGCTTCTCATGCATGACGCGGATGACGTTATTGCGAACGTCCGAAGAGGCATGCTCCCTGCGCACATCTACAACGACGCAGAGGTCTTCGAGGCCGAAAAGGAGCGACTGTTCAGCCGCGCATGGATGTTCGTTGCGCACGAGTCGGAGTTGCCGCAGGTCGGCGACTACGTCGTACGCCGCGTTATGGAGAACTCGTTCATCGTCAGCCGTGACCAATCCGGCGAGATTCACGCGATGTTCAACATGTGCCTGCACCGCGGTATGCAGGTGTGCCGCGCCGAGCAGGGCAATGCCTCGCACTTCCGCTGCCCCTACCATGGCTGGTCCTACAAGAACGACGGCCGCATTGTCGGCATGCCGTTCCACAAGGAGGCCTACGGCGGGGAGGAAGGCTTCGCGCGCAAGGGTCAGCGACTGCTGCCGGCGCCCAGCCTGGGTATCTACAACGGGCTGATCTTCGTGTCGATGGACCCGAACGCGGAGCCGCTCGAGGACTTCCTCGGCGACTTCAAGTTCTACCTCGACTACTACACGAAGCAGAGCGCCAGCGGCGTCGAGATCCGTGGACCGCAGCGCTGGCGAGTCAAGGCAAACTGGAAGATCGGCGCCGAGAACTTCGCCGGCGACATGTACCACACGCCGCAGACCCACACGAGCGTCGTCGAGATCGGCCTGTTCCGCGAGCCGAAGGCGGAGAAGCGCAAGGATGGCAACACATACTGGGCCGGCAAGGGTGGCGGCACCACGTACAAGCTGCCCCCGGGAACCTTCGAAGAGAAGATGAGCTACGTCGGCTACCCCGACGAGATGATCGAGCGCATGAAGGAGCAGTGGTCACAGGAGCAGGTCGACGTCATCGGACGTGACGGCTTCATGATCTCGGCCGCCTCGGTGTTCCCGAACATCAGCCTGGTCCACAACTGGCCGAAGGTCGCTGAGGGCGACGATGTCCTGCCCTTCATCTCCATCCGGCAGTGGCAGCCGATCAGCGCCGACGAGACCGAGGTTCTCTCGTGGTTCGTCGTCGACAAGGAAGCCCCGGAGGAGTTCAAGAAGCTCTCCTACAAGGCCTACCTGATGTGCTTCGGCTCCAGCGGCATGTTCGAACAGGACGACGTCGAGAACTGGGTCTCCCTGACCAACACGGCCGGCGGCTCGATGGCTCGTCGACTGCTGCTCAACGGCCGCATGGGCATGCTGCACGACGACAGCCCCGTCGTACAGCCGCTGACCGAGGAAGAGTTCTGCGGTCCCGGCGTCGCACACGTCGGCTACGGCGAATACAACCAGCGGCACCTGCTCAACGAGTGGGCCGACTATCTGGAGAAGCCGGCACCGGTCACGGAGAACATCCAGGTTGGCGCTCCCCAGGTTGACGGTGAGTGCAGCAGTGAGACGGCAGCGCAGTGCAGCAGCGAGAAGGTGGAAGCGTAACCATGAGCACCTACATCCCCATCGACTCCGCGAGTTCGCCTCTCGGACAGGATGCGTCGAAGACCGCGGCCGTGGGTTCGTCGCTGGCGTTCGACGACCAGCGGCACCTGACGGCGTACCGCTGGCTCGTGGAGGAGGCTTACATCCTCGACCGGCAGGACTACGACGCCTGGCTCGATACCCTTGCCGAGGACATCCACTACTTCATGCCGATCCGCGTCACCACCGCGCTGGGTACCGGCTACGACACGGCCAAGGACATGGCGCACTTCGACGAGGACAAGTACTCGTTGAATCGCCGCGTCGCACGCTTCGACACCGGCCACGCGTGGGCCGAGGATCCCCCGTCTCGCCTGCGTCACCACTTGTCCAACGTCCGTACCTTCGCGACGGAGAACGAGAACGAGCTCGTCGTCGAGTCGGCAGTCCTGTTGTTCCGCAGTCGCGGCGATGTGCTGGAGCCCTCGCTGCTCTCGGTTGGTCGCGTCGACCTGCTGCGTCTCGAGGACGGCGTCTGGCGTCTGGCTCGCCGGCACATCGCTGCCGACGAGTCCGTGCTGCGCATGCAGAACCTGGCGGTGTTCCTGTGAAGCTCACCTGGGAGGGTGAGGCCGAGGACGCAGCAGCGGCAGCCCGGGCGACTTCCCGGCTCGGCGTGCTGCAGGACCAGCGCGACGGTGAGACCATCGTCGTCGCCAACGAGTTCGCCGATATGCGAATCTCGAAGGTCCACACCCGCAATGGTGTTCGGCTGCTCATCGAATCGCCGAAGTCCGGCCAGTGGATCACGCTCGACGCTCTCGAACTCGAGGCGCTGACGTGGCAGAACGAGACGACGCTGTCCGCGATGGTCGGCAAGCCGTTCCAGTCGCTCCTCGAGACGGAGGATGCTTCGTGACCGGCTGGCTCGACGGTAAGCGTGCGCTTGTCGTCGGGGCCGGCTCGGGCATCGGGCGCGGCGTGGTCGACGCCTTCCTTGCCGAGGGTGCCGGTGTCGGCGTCCTCGAGCTCGACGCGGCAAAGTGTGAGGCTCTCGCGGCCGAGCACCCCGAAGTCGAGGTTGTACAGGGCGACGCCACCAAGGCTTCCGCGAACCAGGCTGCAGTCGCTGCCGTCGTGGATCGCTTTGGCGGCCTGGACATTCTGGTGAACTGCGTCGGTGTCTTCGACTTCTATCGCAAGCTCGAGAGCATCGACGCCGACATGTTGGATCAGGCGTTCGATGAGATGTTCGCCATCAACGTCAAGTCGCACCTGCACAGCGTCAAGGCTGCGACACCCGCGCTGCGTGAGTCGGGCGGCTCCATCGTGCTCACCGAGTCCACGTCGGCCTACTACCCGGGCCGCGGCGGAACCCTGTATGTCGCATCCAAATTCGCGGTCCGCGGATTGGTCACCACCCTCGCGTACGAGCTGGCACCGGACATCCGCGTCAACGGCGTCGCACCCGGCGGAACCCTGGGCACCGATCTGAGCGGGCTCGCGACGCTGGGTCTGACGGAGAACCGGCTCGACGGACCGGATCGGGCGAAGGAACTTGCCGGCCGCAACCCATTGGGAGTTGCACTCTCCGGCATCGATCACGCGTGGAGTTACGTATTCCTCGCTTCCGACCGATCACGTGGCATTTCCGGCCGCGTTGTCCACTCGGATGGCGGCATGGGTATCAAAGTTTAAGAGTCGCACTACGCGACCTACCGAAAGAAGAACCTTCAATGGCAATCCTCAAAGCGAACCTCGAACTGTGCCAGGGCTATGCAAATTGTGTGGTCGCGGCGGACGACGTCTACGACATGGACGACGACGGCGTCGTGGTGTTGCTCAAGACCCGTGTGGACGAGTCAGACCGCCAGCGCGTCGAGACTGCCGCGAAGAGCTGCCCTGCCAACGCCCTCTGGCTGGAGGACGAGTGAGCGGCGGGGTTCTCATCGTCGGGGGTTCCGTCGGCGGTATCCGTACGGCCCGGGCGTTGCGTAATGAGGGCTACGCCGGGGCCGTAACGGTCGTCGAGGCCGAGCCGCACTTGCCGTACGACAAGCCGCCGCTCTCGAAGGTGCCGCTCGACGGCGATGCGCACGTGCCGCTGCTCACCGCCGAGGAGGCGAGTGAACTTGACATCGAACTCGTGTTGGGCAGTGTTGCAGTCGAATTGCGGGCGCAGACCAACCAGCTGGTACTCGCCGACGGCACAGTTCTCGACTTCGACGAGCTCGTGATCGCTACTGGCGCTGCCGCTCGGCCCTCTCCGTGGGTCGGTCCTGGTGTACATGTACTCCGCACTCTTGCAGACGCTCGCGCACTGCGTGAGAGCCTCGAGGGTGCAGTGCACCTGCTTGTCGTCGGTGCCGGATTTATCGGCGCGGAGGTCGCCTCGCTCGCACGTAAGCAGGGCATCGATGTCACTATTGTCGATCCGGCACCCATCCCGATGGCTCGCATTGTCGGAGTTGGACTGGGAGAACGTCTTTCGGACCTGCATCGGGTACACGGCGTGGAGACGAAATTCGGCACCACCGTCAGCACGCTCGATCGTATCGACGGTGGTCTGCGTGCGAAGCTCTCGGACGGTTCCGAATTCTCCGTTGATGCCGTCGTTGTGGGAATCGGTGCGGTTGTGAATCTCGGGTGGTTGGAGTCCTCGGGCCTGACGCTCGACGACGGTGTTGTGTGCGATGAATACGGCCGCACACCCGACTTTGCGCACATCCACGCCGTTGGGGACATCTCGAAGTGGTACCAGCCGAGGCTCGGCAAGTCGGCGCGCGTCGAACACTGGACCAACGCTGTTGAGCAAGCAAACGCGTTGGCTCACAATATTGTTCACCCAGAACATCTCCAGGCGCACGATCCCGTGGCCTATGTGTGGAGCGATCAGTACGACTGGAAGATTCAGTTGTTCGGAACCCGTGACACCACGGCCGATCCGCTAGTGGTGGAGCAGTGTGATCCACTGCGGGTGGCAGCGATCTGGCAGGACTCCGATGGCCGGGCGAGCGGCGGATTCACCGTCAACTGGCCCAAAGCGTCGGTCCAGCTCCGGCGGACTATCGCTGCCGGAGGCCCTGCTGCCGCGGTGTATGCGCAGCTTTCAGCTCCGGCGGTGAAGCGATGATGTCCGTGGAGCTGGACGAACTACGCGAACTAGTGGCGGAGGGCTGCCGGGTTTTGGCGGCTCGCCAACTAGCGCCCGGCATTCTCGGGCATATCAGTCATCGAATCAACGAGACGAAGCTGCTGGTTCGGTGCCGTGGCGCGCAAGAGCGCGGATTGGCACATACAACGGCGCAAGATATTCGGTTGGTCGAATTGACCGGCGAGCCAGGAGCTCCCGGGGAACTCGACGGCTACACCGTGCCTTACGAGCTGCCGCTCCACAGCCGGGTGCTCATTGCTCGCCCCGATGTCATGTCGGTAGTACACGCGCACCCCGCCAACGTTGTGGCGGCCGATCTCGCTGGGCTTCCCATCCTGCCCATCGTGGGGGCCTACGATATCCCGGGGGCCGTTCTGGCACACGGGGGAGTGCCCGTATTTCCCAGGGCTGCTTTGATTCACAGCCCTGCGCTCGGTGACGATGTCGCTGGTTCCCTGGGCGATCGACCAGTAGTTGTCATGCGCGGGCACGGCCTCACGTCCACCGGTACCTCGGTGCAGGAGGCGGTGCTTCGTGCCATCTCGGTCGACACGATTGCGTCGCTGTCGTTGGCCGTCGTCTCGGCGGGCGGCACGCTACGCCCGATCAGCGCACAGGACCTTGCGGACCTGCCGAACCTGGGATCCGGCCTCAATCTGGGCGCCGCGTGGCGGCACGAGGTATCCCGGCTCGGCTGAGAACGAAACCCGGAACCAGTCGCAATACCTAGTGTGGCCGCTCACTCCAAGGAGTGAGCGGCCACAGATCGTCAACGCATGCTCGTCGACGGGACTCCGTACTTGTTGACCGGCGCATGGGCGACGTCTCCGTCGCGCAACTCCCGAGTCCAGGCCGCGAATTCCAAGAGAATGCCGTCGGGGTCGAAGAAATAGATCGACCGAACGTAGGTCCCATCGTGTACGTCCCGCGTGACGCCACGTTCGCTGTCGTCGTGGTTCAGCAGCGGACCGGTCACGATGCCCTTGGACTCGAGTTTGGCCTTGTACTCGTCGAATTTGTCGACCGGGATCTTGAACGACACGTGATTCATCGACGCATGGGCGGTCTCGAATTCGAAACTGAGGCCGGGAATGTTTGCCGCCGAGGCGATTCCGGGAGCACGTTTAGGTGCATTGCGGAACCAGAAGAACGCCAAGTACTGGCCGGCGCCCATGTCGAAGAAGAAATGCTGGCCGCCGTCGGGTAGTGCGACGGTTTTCGCCAGCTTCATGCCCAGGATGTTGGTGTAGAAGTCGACGGTGCGCTCCATGTCCTCACATACGAGGGCGAGGTGACACACTCCGCCGAGTTCGAATTCCGTGTTGGTCAACGCTTCTCTCCTTTGCAGGCTGTCTGGGTGTGTCTCTGAGTTCGAGTTGTGATCCAGCAATAAGTGCAACTGCGCCTAGACGTTGAGCTTGCCCAGCCTCAGTACCTCGCGATTGCCAGTGCACCAGCGCTGGATTGCCCGTACCGCGCTGATTCTCCATCCGTCCTCGCAGCGCTGCAGACGCATGTCGTACTGGCCGCCGGAGGTCCACATGGAATCCCCGGAGTTGTTGGGCTTGACGTGAACTGCCACTACTTGGGAGATGCACCAGGCTTCGTCGCCGGAGCCGCTCACCATGTGCCCGGACACCAGGTGTTGTGTCGCGTCCAGATTGCCGAGCAGGCGCTCGGCGTTCTTGATGTACACCGCACGTGGAGTGTCTGTCGGAGGGCCACCGAACAGGTCGCCGTAGTCGAGGGTGATCGACTCGGTGAACACCGTGTGGAGGTCAGCCCACTGGCGCTCGTCGATCAAATAGGTCATCTTCGTGCAGGTTTCGATGATTGCCGCTCGATCGTCGGCAGTGAAGGTTTTGTCGATCATTCAGTGTTCTCCTTCATGTGCAGGTTCTAGAGGGCGCTGGCTGACAGCTCCGGTCGCGAGAAGGGTTTCGATTTCGGCAGCGTCGATGCCCCAATCACCCAGAACTGCACGGGTATTCGTGCCGGGACCAACGCCAGGCGGTGGGATGTGGGAAGGTGTGCGGGAGAATCGGGGGGCCGGAGCCGGCTGGATGACACCGCCGACCTCGACAAAGACGTCTCGCGCGAGGTTCGCCGGATGCTTGGTGGCTTCCGTCGGCGTGAGCACCGGCGCGAAGCAGGCATCGGTGCCTTCGAGTAGATCGCACCACTCTTGCTGGGTGCGACTGGCGAACAGTTGGGTGAACCCGGCACGCGCCGATGCGTCGTCGGTACGGTCGAGAACTACGCCCAGGCGTGTACACAGATCGTCGTAGAACCGAGACTCGAGAGCACCGATCGTGACGAATCGGTGATCGGCTGTCTCGTATACGTCGTAGTAGGCGGCACCGCCGTCCAAGACGTTGGAGCCGCGCTCCTCGGACCATTCCCCAGAGCTGATGAGTTCGTGGATCGCGGTGGTGAAGAGCGCAGCTCCGTCTACGATGGCGGCATCGATTACTTGGCCCCGACCCGACGACTTAGCTTCGAGTAGAGCGCTGACCACACCGAGAGCGAGAAGCATTCCGCCTCCGGCGAAGTCGCCGACCACATTGCCGGGCGGAACCGGCCGATCGCTCGGGCCGATGCCGTGGAGGGCACCGGCGAGTGCGATGTAGTTGATGTCGTGACCGGCGGTCTGGGCCAGCGGACCTTCTTGGCCCCAGCCCGTCATACGCCCGTAGACCAGGCGTGGGTTTCGCGCTGCGCAGGCCACCGGGCCGATGCCGAGGCGTTCTGCAACGCCGGGGCGGAAACCTTCGATCAACGCATCCGCACTCTCACACAGACGCAGGAGTGTTTCCACGCCCGCAGGATTCTTGAGGTCGAGCGCTACAGAGCGTCGGCCTCGGGCAACAGGTTCGTGCTCGACGAGCGCCTCGGTGCGGGGGCCGACGCGATCGATGCGTACGACGTCCGCGCCGAGATCCGAGAGCAGCATGCCGACGAAAGGCAACGGACCCATTCCCTGCAGTTCCAGCACGCGAATCCCGGCCAGTGGTCCGCTCAACGTGCGGCTACCTGCTCGGTGAGCCTCACGTCGGCGGGCTCGACCGTGCGAATCAGTTGAACGAGGTTATCGAGCAGGCGCCCAATGAGTTTCGTGCTACCCGAGTCGGTGAGAACACCGTCTTCGAATCGGGTGTGCGCGCGAGTGACGAAGACCTCCGGACTGTTCACCACATGGGAATCCGTTGCCACAAACGACTGGCGCAGTTGGGATTGAGCTCGTGCCGTACCCAAGATGCTCGGCGATGCGCCCATCAGGGCGATCGGCTTGCCCTCGAGTCCGGAGTTGCCCGGAGGCATCGAGATCCAGTCGAGTGCATTCTTGAGCACTCCGGGTACGCCGTAGTTGTACTCCGGCGTCGCGATGACTATCGCATCGGCAGCGCGAACCGCCGCCTGGAGTTCGGCCACGGCTTCCGGTGGGCCCAGGCGGGCCTGGTCCTCGTTGAACAACGGAATTTCCGCAAACCGGGGGAACTGGTAGATATCCAGTTCATCCGGGCTCAGGCGGATGACGTTGTCCAGCAACAACTGATTGTAGGAATCTGTCCGAAGGCTGCCTACTATCGCAACTGCGCGGAGCTTCCGGGGGCGGGTCACATCACTGGTCATTGTCGAGGGCCTTTCTCACTGCTGTTGGGGTCGTAGTTCGCGGGGAAGACCCAAAACCCGTTCTGCTATAGCATTTTTCATGATCTCGTCGGTTCCGCCGCCGATCCGCATCCCCAGTGCGCCCGTGAGCAGTTCGGTCCACGGGTTCGCAAGGACCCCGTCCGGACCGAGGGCACGTAGCGCAGTGTCTGCCGCGAGGTACTGTCCGTCTGTCGAGAGCAATTTCGTGATGGATCCTTCCGGTCCCGGAGCGCGACCTTCGCCGGCCGCTGTGCGCAGTCGGAGCTTCAGGATGCCGAGGATGTGCTGGATCGTGTACACGTCGGCAAACTGCCGGTGAATCGCCGGGTCAGCGGGGTAGTCGTTGGTGTGCAGAAGTTTCATCAGTGGTTGCGCGCCCACCATTTCCGGTTCGAGCGAGTAGCGCTCGGCCATCAGGGTACTCATCGCTACTTCCCACCCCTGGCCGCGCTTGCCGAGGACCGCGTCGTCCGAGACCACCGCGTCGTCGAAGAAGACCTCGTTGAAGGTATGCGCTCCCGTTGCCTGCTTGAGCGGTCGAACCGTCACTCCCGGTTGCTTCAGGTCGATGAGGAACGCGGTCAGGCCATGGTGGCGGGGAGCGTCCTCGCTGCGGGCAATGAGGTAGCCGAAGGACGCGTACTGAGCGTAGGACGTCCAGATCTTCTGCCCGTTGATCACCCAGCCGTCGGCAGTCTTGCGTGCGGTGGTTCGGATGGCGGCGAGGTCGGATCCGGCGTCCGGCTCGGAAAACAGCTGGCACGACAGTTGCCGGCCGGACAGAAGTGGCAGGAGGTGCCGCTCGCGCTGCTCGGAGGTGCCCCACTGGGCGAGGGTCGGCACGACCATTCCCATGGTGACCGATTGAGCGTCGAGTGGTAGCCGGTATCGGCCCTCTTCCTCGGTGAACAAGAGCTTGTGGGGGATGCTACCGCCTGAGCCGCCGTACTCTTTCGAGACGCCGACGCCCGCCCAGCCTTCTGCGTGCTTGTGGGCCTGCCAGGCAAGTGACTGTTCTACGTGGGCAACGGATTCGGTGCTCGAGCGAAATCCGAAGACGCTCAATCGTCCCGTGTCCGGCTCTTCGAACGCAGGTGCGTTGGTCGCAAGCCACGCTGCGGCCCGTTCCCGGTAGGCGACGTCATCTGGCGAATCAGAGAAATCCATGGGTGCTCCTAGCGGGTCTCGGCGAGCAGAAGTCGGACGGCAACCGCGTCGCGGTGATCGTCGGAGCTTCCGAGTGTCAGTGCGCGGCTACGGGATCGACGGAAATGCAAGTGAGCATCGTGTTCCCAGGTGAATCCGATACCGCCGTGGGTCAAGAGATTCGCCTCGGCGGCCTGGACGTAGGTGTCCGAACACCACGCCTTCGTCATCGACGCCACCAGAGTGAGTTCTTCGGTCGCGCCTTGGTCGGCGAGCCAGGCAGCGTGGTACAGCAGTGAGCGCGCTCCCTCGACCTTGACGAGGACGTCGGCGCAGCGGTGCTTGATAGCCTGGAACGACCCGATCGCTCGCCCGAATTGTGTTCTGGTCTTCGCATATTCGACGCAGTCGTCGAGGCAGGCCGCAGCGCCACCTACCTGCTCGGCTGCCAATGCGATGGTCGCGAGTGCGAATGCACGCTCGACCTTGTCGGGGTCCGGAGCGCCGAGTCGAACGGCGGGGGTGTCGTCGAATCGGACCCGGCTCGACCGAGTAACCAGGTCGTAGGCCGGAGCGGCAGAGTCGGCTGGGACATCCAGATCGGCCCGCTGAACAGCGAATAGGTCTGTGCCGTAGGAGGTTTGCGCCGGCACGATCAGGAGATCTGCAGATTCGGCATCGATGACTGCTTCGGCGACACCGGTCAGGCGTCCGTCATCGCTGGCGTGGACCGGAAGGTTTGCCATCGAATGGACGCCGACGGGTAGTGCGAACGTGGCGATCAGCTTGCCGCTGGCGATGCGGGGAAGGTATTCGGCGCAGGCCGGCCTGTCGCCGCTTGCGAGCATCGCGGTCGAGGCAAGGCCGATACTGGCGAGGAATGGCGAGCGGGTGAGACGTCGACCGAACTCTTCCAGGATGATTGCGAGTTCAACCATTCCTGCACCGGCACCGTCGAATTCGACAGGAATCGGTACGGACATCAAGCCGAGTTCGTCTGCCGCCCGGCGCCACATTGCTCTGTCGAAGGGGAGGTCGGAGTCGATCAGCTGGCGAGCCTGCTGTCGATCGGACGTGTCGAGGAATCGGCGTACGCTGTCGCCGAGGGCGGCTTGTTCTGGGGTGAAACCGAATTGCACGATAATCCTCCTAGGTGAGAAGGTCAGCCATGAGGCGAACCGCCTCGGGCTGTCGGGTCATGAGTGACATGGACGTAATCGGCGCCGATGTCCAGGGTTCGATCAGTTCCTTGATTCGCTCAGGCGGGCCGCACAGCGCGATTTCGTCGACGAGATCGTCCGGTACCGCGGCGATCGCTTCTTCCTTGCGCCCGGCCAGATACAGATCTTGAATCTTCTCTGCGGCATCCGCGTAGCCGTACCGGCAGGCGACGTCGTTGTAGAAGTTCTTTCCGCGAGCGCCCATTCCACCGACGTAGAGCGCAATGCTCGGCTTGACCTGGGCGCGGCACTCGGCGGCGTTGTCCCCCACGACAACATCGAGGATCGGGCACAGGTCGAAGTCGGGTCGAGGAGTGAACCCGGAGGGAAGGATGGCGTCGTACCGGCGCGGCGAGAAGAATACGGGGAACCATCCGTCGGCAATGTCGCAGGCCAGTTCGATGTTGCGCGGCCCGATCGCTGCGAGATAGATCGGGAGGTTCTCGCGGTGGGGATGCAGAATCATCTTCAACGGCTTGCCCAGACCGGTGCCGTCGCTTCCCGTGTAGGGGACGTCGTAGTACGTGCCGTGGTGCTCGAGGGGCGCTTCGCGGCGGAGTACCTGGCGGACTACGTCGACGTACTCGCGGGTTCGCTTCAACGGCTTGCCGTAGGGAATGCCATGCCAGCCTTCGACGACCTGCGGTCCGGACATGCCGAGACCGAGTCGGAATCGGCCGTTGGAGAGATGGTCCATAGTGGCGGCGGTCTGCGCGGTGAGTGCGGGGGAGCGTCCGGCCATTCCGAGAACTGCTGTGCCGAGGCCGATTCGGGACGTGTGGCCTGCCAGCCAGGCGAGGGGTGTGACACCGTCCGATCCGTAGGCCTCGCCGGACCATACGCAATCGAATCCGACGTCTTCTGCAAGTTGCACGAGATCCAGGCAGTCATCTCTTCCGGAGCCCCAGTATCCGAGGTTCAGGCCCAGTTTCATGACGTCCTCCAAAAAACGGATGCGGGCAGGGATGATGTGCCGCCGATGGGTGTGGGCACATCACACTTGCCCCGCTGATGTGTGGTGTATCACGAACCGTATCAGATTCTGGTGTGCAGATTGAGTTTCTGCAATCACTTGTGTCGTGTTCAATCTCGTGGGATGCTCAGACGGCGCCGATCGCACTTCGAGGTGTTTTGATCGCGCCGATCGTAGTGTGCGCCAACCGAAACCGGTTGGCCATGCGATCGCCATCCCAATTCCCCCTAGGTGACGAGTCGCAGCCGAACAACGGTTTCGAGGGCTCGGTTGCCGTCTGATTGGAGTCCTTATCATGGCCGCTGATAGCCCAATTGTCGTTTCCAGGCCTGCTCCGGGAGTTCAGCAGATCACGTTCAATCGTCCCAGCCGACTGAACGCGCTCAATCCCGACCTGATCATCGAACTCACCAAGGAGCTCGACGCACTGGTGCGTGCCGACGACGTCAAGGTCGTCGTGCTCACCGGCTCGGGCCGGGCTTTCTGCTCGGGTGCCGACTTGTCGGGTGAGGTTTTCCCGACGGGCGTCGAAGGTGACCCGAATCGGCACTGGACGGCCGTTCAGTCGTGGTACTCCGGCGTTATCGCCAAGCTGCGCCGGATTCCCCAGCCGGTAATCGCGGCGGTCAACGGGCCGGCCGTCGGCGGCGGCTTCTCGATCGCGATGGCAAGTGACATCCGGTTGGCTGCGCCGGAAGCGTACTTCTCTGCAGCGCAGATCAATATCGGCCAGTCGGTTTCGGAAATGGGTGCCAGCTATCTGCTCCCACGGATCATCGGCGGCCGGGCAACGGAGATCCTGATGACCGGCCGGCGGGTGCAGTCCGACGAGGCTGAGCGCATCGGCTTCGTCAGCCGAGTATGCACCGGCAACGTCGTAGACGAGGCTGTAGAAATCGCTGAGATCCTTGCCGCCAAGGCGCCTTTGGCCCTGCGGATGTCGAAAGAGGCACTTAATGCCTCTCAGGAAATCGGTAGTCTCGAGGCCGCATTGGCGATGGAGGACCGCACCCAGGTGGTCTGCGTTCTGAGCAAGGACCTGGCCGAGGGAGAACTTGCCTTCCGCCAGAAGCGCAAAGCCGTCTTCTCCGACGCTCCCGTCGTGGTCTAGGGGATGTCGGATGAGTGAAAATTCGAGCAACGCCACAGTCTCTCGATTCGACATCTACCTGGACACTTCGCCGAGTGCGGCGTCAGGGTGGACGTTGGAGACCGTCCGGGAGCCTTCCCGACTGTTCGGCGCGAACGGTGTGCGACTTCATGCGGACGGCAGGCTGTGGATCTCAGAGCTTGTCGGAGAACATCTTTCAGCGTGGGATGCGGACAATGACGTCCTCTCGAATGCCTCGCCGATGGGGTCTGAGCTCCGCGGGCCCGACGACATCGCCTTCGATTCCGAAGGGATCGTGTACGCCGCCGAAACGATGAACGGGCGAATTACCGGTCTGCGCGCAGACGGTACGTACTTCGTGCTGGTCGACGAATGTCCCGCGGTGAACGGGATCACCGTCGATCCCGTGACCGACAAGCTGTACGTCGACGAGATGCGCGAGGGCGGCCGTGTCCTCGAAATCGACAAGCATGAGCGAAACAAGGTTCGCGTTATTGCCGAGAACCTGGATTGGCTCAATGCCTTGGAGATGGGGCCGGACCGGCGACTGTACATGCCGCAGGTATTTGCGGGCACGGTGCTCGCGGTGGATCCGGAATCCGGCGCTATCGAGACAGTGGTCGACGGTCTCGCGCATCCGACAGCGGTCAAGTTTGCACCCGACGGGCGTCTGGTTGTCGCTCAGGCGAGTATCGGTGAGGTCACGGCAGTTGATCTGAGCACCGGTGAGTGGACGCGACTGGTCAGTCTCGAGCCCGGCGTCGACAATTTCGACATCGATGAGCGCGGATACATCTACGTCTCCAATTTTGTGGAGGCGAGTGTGGCGCGGTACTCGATGGAGACCGGTGAACTCGACAAGGTTCTTTCAGCAGGTTCATTTCTGGGTCCGTACCAGATTGCCAGCGCTACCGAAGGTTTCGTAGCAGCGGATCACGGGAGCGTGTGCCGTGTCGACCGTGAAGGCAACCTCGCGCGGCTCAGTCGACTGCTTCTCGACCAGCCGTTTGTTGCCGTCGGTATCGCCGAGGTCGGGGGCGTCCTGGTGGCGCTGACCCAGGCCGGCGAAGTGTTCCGTCGAGACGACTCGGGGGACTGGGTCAAGATCTACGGTTCGCTCGACGGGGCCAACTCCGAGTACTTCGGCCAGGATTCAGACGGGGTCAATGCCATCGGTGTCGGCGACGGTCGGTTGTTGGTCGGGATGCGACACGGCGATGTCGTGGTCCTGGAACTGGACGGCACCGTCACATCCCGAAAGCCGTCGGGTCTCGCGACGATCACCGGGATTTCCGGAGACGGTAGCGCAATCGTCGTCAGCGACGAGACTGCAGGATCGGTGCTCGTTCTCGGTGAGGGAGAACCACGCATGCTGAACGGATTCAAGCGACCGCAGGGTGTGGCGCTCACCGAAGACTATGTCGTTGTCGCCGACCAGGGTGAGCGGCAGATCGTCTGCGTGAGCCGCGACGGTGAGCGACGCGGGGCAGTGGCAGTGGATCTCCCACTCGGGCTGCCCCGACTACAGGCCGATGACGGTCGCCGTTCGTCGGTAACCATCGACAAGGACGGGTCGATCATCGTCGGATGCGACGGTGACGGGAGCATTCGCCGCCTCGTCCGCAACTGAATTCCTTCAGGAGAACACATGAATCTTGCTGGACCACTGAGGTACTGGGCGCAACGAGACCCGGATCGCATGGCGATTGCACTAGGCGATCACGAATTCACGTGGGCAGAACTGGACGATCGCACCTCGAGGCTCGCGCAAGGACTGCGCGGCCTCGGGGTGGGGCTCGGCGATCGAGTCGCGACGCTGGTACCCAACTGCATAGAGTTCTGCGAAACGGTATTGGCGTGCTTCAAGATTGGCGCGACGTTTGTGCCACTGAACTACCGACTCGCTCCGGCGGAGCTGGCCGAAATCATCGAACGCAGCGGTACGACGGTGATCGTTGCAGACCGCGCGATGCTCGACGCACTCCTCGGGTGCGGTGAACAATCGGTCGATCGGCTTCGGCGGGTCGTGACAACCTCGGCCCGAGCCGACGAGGTCTTGTTCGAGGAACTTGTCACGGAATCGGTGCCCGAGGATCCACGGGCGCACTTCGCGGGCGAGCACCCAGCATTCATCTGCTACACGTCGGGAACGACCGGTGCGCCCAAGGGTGCGGTTCTCAGTCACCGAAATGTACTCGCGGCCTGCTCCGAGCGGATCGCGATCGATGCCTGGAACTGGACGGACAGCACTTACTTCCCCTACGCGCTCGCGTTCACCGGCGGATTGATCGGGATGTGGATGCCCCTGTACTCGGTGGGTGGTCAGACTGTTCTCGACGCCGAGTTCGATCCGGGCCGGACGCTCGAGGTCTTTGCGGAGCGCGGTATCACCACGTTCATCGCTGTCGGATCGATCCTGGAATCAATCACGCAGGCAACAACTTTCGAGACGGTTGATCTGTCCAGCTTGCGGACGCTCGGTACCGGTGGTCAGGCAATCTCTGTTGCGATGCTGCAGGCATTCGGGCGTCGAGGTCTACACGTGTGCCAGGGCTACGGTCTGACCGAATGCGGAGGATTGAGTCTGGCTCTGCCTGGTGCGATGGCGGAAGCGAAGTTGGGTTCCACCGGTATCCCGACGCCGCAGACGACGACACGGGTGGTGGACGGGTTCGGTGAGGACGTGCCGGTGGGCGAGGTCGGCGAGCTGCTGCTGCGCGGGCCTCAAGTCATGGAACGTTACTGGGACGATCCTGCGGCGACGAAAGATGCGTTTGTCGACGGTTGGCTGCGCACCGGCGACCTCGTGAGGCAGGACGAAGACGGGTACTTCTACGTCGTTGATCGTGCCAAGGACATGCTGATCTCGGGGGGCGTCAACATCTACCCCGCAGAGATCGAACGAGTGCTCGCTGGCTATCCCGGAATCCTCGAATTGGTGGTGATCGCGGCCCCCGACGAGAAGTGGGGAGAGGTGCCGGCGTTGATCGCACGACGCGCCGAAGGGGGTCCGACGGCCGACGACCTGATCGAGTACTGCCGTCAGCGATTGGCGCGCTACAAGGCGCCCAGATACGTCCTGTTCCAGGATGATCCGCTCCCTCGTGGAATGTCCAACAAAGTACACAAGAACGAGGTTCGTCAGCGGGCTCTGCAGCTGCTCGGCCTCACGGCAGACCAACCCCGGACCACGGTATGACGGCCAGCTCGATCATTGGGCGGTATGTCGGGGTGGCGATCGCCGTTCCCGACCTCACCTCGGCGGTCAAGCAGTATTCGCGCCTGGGCTTTGTACTGTCCGATCTCTCGTATCGCACCGAATGGGGTGCGAAGGTAGCGACATTCGGCTTTGACGACGGGAGCTATCTCGAGCTGATCAGTGGGGTGGACAGCAGCAAACGCAACGGAGCCGCGATCGCCGCATTCGTCGAACGCTTCGGTGCACGTACCTATTTGTCATGCTATGACGTGGACGATATCGGAGCCGCCTACGATCGCGTTCGAGAAGCCAGGATCAATGTCCTGGGCCCGCCGCAGCTCGCCCCCGAATCGGTGGGGGAGCGTGCCGAGATGTTGTGGTTGAAACCGGCGGCGATGGGGGGTGCGTTCACTCAACTCCTCCAACTTCACGACGGTCCAAGGAAATTCGAGAAGACGACGCCCACTACCAGGCCGTTCACCCAGGTGCTCGTTGCCTCCGATTTCGATCCGATTGTTGCGACGTTGACCGGGCTCTGCGCGATCGCGAACCCGCCGTACGACGTTCCGGAATGGGGACTTTCGGCGACGGTGTTCGAGCTGGCCGGTGACACCAACATCGAAATCAGTGTCCCGACCGATACGACGCGGCCTCAAGGTGCAGCACTGCAGCGTGCCCTCGATTCGGGTCGGTCCGGCCACTACATGACCACATTCGAGGTCGACGACGTCGATCTGCTGGCGGAGCGGTTCGCCACTGCCGGGGTCAAAACCCTTGGTCCGCCTACTGATTCACCTATGCAGTCTCCTTGGGGGCCGTGCCGTCAACTCTGGGTACACCCAGCCGAATCGCCAGGCACATTCATTCAATTCCTGACCAGGCTCTCCCGTTTGGCAGAGCCGCATTCCTGATGGAGGCATGAGAAACTCGTGACGCAGCTATCCGAGATCGAGACCACGTTCGTTGGTCTGGCCGCGCCGGGGCAGTCCCGGGCGGGCGCCGGTGGATGGCCTTGCCAGGGCGTCTACCACCGCCCCCGGGGAGCGCGGCCGAAGGTTGCCGTGATTGCAACCCACTACAACGTCGACTTCTCCCAGCACTACATTGCAGAACATCTGGCGGCACGTGGATACGGATTCTTGGGCTGGAATACCCGATTCCGCAACGATCCGCTGCACTTCCTTCTCGATCGGGCGCTGGTCGATATCGGAGTCGGAGTGCGGTGGCTCCGTGAGGAGATGGGCGTCGAGACGGTGATCATCCTGGGAAACTCCGGGGGATGCTCACTGATGGCGGCATACCAGTCTCATGCAACTACGCCGAATGTTGTTGCGCTGACAGGGATGCGACCCGCTGACGGACTCGACGACCTCGTCGCGGGTGACGCGTTCATCGCGCTGGCGGCACACCAGGGGCGCCCCGACGTGTTGACCAGTCAACTCGACCCCGCAGTCATCGACGAGAACGACCCCACACTCATCGATCCTGAACTGGATCTGTGGAATCCGGAGTTGGAGCGGCCTTTCACTGCCGAATTCCTTACTCGCTATCGCGCTGCGCAGCGCGACCGCAATGCGCGGATCACCGCGTGGGTCAAGTCGGAACTGCGACGCGTCGCGGCTGCCGGCCAGCGCGATCGAGTTTTCACAGTTCCGCGGACGTGGGCGGATCCACGGTTTGTCGATCCGACCATCGACGGCAACGAGCGTAGGCCGGACTGGTGCTACCACGGTGAGCCCAAGCAGTCGAACGGCTCGACGTGGGGCCTGGTGACCTCGTGCACGCTGCGCACCTGGCTCTCGATGTGGAGTCAGGAAACCTCGCAGTGCAACGCCGGCCCGCACTTGGCGAACATCTCGGTGCCGAGTTTTGTCATCAACGGCTCAGCCGATACCGGAGTGTTCCCGAGCGACGCAGCGGCACTCTTCGATGGACTCGCGTCGATCGACAAATCTGCCGTCGAGATGCCCGGTGATCACTACTTCGACAAGCCCACCGATACCCGCTCGGACGTCGCTGACGTGATTGCCGAATGGATCGAAAAGCGCTTCCAGCTATAGCCCTGAGTGCTCGTAGTGCATCTGTAGAGCAATTCCCTACCGGTACCCGGTTCCCTGGGTACCGGCGTCGACATCACTTCTGTGAGAGGAACCGATCTATGAGATTTCCAGGCGTCAAGATATGCGGTGCCGCGGTGGTATTGGCACTGGCGGTAACCGGATGTGGTGGTCAAAGTGTCGCATCCAACGGTGAACTCGCCACCCTCGATGCTTCTGCCGCGAACCCTTCCGGTCATCTGCGGGTGGGGTACTTCCTTCCTCCCCGCCCGGTCGATCCGTATACGGTCCCCTCGACCGTCGCAGCATTTCCTTACCTGACGCCACTCTACGATCGCCTCACCCAAATCGTGAACGGGGAGAACGGGTCCGAGCTCGCCCCGATGATTGCCACGGGATGGGAATTCGGGCCGGACGGACGATCCCTGACTTTCAAGCTTCGTGACGACGTCACTTTCTCCGACGGTACGGTCCTCGATTCTGCGGCGGTGAAGGCATCGTTGGAACGCGCGAGAAGTTTGCCGGGATCGACTGTCGCCAGCTATTTCTCGATGGTGTCGGACATCGAAACTCCGGACGCGTCGACGGTGACAATACGAACGAATCGCCCGGCTTCGGATCTCCCGTACGTACTGTCGGGCGTCGAGGGAATGCTCATCAGTCCGAAGGCTGTCGGCAACCCTGATCTCGACGTGCGTCCCGTCGGGTCCGGCCCGTACGTCCTGGACACTCTGCGCGTCGGCGACTCGGTGTCGTATGTGCGTCGGGACGGATACTGGGACCCGTCAGCGCAACTCCCGGAACGGATTACCATCACGGGATTTGCGGACGGCAACGCACGCATGAACGCGCTACGTTCAGGCCAGATCGACCTCGCGTACGCAATGCCCGGCGACTACACCCAGGCATCGAATCTCGGTCGTGGATTCGGGTTCTACTCATACCCGCCGTCAACCGCTTACGTCGTCAATGTAAACACCAACTCCGCCAATATGGCTCGTCCGGAGGTTCGTCAGGCGATGAACTTCGCGATCGATCGGGACGGGATCAACAAATCTATCCTGCACGGTCAGTGCATGCCCAACCCGCAGGCCGCGACGCCAGGGCAGGTCGGCTTCCTCGCGGAACCGCCGATCCGGTACGACTTCGATCCTGAGCGTGCCCGCCAGATCCTGGAAACGGCAGGCGTCACCAACCTCGAGATCGACATGATGGCTCCTGCCCGAGTGTCACCGGTGGTCGAAATCGCGACTGCCGTTCGCTCGCAGTTCGAGGCCATCGGGATCAAGGTCAACTACCAAGAGGTTGATCAGGCAGAAATGAATACACGATTCACCCAAGGCGACGCCTACGACGCGGTTCTCAACGGCCGAGTGCCGCGGCCGAGTTCGCTGCAGTCGTTCCAGTACTGGTACCGTTCGCCGGCGCTGTTCCCCGGGCCGCGCCCGGCCGGTTTCGACGAAACTCTTGACCGTGCTTTCGACCCGTCCCTCACAGCGGATCAGCAAGCTCGAGCTCTCGAGGACGTAACGTCGATCGCGACCGAGCAGGCGATGAACGTCTTCATCTGCGCTACACCGACGCAGTTCGCATTCTCCGACAAGGTTATCGGAGCAACCGATATGGCAATGTCCCATATCCAGGGCATCCCGGATCTGCGTCATGTCGGTATCGCGAAGTAGACCGGGCCACTAGGTAACCTACTAGCTCACTTGCCGCAGCGAACAGAACTGATTTGACGTTCTGTTCGCTGCGGCATTTCCTGTGCGCGGATCAACATTATCCGTCTGCTCATGCTCAGGATGGCGGAATACCTTGCGGAACAGTGCGTGCCGCTGTGCTGGACGGGGTGTGAGCGGACGGACTCATGATCCGTCTCGGTGATGGTGATGGCGCGTGACGATCGGTCAAGGGTACAAATGTGGGGTCCAATCGACGACGAGCTCGTCATCGATCGGACCCCGGAAGCGTTGCTTCTCAATCTACTTGCTGCGGCTGAGCAGCCTGATCTTTCGAGTGGTGCCGGTGCCTTCCAAGGCGTCACGAAGGCCGTCGCCGAACGTCGAGAATGCCAGAACGGTTGCGACGATCATGATCGCGGGGGCGATCAATGCGGTTGGTGCTGTGTAGACGTTGTCGAACGCGTCTCGCAGCATGCTGCCCCAGGATGTCTGCGGCGACTGAACACCGAGTCCGAGGAAGCTCAATGATGCCTCGGCGACAATGGCGACTCCTGCGGAGAATGTGAGCTGCACCAGAATTGGGGACGCGGCGTTGGGAAGTACGTGACGCCACAGTAGGCGCCACTGGGAGCAACCCAGTGCTCGGCACGCTTCGATATAGGTTTCGGTAGCGACTGACTCGGCGGCGCCGCGAGCGAGGCGGAACAGCGAGGGGGCCAGAACAATACCGATCGCAAGCATCGCGTTTGTCAGGCCCGGTCCCAGGATGCCGACGATCGCGATGGCCAGGATCAGGGGCGGCAACGACTGCAGAGCATCGGAAATCCGAGACAGCACTGTGCTGACTGCGCCTCCGACGAGTCCGGCGAGCAATCCGAACGGGATCCCCAATACCGCGGCGACACCGACGGCTTGAACGATCGCGGCTAACGTGACCGACGCTGCATCCAAGAGTCGGCTGAGCATGTCGCGGCCGTAGATGTCGGTACCCAGCAGGTGGGATCCACTCGCAGGGGCGAAGCTGTTCGACAGGTCCTGCGCATTAGGATCGTAGGGCGCGAGCACGCCACCGAAAGCGGCCAGCAGGATGACGAAGACGAGGAACCCCAACGAGACCATCGCGAGTCGATTGCCTCGGAGCAAACGAAGCGGACGACTGGTGGTCCAGAAGTGAACAAAGGGATTCGGTGGACGTGTCACATCGGCAACGGTCTTGTCGTGCATGATGATCGGCCTTTCAGACGCGGACGCGGGGATTGAGGTAGCCGTAGGTGGCATCGACGAGCACGTTGATCAGCACGATGAGCACCGCGCAGAGCATGACGATCCCGAGGATCACCGGGACATCGCGAGAGAACACGGAGCTCACGGCGAGGGTTCCCAGCCCGGGAAGGGCGAAGACGAACTCCACCGTCACCGCTCCGGCCAGTACGCGTGAGACCTGCAGTCCCAGAACCGTGATAATCGGAATACCAGCGTTCTTGAGGCCGTGTTTTCCGATGATGGTGCTCCGCAGCAACCCTTTTGCGCGAGTGGTACGAATGTAGTCCTTGCCCAATACGTCGATGAGTGAGGCACGGGTCTGCCGGGCAAGTTCGGCGGCCGAGATGGCCGCAATCGCGATGGCCGGAAGGATCAGATGCTGCAGCCACACACCGGCTCCGTCAGCCAACGGCGCATATCCGGTGGCAGGGAAAATCGGGCTGAGGATTGCCAGGGGGATCACCAACGCCAGCGCGACGATGAACGGCGGTACCGCCATTGCGACACTCGAGAGCACTGTCAGAGTCCGGTCCAGCCACGAGTTCGGATGCACCGCAGCGAAAATTCCCGCGGGAAGCCCGACAGCTACCACGATCAGCATGGTGACGAGTGTCAGCGAGAGTGTGACCGGAAGGCGTTCCCCGAGAATGTGTACGACGCTCTGAGTGCTGTACAGGGAGGTTCCCAGATCTCCGGTCAACGCTCCACCGAGCCATTCGAGATACCGCATGATCAACGGTTGATCCAGGCCGAGTGCCTGCCGAGTCTGTTCGATCTGTTCGGGGCTGGCATTGTCACCGGCCAGCACGGCCGCAGCGTCGCCTGGCACGAGATCGACCATCGCGTAGACGAAGAAGCTGACGAGCAACAGCATCGGGACAGCCGACGCGATTCGCTTGACGATCAGGTTCAGCATCACAACTCCTTCACAGTGCCGGAAATTGCTGGGCCCGCAACGGCGTCGGTTCGTAGATCGAGAAACTGCGCCCGCGGATCTGGGATCGCTTGCAACAACGTCTTGGTATACGGGTGCTGAGGATCGGTGAAGACCTGCTCAGTGGGGCCGGTCTCGACGATGACGCCCTTGAGCATCACCGCGACCCGGTGCGCCAAAAACCTGACCAGCGACAGGTCATGCGAGACAAACACATACGCTAACCCTCGCTCACGTTGCAGGTCGATGAGCAGGTTGAGGACCTGAGCCTGAATCGATACGTCCAGTGCGGCCACCGGCTCGTCGCAGACGATGAAATCCGGCTCTGTGGACAGCGCACGTGCAATGGCGATGCGTTGCAGCTGGCCGCCGGAGAACTCGCGTGGATACTTGTCGAGCTGGTCGGCCCGAAGTCCGACCCGCGTCAACAGCGCAACGACAGCGGCATCGCGATCCGCTCCCTTCAAACCACGGTGGATCGTGAGCGGCTCTCCCACTGCAGCGCGGATCGTCATGTGCGGATCGAGGGACGAGAAGGGATCTTGGAAGATCATCTGTGCCCGTTGACGGAACGTTCGCAGCTCCGTCTTCGACAGTCCGAGTACGTCCTGGCCGTCGAACTTCACGAAACCTGAGTCCGGCTCGATCAATCGCAGTGCAAGTCGACCGACGGTGGATTTGCCGGCGCCGGATTCTCCGACGATTCCCAGAGTTTCACCGCGCTCGACGGTGAACGAGACATGATCGGTCACCGTGGTGCGTTCTCGTACGCGTCCGAGCATAGTGCGCTTCGACGGATAGGTTTTCACCAAATCTGACACTTCGAGTAGCGGGTTCATCCTGTGATTCCTTCCAGCAACAGATCATTCGCGCGCACGCACCGCACTGCACGAACCGATTCGCTCGACGCGTTCGACGCAAGCGGAATTGTTCCGGATTCGCATTCCGGCCTGGTGTGAGGGCACCTGGGCGCAAACCGGCACGACTGCGACCAGTCCCACGGCGCCGGTACTGCTCCCGGAATCGCCTTCAGCGGGGCCGATCGGTCGCGGTGGTCGGGAATCGCGTCGAGCAACCCTTGGGTGTAGGGATGCTGCGGGGAAAGGAACAGGTCCCGAACCGACGCGGACTCGATTACCTGGCCCGCGTACATGACGTTGACGGAGTCACACATTTGTGCGACGACGCCGAGGTCATGGGTGATGAACAGAATGGAAACGTCGAACTGCTGCTGCACTTCTCGCATCAAGTCGAGCATCTGCGATTGCACAGTTACGTCCAACGCGGTGGTCGGCTCGTCGGCGATCAGTAGCTTGGGTTTGCACACCATGGCGATCGCGAGCATCACACGCTGGCACATTCCTCCGGAGAACTCGTGTGGGTAGGCACGGGCGCGTATCGCCGCGTTGTCGATTCCCACCGCATCGAGCATTTCCACCGCGCGCGCCCAGGCAGCTTTCCGTCCCACCCGATCGTGCCGGCGCACCACCTCCGCGATCTGGGATCCGACTGAGAAGGCGGGATCCAGGCTGCGCCGGGGTTCCTGGAAGATCATCGACACCTCCGTGCCGCGGACGTCAGCCAGTTCGCGGTCGGTCAGACCGACGAGTTCTCGTCCGGCTACCCGGATCGACCCGGTTACTCGCGACGTCGCTGCCGGCAACAAGCCCATTGCCGCAAGCGAAGTCACTGTTTTGCCGGACCCGGATTCTCCGACGACGCCGACAATCGAGCCCGCCGGTGTGGACAGATCGATTTCGTCGACGACGCGGGTCCATCCATGGTCGGTGATGAAATCTACCGACAAGCCTTCTATATGCAACACCGGTTCTGTTTCGGTGTGCGCGGATATCCCGTTCTTATCGATATCGATACTCATGCAACAACTCCCGAACTCTGTGGGTTTGTATCCATTGGCCACCACGGGCCTGCCGCCTCGATGGGTTTGCTGTGGACCTGGGAATCGAAATGCGTAGCAGTGCGAGATATTTCGCATACGTACATCAAAGTAGTCAGGTGCGGTGTCGAACGTCAATAGCGAAAGGACTTGAAGCGGGTCCGTTGATCGTGAAGGATTTCGCTCGCTGAGCGAGCGAAATCCTTCACGATCGGAGTGGCTGAACATGTTTGGTGTCAATTGAGCTGCGGCCGTGAGACTTCCGCTGACCTCGACCAGGGAAGTTTACTGCTCTTGCTGTGTCGCAAAAAGATTCGTGGTGCGGTGTCCAGTGGCGCGTCAGATGCGGCGGAATTCTGTCCGGAGTTGCCGCTGTCGAATTCGACCGGTGTCGACTTCTGTATCGACTGACCGGTCATAGTTCTCGGTTTCGCTTCTGCTTACGTAGGGATACGACAGTCTTTGTATGCAGAAATCGCTAGTTTGACGCTCTATGGTCAAAATTTGCGATAGATTGTGTACAATCTGAATTGTCTGGAGCTTGGTGAATCCCGGTTTCGGCGTTAGGTGGCGGGTGGTGCGTGTCTCGGGTTGTGAAGTCCGATTCGCGATATGTCATGACGGCGAATATTTCTCGTCGACATGGCCGGAACCGGCGAGGTGTTGCTGTCGAATCGGGCTTGTCGGTTGCGCGCTCCCGGGGCACGGCGTTCGGCAGAGAGCTTCTCTGCAAGGGGAAATTTGTCAGCATTAGGCCAGGTTGAGTGACTAAAAGAATTGCCTTAGCGATCGCTAAGATGGTCTTGACTTGACGGCCTGTGTGCCTGTTCAATGCTCAGGACCACAGTTTCGGTGTGGGTCAGGTCACAACCCGAAGGGACGTACTGAAGATGTTGAGGAAAGCTGCTCCAGCCCTCGCAATCGCCACGATGCTCACGTTGACTGCTTGTGGAGGGTCGGCCGGTGGAGACTCCGCCAGTACAGATGGGGTCAAGACCGGAAAGGGTGTCAGCGACACCGAGATCAACCTCGGGATCCTCACCGACTACTCCGGTCCGATCGCTCAAGCGGCAACTTCCGGCTCGATCGGCCTGGAGATCAAGCTGGACCAGGTCAATGCTGCCGGCGGCATCTGCGGGCGTCAGATTGTTCTGCACAAGATGGACACCAAGTTCGACCCCCAGGTCACCACCCAGCAGTACCGGGCCATCGCGAACAAGGTTGTGATGATTCCGCAGGTGATGGGTACGGCCCCGCTGATGGCTATCAAAGACAGCATCGCGAAGGACGACATCCTGACCTTCTCGGCATCGCTCAACTCGTCGTCGCTCAAGCTCGAGGATGTCTCCATCTACACCCCGCCGTTCGAGGTGGAGTTGATCAACGGCCTTGTCTGGGCAGCTCAGAAGATCGGCGCCAGCGCAGCCAATCCGCTCAAGGTCGGCGTCGTCGCGGCCGCGGACGAATACGGAACGACCTACGCTGGTGCGGTCGAGTTTGCCGCGACGCAGATTCCCGGCGTCGAGGTTGTCTCCAGTCCGACGTACAGCCCCACGGACAATGACTTCACCGCGCAGGCTACGGAGCTCAAGAACTCCGGTGCGCAGGTCGTAATGCTGTCCAACACCATGGCTCAGACGCCCGGTTTGGTCGGTCAGTCTGCCCAGCTCGGCTTCAAACCGATGTGGGTCGGTTACTCGGGATCCTGGAACGCAGCACTGGCAAAGCCGCTCGCGGGCCTGATCGACAACTACTTCATCGCCTCCAGCTACGGCGCTCTGAACGATGACGTCCAGGGCATCAAGGATATGAATGCCGCCTTGGCGGAGTACGCGCCGGACGAGAAGCCGAGCAACTTCCAGGTCGCCGGCTGGCTGAGCGGTGTGGCTACCGTGGCAGTGTTGGAAAAGGCATGTGAGAACAAGGATCTCACCCGTGAGGGTGTTCTGGCGGCGGTGCAGGACCTCGATATTGATTTCGGTGGCATCCTGCCGGCTGTCAACCTCGGCACCGGTGACACGATTGTCAGCTACAAGAGTCGGATGAACAGCATCAACGCTGACGGCCTGCTGATCCCGATCACTGACTGGGCCGAGACCGATCAGGCTCGCGCCTGGGGCGAGGCAAACGGTTTCTGACAGCAGGAGGTCGGAGGCCGTTCGACCGATCTGAGCTGTCAGCGCTTCGCAGACACCTCCGGATGTGCATGACGGGGCTGAAAATGGGGTCCCTTCGTCTCGATGTGGGACGGCGTGTCCTGGTCTTCGCGTACCTCCGGGGGTGTTTGTCGTATTTGATCCCGATGTTTCCGACGATGCGATTCGCCGTCCATCGGATTGCTTGCTCGGATTCCCGGTGTGATCGCTCTACCGGAGAATTTTCTGAGTGAATCTCGTAGATGGGACGTACTTGGATGTCTTTCCTGCTTGATTTCTGAAGCCCTGCCCGTATTGCGGTTACCTGCATGTTTGGCAGAAGTTCTTTCTGCACAGAGAAACTTTGCAGAATATATGCAGCTAGAAATGCTCGTGTTTGGAACTTAGCGATCGATAGACAGGCCTTGACTAGAAGGCCGCGGAACTGTTCAATGCACAGGAGCGCCGATTTGATGTGCGTCAGGTCACAGAGTGAAAAAGAGGCATTTGGATGATGTTGAGGAAGACGGTTCCGGCAGTCGCGGTCGCTGCGATGCTCACGCTGACCGCATGCGGTGGGTCGGGCAATGGAGACACCACGAGCTCCGGCGGCGTCAAGACTGGTGTCGGCGTAACTGACACCGAGATCGATTTGGCGTTGCTCTCCGACTACTCCGGTCCTATCGCCCAAGCAGCTACCTCGGCCACGATCGGCACACAGGTGCAGGTGGACGCGGTCAACGCCGCCGGGGGCGTCTGCGGCCGCAAGCTGGTTCTGAACAAGGTGGACACCAAGTACGACCCGCAGGTGGCAACGCAGCAGTACCGCGCTATCAACAACAAAGTGCTGATGATGCCGCAGCTGATCGGTACTCCGGCGATGATGGCTCTCAAGGACAACATCGTGAAGGACAACATGCCCACCTTCGCGTCCTCGCTCAATACTTCTGCAATCAAGCTCGACAAGGTCTCCATCTACACCCCGCCCTTCGAGGTGGAGCTGATCAACGGCCTCGTCTGGGCCGCACAGGAGGCCGGCGCAAGCGCTGCCAACCCGCTCAAGGTCGCTGTCGTCGCGCCTGCGGACGAGTTCGGTGAGGTCTACTCCGGTGCGGTCAAGTTTGCTGCCGGGAAGATCCCCGGCGTCGAGATCGTCGCCAGCCCGACATATACGGCCACCGATAACGACTTCACGGCGCAGGCCACCGCGTTGAAGCAGTCCGGCGCTCAGGTTGGGGTCCTGGCCAACACCATGGCCCAGACCGCAGGCATCGTGGGCCAGTCCGCCCAGCTCGGCTACAAGCCTCAGTGGGTCGGCTACTCGGGCGCCTGGAACGCTGCGCTGGCCAAGCCGCTCGCGGGCCTGACCGACAACTTCTTCGTTTCCGCCAGTTACGGCACGCTGAGTGACAACGTCCAGGGCATCACCGACCTGAAGGCGGCGCTGGCGCAGTACGCGCCGAATGAGCAGCCCAGCAACTTCCAGGTTGTCGGTTGGCTCAGCGCCGTGGCAACCCAGGCAGTGCTCGAAAAGGCCTGTGAGAACAAGGACCTCACTCGCGACGGTGTGCTTGCGGCGATGGAAAACCTCGAAATCGATTTCGGTGGCATCCTGCCCGCCGTCAATCTCAAGGACGGCGACTCGATCGTCAGCTACCAGACGCGGATGAACCGCGTCGGGGCTGATGGACTGACGGTCCCGGTCGGAGACTTCCAGGAGTCTGAACAGGCCAAGGCCTGGGGCGCCGCGAACGGCTTCTAACTGGATTCCGGAATGCCCGCCTCCGCAAGGCTGCGGGCAATCCGACGGCACATCAGGACCACACACTGTTCGACTAAAGGAGTAGAAGGGGCAATGTCGCTCTTCTTACAGCTCGGCTTCCAGGGTATCGCCCTAGGGATGGTCTACGGCTTGATCGGACTCGGGTTCGTGATCATGTTCAAGGGCTCCCACACATTCAACTTTGCCCACGGGGAGATTGTGGCGCTGGGCGCCTACTCGGTGCTGGCCTTGATGGCCGTCATGCCCTGGGGGCTGGCGTTCGTCATCGCCGCCGTCATCATGGTGGTCCTTGCGGTCTTGATCGAGGCAGTCTTCTTGCGCCGCATGGTCGGCAAATCCGTAACGACCGTTGTGCTTGCGACACTGGGTATCTCGATCATGCTTCACCAGGCAATCCTGATGATCTGGGGTGTCGGAACACATGGACCGGCGGGTCCCGTCGGCTCGGGCACAGTGAATATCGGCTCCGTGGTGCTGCCGTGGAGTGGTATCGCGACGATCGGCACTTCCGTGGTGGTCCTCGCTGGGCTGGCCTATTTTTTCCAGAAGACACCGTACGGACTGGCGCTCCGCGCGACTGCAAGTCACCAGGAAGCAGCCCTCGCACAGGGAATCGATGTGCGGCGGATGTTCGCACTCTCGTGGGGTCTCGCGGCCTTCCTCGCCGTTGTGGCCGGTGTGTTCCTGGCATCCTTTCCTCGGGTCGTATCGCCGTCCTTGGGTGTCGTTGCACTGCTTGCCATTCCGGCGATCGTGATCGGTGGAATGGACTCACTGGTCGGCGCGATCGTCGGCGGCCTGATCGTCGGCCTGATTCAGGTGATGGGGTCTTACTACCTGTCGGACATCGGGGGCGGCCGACTGCACGAGGTCCTGCCCTACATCGTCATGTTTGCCGTGCTGGTGGTCCGGCCCTACGGACTCTTCGGCAGCAAAAGCATTGAAAGGGTCTGACCGATGACAACAACTCTCGAACCCGCATCTGTCGGCGATGACACCACAGGTGGTCCCCGCGCGGTCGTGCCGACCAAGAAACGAAGCACGCGTGTGTGGGTTGCAGTATGGGTCGTGGCAATGCTCGTTGTGCCGTGGGTGCTGCAGTCCGACCTCTGGATGGGCGTCGGAATCTTCGCGTTGATTGCGGCAATCGGTGCCCTCGGCATGCAGGTCATCACGGGATTTGCCGGTCAGATCTCGATGGGCCACGCGGTATTCATGGCGATCGGTGCGTACACCTCAGCCTGGCTGGGAGTCGATGAGGGACTCCCGGTCTGGGTGTGGTTGCCTGCGGCTGCCGTGGTTGCCGGACTTGCGGGTGGTGTGGTCGCTCCGGCGGCAGTGCGCATCCGCGGGCTCTACCTGGCAGTCGCGACATTGGCCCTGATTTTCATCGGCACGTACGTCTGGGAAACCTGGACCAGTATGAGCGGTGGCGTCAACGGCCGGACGGCCCCTGCGGTCGAAATCAACGGGCAGGATCTGCTGGACGGCTACTGGTCGTCGGGAGGCGAGGAGATCCTGACCTCGTTCCAGGCATGGTGGTACTTCGCGCTGGCAGTGCTGCTCGTTGTCACAGTGCTGACGTGGAACCTCAAGCGCTCGCGGCTCGGTCGTGCCTTCATGGCTGTCCGAGACCGGGACATCGCCGCCGGCGTCGCGGGTATACCGGTGACGCGGACCAAGGTCGTCGCCTTCGTCATCTCCTCGGCCCTCGCCGGTGTCTCCGGGGCACTGCTCGTGTCCTACATGGGCTACTTCACGCCGAGCCAGTGGACGATGATGGTCTCCGTCGACTTCATCGCCATGGTTGTCATCGGCGGTATGGGGACTGTCGCGGGCGCGATACTCGGCGCATTCTTCATCAAAGCGATGCCCGAGATGGTCAACGTGGTTTCGCCGTATCTTCCGTTTGTATCGAAGGATGCCAGCGCCGAGGGCGGCGTCACCGCGCCCCTGCTCTCGCAGTTCCTGTACGGGTTCGTGATCGTGCTGGTTCTCATCTTCGAGCCCAAGGGCTTGGTCGCCCTCTTCAAGCGGCCTGTCGACTGGATACGAGCCCGAATCTCCGGAGGTAGCAAATGAACTCGCTGGTTATCGACAGCCTTAGTGTCCGCTACGGCGCAGCTTCGCTGGCACTCGAGGACGTGAGTCTCACGGTTCCCGAAGGCCAGATCGTCAGCCTTCTCGGGCCGAACGGCGCCGGTAAGTCAACGCTGATGCGTGCTGTCTCAGGTCTGCTCGGCGTGCACGGCGGCACGGTGGCTTCGGGCAAGGTCGAACTGCTGGGTAAGGACGTCACCAACGAACGCTCGTCGAAGCGCGTCAAGGCAGGACTTGCCCAGGCTCTCGAAGGCCGGCAGATCTTCCCGGGACTGACCGTGGCGGAGAATCTGGCCAGCGGCGGTTACGTACGGCGCTATCGCAAGGCCCAGGAACTCGAGGCGCGCGAGCGGGTGCTGCACCATTTCCCGCGTTTGGGCGATCTGATGCAACGTAAAGCCGGTTACCTCTCGGGCGGCGAGCAGCAGATGCTCGCGATCGGGCGAGCAATGATGTCGGCGCCGAAGGTTCTTCTGCTCGACGAACCAAGCCTCGGATTGGCACCGAAAATCGTCGAGGACGTCCGAGACGTGATCGTTGCCATCAACAAGGAGGGCACGTCGATCTTGCTTGTCGAGCAGAACGCGGCAATGGCGATGGCGATTGCCCAGTATGCCTATGTTCTCGAGGGTGGCCGTGTGGTCAAGGAGGGCAAGGCGGAGGATCTGCGGGGCGATGCGGAAATTGCAGAGCTCTATCTGGGGGCGTCGGCAGTGGGCACAGCCGCACCCGCAGCAGAGCCCGCGGGAATCGATACCGAAGGAGCGATCCAGCATGTCTGAGACGCGTGCAAACCTGTTGGAGATCGAGGGTCTTTCTCTGAGCTTCAGCGGGGTCAAAGCCATTGACGGCGTGAGCTTCTCGATCGCCGAGGGTGAGTTGTTCTCCGTTATCGGTCCGAACGGTGCAGGCAAGTCCTCGTTGTTCAACTGCATCTCCGGCGTGTACTCACCGCAGTCCGGCTCGGTGCGCTTCGCCGGTGCGGAACTCCTCGGTCTCCCGGCTCACAGGATCGCCAAGAAGGGCATCGCCCGGACTTTCCAGAATGTGGAGGTCTTCCCGGCTATGACGGTGCTGGACAACCTGCTGCTTTCGCGGCACAACGCGATGCGCGCGGGGGCACTCGAGAACATGCTGTGGCTGGGCCGCTCGGCGCGCGAGGAGAAAGCGGCGGTGGAGAAGGTTCGCGAGGTCGCCGCGATGATGCAGATCGAGCATCTCGCCGACACCCCCGTCGGATCGCTGCCGCACGGAACTCAGAAGCGTATCGAGTTGGCGCGGGCAATGGCGATGGAGCCGCGGTTGATCATGCTCGATGAGCCCGTCGCAGGAATGAACCACGACGAGTCCGCCGAGATGACGGAAACCATCGTGAAGGTGAACCGTGACCTCGGAGTGGCGATTCTGCTCGTCGAGCACGACATGAAAATGGTCATGGGCATCTCGAATCGCGTGTGTGTCCTCAACTTTGGTCAAAGAATTGCCCTCGGCAAGCCTGCCGAAGTTATCCGCGACGAAGCTGTCGTCGCGGCCTATCTGGGAGCTGCATGATGAAAGACGGAAAATTTGTGATCTGCGCGATTGCGGGCAGTCTCCGCGCAGAATCGTGGAACCGCAAGCTCATCGAGGCGACCGCGGCAATGGCGCCGGACGACGTCGATGTGCGGATTACGAAGCTTCTGGGTGAGATCCCGATGCTCAACGAAGACGATTTCGGCAACGAGGCCGAGAGTGTCCACGCGCTACGCGCCGAAGTCGCGGCCGCTGATGCCCTGCTGATCGCGACGCCGGAATACAACGGCGGCATCCCTGGTGTCCTCAAGAACGCGCTCGACTGGCTCTCGCTTCCCCTCGGACAGTCGGTACTCGAGCGCAAGCCCGTGGCGATCATGGGCGCGACGCCCGGCCGACTCGGAACAGCGCGGAGCCAGTTCGAACTGCGTCACACCTTCGTCTTCTCGCGGTCCCCAGTCTTGCCGGGGCCCGAGATTCTCCTCAGCTTTGCGCCCAATCACTTTGACGAGCAGGGCCGACTGACGGATCCGATCGTCCTCGAACGGGTCGATTTGATGTTCTCGCACTTGAAGAAGTACGCAAGTCTCAATGAATTCGAGGTTGTCTAACCATGACCGGCGTTACCACCAGCCCGACCGTCCACAAGGAATTTGTCAGCACCGAGTCCCCCGGCGCGAAGCGCGCGGGTGCCGGCGGCTACCCGTGCCAAGGCCTGTACTACACGCCGGCCGGCAAGAAGCCGCGCATCGCAATGATCGCTACGCATTACCAGATTGATTTCTCGGAGCATTACCTCGCCGAGTTCATGGCTGTGTGCGGCATTGGATTTCTGGGCTGGAACACCCGCTACCGCGGTTACGAAGAGCTTTTCAACCTCGATGCGGCCCTGGTCGACATCGGTGTGGGCGTGCGCTGGCTCAAGGAGCACGAGGGTGTGGATCAGGTTATCCTGCTTGGTAATTCCGGTGGCGGCTCGCTCATGGCGGCCTATCAGGCGCAAGCCACCTCGCCGTGCATCCGCCCCGCCCGCGACATGGAACCCGCAGTGGGTATCAACGATCTCATCGCCGGTGATGCCTACGTCTCACTCGCGGCGCACGGCGGCCGGCCCGATGTTCTCACCGCATGGCTGGATGCAGCCGTCGTCGACGAGAACGACCCGACGCTGACCGACCCCGAACTCGACCTGTTCAACCCGGTGAACGGTCCGCCGTACTCCGAGGAATTCATCGAGAAGTACCGCGCCGCGCAGGTTGCTCGCAACCACCGGATCACCGCCTGGGCCAAGGAAGAGCTTGCCCGGGTCACCGACGCCGGTTACTACGACCGGCACTTCGGCGTCCCACGTACATGGGCGGATCCCCGGATGATGGATGCGACGCTGGATCCGAGTAGTCGCCCGGAAGGTCAGTGCTATCGCGGGGAGACTCCCGCGGCCAACCGCGGCGACCGCGGCATCGGTGCGGGCAGCACCCTGCGGAACTGGCTGCACATGTGGAGCCTCGAAGAATCTCAGTGTCGCGCGGAAATGCACATGGAGAAGATCACGGTGCCGGCGTTGGTCATCAACCCTGACGGCGATTCGGGTGTGTTTCCGAGCGACGCGGACACGCTGTACAGCGCCTTTGCGAGCGAGGACAAGTCGCGCAAGGACCTGCCCGGCGATCATTACTTCCAGGAGCCCGGTGCCCGCGAAGCCGTCGCCGAAGTGATCTGCGATTGGATCGCCGACCGTTTCCCCAAGGCGCAGTGGTGAATACGAGCATCGAGATGGATGATCTGGCGCTTGCGCGAAAGCAGCACTGGGTCAATCAGGTTGCACGGTATGCGTTTGAGCGCGGGGGCCTGACGGCCATCGTCTTCGGTGACCGCCGGATAACCTGGGCGCAGCTTCAGGAGCGAGTGGTTGCCGTCTCTTCCGCACTCACCGAGCGCGGCGTGGGCTCGGGCGACCGCGTTGCAGTGCTGATGGGCAACCAGGCCGAATACATCGAGATCATGATCGCCGCCAACCGAATCGGTGCTATCGCGGTGCCGATCAACTTCCGGCTGAGCGTCGGTGAGGTGGCGTTCACACTCGACAACAGCGGGTCTGCCGTCCTTTTCGTGGACGAACAGGCGAGCGCCACCGGAATCGCGGCAGTTGCAAAGGCCGAGGGTCCGGTGCAGGTATTCCAGCTCGGCAGCGAGAGCACTGATGGTGCAACGCCATACGACGTTCTCCTCTCTCACCCCGGTTCGAGAGGAATCGTCGAGGAGGTGGACGAGGCACAGTCAGCGCTGCTGATGTACACCTCGGGCACCACCGGACGACCCAAGGGGGCCGTCCTCACGCATCGCAACCTGGCAGCGCAGTCGACCACAAATCTCATGGCGTTCCGCTTCGAGATGCATGACGAGGTCAGCCTCTGCGCAGCGCCGCTGTTCCATATCGGCACCATCGGCCTGGTGGCCCCGTCCATCCTGGTGGGCGCCACGATGGTCATCCTGCCGAGCGTCTCCTTCGATGCGGGTGCCCTGCTCGACGTTGCGGAGCGCGAGCGGGTCACCTCGACGTTCCTCGTGCCCACTCAGTGGCAGGCGGTCTGTGACGAGCAAGAGCGAGCGCCGCGTGATCTGTCACGGCTCCGCGTCAGCTCCTGGGGCGCGGCGCCGGCCAGCGACACGCTGCTCCGCAAGATGGACGAGGTGCTGCCGGGCGCGTCGAGCCTTGCGCTGTTCGGACAGACCGAGATGTCGCCGGTCACGTGCGTGCTCGAGGCAAAGGACTCGCGCCGCAAACTCGGCTCCGTCGGACGCCCGGCTCCCGGGGTCTGGGCACGCATCGTCGACCCCGACATGGTGGATGTGCAGCACGGAGAGGTCGGCGAGATCGTTTACCGCGGCCCGGGGCTCATGACCGGCTACTGGAACAACCCGGAGGCGACGGCGCAGGCTTTCGCCGGCGGCTGGTTCCACTCCGGTGACCTGGTGCGAATGGACGACGAGGGCTTCATCTATGTCGTGGACCGCGCGAAGGACATGATCATTTCCGGCGGAGAGAACATCTACTGCGCCGAGGTCGAGAATGCGCTGGCCGGCCACCCCGACATCGCCGAGGTTGCGGTGATCGGCCAGGCTCACGAGACGTGGGGCGAGACCCCGGTCGCAGTGGTCTCGCTGAAGGCGGGTGCGGGGGAACTGACCGTCGAGGCGCTGCGCACTTGGGCAGGGGAGAGGTTGGCCCGCTACAAGTTGCCGACCGACCTCGTTGTGGTCGATATGTTGCCGCGAAACGCGTCGGGCAAGGTCACGAAGAATGATCTGCGAACTTCTGCCGTTACGCTACCTGCGTGACCGCAAAGGAAGATTCATCTGCGAACCGTCCGCAGTACCCGATCGAGTCCGTCGATAATGCACTTCGGATCCTGCTGCTGCTGGGCGAGCGCCGCAGTATCCGGCTGACCGATGTGAGTGAGTACCTCTCGGTTGCCTCGTCGACCGCGCACCGGTTGCTGGCGATGTTGCAGTACCGAGGTTTCGTTCGTCAGGTCGAGGGCTCGCGGGCATACGAGCCGGGTCCTGCCTTGACGACGATAGCGTTCGCGGTCTTGCGTCAGACCGACGTTCGAGCACGGGTGCATCCGGTGCTCGAGCGTCTCTCGACCAGTCTGGGTGAGACTGTCCATCTGGCCCGGCTTGATGGGAACACGGTGACTTTCGTGGACTCGGTCGAGAGCGCAAGGGCGGTGCGCGTGGGGTCCCGCATGGGGATGACGATGCCCGCGCACTGCACATCGTCCGGCAAGGCGTTGCTCGCAGCGCTGGATGACCGCGCAGTACGTGAGCTCTATCCCGAGGAGAAGCTGACGGGCCTGACCTCGCACTCGATCACCAAGCGGTCGGCACTGCTGCGCCAGCTCACGGAGATTCGCAAAGTCGGCTTCGCTACCAGCGACGAAGAGTCCGAGGATGAAGTTGCATCGGTGTCGGTTTCGCTCGGCGAGTACGGCGGGGCGCGGTACACCTTGAACGTGTCCACACCCAAGAGTCGGATGTCGGATGTGACCCGTGAGGAGATCGCAGAAGCTCTGGCCAAAGCGGTGGACGAAGTCGCAGCGTTCTTCCTGTGATCTGGAGATAGTGCGAATCTGCCTGCGCGGCAAGGTAGTGCAACGCGACAGCCACGCCGATCAAATTGATCGGCGTGGCTGTTCTATGTACTGCGTACTCTTCAGGCGAACACCTTGCGGAGTTGACCTGCGTCCAGATACTCCTCGATACGACGGACCTTGCCGCCGTCGACGTATACCCGAAAGATCGTGGGGACGTTGACGGTCTTGTCTCCGATGGACGCCCGGATGACGTGCTGGCGCACAAAGCCATCCTCGAGTGCGACGCAGCGTGGGTCGTCGTAGCCGAAGTCGTCGTAGCGGGTGGGGATGCCTGAGAGGATGCGGAGGTTGTCCTCACGGGACTGCTCGGCGTTGTCCCAGTTGTGCCAGATCTTCACGTCGTCGTGATAGATCTCGTCGAGAACGGCGACATTACCGAGCTCGAGGGCTCCGAACATCTTGTCTGCGAGCTCGAGTATCTCGCTCATTTGGCGGCAGCCCCAACCGGGGTGCCAAGGTCACCGTCTGCGGTCCGGGGAGCGTGCTTCACATCGTCCTCGCGTAGCTCTCGGGTCCAGGCCGCGAACTCGAGCAGGATGCCGTCCGGGTCGAAGAAGTAGATCGATCGAACGAACGTGGAGTCGCTCTCTCCGAAGCTGATCCCGCGCTCGGACATGTCGTGGTTGAGCATGGGGCCGGTCTGCACGCCTTTGGCTTCGAGCTTGGCCTTGTACTCGTCGAACTTGTCGAGCGGGATCTTGAACGACACGTGGTTCATGGAGCCGTGCGCTGACGCGATTTCCTTGCCGATGCCGGGGATTGCCGCGGGTGCTGCGATGCCGGGGGCGTGGGGGGCGGCGTCGGCGAACCAGAAGAATGCGATGAACTGTCCGCCGCCCATGTCGAAGAAGAAGTGCTGTCCGCCGCCGGGCAGGGAGAGTGTCATGGACAGCTTCATGCCCAGGACGTTGGTGTAGAAGTCGACGGTGCGTTCCATGTCCTGACACACCAGCGCCAAGTGGCATACGCCGCCGAGTTCGAATTCCGTATTTGTCATCACACTCTCCCTGCTCTGTGACGCTCACCGCGCCGTTGCCTTGGTTCGAGACTATTGCCGAGTGTTCGGTTCGTCAAGACCTATCGATCGCTAAGTTACGAACATTGGGCTGGCTATGGTAGTGGCGGCACCTGTCCCTCGGGTGTTCGAGGGTTGGGTCAGCCAAAGACGATGTTGAGTTGGCCGCGGTCGAAGTACTCCTCGATACGGTGGATCTTGCCGCTCTCGACGTACACGCGCAGGACCGCGGGAACGTTGACGGTCTTCTCTCCGATCGTGGCCTTGATGACGTGCTGGCGGAGAAATCCGTCCTCGACTGCGGTGTGGCGGACGTCCTCGTAACCGAATTCGTCGTAGCGGCTGGAGATTCCAGCGAGGGTCGCGAGGTTGTCCTCACGAGACTGATCGAGGTTGTCGAAGTTGTGCCAGACGGTTACGTCGTCGCGGTAAAAGCCGGCTACCGCATCGATGTCACCGCCCTGGACAGCGTTGAAGAACTGCTCTGCAAACTCGAGGATGTCGCTCATTGGGATGCTCCTGACCGGGCGTCGTAGGCGACGCTGAACGTATTTATCAGAGGGTGAGATTGCGCAGTTGCCGGACCTGGTCCGGGGTCTCGTATTCGCGCTGTGATGTGACATTCATCGCTCGAACATCACACGAAGACCGTATTGTCACCTGTTTGGTTCGTCAAGGACTATCGATCGATAAGTTTCGAACAAGTTGCGAACCTGGTATCGGGGATGACCCACTTGGCATGCAACCTAGCCGTCTAGCCGGGCAATCGCGAGTCGGCGGGATACCGTGGTGGGCATGGCAGCGGTGGGACGAATCGGTGGGGACGGGCTAGGTGTCAGGATGCGCGCAGCGCGCATCGAGCGTGAGATGGGGCTTAGGCAACTGGCGCAGCAGATCGGGATGAGTCCGTCGTCGCTGAGCGAGTTCGAGAACGGCAAGAGCATGCCGGGCGCTGAGCGTCTGCAGGCACTCGCAACTGTGCTCGGAGTACCACTCGAGCTGGATCCGCCCGAGCCTGCCGGCCCAGGGTTCGAGGACTGGCGGGACTTTGAACGACTAGACCTCGCCCCGGTCTTTCGGGTGGCACTGGATGTCTTCGTGGAAGAGGGTTACCACGCTGCGACGGTCAGGATGATCGCCGACAGGTGCGGATTGTCGATGGCAGGCGTCTATTACCACGTGGAAAGCAAGGACGCGCTGCTCACCGAATTGTTGCAGGGCGCAATGGCTGAGCTGATCAGTCGATGCGTAGCAGCAGACGCCGAAGCGGATTCACCTGCGCAGCGGGTGGTGAATCTTGTCGAATGCGTCATCCTGTTCCATACGTACCGTCAGGCCTCGGCGGTACTCGCGTCCACGGAACTCCGTTCGCTTGACGAGCCCGGCCGATTACTGCACCTTCAGTCGCGCCGGAAGGTTCGGGAAATTATTCAGTCGGCAGTGGAGGCCTGCCGTAATGCGGGACGGGTCGGAACTGTGCCGGCGACGTCGACGGCCACGGCGATCGTCACGATGTGCGTCGCCGTGGCCGATTGGTACCGGCCGGGGATCAGTCCGTCGCCGCGTGAGATCGCCCGGGAGTACGCCGATCTCGCGTTGGCCATGGTTGGTGCATGAGCGAGTCGTGCAGGCTTGGGGTTTCGGACTTCATGCCTTGACTAAGCCAGTTGGCCTATGCAATTCTGAGAGCAGAGAAGTATTCTGCATTGCAGAATAATGTGGTGGATGAATGTCAGTCCCACGAAATATCAAGTCCAGGCGACACGTTGAGGGGTCAGCATCCGACACGGTTGCTGACCCCTCGAACAACCGGATACCAGGAGTGCGCAATGACCGCGATTGTCCAGGGACACCCGTCGACGAATGACGATTCGTATCAGCTCAACACAACGACGTTGATCCGTCATTCGGCGCGGAACTACCCGGAGCGCGAGATCGTCTATCGCACCAGCGATGGGGGATGGGACCGTTACACGTACGCCGACGCGTATGCACGCGTCAAACGGATTGCGAACACTCTGACCGATCTGGGTGTAGCACCTGGTGACGTGGTGGGAATCCTGGACTGGAACAGCAAGCGGCACTTCGAGCTCTACTGGGCCATCCCCGGTACCGGAGCAGTGATGCTTCAGATGAACCTGCGCTTGGCGCCCGAAGATGTTGGCTATGTCGCGACGCACGGCGGTGCGTCCGTGGTCCTGGTGGACGAGAGTTTGCTGAGCGTCGCGGAGTCGGTCGCGCCGTTCGCGCCGGAGGTCACGTGGGTTGTGATGTCCGACAAGCCATTATCCGACATCACCACGACATTGCCGAATGTCCGTCATTTCGAAGACCTCGTCGCGAAGGCGTCGCCGGAGATCGACTGGCCGATGATCGACGAGAGTTCCGCCTACAGTGCTTGCTACACGACCGGAACCACCGGCCGGCCCAAGGGCGTGTACTACTCGCATCGAGCGATCTATCTGCACACCCTGACGCAGGCCTCGTCCTACGGGATGAGCGCCGCCGACGCGGTCATGCTGATCACGCCGATGTTCCACAGTCAGTCCTGGGGTCTGCCGCAGTCCGCGGTCTACGTCGCGGCCAAGATTGTTCTGCCCGGCCGCTATTCGGCGGAGGACACCGACATGCTGGCGGACGTGATGATCGCAGAGGCTGTGACTGTCGCGAACGGCGCGCCGGCGATCTTCCAGCCGATGCTCGACTACATCAAGACTCTCGACGTCAAACCCGACTTCAGCCGAACCCGATTGCTGTCCGGCGCTACCGAGCCCGCGCTTTCCCTCATGCGCGGGTTCCACGACTTGACCGGGGCTGATTTCATCCATGCGTACGGGGCTACCGAGACTGCCCCGATGGCCTTCGTCAACTACGGCCGCAAGGTGACCTTGCAGGGCAAGGTGGCGGAGGACGAATGGTGGAACATCAAGCGCTATCAGGGTCTTCCCGCAGGTGGTGTCGATGTGCGGATCGTGGATCCAGAAGACAACGACTTGCCGCATGACGGCAAGAGTCAGGGCGAGGTCCTACTGAAGGGGCCGTGGATCACCGCGAGATATCACAAGCTTGATGACGACGCCGATCGATTCCTCGACGGATACTGGCGTAGCGGCGACATCGGAACCATTGATGAAAACGGCTACCTCAAGCTTGCGGATCGGCTCAAAGACGTCATCAAGAGTGGTGGCGAATGGATTTCGTCGATTGACATGGAAAACGCGATCATTGCTCATCCTCGGGTAGCTGAGGCAGCAGTGATCGGTGTCGAGCATCCGAAGTGGCAGGAACGTCCGGTCGTCATCATGGTGACCACGGACGGTGAGGACGTTGCGCTCGCCGAGATCCACGCACTGCTCCACGGTTCCTTCGCCAAATGGCAGCTCCCCGACACGATCTTGTATGTCGACGCGCTTCCACGGACGAGTGTGGGAAAGCTCGACAAGAAGGTCATGCGTGTTCAACACGGGGACTTCTACCGGGACGCCTAAGTTTCGTGAAAGCCCGGCTAGTGAGATTTTCACACTGGCCGGGCTTTGTTGTATCTGTTTGTTGCGCACTCTTTTCCGGACTTTCCGGCGCCGGATCTCCATTCTTCACAGTAGAAATGACTTCTGATAGCCTCGTCACAGGAGCCGCCGGAAGTGGCTCGAATCACCTCGATGTCAGGGAGACGCAGTTGACCAAGCGGATCGCATATCTCGAAATGAATACGGGCCAGCAGAAGAGCCCGGTCCCCGATCGCCTGATCTCGCCCGGGTATTCCGTAGAGTCGGTATACACGGGGATTCGAGTGACTCCGATCGACGCGGTCGACCTACTGCTCTCCGATGTCATCTACACGGAGGCTGCTATGCGGGCCGCTCGCGACGGGTACGCCGGAGTGCTGATCGGCGGGGTTCCGGATTACGGTCTGGCTGCCGCGCGCGCTGCCTCCGACATCCCGGTGGTCGGCAGCGGTGAAGCTAGCCTGCTGGCTGCGGCGTCTCTCGGTGAGAAATTCAGTATCGTCACGATCTGGCCGGAGACGATGGACTTCGTCTACGAACGCCTCTTGCGCGATAATCCTGTTGGGCGTCAGTGTATCTCGGTTCGCTATGTCTCGACACACGCGGAGCAGAGCACTCTGGCCGATGAAGACAACTTCCTCACCCGGATGAAGGCCGGACGAGAGGACATTGTCGAGCGCATCCTTACCGAGATCGAGCTCGCAGTGCGGGACGGCGCCAAGTCGGTCATTCTCGGTTGCAACTGTATGAGCCCGGTCGCCGAGATCCTCGCTGCCCGTTCGAGTGTCCCCATCGTGGACCCGACGACGGCCGGTTACCGCCAGCTCGAGACGCTGATCGAGCTCGGCTTGCGCCCGGCGCGGGATTCGCGGCTGCCGCGATCGGAGCGACAGGAGCTTTTTGCCGAGATGGTGCAGGCGGCGGATCTCGCCCTCGGGGCTGATCTGGAAGACTGCCCGGTGTGTGTCCTCAATGACGACGGCACCGCCTCGTGCGACCTGCCGGCGAGCATGCCCGCAGAAGCATAGGACGGGCAGAGATATATGAGCGCTGCATACACACTCGAATCAGTATCGGCCCGAGCCGAAATCGAAGATGTCATCCATCGGTACTGCCATGCGACGGATCGCCGGCGCTGGTGGCTGATGGACTCGGTTTTCCATGAAGACGCGACGTGCCGATTGTCGTCGATCGGCGGAAGCTGGCGCGAATTCGTCGCACAAGGCTCAGCGCTTCTCGAGCCGGTCGCCGCGACGCACCACCAGGTCGGCAACATCATGATTGCTTTCGAGGGTAGCGTGGCACACGTCGAAACCTACGTGACTGCTTTCCACGCAGTCCCGGCTGATGCACCGGCCGGTGGCTCATTCGGTGGCACGGGAGTGGCGTACGAGGTCATGCTCGGCGCTCGCTACATCGACCGGTTCGAGCTCCGCGACGAGCGCTGGCGGATCGCCGACCGTCGCCTGCTCACGGAGTGGCGTAACCACCGCCCGGTCCGTGAAGGCGGATTGGCCGGCGTCACTGCGCAGGCGCGGGGACAGCGAGAGGACGGTATCTCGAGATCCGTCGTCGAGGCATGGCGCACACACGATCTCGGCCGAGTAGACCCGAGCCGGCTTGTCGACCGCGCGGAAATCGCCGACGTTGTCAATCGCTTCTGCCACGCAGTGGATCGGAACCGATGGGAACTGATGGCGAGCGTTTTCCACGAGGACGGGAAAACTGTCTTCATCGGAACCGAGAAGCCTTGGCAGAAAATGGTGGAGGGCGCGCGCGTATCGATGGGCTCCCTCGATCGGACCCACCACCAGACGGGAAATATGCTGTTCTCGTTTGACGGTGATGTCGCCGAAGTGGAAACCTACGTCACCGCCTACCACCGAGTTCCGCCCACAGCTTCCGCAAATGCATTCTGGGACGGCCGAGATGAGGACTACGAGGGCGTTGCGGGCGGTCGGTACATCGACCGGTTCGAGCGTCGCGACGGTCGCTGGCTCATGGTCGAGCACCGAACCTTTGTCGAGTGGCGTCATGACCATGCCGTCGAGGAAGGCTCGCTCGCTCATACCCCGTCGAACATGCGGGGTCAGCGCGGGGATGCCGACACATCGCTTCCGGTGGTAGCGGCGCTGCTGAACTGACTACTGTATTGCGTTGAGGTGCAACGAATGAGTGCCGGCAAATCGCCGGCGCTCATTCGTTTCGAAGGTCATTCGATCCCCAGGGCACGCGACCATAGGTAGGTGATGGTGTCGATCGCTTCGTCATCGGACTCAGGTCGGCCTATCCCTTGCGCGTTCATGCCGAGCCAGAGATAACAACTGTGTTCGAGCATGGACGAGAGCGCTGACGCGGCAACGTACGGATCTACATTGGGATCCGTTATTCCTTCGCGCTGAAGCACTTTGATTCGTCCGGCAATCTTTCGGACACCGACCTCGCGAATCTCCATCCACGCTTGCAGGAATTCGTCCTCGACTGCCGCCGCGTGCGTGATTCCGACCAGTTCAGGAATGAACTCGGTGTAGGTACGCCAGAACACGGCGACGGCAGATCTCAGTGATTCCGCGGTGTACTCGCCCTGCGGATCGGGTTTCCCGTCCTCGAGGACGCGGCTGAGGAAGTCTTGCAACATTGCGTGGAGGATCTCCCGCTTGTTGTCGAAGTAGTTGTAGAGCGTTCCTGGAGATTTGCCTGCCTCGTCAGCGATATCGGTCATCCGGGCGTTGAGGTAACCGTCGCGCTTGAAGACGGTGCGCGCCGCGGTCTTGATGAGCTGCTCGGTCTGCTGCCCCTTCGTACCCACGTGTTCGGTACTCGCTGTATGCACCTTGATGGCCCCTTCAGATCTCGTCGCTGCAGGTCTGGATTGTAGCGATATCGCTGACGTGGATGCACCTACAGCTTGGGCATGATCTCGGAGGCGAAGAGTTGCATTGTGTCCATGAGCATTTCGTGCGGCAGGGCGCCGACGTCGAAGACCGGCAGGTGGATATCGGGATCGATGATTTCCTGCAGGTTTCCCATGCGGTCGAGGACTTCTTCCGGGCTGCCGCACATGGCGGTGCCCTCGATCAGGTCTTGGTAGTCGACGGGCTTCGACTTGCCGAGCATCTTGTGAACCCACGAGACGTACCCGGTCAGGTAGGGCTCCCACTGCGTCCGCGCCTTCTGTCCGTCTACGTCCACATGTAGGTAGCCGCACGAGCCGACCAACGGCGTCAGGCCCTGCTCCTCCATGAGTTCGCGGTAGATCTTCACGAGCGGGCCCCACGCGTCGATACGGGCGAAGATGCTCGGGAGCATCAGTGGCAGGCCCTGTGATGCGGTGCGGCGCACGGACTCCTCGGTGGTGCCGGTGCCCATCCACAGGCGCGGCGCACCCTTGAGGGGAGCGGGCTTGAGTTGCACGTTGTCCAGAGGCCCGCGGAACTCGCCGGACCAGCTGAAGGGCTTCTTCGCGTTCCAGAGCTGATCGAGCAGCAGAACCTTCTCGGCCATGATGGCGTGGCCTTGCTTGGGATCCAGACTGCCGAATGCCGCATAGGTTTCCGGGTTGATGCCGCGTCCGACGACGATCTCGGCACGACCGTTGGACAGTAGGTCGAGAGTCGCGAAATCCTCGGCAACCTTGACCGGGTCCGAGGTGGCGAGCAGTGTCACCGCGGTAGCCAGGCGCATACGCTTCGTGCGCTCTGCGATCGCGGCGAGCATCAGCTCGGGCGAGGAAATGATGTAGTCGTTGAAGTGGTGCTCGCCCAGCGCGATCATGGAGAAGCCCATGTCCTCGCCCGCGACAGCGCTGTCGATGATGGAGCGCAGTCGATCCCGCTGTGAGTTCCGGGCTCCCGTGTGTGGATTGGGTACGTGGTCGCCGAGGCTCAGAATGCCGATTTCCATGCGATATTCCTTCCGGATTCAGTGAAAAACTAAAACTGACGGTAGTTTCAGTTTTTGTGTTCGTCAAGGCTTGGGATGAGGAAGTTCGCGAACAGTCATCGAGTCGGATGAGTGGGTAACACGTTGGGGCAGTAGATTTCTGGAATCCAGGTGAGTTGGACGTATCTTGAATGGAGGAATGCTCGTGCAGTTGACGGTGGATGAACACGGTGGTGTCCGATTGGTGGATTGGGATACTTTCACGGCCTTCGCAGTGCATGCTCCCATCGGCCACGACGTCGAGAGCGTCGGAAAGGCTCTCGAAGCTGACGCGGCGGGTGAGGTCGAGGATGGCCGCGCCTGGATATCCGCGGATGCGGTTGCGCGACTTGCGGGCGAGGCCGGCGCTGGGGACGACTGGCAGAGTGGCTTCGAGGCGATGGTGGAGTATGCGCGGCTGAAAGGTTGGCTTCGAGAGGATGGCGCGATTCGCGCGCACATCGAGTTCGACTGACAGGTCATCTGTCGGGAGACTGTGCCAGAATCGGTGACATGACCCAGTTCGGACGGACGTGCATGCTGCGGCAGGCGCTGGGTGAGGCGCACCAACCGTCGCCCCGGTTCGTCCTCATTCGGGGGTAGCGGGTCGGGGCGCACGAGCCCGAAAGGCACTGCCTTGTCCCGTACTGATTCACACGCACCGCTGTGGGTTCGCCTGACTCGTCGTGAGTTGGGAATCGAAGCCGACCATGATCATCGCGGTGGGCCCTGCGATCTCCCGTCTATCGCTGTGTTCGATCGCTCGTCACAGTCGCCGGGAACCTGCTGCTGGACATTCACTTATACCGGAACCCGGATCTGCTCCTGCTCGCTCTGCTACGACGGCGAGGGTCGTCACCGCGATCTTCGGCGGGAGCGGCGTCGCGCGGTATCTCGGATCTCGGCCGATCTTCGGCATTGGAGGATCGGCGACGGCGAAGTATTCGACGACCTCTCCATGCCGCATCGTCGCTGCGATTGGTGGTGACGATGCGGTGACGAAGCCGCGTCACTCGCCGATGGGCATCGAGTCGCGTAGATACGGATAGGCGTGATGGCGTTGTCTCGGCAGTTTGTGCCGAGACAACGCCATCACGTTGTCGAGGGTGCTTGTCAGACCAGGGAACCCTGGTAGTTGAGAACGAGACCCGCTCGGGGCCAGTCGAATCGGAGCAGTTTGCCGGTGCTCGATGCGGTGACGTACGCCGTTCGCATGTCTTCGCCGCCCCAGCAGATGTTCGTGATGCCGGGGTCGCCATCGGTGTCGATGCTGACGAACTCGACAAATTCGCCTTCGGGACTGATCACACAAATACCGGGCGTAGCCAACGATGCGACGCAGATGTTGCCGTTGGCTTCGACACCGAGCGAATCGAAGTATCGGAAGTCGGGCGAACCCCAGAGGAAGTTGCCACCACCGGAACCGGCAAGCGTACGGCCGCCGACGATCTCGCCGGGACCGGTAACGTCCCACCACCAGACGCGGGCGGTGTACGTCTCGCTGACGTAGAGGCGGGTGCCGTCGGGGGAGAGGCCGATTCCGTTGGGGCCATTCATCTCTGACGCAACGAGGCGGATGGACGAACCGTCGCTTGTGCCGTAGTAGAGGCGGCCGTGGTCGGTACCCCGTTCGTTACTTTTGCCGTGGTCCGTGAAGTAGAAGCCACCATGCGCATCGAAGACGATATCGTTGGGGCCGCGGAGCGGGACGCCGTCGCACTCGGTGTAGAGCGTCTCGACCTCGCCGGATTCGAGATCGACAGCTTGAATGCTGCCGCCGGTGTAGTCCTCGGGGGTGCCGCCGGCGAAGACGTAGCCATACGCTTCGGTAGCGATCATCCCTCCGCAGTTGGCAATGTACGCGAGGCCGTCGGGGCCGATAGCGGTGCCGTTGGGCCCACCGCCTACCTCTGCGACGACGGTGTTGGTGCCGTCAGGGGTGACGCGGGTGAGCGTGCCGCGGTGAATCTCGACGACCAGTGCATCGCCGTTGGGCAGTGCTACCGGGCCCTCTGGGAACTTGAGTCCGGTAGTGACAACTGTGAACGACATCGGGTTCTCCTCGGTTCGTGTACTGCGGGAGTTCGTGTACTGGGGGTGTTGGCGTCAGTTGGTCGTGAACTGATCGCGCAGGACGTTCTTGCGGATCTTGCCGCTGACGGTCTGGGGCATTTCGTCGATGAAGATGACCTTGCGCGGTTGCTTGAAGGCGGCGAGTTGCGACTTGCAGCTGCTGACAACGTCGTCGGCGGTAAGAGTGGTGCCGGGCTTGCGGACGACGACGGCGGTGACAATCTCGCCCCACTTTTCGTCGGGCGTTCCGATGACCGCCGCGCCGAGGACTTCAGGGTTGGTGTAGATCGCGTTTTCGACCTCGCTGGAGTACACGTTCTCCCCGCCGGAGATGATCATGTCCTTGGCGCGATCGACGATGTAGAGGAATCCCTCCTCGTCCTGACGTGCCAGGTCACCGGTGTGGAACCAGCCGCGCTCGAAACTCTGCGCATTCGCCTCGGGATTGCCGAAATAGCCCTTTGTCACCTGGTCGCCCCGAACGATGATTTCGCCAATTTCTCCTGTGGGACAGTCATTTTCGAGCGGGTCTACGACGCGGACATCGACGAGGGACATCGGCTTGCCGACGGCGTCGAGCAGGTGCTCCTCGCCGTTAGCCGCCCGGATATGCGCGGCCTTGTCGAGTGTGAGCATGTTGCCGCCGAGTTCGGTCATTCCCATTCCGGCATAAACAACAGGCCCGAACCGATCAATGGTCTGGCGCAACACATCTGCCGGGATCTTCGACGCACCGTAGCCCATCCACTCGAGGCTGCTCAGGTCGTAGTCATTGATCTTCGGGTGTGCGAGCAGCATTTGCATCATGGTCGGCGCGAAGCCACCACTGGTTACGCGGTTGTCCTGCACCAACTGCATCCATCGTTCTGGGTCCCAGCCCGACATCATCACCACCGAGCCGCCGTGGAATTGATGTAGCGGAGTGAGGTAGCCCGCGATGTGGCACAGGGGCATGGCGTTGAGGAAGCAGGTTTCCGGTTTCGGGTCGTACTCGAGCGCGGACTGGATCAGGGCAGTGTTGAGGTTGCGATGGCTCAGCCGGGCTCCCTTGGGCTTGCCCGTCGTTCCGCTCGTGTACAGGATCCAGGCATCGTCGTCGTCGCTGATCTGAAGTTGTGGGGCAATCATCGACGCGGACTGGAGGACGTTCTCGTAGGTCGTGAAACCTGTTGTGCCTTGGCCGATCACGATGATGTGTTCGATGCTCGTGAGCTCGGATCGATAGTCGGCGATCACCTCGAGATACTTGGCTTCCACCATCAGCACACGAGCCCCGGAATCGTTGAGGATCCAGACCCACTCTTTGGGGTGCAATCGGTAGTTGAGCAGGGTCAGGACCATTCCGGCAGCCGGGACACCGTAGTAGGCCTCGACGTACTCGAGATTGTTTTCGGACAGCAGGGCTACGCGGTCGCCGGGGGCCGCAAGACCGCTCATACCGTTGGCCAGGCGCAGGGCGCGCTGGTGGAGTTGGGCGTAGGTCCGGGTATCGGATCCGTCATCCATTGCGAGCGCAGTCTTATGGGGGAAGCGAGTGGCGTTCCGCCGTAGAAGATCGCTGTACAGCATGTGGGGCTCCAGTCGAAACGAGATCAAGCGGCCGTGAATTGCACACAATCTAACTCAAAAGTGCCATGGATCACAAGCGCTTACCGGAGGCGGTTGGACGATCTGACTTGAGTCCAACTGGCGGAATGGTGGAGGTGCATGGAAGGGGGCTTGATTTTGCGACATTGTCGACTCCGTCAGGCGAGGGAGTTTGTATACAATGATTCATGATCGGTGCGCAGTTCGCCGAGCGATGCTGCACAGGAAGGGATATGCCGTGGAGATTGTTGAAGTAAGCCCGCGCGACGGACTACAGAACGAGGCAGTACATGTTTCGACGGCGAACAAGATTGCGCTGATCGAGCACGCCATTGCTTCCGGTCTACGTCGCATCGAGGCCACCAGCTTCGTGCACCCGGCCGCAGTGCCGCAGATGGCCGACGCGGAGGCAGTCATGGCAGGGGTGCCTCGTCGTGACGATGTCTCCTACAGCGGTCTCGTACTCAATCGCCGCGGCTTCGATCGCGCGGTGGCAGCAGGCGTGAACGAGGTCAACGTCGTAGTCGTGGCGTCGGAAACCTTCAGTCAGCGCAATCAACGTATGTCGGTCACGGACTCAGTCCACATAGTGCGTGATCTCGTCGACGATGCCCGTTCCGCGGGTATCGGGGTGTCGGCCACCATCGCCACCGCCTTCGGGTGTCCGTTCGAGGGAGAGGTGTCCGAATCTGCGGTCCTTGCTCTCGCCGGGCAGATGGCCGATTTGGGGGTGGACGAGATCGCGCTGGCCGACACGATCGGGGTGGGAGTGCCCGCCCAGGTATCCAGGCTGGTCGCGGGGACCGCAGCGATCGCACCTGGAATTCGATTGCGCGCTCATTTTCACAACACGCGCAACACGGGCTATGCAAACGCTGTTGCGGCCATCGATTCCGGTGTGAGCGTGCTGGATTCATCGATCGGCGGGATTGGTGGATGTCCCTTCGCTCCGGATGCCACGGGCAACATTGCGACCGAGGATCTGGTCTATCTCCTCGATCGCAGTGGTATCGCCACGGGCGCTCAGCTGCCCGAGTTGATCAAGGCCTCACACTGGCTCGGCGGGATACTCGGCGCTCAGGTTCCCGGCCAACTCGCCCGTGCCGGCGGTTTCCCAGGTTGAGACGCCGAACAACTCGTCCACTTCGTCGCTGCTGGTTACTGCGAGGTGGGCGAGAAGCACATCGCGGCCTTGGAGGACGTGCTCGTGCATCAGGGCGGACGCCCGATTTCCGTCGCCGGCGACGATAGCGTCGCGGATGAGTTGATGGAACAGGTGCGAGCGCTCGGTCTGGGCGCGGTCGTACTGGCGGAATGCCTGGAAGACCAACGGAACGTCGGTGGTCCGTTCGAGTAGGCGGCTCAGACGCTCGTGCTTGGCGGCGGTCATGATGGCCCGGTGGATCTGGCTGTTTGCCGTATCCACCGCTCGAACCTGATCGACAGCGTCCGCCGACGTGATTGTCAGGGCGAGAGCAAAAGCCTCGATCCCCGCGTCGAGAACCGTCTGGGTGGCGGGGTCGATGCGTGAGGCAGCCAGTTCGGCGGCATACGCCTCGAGTCGGGCGCGAAGTCCGTACAAGTCCGAGACATCCTCCACCGACAGGGTTCGGACGATGGATCCTCGGTTCGGCTCGCTGAGCACAAGGCCCTCGGCTTCGAGTCTCCGAAGCGCCTCGCGCACCGGTGTGCGGGACAACGAAAACTGCTCGGCGATCCGTTGTTCGATCAGACGCTGGCCAGGCTTGTAGCGCCCTTCGACGATCGCCTGACGGATCTGGGAGTAGGCGATCTGACCCGGTGCCTGCGGTGTGGTTGCCACGGTGCCTCTTCGTTTCATGTGGGGTTGATGCGAAAACAAGCCTATCCCGACGCACTTTCTATTTTTGTATGCAGTAGTTACGTGTTCCAGGGAAATTATCGAGCTTTGATGTCAGATTGTGTACAATTTTTCCATGACTACAACTTCCGGTCCGCTCAGCGGCCTGCGCGTACTCGAACTGGGAAACTTCATCGCCGGTCCTTTCGCGGGGCAGTTGTTGGGCGACTACGGGGCGGAGGTGCTCAAGATCGAGGCGCCCGAATCTGGTGACTCGATGCGGCGGTGGGGCGTCACGGTTGACGGCGAAAGCCTGTGGTGGCCGTCGATTGCGCGGAACAAGAAGTCGGTCGCGATCGACCTGCGTCAGCCCGACGGTCGAGAGTTGGTGCGCAAGCTGGTCGCCGAAGCCGACATCGTCCTCGAGAACTTCAGGCCCGGCACGCTTGCGAAGTGGGGGATGGACTACCCGACCCTCTCTGAAATCAACTCGCGCGTCATCCTGGTTCATGTCTCGGGGTTCGGTCAGAACGGGCCGCGTTCGACGGATGCGGGTTTCGGCAGCGTCGGTGAGGCGATGGGTGGAATCCGTCATACGACGGGCAACCCCGGACTGCCCCCGACCCGCGTGGGCATCAGCCTCGGGGACTCCTTGGCTGCACTGTTCGCGGTGATCGGAACCCTTGCAGCGGTCCATGAGCGGTCGGTCAGTGGCCGCGGCCAGGAAGTGGACGTTGCGATTTACGAGGCAGTTGCTGCCCTCATGGAATCGACGATGGCCGACCATGAAATCGGTGGAGTCACCCGAGGTCGTACCGGATCGGTGCTGCCCGGCGTCGCGCCGTCGAACGTGTACCCCACGTCGGACGGAGCCGAGATCATCATCGCCGCCAACGCCGACACCGTCTTCCGTCGGCTCTGCACCGCAATGGGCCGTCCCGAGTTGGCCGACGACCCGAAGTTCGCAACGCACGGCCCGCGCGGTGACAACATGGCCGAGATCGACGCGGTCATCGGTGAGTGGACCCGCGGGATGACGGGCGACGAACTGCTGAAGTCCATGGAGGACAACAGTGTTCCGGCCGGCCGCATCTACACGGCCCCGGACATGCTCGCCGACCCGCAGTATGCCGCGCGCGACATGGTGGTCCGCCTCGTCAACCAATTCGGTATTGCAGTGCCCGCGACCGGCGTCGTACCCAAGTTCTCCCGGTCGCAGCCGGCGACTCCCGTGCCGGGACCGGGTCTGGGCGAACACACCCGCGAAGTCCTCGCTGCATTGGCCGGCGTCGATGAGAGCCAATGGGACGACTTGAGGTCGGCCGGTACCGCTGTTCAATCGACCAGCTGACGCGACGAAGGCCTCCCGTCGTGAATTCACGACAGGAGGCCTTCGTCTGCGTAGATTCGATCAGACCTGCGAGTCGACGGTTCCCGTCGTCAGCGACGGTGCGCCTGCCAGTAGCGGACCGAGGTCGGTGATAGCGCCCTCGCCGGCACGGAACTTGCGGTACTCCGCGTCGTGCTCGGCGGATTCCCAGGTTTCGATAAATCGCCACGTAGTGGGGCTCTTGCTGTCGACGACTGTCTTCACGGAAATGCAACCGGGGAATGCTCGCGTTTCCTCGAGTACCCGCGCCATTACCGTACGTGCAGATTCGAGAGAATCCGGCTTGAATGAAAGTTCCAGGATGGCAACAAGTTCCATGGTCGGTCCTTACAGAGTAGGTAGTCTTCGATGAAGACTAGCGGGTCATTCTCCGGCGAGGTCGGCGGACAGGTCGGCGACAACGACGCCTTCGGGAATTCGGACTTCCTCGATGAGTTCGGGGCGATCGTCGAATTCGAGTTTCAGGGCACGGCAGATGGTGGCGTGCATGTCGTACATGCAGGTGATGTACGTCAGTTCCATGATCTGCTTGTCGGACAGGTGCGCTTTGAGGGCGGAGAAGACCTCGTCGGGTACGCGCCCGCCGTCGTAGACGAGTCCGTCGGTGTAGGCGAGGACGGCGCGTTCGATGTCGCTGAACAGGTCGCTGACCTGCCAGTGGGGGAGCGCGGCAATCTTCTCTTCGGTCATGCCCAGGGAGCGCATCTGCTTGCAGTGCTGGGAGAAGACGAATTGGCTGCCGCGAGCGTACCCGGCGCGGGCCTGGCCGAGTTCACGCAGGAGGGGATCGAGGTCTGCGTTGCGATACAGCGCGAATCCTTTGACGGCATGACGGAAAACGTCGGAGGACTGGGCGAATACGGTCCACCAGTCACCGGGGGTGGCGTGGATAGTGCCGTGATCGACGGCGGGGTCCTTGTCGGGGCCGAACAGACGGTCGTAGAAGAAGAGGATCTTCTCGTCGGTTACCTCGGAGCGGGGGATTTCGCGAAGACGTGGCATGCAGGTTCCTTTCGGGTTTTCAGGAAGCTCGGGGTATCAGGAAGTGCTGGGAACGGTGCGGTCTGCGGCGGTCTTCGGCGTGTGTGCGACGTCGGCCTCGGTGAATTCTTTGGTCCAGCAGGCAAATTCGAGAAGTACGCCATCGGGGTCCTGGAAGTAGAAGGACCGGACGAAGGTGCCCTCATGGATCTCTCGCGATGCGCCCTCCGGGCTGTCGTCGTGGTTGAGAGTGATGCTCAGCGGTATGCCGTCGGCCTTGAGTCGCTTGCGGTACTCGTCGAACTTCTCCGGCGGGACGGCAAAGGCAACGTGATTCATCGAGCCGACAGCGCTGACAAGTTCGTCCCGGTCAGGCAGTCCGGCCGGGGCGGAGATTCCGGGAACTGCGTCGGGTGCATCCGCCAGCCAGAAGAACGCCAGCGTGTCTCCGTTTCCACAATCGAAGAAGAAATGTTGTCCGAGGTTACCGGGAAGATCGAGCGTCTTGACGAGCGGCATACCCAGGGTTCCTGAGTAGAAGTCGACGGTGCGCTGCATGTCCGAGCACACAAGTGCGAGGTGATTGATTCCGCGGAATTCGAACTTCGGATTGGCGTTCATTGCGATCCTTTCGGGGGAATGGCATGGCGCGAAACAGGGCAAGAATGTGACTTGACAGTCATGTCATGTTCTTGGATAGTTTGTCCATACGCAAGTCGTCTGTCAATACCAGCTCCTTGCGGGCGGGGCGGGAGACCGTAGCTTGTGTGCTGTAACTGCCTTGAGGAGAAGCATTTTCGCATGAAAGACCTCGCAGATCGGTTCTTCGCCGCCGTCTCCGGTGGTGATGAAGCGACACTCACCGAACTGTATTCGCCGGACGCACGTATCTGGCATAACGACGACGGACAGGAGCAGACGGTCGCGGAGAATCTTCGCACCCTACGCTGGCTCTCCCGAACCCTCGAGAACTTCCGCTACGAAGACATCCGGCGCTACACGCTGCCCGACGGATTTGCTCAACAGCACGTCGTGCGTGGCACCCTCCCGGGACACGGACCACTCGAGATTCCGGCCAGCCTGTTCGTCCGTGTCGAAAACGGTTTGATCACTCGCATCGACGAGTACGTCGACTCGGCCGCAACCCGGCCCCTGCAACTTGCTGCTGCTACAAGGAGGCACTCATGACCGTTAACCAACCCGAAGGCGACATCGCCGAATTGCGTACTCGGTTACGCGCATTCATCGACGACGAGGTGATCCCGATAGAGTCCGTCCTCGCGAAAGAGGACGACGCCGCTCACAAGACTCTCGGTCAACTGCGCTCGCGCGCAAAGGAACTAGGTTTGTGGGCGCTCGGGCACCCGGCAGACGTCGGTGGCGGCGGAGTTCCTTTCCTGGACTTCGTCTACCTCAACGAGGTCATCGGTCGTTCCGAATTCGGCCAGCTGGCAGTCGGTTCGGTCTCCATGCAGGACACCCTGATGTTGCACAAGCACGGCACAGACGAGCAGAAGAAGCGGTGGATCCCGCCGATCGTCGCAGGAGATTTCCTGCCGTCGGTCGGTTTGACCGAGCCGGACACTGCAGGCTCCGATCCCACCCTGATCGAGACCCGCGCAGAACTCGACGGCGACACGTGGGTTATCAACGGGCTCAAGTGGTTCACCACGGGTGTGGCGAATGCTGGGTACTGTTCGGTCTTCGCTCGCACCGAGCCCGAATCGACGCCCCGGCACGCCCGGATCAGTGCGATCATCGTGCCCACCGATACTCCTGGATTCGAGATCGTCCGGTCGATTCCGACCATGGGCCACGATCCCAGCGATCACTACGAGGTCCGACTCACCGACGTCCGAGTGCCGGCGGCCAACCTCCTCGGCGAACGGGGCAAGGGCTTCGTCGTCGCGCAGGACCGACTGGGACCCGGCCGGATCTTCCACTGCATGCGCTGGCTCGGCCAGGCGCAGCGCGCATTCGAATTGATGTGTGAGCGTGCGAACACCCGCTACGTACACGGGTCGCTTCTCGCTGAGAAGGGCGAAATCCACCGGTACATCTCGGAATCCGCGGCGCAGATTCACGCCGCCCGTCTGATGACCCTCGACGCAGCCCGCGTGATGGATTCCGGCGAGGACGCTCGAATCCAGATCGGGCTCGTGAAGTTCTGGGGAGCCCGGATGCTGCACGACGTCATCGATCGCGCCATCCAGGTACACGGCGCGCTCGGCCTGACCGCCGACACCCCGCTCGAACGGATGTACCGCCAGGCTCGCTACGCGCGCGTCTACGACGGTCCGGACGAGGTACACCGCATGTCGACCGCGCGTCGACTGCTACGCGACCCCGGTGCCGCGCCATGGCTGTGACTCACGCTGCCGGCAATCTCGGTGACGGAATCCGGTTCGCGCTCAGTGCCGCCTTCGGCACTGAAATGACCGTCGGCGAACCTCGTCAGCTCACCGGCGGCGCGAGCCGTCAGATCTGGGCGATCGAGGTTCGCGGCGCGGACGGCCGATCGCAGGACGTTGTGCTGCGACGGGACCCACCCGGGCACGGCGACGCCGACCGGATGCAGGCAGAGGTGGCATGCCTGCGGGCAGCCTCCGCAGTCGGAGTTCCAGTTCCTGCTGTCCTCGCATCGGGGGACACGGCACCGGGCATAGATGCCCCGTATCTGTTGATGGACATGGTTGTCGGTGAGTCGATCCCGCGTAAATTGCAGCGAGATCCCGAGTTCGACGAGGTGCGGATGCATCTCGCCGAGGACATGGGTTACGTGCTCGGGCAGATTCACAGTGCCGACACCGGGACTCTCGGGATGCTCGACAGCGGCGACCCGTTGGACGCGCTCGAGGCTGTGTACCGGGGCATGGACCAACCCCGGCCCGCAGTTGAAGTCGGGCTTCGATGGCTTAGGGACAACCGGCCGGTCAAACGTCCGGACGCGTTGGTGCACGGCGACTTCAGGCTCGGCAATGTGTTGGTCGACGGCGCCGGAATTCGCGGAGTGCTGGACTGGGAACTCGCTCACCTCGGTGATCCGATCGAGGACCTCGGCTGGCTCTGCGTGCGTGCGTGGCGTTTTGGCGCGCAGCCGCCGGTCGCGGGTATCGGTACCCTCGAACAACTGCTCGACGGTTATGAACGCGCTACGGGCGTTCGGCCGTCGGACGCTGAACTGCACTGGTGGGAAGCGTACGGCACGTTGCGGTGGTTGGTGCTCAGTCAGTTTCAGTCGCAGCGGCACCTCGGTGGCACCGAGAACTCCATCGAACTGGCCGCGATCGGACGACGGGTGTGCGAGTCCGAGTACGACCTGCTCCTGATTCTCGGTTTGCTCGAAGATGTCGATCCGCAACCAGATGCGACGGCGCCGACGCTGCACGACCGCCCGGGCCTGTCGGAGATCCTCGAACTCGTCAACGGTGCTCTTCGTGACGATATTGCCCCCGTGCTCGACGGGGTGCACGAACGCGAACGGTACCTACTGAGGATCTGCGTCAACCTACTGGGAATTGCCGGACGGGAGCTCAGCGCGGGAGACTGCACGGGCGAGGTTCAAACCTTGCTTGCAGCCCTCGATTGCACATCTGAAACCGATCTCGCCGATCGAATTCGTGTGAGTGCCGTCTCGTACTCCGACGTAAGGGTTCGCCGGTTGCTCTCGACTTCGGTGCTCGCTCGGCTGCGCGTGGCGAATCCACGGCACATGCTGCACCCGTCGCGCAACTGATTTCGACGTGAACTTCGGTCCTTCCTGTATGGCATGTCTACGCTGGAGGGGTCGAGTTCTTCGTTTCTCCGGAAGCAACATGACTTGACAGTCATGTCATCTTCTTGGACACTCGTGACGGTGAGCAAGTTATCCGACAGCGCACCTTCGGTGCCGCCATCCGTCGACACCCTGACTGCGAGGGGGCGAAAGACCCGGGACAATGTGCTTGATGCAGCGCGCAAGGTCTTCGAGGAGGTCGGGTTTCTGGAAACCCGAGTCGAGCAGATAGCGCAGGAAGCGTCAGTCTCCTACGGAACGTTCTACCGGTACTTCGAGTCGAAAGACGATGTGTTCCAAGAATTGAGCACCAGGCTCTTCGACGACGTGCATCGCCGTGAACCTCTCGATCCCGACCTGTCTCCGGCGGAGAGATTGATTGCCACCAACCGGTTGTATTACCAGGCGTACCGCCGCAATGCGAAGCTCATGGCCATCGTTGAGCAGGTCGCTACATTCAACACCGAATTTCGCGGACTTCGCCACGAGCATCGTCGGCAGCTGATCGACCGGACAGCCCGGGCCATCGCGCGCTGGCAGGAGCAGGGCGACGTCCGAGCGTCCCTCGATCCGGTCATGGCGGCTCGCGCCATGTCGGCGATGGTTGACCACACTCTGTATCTGTGGCTTGTCCAAGGCGACGAGGCCGACGAGGAGTGCCTGCTCGACACTCTGGATCAGATGTGCATCGGCGCGCTCGGTCTCGAACTCGGTGAGTCCGGGACCGAGCGTATCGATCCTCTCGCCAGTCATGCACCGTGAGGATCGATGTGCCGCAGAATTTGATCGTCTACAACCGGTGCTTTGCAAGTTTGCCGGTCTCGGTGCGGGGCAGAGTGTCGACGAACCGCACCGACCGCGGGCACATGTAGCGGGCGAGTCGGCCGCGGGCGAAGTCGATGATGTCCTGCACAAGGTCGTCTGACGGCAAAGTACCAGGCATCAATTGCACAACGGCCTGCACAGATTGCCCCATCTCGGGATCGGGAGTGCCGATCACCGCTACATCCCAGATATCGGGGTGCACGCTGAGACAATTCTCGATCTGCTGCGGGTAGATGTTGACGCCACCCGAAATGATCATGAACGTCGCCCGGTCAGTGAGGTACAGGTAGCGGTCCTCGTCCAGGTAGCCGACGTCGCCGACCGTCGTCCACGTCGGATGGTCGGGATGCTGTGCAGCGGCCGTCTTTTCAGGATCGTTGTGGTACTCGAAGGTCCAGTCGTCGCGTTCGAAGTACAGCAGCCCGACCTCGCCCGCGCCCAGCTCTCGACCGTCGTCCCCGCAGATGTGAGCGATGCCCTGCACGCCGTCGCGGCCGACGCTGCCCGGTTTGCGGCGCCACTCGGCGCTGTCGATCAGGGTGGAGCCGTTGTTCTCGGAGCAGCTGTAGTACTCGAAGAGCACGTCGCCCCACCAGCCCAGCATCGACTCCTTGACCTCGACTGGGCAGGGCGCGGCCGCGTGGACTGCTACCCGCAACGAACTCAGGTCGTACCGGGTCCGCTCCTCGTCCGGCAATTTGAGCATTCGGATGAAGTGTGTAGGCACCCACTGCGAGTGCGTCACCGAGTATCGCTCGATCGCCGCGAGGGCGTCACCCGCATCGAACCGGTCCATCAGAACCACGGTGCCGCCGAGTGACTGGGTCGCCGTGCAGTACCGCAGCGGCGCGGCGTGGTAGATCGGTGCGGGTGAGAGAAAGACGGTGTCGGGGCCGAAACCGTAGAAGGACTCGACGATTGGAGTCGCCGGGAGGCCAGGTGCCTCGTGAACCTGTCGGTCGGGCAGAGGGGATTTGATGCCCTTCGGCCGGCCCGTCGTCCCGGATGAGTACATCATGTCCGCCCCGCTTGGCTGATACGGCAACGGCTCTGCCGATACCGAGCCCACCGCGTTCTCGTAGGAGTCATAGCCGGTGACCGGGCCGCCGAAGGCCAACCGTCGGCAGTTTGCGGGGACGCGGTGGGTCAGGTTCTCGGCGAGCGAGGCCAGCGCAGCCGACGCCACGAGCACCTTCGCACCCGAGTCGGCGATCACGTAGGCGAGGTCGTCGGCGGTGCCGTGATGGTTGACGACCGTGATGTAGAGACCGGATCGCAGTGCACCCCAGTATAGTTCGAACACGATCGGGTCGTTGTCGGAGAGCACGGTGATGTGGTCTCCGCGTCGCAGTCCGATGTCGAACATCCACCGTGCAAAGCGTGAAGATCGGGCTTCCAGTTCGGCGTAGGTGGTCGTCGCTCCGGTAGAGGCCACGATGACGGCGGCCTTGTCTGGGGTGACGACACTGTGGGTGCCTGGGAACATGACGGTTGATCTCCTGTCGGGTTCGCGGTGGTCTTCGGTGAAATTCCTTGTCCAGTAAGCGAATTAGCTCTTCGTAGAGTTGTTCGTCAGGGCAGGTTCAGCGAGTTCGTGTCACCGGAACCCAGCGGCGATGTCCCGGCCGATGATTTCTTTCATGATCTCGGTAGTCCCGCCGTAGATGGTCTGGATTCTGGAGTCGACGAAGGCGCGGCCGATCGGGTATTCCATCATGTAGCCGTAGCCGCCGTGCAACTGTACGCAGCGGTCGACAATACGCTTCTGAAGTTCCGTCGCCCACCACTTGCTCATCGACGCGTCGACTGCTGTGAGCTCGCCGGCATTCAACGCGATTACTGCACGGTCGATATGTGATTCGGTGACCTCGATTTCCGTGCGCATTTCTGCGAGGGCAAATCGAGTGTTCTGCAGATCTCCGATCGGCTTTCCGAATGCTTTTCGTTCGAATACGTAGTTCTTCGTCCACTCGTAGGCGGCGCGGGCAGCCACGATTGCAGACACCGCGATGGAGATCCGTTCGAGCGGAAGGTTCTCCATCAGGTGCTGGAATCCCTTGCCCTCGGTTCCGAGCAGGTTGTCGGCCGGAACGCGCACGTTCTCGAAGACCAGTTCTGCGGTGTCCTGTGCGGCTAGTCCGACCTTGTGGAGCTTGCGCCCGCGGGTGAATCCGGGAGTGCCGCGTTCGACTGCGATCAGTGAGAAGCCTTTCGACCCCGCCTCCGGGTCGGTCCGGCACACGACGATCACGAAATCGGAGTGAATTCCGTTGGTGATGAACGTCTTCTGGCCATTGATCACCCATCCGTCGGCGTCCCGTACCGCAGACGTTCGAACTCCTTGCAGGTCCGAGCCGGCGCCGGGCTCGGTCATGGCAATGGCTGTGATCACCTCACCGCTGGCCATTCGAGGCAGCCAGCGTGCCTTCTGCTCCTCCGTGCCGAGATGCAGGATGTACGGTATGGCGATGTCGTCGTGCACGCTCAGGCCCGACCCGAACGACGTGGTGCCCGTGCGGGCGATTTCTTCGAAAACGACCTGACGGAACCGGTAGTCGGCAACGCCCGCGCCGCCGAATTCCTCGGGCACGCTGAGGCCGACGAGGCCTGATGCACCGGCGGCGAGCCACACGCCGCGGTCGATCAACCGATCCTCTTCCCACTGCGGGTAGTGAGGTTCGATCTCACGGGCGAGGAACTCACGGACGGTTGCACGGTAGTCCTCGTGGTCGGCTTCGAAGTGCTTACGCTGCATCGGTTTTCTGCCTCAGGCTCGGTGTTCAGGTGGGTCGGGTGTAACGGGGAACCCAGTGGTGTAGGGTGATCGTCTTGTCGCGGAGGGTAATTCGAATACTGTTAGCGTCCCTGTCATAGAGGTGGACGCCTTTCGGTGAAGGCTTGCCTTCAGATCGGCGCAAGCGCGGAAAGTACCTCAGGTGCCGGTGACGACGCGGATGTCGGCATCTGAGTGGGTCTGCTCGATGAGGTTGTCGGCGGCCGTCACCAGCTCGCCGTTGACCGAGTTGAGCGCGCGCGGGCGGCTCAGGGTAAAGATTGCGATGGAGCCTCGGCGCTCGTAGAACGCTGCGGGTTCGGTCGTGCTTGATTCGTCGGCCACGAGGACTCCTTGGAACGGCACTATTTGTCATTTAGCGATCGATAAATAGCTACCACTCGAACGGCGCTCAGGTCAAACTCTTGATCTTCGTGGCACGTGCAAAGAGTCTCACTTCACGTCTGTAGTCAAGGAATTCGTCATGACAACCGTCGAGTCGGGTATCGCGAGCGCACTCGAGGATGAGTTCTGCATATCGCAATTGATCCTCCTGCCGGCAAGAATGCCGTCCATGCCGAAACGCTCGAAGCGATTGCCGACCTATTCTAGGGGACCTGCGGATCCGGAGGTTCGGGTCGTAGTTTCTCACTCGTCGGCCGCTGGACGGCCCGCCCCATGCCTCCGTCGGACGCAGGATGCGCGATCAACGGACGCCACGCTCGGCAAACTGGCGCTGCCTTCGAGTGCGAGCGGGTCAACTGGAACTGCTGGCGGGTGCGGATTTTGCGGCAGGGGTCGGCGCGTTTCGGGACAAGCGTCCGGCGACGGTCGGGCGCTGATCCAAGAATGTTCGCAATGCGTACTGGGGTTCACAATACGCACAGTTCGCGGTAGTGTCATGAGCATGATGGACAAAGTCGTTCCCACTGCAGCCGAGGCCGTCGCGGACGTGCCGGACGGCGTCACGATCGCTGTCGGAGGATTCGGGCTCGTCGGAGTGCCTGAGATCCTCATCAATGCACTGCTCGAGCAGGGCGCAACGTCTCTCGAGACCGTGAGCAACAACTGCGGTACCGACGGATTCGGGCTTGGTGTACTCCTCGAACACGGGCGGATTCGCCGGACGATCAGCTCGTACGTCGGCTCCAACAAGGAGTTCGCCCGCCAGTACCTCGGCGGTGAACTGGAAGTCGAACTCACGCCGCAAGGCACATTGGCCGAGCGCATGCGCGCCGGCGGTGCCGGTATCCCCGCGTTCTTCACTCCGGCTGGTGTCGGTACTCAGGTTGCCGACGGCGGCTTGCCATTGCGCTACGACGGCAGTGGCGGCATCGCAGTTGCCAGCCCGCCCAAGGAAACTCGCGAATTCGACGGTGTCACCTACGTGATGGAACGAGGCATCGTCGCAGACTACGCCCTGGTTCACGCGTGGAAAGGCGACCGGCACGGCAACCTCGTCTACCGCGCCAGCACCCAGAACTTCAACCCGGCCGCGGCAACATCCGGTCGGATCACCATCGCTCAGGTGGAACACCTCGTGGAACCCGGTGAACTCGACCCTGCCGAGATTCACACCCCCGGAATCCACGTTCAGCGAGTTGTCCACGTCGGCCCTGTGACAGTCGGCATCGAGAATCGGACGGTACGAGCATGACTGCAGTGACCCCAACCAAACTCACCCGCGAAGAGATGGCAGCACGGGTAGCGCGCGAGCTCGAGGACGGTCAGTACGTGAACCTCGGCATCGGAATGCCGACGCTGGTTCCGAACTACCTGCCCACCGACATCACCGTCGTATTGCATTCGGAGAACGGCGTTTTGGGAGTCGGGCCGTACCCGACCGAGGAAGAACTCGATCCCGAACTGATCAACGCGGGTAAGGAAACCATCACGGTGCTACCCGGCGCGTCGTTCTTCGACTCGTCCGCGTCGTTCGGCATGATCCGCGGTGGCCAGGTGGACGTTGCTGTCCTCGGAGCCATGCAGGTAAGCGCCACCGGAGACCTCGCGAACTGGATGATTCCCGGCCACATGGTCAAGGGAATGGGTGGCGCGATGGATCTGGTTCACGGCGCCAAGCGCGTCATCGTGATGATGGAGCACGTGTCGAAGAAGGGTGAGCACAAGATCGTCGAAGAATGCTCTCTTCCTCTCACCGGCAAGGGATGCGTGCAGCGAATCATTACCGACATGGCGGTGATCGACGTGACCGCCGACGGTTTGCGTCTGGTCGAAACGGCGCCGGGTGTCAGCGTCGACGACGTTGTTGCCGCAACCGGAGCAAAGCTGCTCGTCTGACAGTTCAGCGGACTCCGCGAGTACGGAATTGCACGCTGATCCGCGGCCCGAGTGCGCGGGCGCTCTTGGGCACAGCGTGCTCCCAGGTCCGTTGGCACGAGCCTCCCATGACCAGGAGATCGCCGTGTCCGAGGTTGAAGCGGATGGACTCCCCGCCGCCGCGGGGACGAAGAAGTAGCGGTCGGGCAGCGCCGAGCGACAAGATGGCTACCATCGTGTCCTCGGTGCGGCTTCGCCCGGTGTCGTCGCCGTGCCACGCGACGCTGTCGCTCCCGTCGCGATAGAAGCACAGCCCGGACGTGGTGAACGGTTCACCGAGTTCGCTGCGATAGTGGCTGCTCAGGGCGTCCTTTGCTTCGACGAGCAGGGGATCCGGCAGTGGCTCGTTCTCGCCAAAGAAACACACCAACCGCGGGACGTCGACCACGCGGTCGTACATCTGGCGTCGCTCCGCACGCCAGGGCACCGAGCTTTCGAGGGTATCGAACACGGCTTCCGATCCGGTGAGCCAAGCGGGCCGATGATCGACCCACGCGCCTGCGGTGAGTTTCCGTCGTTGCAGGGTGTTGTCGAGTTCGGCCAAGGAAACACCCAGGTCGACATTGTCGAACAGTGACGGTTGCATGGCGCTGGACATGAATAACAGACTACACCGAAGCTAGAACATATGTTCGAACTTTTCGAACTCGAGCAATCTCGGGCAATATCTGAAGCACCGTATCGGGGCCGTGAAATTTGGCGGCCCACCTCCCGGCGAGTGACAGCCGGGCGGCAGGCCTGTTGCGGCTGACCCCTCGCTCCGAAATCTCTGCCGCAATCCGTCAATACCCCGGAAGGCTGCTCCCGAAACACGACTAATTTGCTTCCTGTCCCGCTGCTGCGGCGGATTGCGCCTGCCATCGCTCTTCGACGTGCCCCAGCTTCCACACGGCAATCGCAACGAGCCACGTGATCACAAACAGTCCGACGATGATGAAGCCCATCGCACCCCAGTCCAGGTTGCCGATCGCGCCCAGGATTCCGGTGTGAATATCAAGTTTTTCGGTGAAGATCGAGATGATCTCCTGCACTCCGATGATCAGAGCCACGGCCACCGACAAGCCGGTAATCACCATGTTGTAGTAGATCTTTCGCACCGGCTGCGCAAACGCCCAACCGTAGGCAAAATTCATGAAGGATCCGTCGATGGAGTCGAAGAGGCACATCCCGGCGCAGAACAGAATTGGCAGAACGAGAATTGAATACCACGGCAAGCCCGTCACGGCTGCGCCGCCGGCGATGACGAGAAGGCCGACTTCGGTGACAGTGTCGAAACCCAGGCCGAAGAGTAATCCGACGGGGTACATGTGCCATGGCTTGCGGACCGTTTTCATGACCGGTCCCAGAATCTTGTTCAATGCCCCGCGGCTGTCGAGTTCCTTCTCGAGTTGTTTCTCGTCGAACGTTCCCGCTTTGTATTTCGTGTAGACCCGGTGAATTCCGATGAGGGACACGAGATTCAGGAGGCCGATCAAGATCAGGAATGTGCCCGACACGGTGGTTCCGAACAGTCCGGCCCATTTCCCCAGATCGGAGTTCTCGTCGGACAGGCTGGACGCCAGCCGTCGCACACCCAAGGCGAGCAGAGTGACCATGACAAACACGATGGTCGAATGGCCGAGGGAGAACCAAAACCCCACGGACATGGGCTTTTTGCCATCGGCAACAAGTTTGCGTGTGGTGTTGTCGATAGCGGCGATGTGGTCGGCGTCGAAGGCGTGCCGCATTCCGAGCGTGTAGGCGGTCACACCCAGTCCGACACCGAAAACACTGCCCTCGACGGCATAGTGCCCGGGAACGACGAGGCCGAACAGCACTGCCCAACCGACCACGTTGAGCACGACGACCGTGGCCGTCATTCCGATGATGCTGCGTCGTTGGGGGCGGTCGAGGCTGGTCCACGCTGCGACGAGTTTGTTTCCGGTCGAGGTTGTATCCGTCGTCATCGAACGTCACCGATTTCGTGTCGAGGGTCGGCGTGCCACCGTCATACAAAAATCGTATAAGTGTTCAACTGTTCAGATAAGGGCATTTCGGTTACAAGTTGCCCATCCGCGAGTAAAGGCGCTTTGCTGCCGGATGGGAAAGTCAGGCGAAGATCGTGTTCATCAGCGCGACGTACATCGCGGTCCCGACGACGATGCTCAGCACTGCGTTCTTTCGCCACAGGTGGATTGCGGCGGTAGCCGAGACGGCGATCAGTTCGGGTATGCCGTGCGACGGTCCGATGACGGAAACGTTCTTCAGCGAGTACATCACGAGGATCGACATGACTCCCGCCGGCATGTAGATTCCGAGATACGCGATGAGAGCCGATGAGCGCAGCGGCTTCAGGACGGCAAAGGGTATGGCGCGCAACGCAAAGGTGACGACGGCCATGATGGCGACGGCGCTGAAGATATACGTGGTGTCAGGCATCTGCTGCGGCCTTTCGGGACGTGGCCAAGTATCGGACGATCAGGAACGTGACAAATCCGCCCATCGCGATCGGTAGAACATGATCGGGTGCAATGAGGCGCGCCACCAGTGCGCAGGTAACTGCTGCTGCCGGCACGGCATAGCCGCTCTGTGCCCGCATCGCTTCGATCGACAGGACGACGAACAGGGCTGTCAGCGCAAAGTCCATTCCGACGATCGAATCGGGAATCCATTGTCCCGCAGTAGCTCCGAGGATCGCGCCGCCAACCCAGTAGCCGTGCAGGAACAGTTGTGAGAATACGATGACGCGACCGGAGAGGGCTTTGGGGTCGGTGGTGACCGACATGGCATACGCCTCGTCGGTGAGGGCAAACATGCTGTAGAAGCGCGCAAACGGATTCCGCACCTTGTTCAGCGGAAAACTCAACGCGTAAAAGACGTGTCGAAAGTTGACCAGCAACGCAGTGAGTGCGACGTAAGGCAGGGGAGTCATCGCGGCCACCATGCCGACGGCAATGAACTCCAGCGATCCGGCATAGATCAGTGAGGTGAAAACCAGTGCCCACCAAGGGTTCAGGCCTTGTTGTACGACAAGTACCCCGAGGGCGATGCCGAGCGGTAAGAGTCCGATGCCCACCGGCAGTGACAAGGCAAAGGCGCGTCGCCACGCTGGGCTCCGGTTCGCGGCATCGACGGCAGGTGCGTCCGCTGATGTTGAAGATTCGATCACCACAGAAATGTAGTACAAAGTGGGTGGTCGACGATTGCCCAGAATGCGCAGAATTCAGACTTTGCGCAATAATATCCGCATGGATGCCATGGATGACGCAATTTTATTCCACCTCCGTCAGGACTCCAGTCTGACCAACACCGAATTGGCGGATCTGGTGGGCCTGACGCCGTCGCCGTGCCTGCGCCGGGTCAAGAAACTCGAGGCCGACGGAGTCATCATCGGTTACCGGGCAATTGTCAGCCCCGAAGCACTCGACCGCGGATTTCAGGTGATCGTGACCGCCGAGATCGGCGTCAACGACCAGGCGACCATCGAGGACTTCGAATCACGCGTCGCAGCTTTCGACGAAGTGATCGAATGTCGACGGCTCTTCGGGATCCCCGACTACTTCATCCGCGTCGCAGTCAAGGATCTCGCGACCTACGAACAATTCATGGCCACCAAACTCAGCGGCCTCCCCGCTGTGTCACGGGTGACCTCGCTCATCACGATGAAAACCATCAAGAGTGTGGACTGAGGTCGGTGGCCTCGCACCGGAAGGATGGGGTTGGCGCACACAGCACCTGATCTTTGTCGGTGCCTGGCGTTAGCGTCGGAACATGGGATACGAATTTCAAGTCACCGTGGACTCCGCGCAACCGCATGAACAGGCAAAATGGTGGGCCGCCGCGCTCGGATGGGCTGTCGAGCCGAGCGACGAGGATTTCATCAGAGGGCTCGTCGCCGCTGGTCACGCGCAAGAATCCGACACCACCACTTTTGAGGGCGTACTTGTCTGGAGGGAAGGTGCGGCCATCAGCGATCCGGAACATCCGGAGCGCCCGCGTGTTCTGTTTCAGCTCGTGCCTGAGAAGAAAGCGGTGAAAAACCGACTTCACCTGGATATCCGAGTGGGTGACAACCGTGAGGACGTAGCCGCTCATCTCGAGACGGTCGGTGCGACGATACTTCACCGAGGGCAGCAAGGCCCGAGCGTGTGGATCACGATGTCCGACCCGGAGGGCAACGAATTCTGTGTCAGCTAGCGATACGAACTGGGAGTATCTCCGGTCCAGCGTTTGAACGCCCGGCGGAACGCGCTGGGCTCGGAGAACCCGAGGCGAGCCGACAGAACGTCGACCGATTCGCCCCGGCCCAGACCGGCGATCGCGACGTCGCGTAGCACTTCTTCACGCAACTGATTCAGTGACGTGCCCTCGCGGCGAAGCAACCTTCGCAGGTGCGGCACGCTGATCGAGAGCATTTCGGCAATCTCTTCCGCTGTCGAGGTGCGTCCCTTCACCCCCAGCTCCACAACTCGGCGTACCTGTGCTGATGCCGTGCTGTCGTAATCGCGCTCGGACATCAGCTGAATAGGCGACGTGCGCAGGTACTCCTCGAGGGTTTCCTCGGTCTGGATGATCGGTGCGCGCATAGCGGAATTATCGAAATCCAAAGCGGCGCAGGATGCATCGAAGGTGACCGGGATGCCGAAGATGTAATCGTAATCTTGAGCCAACCGCGCATCCGGTGGTGGGTACGGCAACTCGACGGCCCGCAGCTTGACTCGCTTGCCGATCAACCAGGCGGCAAATCGGTGCAGGAGTATCAAGACGAAGTCGGTGGTGACACGCGCTGCGATACCGGGTTCGGCGACTCCGTCCCGAGGCTGAACGGAGAAACTGATACGAGTGTTGTCTTCGCCCGCCTCTATCGACAACGGAGCCAAACCCGGCAGTGCCCGGATGACGTCGGCCATCCGTGCGAAGGCGCTTCCGAGGTCGGGGCAGTGAATCAATGTCAGGCAGATCAGGCGAAAGGTGCCGCGGGGGACCGGGGAGCGGCCGAGACCGAACAATTCGTCGTTCGTGATCTGCCAGGTGGTTTGGATGAAGGTAGTTACCTGAGCGGGGGTGAGCCGCGCCCGGGGGTCCGCCAGCGTAGTGAGATCGATTCCTGCTGCGCGCAGGGCGCTCGACAAGTCCACATTGTTGTCCGGTGAGAACAAGAGATAACGGTGAACAAATGCAGTGGGGATGGTGCGAGCATTCATGGGTGAGCTGCTCCTTGGAGCCCCTGGAGCCCCTGCAGACGCTTCGCTGCTTCGGCAAGTACATGGTCCTGTTTGCAGAATGCAAACCGCACCAAGTGTTTCCAGTTGTCACGGTTGTCGGCGAATACGTCGACGGGCACGGCTGCAACACCGATCCGTTCCGGCAACGCGCGGCAGAAATCTCCGGCATCAGATTCACCCAGTGGCCGGATGTCCGCGAGTAGAAAGTAGGTGCCGCCGCCCGAATGCACGTGCAGTCCCGCGTCGGTCAACGCGTCGGCGAGCACATCTCGCTTGGACTGCAGGCTTGATCGCAGATCCGTGACCCACGCTTGCTCGTTGGTCAGTGCGTACGCAACGGCCGGTTGGAACGGCGCGCCGGCCACGAACGACATGAATTGTTTGGCCGCGCGCACACCGTCGATGAGCTCGCGCGGACCGATCGCCCAGCCGGTCTTCCAGCCGGTGACATTGAAAGTCTTTGCGGCGCTGGACACTGTGACGGTGCGTTCGCGCATTCCGGGCAGCGATGCCATCGGGGTATGGGTGCGGCCGTCGAAGACCAAGTGCTCGTAGACCTCGTCGCTCAGCACGATCAGGTCGCGCTCACACGCAATGTCTGCGAGTGCACGCAATTCGGTATCGGTGAACACCGTCCCGGTGGGATTGTGTGGACTGTTGACCACCAACATCTTTGTTTTGGGGGTGATCGCTGCCTTCACTGCGTCGAGGTCGACAATAAATTTGTCACCGGATGGGACCAACGGGACGGTACGACGGATCGCGCCGGCCAGCGCAACAGAAGCCGCGTACGAGTCGTAATACGGCTCGATGAGTACAACTTCCTCGCCTGGTTCGACCAAACCCAGAATTGCAGCACTGATCGCTTCGGTGGCGCCGACGGTGACGAGCACTTCGGAATCGGGATCGAAATCCAAGCCGTACCGGGCCGCGCGGTCGGCAGCAACGGCCTGGCGCAGAACCGGCATACCCGGACCAGGTGGATATTGGTTGACTCCATCGGCAATGGCTTGGCGCGCAACCTCGAGCATTGCGGCGGGTCCGTCGGTGTCTGGGAACCCTTGGCCGAGATTGACGGCGCCATGAAGAGTTGCCAGTGCTGTCATCTCGGCGAAGATCGTGGACGCAAAGGGCTGCAGCCGCGAAACGGTGCGATTGCGGGGCGTCGAAGGCATCTTTGCAGCTTAGTCGGCGGTAGTTGCATCTTCGCATTGCTGTCAGGGCTCGGTTCAGCACGTTTAGAACCCAGCATTCGTTCCACTCTGTAAGTGGCGCCGATTGTGGTGCCACAGACTTACGGAGGTTGCCATGACCCGCATACCCGCAGTGGCGCCCGGTGATGCCGGACCACTGATCAAAGTGGCGTACAAGTTCGCGGCCCGGCAGTTCGACGAGGTCCCAGAACCGTTTGCCGTGCTCGCGAACCACAGGAAGCTGTTTCTCGCGGCTGCCCGACATGAAATGGCAGTACAGAAAGCGTCGAAGGTACTGCCGGTGAGCGTCCGGGAATTGGCCGTCTACCGGGTTGCCTCTACCGTCGGCTGTTCGTGGTGCGTCGACTTCGGCACGATGCTCGCGCGTCTGGACGGCCTTGACGTCGAGCGTTTGAAAGCGATTGAGCATTATCGGGATTCGCCGCTCTACAGCGAGGACGAGCGAGCAGCCATTGCGTACGCAGACGCGATGACAGGTTCCCCGCACGGTGTCACCGACGAGCAGGTCGCGGATCTCGAAACTCGGTTCGGTCGGGCCGGCGTGGTGGAGCTGACCTATCAGATCGGGCTCGAGAACATGAGATCCCGAATGTATTCCGCGTTGGGGATTACCGAGCAGGGTTTCAGTACCGATTCCTGCCGAGTTCCGTGGGCGGAGGACTGAACGTGTAATTCCGCAAGAGCGGACAATTTGATCTATTTTTAACGCATCTGCGGGCCTTTTGGCTTGTTTGGTACTGCTATGAGCCTTACGATCACGAGGTGCCCAACATACGAATACGCGAGGCGGCCGGACTGCTCGGTGTCAGTGACGACACTGTGCGTCGGTGGATCGACAGCGGTCAACTGAGTGCCGCGGCCGACGATTCGGGGCGCAAGGTGATCGACGGAGCCGAGTTGGCCGCGTTTGCGCGATCCAACGCGGCTCCTGCGCCCACGGACCCGCTCAGTACCGGCACATCGGCCCGCAATCGGTTTGCCGGCCTCGTGACCAAAGTTGTCACCGACACGGTGATGGCCCAGGTCGAATTGCAATGCGGGCCGTTCACGGTGGTCTCGCTGATGAGCGCAGAAGCGGTCCGGGAGTTGGGGCTCGAAGTCGGCAGCATCGCAGCAGCAGTCGTCAAAGCCACCACCGTGATTGTGGAAACCCCGTCAACGCCCAAAACTCAGTAAGGAAAACAGTGAAGAAAGCTCTCGGAATTGTTGCCGCAGGATTTCTCTCGCTTGCCTTGGCAAGCGGATGCAGTAGCTCGGACAGTTCGTCATCCTCGACGTCGTCAACATCTACGGCGCCTGCGAGCACCTCGGCAAGCGTGACCGGTGACATCACAGTCTTTGCGGCGGCCTCGCTGAAGAACACCTTCACCGAACTCGGCAAGGAGTTCGAAACCGAGAACCCCGGAACTACAGTAACTTTCAGTTTTGCCGGTTCGTCAGATCTGGTTGCGCAGATTATCCAGGGCGCTCCCGCGGACGTGTTCGCGTCGGCAGATGCGGCAAACATGAAGAAGGCGACCGATGCGGGAGTGGTAGCAGGTACGCCCTCCGACTTCGCGAGCAATACCCTCACGATCGTGGTGCCGCCAGGAAACCCGAAGGGAATCACCTCGTTCGCCGATGTGAACAAGGAGGGAACACAATTGGTGATCTGTGCCCCCCAGGTTCCGTGCGGGGCGGCGACGAAGAAGGTGGAAGAATCCACCGGTCAAACTTTGACGCCGGTCAGTGAGGAATCGTCGGTGACCGACGTGCTGAACAAGGTCACTTCCGGTCAGGCAGATGCCGGCATCGTGTACGTCACCGACGCGAAGTCCGCGGGTGACAAGGTTGAGACCGTTGCCTTCCCCGAAGCTACAGCGGTCGTCAACCTGTACCAGATTGCAGCACTGAAGGATTCGAAGAACTCTGCGGTCGCCACCAAATTCGTCGATCTCGTGAGCGGGCCGAAGGGTCTGGCTGTTCTGACAACTGCAGGATTTGCCGCTCCGTGATTCGAATCAGACCGGCAGTCCGCGCTCCGCTCGGGCTGCCGGTATGGATTTATCTCCCTGCCGTAATCGGCGGGGCCTTCGTGATAGTTCCACTGCTGGCGATGCTTCAGACAGTGCAGTGGTCGCAGTTCTGGCAACTCGTGACGTCGGAGTCGTCGGTTGCGGCTTTGAAGCTCAGCCTGAAGACCGCGGCGATGAGCACCATGCTCTGCATACTCTTCGGTGTACCGATGGCTGTGGTGCTGGCGCGCAGCAGCTTCCGTGGATTATCGGTACTGCGGTCCCTGATTCTGCTGCCGCTCGTTCTGCCTCCGGTGGTGGGCGGAATCGCGCTGCTCTACACATTCGGCCGTAAAGGACTGATCGGGGAACAGTTGGAGGTGCTCGGAATTCAGATCGCCTTCTCCACGACCGCAGTTGTTCTGGCACAAACGTTTGTCGCATTGCCGTTTCTGGTGGTCAGTCTCGAAGGTGCGCTGCGAACGGCAGGCACTCGGTACGAGGCGGTGGCATCAACGCTCGGAGCCAGGCCGACCACAGTGCTACGACGCGTCACACTTCCCCTGGTGCTTCCCGGTCTGGTCTCGGGAGCGGTACTTGCCTTTGCGCGCGCGTTGGGGGAGTTCGGTGCGACACTGACGTTTGCCGGCAGTCTGCAAGGAGTCACGCGCACCCTACCGTTGGAGATCTACCTGCAACGTGAGAGCGATCCGGATGCTGCCGTGGCCCTTTCACTGGTTTTGATCGTTGTTGCCGTGGTCATCGTTGTTGCCGTCCGTGGACGTGGATCGGCGGGATCATTGTGAGCGGCTTGCACGTGGATGTCGAAATCCCCGAACGGGACGTGATCGCGTCGTTCGACGTTGCAGCCGGTGAGGTGACGGCAATACTCGGGCCGAACGGCGCCGGAAAATCGACAGTGCTGGCTGCTGTTGCGGGACTGCATCATCCGCACCGCGCGCGGATCGAACTCAATTCACGGGTGCTGACCGATACCGATGCCGGAGTCTTCTTGTCTCCGCACAAACGCGGGACGGTCTTGCTCGCCCAGGATGCGCTGCTCTTTCCCCACCTGAGCGCTGCGGACAACGTCGCGTTCGCACCGCGCAGTGCCGGGCGATCCCGGCGTGAATCCGCGGAGTCGGCCCGTCACTGGCTCGGTGCCGTCGACGCCGGCGAGTTGGCGGATCGGAAACCGTCGCAACTGTCCGGGGGACAGGCACAACGCGTCGCCGTCGCACGTGCACTGGCAGCCGAACCTGAATTACTTCTCCTCGACGAACCGATGTCGGCGCTCGACGTATCGTCGGCCCCGGCCCTGCGATCCTTGCTGCGACGAGTGCTGCGAACCGGTAACCGCACCGCCGTTCTGGTGACTCACGACGCGCTTGACGCCTTGGCCCTCGCGGATACCGTCGTGGTGATGGACGGTGGACGTGTTGTCGAACGCGGAGATGTCCGTACGGTGCTGACGCGTCCTCGCAGTACGTTTGCCGCCAGGATTGCCGGAATGAATCTGCGCAGTGGCACCATGTTCGACGTTGATTCGATCCGAACTCCCGGTGGCACCGCCATAGCCGGCCTTGCCGAAGTGACTGTGCCAGTGGGTAGCCCGGCGGTCGCGATGTTCGAACCCAGTGCAGTGTCTGTCTATCTCCAACCGCCGCACGGGAGCCCGCGCAACACTTTCGAGGTCACCGTCGCCGAGATCGAGAATCGAGGCTCGACGGTTCGGGTGCGAGCCGAGGACAACGAGGGACAGCCGGGACTGTCGGCCGACATCACGACTGCGGCGGCGGCAGAGCTGGATCTCGTTCCAGGCTCGATGGTGACCTTCGTTGTCAAGGCGACAGAGACGCTGATCTACGCTCAATGACGTCTCACACGTAATTCGGCTCGAAGGATGGGTAGTGAACCCCGAAAACGCATCACCAGGGGAGTCTGCCGTTGTACCAGCTCCACGGCCCGCCCGGAGTGTGTTGTTCGGATTACCGCCCGTGGGAAACCGATTCCCCGGAGCCGTGCGGGTGGCACTCGCCCTGGCGATTCCGGCGACCGTCGCCACGCTCCTCGGATACGGTTCCGCGTCACTTCTGGTCGGCCTGGGTGCCTTCGCTTCGATCTACGGCGAGGGCCGGCCGTACCGGAGTCGGTGGAAAGCCGTCGGCATTGCCGCGCTGGCCTTGACGGTTCTCTCGTTCATCGGAGCATCGGTGGGAGAACCGATCCACCGAGCGATTTCCGAGGGAGCGCCCGAGACTCTCCTGATCCTCGTCATTCTGGTCATGGCGGTGGTGGTGTCGACCTGTGCGTTCACGGTGGACGCGTTGCGATTGGGGCCACCGGGAGCGTTCTTCCTGTTGCTGACCACCGAGATCAGTTCGGTCATCGCCACTCCGGGACAACCACCGGCAGAGATTGCTGTGTGGACGGCAATAGGCGGCGCGAGCGCACTACTCGTATCCATGACGGGGATCCTGTGGGCGCCGAGAGCGGTGGAACAAGCTGCTGTTGCGGCGGCAGTGTCGGCTGTCGACGAATACGTAGCAGTGACAGATCAAGCAAACCGTCACGCTGCCGCGCTGAGACTGCAGGACGCCTGGCAATGCCTGTACCGCGGAAAGATTGTCGGCACCGAGCATCCGCTCACCCGTGAGTTGCAACGCGCGCAGATGCGGATGGCGCGAGCCCTTTCCGACGATCACGATCCGGAGTTGATGTCGGACGCGGCATTCGACGTCGACGAGATCGGTGTGTATCCGCCATTGCCGAATCCGACGATTCGGTACAGATTTCTGCGGGCGTGTAACCCGTCCAGTCGAGCAACGATCACTGCAATCCGATTGCTTCTGGCCTGCACCGCAGCGGGAAGCCTGACGGTACTTCTCGGAATCGACCGACCGGACTGGGCGGTGATTGCCGCAGCGATGGTTCTTCACCAGGGACCGGATCGAATTCTGGGAACCTATCGGGGTATTCACCGGATCGGCGGGACCGTTCTCGGATTGCTGGTACTCGGCGTGGTGTATCTGTGGGGTCCGACCGGCCTTGCCATGGTGGCCGTACTTGCCGTGCTGCAGTTGGGGATCGAACTGTTTCTAGTGCGCAACTATGGCGTCGCGGTCATCTTCATCACACCGATGGCGATTCTTCTGGGCGCTGCAGGCGGCGCGCACGGCACCGTGGCGCACCTGGTCCTGAGCCGAATGCTCGAAACAGCAGTCGGTGTTGTTGTCGCACTGATCGTGCTGTGGACGGTGGGTCGCCAAGCGCATCGCCGAACACTGGAGTGGGTCGACGGGCGTGCGGCGCATCTGCTCGGTGTGCTGCTCAACGACATTCGGTCGGCACAGCGCGGGCCGAGTGCGGAACTGTGCCGCGATCTGGAGTTCGAACTACGCGGAGCCACGATGGCAGGAATCGATGCAGCGCACAACGAACCGGACTGGGCAACACAGAGGTGGGCGGCGCACACCGAGTTGCATCACCTCGGATCCGATGTGCTGCAACGATTGTCATTCGGCACTTCGGTGTCGCGCTCGCACCTCGAGGATTGGGAACGACGCTTCGCGGCGTGCCGGCCGAGCTGACTCAGCAGCGGTGCACGTGCCCCGTCTCGGTGGTGTTCAGACATTAAACCCGGCGTGAATGAAACCGTTGACCCAGGTAGGGGGTGTCGACGTATGGTGTCGGGACTGCCTACTACGGTACTGCCTTCCACGTTTGGAGTCCCGCGTGTTCTCGTCCTGTCGCTGTTGTCGCTGACCGACAAGCACTCACACCTGCCTCGCACAACACGTGCGGCGCTGCGTGACACTCGCCCGTCGAGCATTCTCCGGGCGGTGTAGCCGATCACGGTACCAATCATCTTCTACAGGAAGCAAATTCATGATTCGCCCCCGTTTTGCGCGCTCTGTCGCCGCGGCTCTCACCATTGTCTCGCTGGCCGGACTGGCCGTCGCCTGCTCCGGTTCCTCCGACGAAGTGGTCAAGACCGCCGACGGTAAGACCGTCCTCCGCTACGAAGGGAGCGCAGGTCAGGTGCTGTTCCCCGAACTTGCCGCCGACCTCGGCTACTTCAACGACGTGGAACTCGACTGGATCGGTGACAGCACCAGCGGCCCCCAGAGTATCCAGAACACGGCCACCGGCCAGACGGATTTCGGCGGAGCTTTCAACGGCGCCATCGTGAAGTTGGCCGCCGCAGGGTCCCCGATCACCTCGGTCATCGGCTACTACGGTTCGGACAAGCAGACCTTCAACGGCTACTACGTGCTGGACGGAAGCCCGATCACGTCCGCCAAGGACCTGATCGGCAGGAAGGTCGGAATGAACACGCTCGGGGCGCACAGTGAGTTCGTCGTGCGGGAATGGCTTGCGCGGGAGGGTCTTACACCGGACGAGATCAAACAGGTTGAACTCGTCGTCGTTCCGCCGGTAAACACGGAACAGGCACTACGCCAAGGGCAGATCGACGTCGGATCACTCGGATCGGTGTTTCGAGATTCTGCCCTCGAGCGCGGCGGCCTGCGCGAACTCTTCACCGACGAATCGCTGTTCGGATCGTTCACCTACGGCACGAACGTGTTTCGGGACGAGTTCATCGCGCAGAACGAGGAGGCCGTAGCGGATTTCGTCCAGGGAACAGCACGCGCAATTCGTTGGACACAGACTCATCCGCGCGATGAGGTAATCGCCAAATTTACCTCGATCATCAACTCTCGGGGACGCAACGAAGACACGAAGCTGGCCAGCTACTGGAAGAGCCCGGGAGTCGCCGGCCCCGGTGGAGTGATTGCGGACCTCGAGATCAGCACCTGGATCGACTGGTTGACTCGCAACGGAGAACTGGACGAAGGGAAACTAACTCCGTCGGATATTTACACCAACACATTCAACCCGTACGCCAACGGAACGTACACACCCGAAAGTGGCGCTGACGGAGAGGCATTGGAGGTCGGAAAATGAGCATTCAACCGAAACTGCGGCTGGAGGACGTCACCAAGGAATTCGACATTCGTGGGACGAGCGAGAAATTCACGGCGGTCGAAGACATCAACATCGACGTGGCGGCGGGGGAGTTTCTGGTCCTCGTCGGACCCAGCGGCTGCGGCAAGTCCACCCTGCTCGACCTACTCGGCGGCCTCAGTTCTCCCACAGCGGGACGAATCCTTCTGGATGGCAAGCAGATCAACGGGCCAGGCCTCGATCGCGGAATTGTCTTCCAGCAGTATGCGCTGCTGCCGTGGCGTACCGCCCGTCACAACATCGAGTTCGGGCTCGAGGCCAAGGGCGTCAAGAAGAGCACGCGACGCGAACTCGCCGATCATTACCTCGAACTTGTCGGTCTGGAAGGCTTCGCCGATCGGTACCCCCACGAATTGTCCGGCGGCATGAAGCAACGGGTGGCCATAGCTCGCAGTCTTGCGTTCGACCCTGAAGTGTTGCTGATGGACGAACCCTTTGCGGCGTTGGACGCGCAGACCAGGGAATCACTGCAGGGAGAACTGCTTCGGATCTGGAAAGCGACGGGCAAGACGATTCTGTTCATCACGCACGGAATCGACGAGGCCATCTATCTCGGACAACGCGTCGCCGTCCTGACGTCTCGGCCCGGCAGAGTGAAGACGATCGTCGATATCGACATCGACCGATCTGCCGCCGACGTGCGCTCCGGTGAGCAATTCCGCGACTACCGGCATCAGATTTGGACATTGCTGCACGGTGAGGTGGAACGTGCGCGGACCGACGAGCTTGACCCGACGAAGGAGACCGCGAATGTCTAGCGCGCTGGCAACTCCGGAATTGGTCACCGCGGCGGAACCGAAATCAGAGCAGCGTATCGAAGTTGTCGCGCGTAAGTCGGCCAATCAGGCCGGCGCCGCAGCACGTTACGTGCGATCGACGGCATGGCGCGTCGCCAAGCCGTCGATCGCCATCGCAGTCTTTCTCGGAATGTGGGAGTTGGCACCGCGGTTGGGGCTGGTGGACAAGGTTTTCCTCCCACCGTTCAGCGAAGTGGTGTCGGCGTTCTTCACTCTGGCCGGCAATGGCCAACTGCAAGAACATGTCACGGCCAGCTTGACCCGCGCCTTGACCGGATTTTTCGTGGCGGTAGCGATCGCGGTTCCGTTGGGTATCGCGATCGCGTGGTACCGCCCTGTCTCGGACTTCCTCAATCCGATACTCGAACTGTTCCGCAACACAGCGGCTTTGGCGCTGCTGCCCGTATTCGTGCTGATTCTGGGAATTGGTGAAGAGTCGAAGATTGCGCTGGTGATCTATGCCTGCACCTTCCCGATCTTGCTCAATACGATTTCCGGAGTGCGCAGTGTCGAGCCATTGCTCGTCAAATCTGCTGTATCACTCGGATTCTCGCCGATCAGGTTGTTTCAGAAGGTTGTTCTCCCGGCTGCTGTACCGACCATCTTCACCGGAATTCGGATGTCTGCCGCGTCGTCGATTCTCGTGCTGATAGCAGCCGAGATGGTCGGAGCCAAAGCTGGTCTCGGGTACCTGATCACGGCATCCCAGTTGAACTTCCAGATCCCGAACATGTACGCGGGCATCGTCGCGATCTCTTTGCTCGGCCTGACCCTCAACGGTGTGCTGGTGCTGATCGAACGCCGGCTTTCACGCTGGCGGCCCGCCAACTGATTGCCGGCGTCTCGCCGCCTCATACTCGTCACCCACCGGAAGGAAAGTTCTTTCATCATGTCCGAACGACAGTTTCATCTGAACGCATTTCTCATGGGCGTCGGCCACCACGAAGCAGCGTGGCGCCACCCGAGAACTGATGCGGCTAACCTGTTGGACGTCAAGCATTTCCAGAATCTGGGCCGCATTGCCGAACGAGGGAAGCTCGACTCGGTGTTTTTCGCCGATGGTTTGGCCGTCGGCCCGCGCGTCAAGCACAACACCCAGGCGATCTTCGAACCGGTCACCTTGCTGTCGGCGATAGCAGCAGCGACAGACAAGGTCGGCCTTATCGCCACGGCCTCGACCAGTTACGGCGATCCGTACACTCTGGCCCGGAAGTTCGCATCGCTCGACCACATCAGTGGTGGCCGCGGTGGATGGAACATCGTCACATCGGCCGGCGCTGATGAAGCAGCGAATTTCGGACTGGATGCGGTCCCGGCGCACAGTGATCGCTACGCGCGTGCGGAGGAATTTGTCGATGTGACGCTTGATCTCTGGGACAGCTGGGAGGAAGGCGCAATTGTGCTGGACGAGGAGTCCGGCGTGTTTGCCGACCAGGATCGCGTACACCGTATCGACCATGACGGTGCGCGATTCTCGGTGGCCGGACCGCTCAATTCGCCGAGATCGCCGCAGGGACGGCCACTCTTGGTGCAAGCGGGTTCTTCCGAAAGCGGTAAGGATTTTGCGGCGCAGTACGCCGAAGCGGTGTTCACCGCGCAACGAACACTCGAACAGGGCCAAGACTTCTATACCGACCTCAAATCCCGCTTGATCCGGTACGGGCGCAGTCCGGACGACCTCAAGGTGCTGCCGGGAATCGTTCCCTTCATCGCCGACACGGAAGCTGAAGCCAAAGCTCTCGAGCAGTCGTTCACCGATCTGATCTCGCCGGAGTACTCGCTGCGCCAACTGTCCAACATGGTGGGGGTCGACCTCACGGAGCACTCGCTCGACGCACCTCTGCCGCCATTGCCGGATCTCGATCACATTCAGGGCAACAAGAGTCGATACCAACTGGTCAAGGACTTGGCAGAGACCGAAAAGCTCACCGTCCGTGAGTTGATCGGAAAACTGGGCGGTGGACGCGGACACCGTACCTTTGCCGGAACAGCGGAGCAGGTTGCCGACGAGCTGACCGAATGGTTCGACAAGGGGGCAGCCGACGGTTTCAACATCATGCCGCCGTACCTGCCGGGTGGGCTCGAGATTTTTGTCGATCAGGTTGTGCCGATTCTGCAGTCCCGTGGGCTTTTCCGTACGGAGTACACCGAATCCACGTTGCGTGGCCACTACGGACTCGCGGAATCGGTCGGTAAGCGCTCCCAGGCTGTGGTGGCGGCAGAAGTGAGCGCGTGACGGAAACTGTTCCCCGAGCGCAGCCGGGAGTGGGCGCGCTCAAGCCCTTGATCACAACGGTTTTCGTCCCGGCTGCGATTTTCGGGATCGGCCAGGGCGCGGCGGCACCGATCATGGCTGTGACGGCTAGGGATCTCGGAGCCTCGATCACCGTTGCGGGACTGATCGTTGCACTCGGCGGGTTGGGCGCTGTTCTCGGTGATTTACCGGCCGGTCGAATCGTCTCGCGCTTCGGTGAACGTCGGTCCATCATTGGCGGAAGTGCGCTCGGTGCAACAGGAGTGGTGATCTGCCTGTTCGCCACAACTCCCGGGGTGCTGGGAATCGGAGCTTTGCTGACCGGATTGGCAAATGCGGTATGGGGTCTGGCTCGACAGAGCTACCTCGCCGAGACGGTTCCGCTACACCTGAGGGCCCGGGCAATGTCGTCGTTCGCGGCGATGTGGCGATTGGGATTCTTTCTCGGACCACTGATCGGCGCCGGGGTGATTGTGATGATGGGCACCCGCGGCGGATTTCTGGTGCAGTTGGTCGGAGTTGTACTCGCCGGAGCTCTGATGGCGCGCGTTCCCGATCCACCACGTACCGGCGGCGAGAATCGTGAGGAACATCGACTCGTCACGCTGACCGACATTCTGGGGCGGCATCGTGCACCGTTGTCGACTCTCGGAATCGGATCTCTCCTGATGGGCGCAGCTCGGGCGTCGAGGGAAGCGGTACTTCCACTGTGGGCTCTGCATCTCGGGTTGGACGCAGCTCAGGTGAGCGTGATCTTCGGTGTGGGTGCGGCAGTGGATCTATTGTTTTCGTACCCGGCCGGGCACATCATGGACCGCTACGGACGAAGACTGGTGGCGGTCCCGTCGCTCACCGTGATCGGAGTGTCGTACCTGTTGCTGCCGTTGTCGACCGGAGCACTGGGATTGACCGCTGTTGCCGTTGTCATGGGTATCGGCAACGGGCTGGGCAACGGGGTAATCATGACTCTGGGCGCGGATATCGCTCCACCCGCCGAGCGAGCCGAGTTTCTCGCAGCCTGGCGCCTGACCCATGATGCGGGGATGTTCGGCGGACCGCTTGCGATCGGTGTGCTTGCCGCCGCAGTTCCCCTCGGGTGGGCCTTTGCGGCCTTGGGGGCGACGTCCTTTGCCGGCGCGGCGGTGATGCACCGATATATTCCGCGCTACTCGCCGTCTGTGGTGGCGGAGGCGGATCGCGGACGGTCTGGGTAGGCTCGCGTCATGCGATTCGGACTGTTTGTTCCTCAAGGCTGGCGCCTGGACCTGGTTGGTATCGACCCTGCACAACAGTGGGAGGTGATGCGTGACTTCACATTGCGCGCTGAAGCGGGGCCATGGGAATCGGCGTGGGTGTACGACCATTTTCATACGGTTCCCGCTCCGACCGAGGAAGCAACGCACGAGGCGTGGACCCTCATGTCGGCGCTTGCGGCATCGACGTCGAGTATCCGGTTAGGTCAGATGTGTACAGCCATCAGCTACCGCAACCCCGCATACCTGGCAAAAATTGCGGCCACCACCGATCTGATCAGTGGTGGCCGCGTCGAAATGGGCATCGGTGCAGGTTGGTACGAGCAGGAGTGGCGCGCCTACGGTTACGGTTTCCCCTCTGCCGGTGAGCGACTCGGCCGTCTCGACGAAGGAATCCAGATCATGAGGCAGTCGTGGTCGAAGGGCAGCGCGACGCTGGACGGCAAGTACTACCAGGTTGACGGCGCGATCTGTCGGCCACTTCCACTTCAGGACAAGGGAATCCCGTTGTGGATCGCGGGTGGCGGCGAGAAGGTAACCCTGAAGATCGCGGCAAAATACGCGCAGTACACCAACTTCGACGGAACCCCCGAAGGATTCGGGCGCAAGTCCGAAATCTTGAAGAAGCACTGCGACGCGGTGGGTACCGACTTCGACGCCATCGTTCGCTCGGCCAACTACAACGTTGCCATCGGATCGACGGAAGCCGAAGTGGCCGAGCGGCTTCGGGCAGTGAAGGACCGGCTGACACCGCTGGTAGGTGAAGCTGCTGCCGAAGCGTCGTTGGACGCGTTCCGCGGTATGCCCGCCGTCGGAACACCGGAACAGATCATCGAGAACCTGTCCGCGCTCAAGGCGCAGGGACTCGAATACGGGATTTTCTACTTCCCCGAAGCGGCGTACGACACCTCGGGCATCGAACTGTTCGAACGTGAGGTGTTGCCGGCGTTGCGCTAGCGCAGGTTGTCGGGCAGGTCAGCCGGCTCGATCATGACGCGACGTTCCGGGTGGGTGCGAACTTCCTTCGAATCAGCGAGGCGACTCTGAAGGAAGTTCCACTCACTCGCACTGATCGCGGCCGTGGCGCGGGCAAGGACTCGGGCGTCCTTGGTGCCCCATTCGATGGGCATCGGATTGACCATCTGCCAGTCGGCGTCCTTGCTTCGTGTGGAGCGGTCCGACCGCAGAGCCACCGACGGAACACGATCGCCGACCTTCCAATGCGGGTTGAGACGGACGTTCCGGCTGACCAGGGCGTATCGGGGTCCTTGTGCGGACGGCTTCGCGATGTCGATCAGCGCGGTCAGTGTCGCGGCGCGGGGGTGAATCTCGGAGACGATCGCGGGTGCCAACGGGTTGTCGCTGTACAACTTTTCGATGCTTCCCACCTTGCGTGGGGCCCATACGGCAACGCCCAGTGAGCTGATCGCACCAACGGCGAGGACAGCGCCGACGATGATGGACCACACCGCGCCCATGCTGATGAGCCACGCGGCGAGCCCGGCGAGTATGAGGGCGAAGATCACGGCAGAAACCTGCAGACGACGAACATCTGCCAACGTGTCGTTGACGGACTTTGCGTGAGCCTTGTCGACGGTGAACTGGAAATCAGCCACTGATGTGTTCCTTCGCAGGTGGCGGGCGGGCGTACTCGGTCGAGGGCTCCTGAAAACTCCAGGAGCCACTCCACCAGGGTAACTACTTCCGCGCGCGCTCCCACATCTGCAGGTAAGCCTCGGCGCCGCGGCTCATATCGTCGATAATCTGATCGCCGTCCGGTCCTGCTGCAATACGCATGTCCGCAATCCAGTCGGGGATCAATCCGTACTGCGCGACGCCGTCGACATTGACATCGAAGACACGATCACCGGCGCGCTGCTTGTCCATGACTGTGCCGTCGAAGGCGGTGTACGGGTACTGCAAGGGATTGACGTCGGCATCACTGCGCGGAGCTGCCTGGGGGCCGAACCCGTTTGTGTCGGCGCCGTAGCCGAATCCGAAGTAGTAGTTTTCGCTTCGCATCTCCCGGGCTTCGCGCCACTGGTCGATGAATCCGGTCTCGCCGTGCCTGCCGTCGGAAGAATCGAGTTTGCCCGCGTACAGCGCGACAAAACCACCGAGGGCGTAGATCCGCCGGTAGAGGCTGGGGTCGCTCCAACTGTGGCTCGATACAACACCGGAGTAGTGGGCGGCTTCGAGAATATCGAGTGTCGATTCCGCTGTCTTGACGCTCATGTGGTCGATGTCGATGATCATGCCGCGATCCATCAACCCGCGGATGGTGTGTTCACCGAGAGCGCTCAGTCCACGTGAATTACATTGCGAGCCGGCCGGGTACACCGGAAGCGTCACACCGGGTGGGAGTACTGCGAGGAGATTCTGGGCGCCGTCGATCTTGGTGGGCAGCTCGTTGTCCTCGGCGACGCCGGTGCACGGCTCGGACTGCCAGAACTCCCCAGTGCCCAGGTAATTGCCGATGTTGACGGCCACCCCGGTGACGCCACCGTCGAAACGCGTTCCGCCCAGAGCATTGTCGAACTTGTGGGTCACGATCATCTGCCGGACACCCAGATCGTAGAGTTCGTCCAGACCGCGGTCGATGTCTTCGGTCGTACACTGCGGGACGCCGTTTCGGAGAGTGCACCCGAAAGGTTCCGACACCTCGATACCGAGCGTGACGGCCAGTTTTCCGTCGGCCGCGACCTGCCGGGCTTCGGCCGGGGAGCTGACGATCCGGAACCAGCCACGGCCAGGTCCCCCGTACTGTGCGTCGACGTAATCCTGGATCTCACGAGTCTGCTCGGCCTGGATCCGGATCGTCTCCATTTCGTTGCACGGATTGCGTTTGCTCGGATACAGCTCGCACAGAACACGATTGGCAACAAGAAGGTTGGTGAAGATGCGCAAACCGCCGCGCCACGCACGTTCCACCCACGTGTAGTAGGTCTGCTCGTGAGTCAGGGAATCGTGAGCCGGCCAATCGGGGAAAGTAGGCCACCCGGTGGTGTTGTGGGTTGCGAAGGGATCGCCGAAGGAGAGAACGTTTTCGAGGAGCGCCGGCATACCGTCAGGTTGATGGTCCGGGCAGTCGACCAGCGCGGCGGTGACGCCTTGCGGATCAAAAGGCTTCCCGCAGTGCAGATTTCCGCCCATGAACTCGGACGCGTTCATGTGCACGTGCGTGTCGATGAATCCGGTGACCTCGCCGCTGGGGCCGATCTCCGTCGGCGCGCCCGTTGCGTTCACCTCGGCTTCCGGGAAATCGGCGCATCCGGTGCGGGGGATCAGGGCAAAGGAGGCGGCTTCCGGTGCTGAGCCGGGGTCGGCCAGTGACAGGGTGGAATTCTGGCTGACCAACGCTCGACCGTTTGTGGTGGCCGTGAGAACGAATGCGTCGCCGCTCGACATCACAGTCCAGTCCGTCGACGGGGTTGCGGTCGCCGTGGCCATGACGGCGTTCGCGTCGTCATGGGCGAGCATCGATCCGTCGGTGCCGTAGAACATGAACCGGCCGAGTTGTGCTGCATGGAGCCGGAACGATTCGGCGTCGTCGACGGTGGTGCCGGCGCTGCGGTATCCGCTGCCGTCGCGGCTGATGAACGCGCCGCCGGCACTCTGTAGCGCGTAGCAGCCGTTCGCGAGCTGAAAGACCGTCGTACCGGCTGCTACCGGAGTCGCAGAACTGACGCCGGTGGTGGCAACGACCCCGACTGCGGCCAGCAGCGAAGCTGTCAGTAGCGCAACGGCAGCGCCGAGACGACCGCGTGAACGTGTAACCGAGCGCAGCATGCGCGACTCCCCGATAGGCACAAGTGTGACAGGGAGCACGCTATCGCGATATGGACGTCCGTCCAGCTATTTAGTGAAACTTGTTACAGAAACGTGTTCAACCGATGGCTGGGCCCAACAGGTCGTCCGCATCGGTGATTCGATAGGCATACCCCTGTTCCGCGAGGAAGCGTTGACGGTGTGCCGCGTACTCGGCATCAAGCGTGTCGCGGGAAACCACGGAGTAGAAATGCGCCTGACCACCGTCGTGCTTGGGTCGCAGCAGTCGCCCGAGTCGCTGAGCTTCTTCCTGCCTCGATCCGAAGGTTCCCGAAACCTGCACGGCGACAGACGCCTCCGGAAGATCGATCGAGAAGTTCGCGACCTTGCTCACCACCAGTGTCTGGATCTCGCCGTTGCGGAACTGATCGAACAGGATCTCGCGCTCCTTGTTCTTGGTGGATCCCTTGATCACCGGGGCGTTCAGGGCCTCGCCGAGTTCGTCGAGCTGATCGAGATACGCACCGATCACCAGAGTCGGGGAATCCGGGTGCTTCGCCAGAATCGACTTCACGACAGCAATTTTGGTGTGCGCCGTCGAACACAGTTTGTAGCGCTCCTCCGGTTCTGCGACAGCGTACGACATGCGTTCGGCGTCCGTCATCGTCACTCGCACCTCGACACAATCGGCCGGCGCGATCCAACCCTGCGCTTCGATGTCCTTCCACGGAGCGTCGTAACGCTTGGGGCCGATCAACGAGAAGACGTCGCCTTCGCGGCCGTCCTCACGAACCAGCGTTGCGGTGAGGCCGAGGCGTCGGCGCGACTGCAAGTCTGCCGTCATCCGGAAGACCGGCGCGGGCAGCAGGTGTACCTCGTCGTAGATCACAAGTCCCCAGTCGCGGGAGTCGAACAGTTCGAGGTGCTTGTATTCACCCTTGGTACGACGCGTAATCACCTGGTACGTCGCGATCGTGACGGGTCGAATCTCCTTGCGCTCGCCGGAGTATTCGCCGATTTCTTCCTCGGTCAACGACGTGCGCGCGATCAGCTCTCGCTTCCACTGTCGACCGGCAACGGTGTTGGTCACCAGAATGAGTGTGGTGGCCTTGGCCTTTGCCATCGCTGCCGCGCCCACCATTGTCTTGCCCGCGCCACACGGCAGCACGACGACGCCCGAGCCACCGGCCCAGAACGAATCCGCCGCCATTGCCTGGTAATCGCGAAGTTCCCAGTGGCCTTCCTCGAAGGCGAGGTCGATGGGGTGCGCCTCGCCGTCCACGTAACCGGCGAGATCCTCGGCCGGCCAGCCGATCTTGAGCAGCATCTGCTTGAGGCGGCCACGCTCACTCGGATGCACGATCACGGTGTCGTCGTCGACCTTCTCGCCGAGCATCGGCGAGATCTTCTTGTGCCGCATCACCTCGGTGAGCACTGCGCGGTCGAGGCTGACCAGGATAAGGCCGTGTACCGGGCTCTTGACCAACTGCAGGCGTCCGTACCTGGCCATCGTGTCGACGATGTCGACCAGGAGAGGCTGCGGCACGGCGAACCGCGAGAACGAGACCAACGCGTCGACAACCTGCTCGGCGTCGTGCCCGGCTGCGCGCGCATTCCACAAGGCCAGGGGAGTGATCCGATAGGTGTGGACGTGCTCCGGAGCCCGTTCGAGCTCGGCGAAGGGGGCGATCGCCTGCCTGGCCTCGCCGGCGCGCTCGTGGTCGACCTCCAACAGCAGCGTCTTGTCGGATTGGACGATCAACGGTCCGTCGGTCACGGAATCCTCCTAGTGAAACAAACGCGGCAGCCACAGAGCGTTGCACCGTGTTGTCGGCTGACGCCAACCCTGCCATTGTCCTGTTATCGGAGCGCATACGCCAAGTGACGGCCGATACACAACGCAAACAGGGGTGCCCAGACCTGGGCACCCCTACGTCAACGTGGCACGGTTGACAGCTATTCCTGGCCCCCGTATTTCGGAGACATGGAAACTTTTTATTTCTGCGCCACTGCCGACTTTCGCATTTCCATCACGTGGGTTATCGCTTCTGAAATTCCGGAGCGATAACCGATATTCTTTTCGCTGTCCCCCGGAGTTGAATCAAGTTCGGATTCGAGTCTGGTTTGTATGCGATCGAGCGCATGGATCGTTCTTTTCACGGTGGGTCCTTTTTCTACGAACGACCCGATAACAAAATTCCGGGTCGACGAGCGTGTTCGTCGAGGACGTAGACCGTGGCCAGTGTCATCCCGGCAACGTATCCGCGGGACCGGGGATCTGTGCCTCGGCTACTGGATCTGAACTGGTCAAACGTCTCGTGAAGGTAGTCGAGTACGTCGGTCTCGGACTGCATGATGAATACTTCTCGCGAGAAATACGAAAGTATTTTCCGTCAGCTCCGCTTTCTCTTGCGGATCAATTCCGAAGAATCCGCTGCTTTTTCGCGCTTTTCCGCGCGGCGTTCCTTGATCGACTGAGCGGGTTTCTTCATATTCTTACCCGGCGCCTTGTCAGCCATTGTCGCTCCTCATTTTTCGAAGTGGCAATCACAAACTGACCTCGACCATACTTCATTTACAGAAAAAAGCCAGTTTGCTTTTTCCGATCACTTTTTTCCGGAGTCGACAGGGCTGACGGAGGTAATGCGATGCAGGGTGAACCTGCGCACGGCGCCGCTCGCCGGATCGAATGCGTCCAACTGTCCACCGCCCACGCTGACGGGGTCGACGATGCGATGCGTCGCCACCCCCTGAGCATCGACGTAGCCGATGTTGACGCTCTTTCCCTCACGGGCGGCAGACGACAGGAGTGCGATGGCGGCGGCATTGCTCTCCCGCGATCCGTCCGCGCGAACCCCGCCTCGGCCGGGTGTCGCAGCACGGTCGCCCGCTCGCATCGTTCGCACCAACGCGTCGAGTTGTTCGGGCGACGGACTCGACGGCGTTCGAGTCGCATGGCGCAAGCGACGATTCGGGATTCGAGCACCACGCGGGCGCAGATCGACGAGGGCTCCTGATGAATCCTCGCCCGCCGGCGCAAAGCCGGCCGCGCGAAGTTCGGCCAGAACTTCCCGCAGCGGGGCCTGGGACACGGCCACCGTGGGAGCGAGGGCACGCAAAGCCAAGGGCTCCGCGACGGGGGAGGCAAGAACCTCGGCCAGGAGAGAGGCGTCCTCGCATCGGATGAACGACGCCGCCACACCCGCCCGCAACCGGCCGTGCCTGCGGGCGACATCGTCGATGAGGTACGACAGTGATTGCGGTACCGGAGTTTTGGACTTCGAGCTGAACATGGTCTGCAGTTCCGTAGCAGTCAATCCGGCGTCGAGCGCCCGGCGGATGCTGTTCTCACTGATGCGGTACATGGACGCCGCACCGGCCGATTCGATATCGGCCACCAAGGTCACCTGCTCGAGCAAGTCCGGTACCAGCGGACCGGGAGCGACCAACGTCAAGTCGGCCTGCACCAGGATGTAGTCGATCGGTTTCGGCAGCGCCGCCGCCATTTCGGCTTCGGCGTCGCCGCCGTGCAACATCGCCCGGCCCGGTGAACTCAGCGCGCCCCGCGCGACCAATCCGAGAGCCGACGCCTCCGCCAGGGTGTTCTCGACTGCAAACGTCCGAAGCCGCCCGCTCCGTCGGGGATGACGCCACGCAAGCAGACGGCTGACCTCGGCGGGCGAGGCACTCTGTCCACTGTCGAGTTCGGCCAAGAGTCCGAGAATCGACGCCCGGTCTCGCGGTGCAGACGGCGCACGCCCTTCCTCCGCCAGAGCAGCGATCGGCTTGTCGGACGGATCGCGCATCCCGATCATCCAAGGGACTCGGGGGACGTCGATCCACGCCGACGCCAGGACCTCCCACTTCCGGGCCGTCGTCGAGTTGAGCCAACCGTCGACCGTCATCGTCGGAGTCCAGTAGTCGTCCGCAGTGTCGGACGCAGGCGCGGGGTCCGGGGTGCCGCTGGCAATCAGCCCGGCGGCGGCGAGGAGTTCGACCACAAGATTGAGCCGACTCTCGTCGAGATCCGCGGCCTTCGCGATCCGCCGCAGTTCACGCACACCGAGTCCACCGGCGCGCAGTGCCGGGGCCGGTGCGGCGCCCAGAACGGCAATCACGTTTTCGCTCTGGCGAACCAACTCGAGTGCTTCACCCGCGGCTGCCGCATTCACGTCGGCAGGTTTGAGTTTGTCGCCGGTGATCACCGGCGCGGTCAGTGTTGTCGGATCGAAGACCGGTTCGCCGCGAATGACCTGTCGTACCGTCGCCGGCAACTCCACCGTCTGCTCGTCCAGCCACCGGAGTAGACCAGCCGCCAGGAGTTTCTGCACAGGACGATCTGCGGGCGTTTCAGGAGCCGCGTCGCGGGTTCGGCCGATGGGGCTCGAGTTGGCCAGGGTCTCGAGCAGACCACGTTCGCGTTCACCGAGCGAATTGAGCGCCGCGGTGATCTCGGCTTCCGACATGGACTCGGCGGGTTCGAGAGCGCGGCCCAGTCGCCACGGAATCGTGTCGATGGCAGCCGGGACGATACTGATCGGATCCGTGCCCCAGATGAGCGCATAAGCCCGCATCTTCGCAAGCGACGAGTCGACTGCCTTCTTGGTGACCTTGCCCTTGCCGGTGAGGGCGCGTGCAGCGAGCGCGTCGTTCAACTCCGCGCGCGTCATGGGGGTTTCCTCGGCACCGGCGAGCGCCAGGAGTTCGAGAAGTCCGAAGTCCAGTGTGTCCAGCTCGTCGGCTGCTCTGCTGACCGACGCGCGTTGCTGCGCGCGTCCGCCGAGCACCACCATCGTGCTCGGCGGTGGCACTGCCAGATCCGGCCGCAGACGCAGCAGTTCCGTCAACTCGGCGTCAGTGCGCGCCGACAGCCATTCGGTCAAACTGTCGGCGCCGGAAGTGCCCGCCTGGGTGCCACGTATTTCGGTCATCAGGTATCAGATTAGAGACCTGGTATGTACGGCGTAACGGAGTCCTGTCAAAATGGCTTCGTGGCCAACAATTCGAAGCAGCACTATGTAGATCCAGGATGGCCGGAAACTGCAGACGGAGATCACGCAGTGACCGAATTGTCATCGACCCGCTCCGGTGGACTTTCACCGTTCGGCGAGGACACCACCTTCCCGTTACCGGTGGAGTCACTTCCTTACATCCACCCGTACACCGTCATCAACCGCTAAACCAGCTACGACGAAGGCCCGCACCGAATCGGTGCGGGCCTTCGTCGTAGCTGGGGGCGTTCGAGCGGAACGCGCAGTTCGCGTCCTACTTGAGGAAGGACTTCGCGGTGTCTGCTGCTGCGAGGATCTGGGGATCGACGACGATGCCGTTGGCCTCGGCAAATGCGATGGCCTGATCGATGGCGTCGGCGACCGGGTGTGCGACGGTCTGAGCGACCTGCTGCGCCGGTGCGGCGGGTGCGGCCGGTGTGGTGGCCGGAGCGGAACGCTGCGTTGCGCCGCTGCTCAGGCCGAGGCTGGAGGAGCAGGACGGCCAAGCGCCCCATCCCTGGTTGGCCAGCACGCGCTCGGCAACGACGATCTGCTGCTCGCGAGTCGCGTTGTTCGCGGTGGCTGCGTACTCGCCGCCGCCGTGTGCGTTCCAGGTGCTGGGGGAGAACTGCAATCCGCCCTGGTAGCCGTTGCCGGTGTTGATGGCCCAGTTGCCGCCCGCTTCGCACTGTGCGAGGCGATCCCAGTCGGAATCGGGGGCAGCGCTGGCGGTACCGGTGGCTGCGAGTCCTGCTACACCCATGATGGCGCCGGTGACGGCGACCTTGGCGACAGTGCGGCCTGCGGTGGTGGGCTTGCGATGGCGTCCGCTCATGATCGTGAATTCCTCTCCACACGCGCCTGCGAGGTCAGCTGTCGGGTTCGGGCTGAGAGGTTGCCCGGCCTCGCCTTTCCTGGCTGGAAAGGGTCTGGCTTCACCCCAAGGTTCGACTGTGTTGCTTGTCGAACCGGTGTCAGGTGGAGAACATTTCTGCTCTCACAGAGGACTGTGGGTCCCCCGTCCTTGTCCCTGGAATGCTCGAAAGTGGGAAGTTCCGGTACCCGCGGGACAAGGTTTGGCGCGGCGGGCCGGAGGTGGCCGGAGTTTCCCGGCCGGAATTCACGGTAACGGCTCTCACCGCTCATGTCACCATTTGATAACGCGGCGCGCCGAATGGGATACAAACCGGCAGCCAAAGCGCAGGAGACTCTTCCCAGGTAGTGAAGGATTCCGCAGTGAAGGGTCTCTTGTGGCTATTCCGTTATCCACTCGTAATGTGACGAAGGTCACACCGTTATCGGCGGGGGATTGGAAGCTAGGCGTAGTTCACGCGGTTGGCGTCGACGATCTCCTTGCCCAAAGGCATCAGTGAGATCGGAATCATCTTCAGATTCGCGACGGCCAAGGGGATGCCGATGATCGTGATGGCCATCGCCACTGCCGTGACAATGTGCCCGATCGCCAGCCAGATACCGGCGATGATCACCCAGATGACGTTGCCGATCATCGAACCGACACCGGCCGTCGGCTTGTCGACGACGGTCTTACCGAACGGCCAGAGGGCATAGATGCCGATTCGGAAGGCGGCGATACCGAAGGGGATCGTGATGATCAGAATGCAGCAGATGATGCCTGCGGCGAAATAACCCAAGGCCAACCAGAATCCACCGAAGACCAGCCAGATTACGTTCAGGAGAAGTCTCATGGTCGGTGACCTTTCGGTTGGGGTGATGGGAGATCAGCGGGCGCGACGACCCGCCCTCAAGGTGTAGACGATGGCCAGGAGAAAACCGACCGGACACGCCAGGGAGATCAGGTACAGCGCCAATCCGGGCGGTGTGTCGCTGAAGATGTTGATCGCGAAGATGGCGACGAGCGCGAGGAGTCCGATGAAAAACAACCCCATCGCGACTCGAAACAGGCCGTTTCGGGTGTCGGAAGTGCTCGGGTTCGGTTGAGTGTCCACAGCTACAAGGGTAGTGCCCAGCAAATGCGTGTGCCGAGACCGGTTCGTCACAGGTAGACTGTGAACCGACTGCGCGTCCCGTCAAGCAAGTTCGGGGCGCGTTCTTTTGCATTCTTCGACCGAAGGCATTTTCTTCGTCCGGAGTGATGTGAGCAGGACCATTGAGGCTCGTACGCGAGCCTTCCGAAAGTAGTGGGACGCACGTCCCAGACGAGTGATGAGCGGGTGAACGCGGTGCCTACCGGCAAGGTGAAGTGGTACGACGTCGAAAAGGGTTTCGGCTTTCTGTCGCAGGAGGAAGGGGAGGACGTCTATGTACGTGCGTCTGCCCTTCCTGAAGGTGTCGAGGGCCTGAAAGCAGGTCAGAAAGTCGAATTCGGCATGGCTGCCGGTCGACGCGGTCCGCAGGCACTGAGCCTGAAGGTGCTCGAGCCTGCCCCGTCACTGCGCGGCGCATCTGCGCAGCGACGTGAACCGGTTGTACGCAAGCACACACCGGATGAACTACACGGCATGGTCGAAGACATGATCACGCTGCTCGAGGCCAAGGTTCAGCCTGACTTGCGCAACGGCAAGTACCCCGACCGGAAGACCGCACAGCGGATCTCCGAGGTTGTCCGCGCCGTGGCACGCGAGCTCGACAGCTGACCAATTCGAGAAAGAAAATGCCCTGCACTCCGATGAGACGTGCAGGGCATTTTTTCTGTCAGTGGTCAGGCTGTCTTGATCGACCAGATCAGTAGCCCCTGCTCGCTGCCTTCACCGACAGCAAGGTGGATCTCGACTCCCACGAGTTGCTTCTGCGGTTCGGCTTCGACGGTGACTGCCATCGATTCGCCGGCGCCGAAGAAGCGAGGTTCGCCGGTCTGGTTGCCGTCGGCGTCTTCGTAGACTGCCAGCATCGCCCACTCGGCGTCCGAGACTTCCTTCGACAACGACAACTGCAACGGGTACCCCTCCGGCACGTCCAGCTCGTACACATCGCCGATCTGCGCGCACTGTGAGAGGTCGATCGTGCAGAACCCGGCAGGCTGAGTCTCGATGGTGCGGCCGTGTGCGTATGCGGTGATCTGCGGGAGCCCTTCGGGCTCGTCGTTGATGTTCTTGATGATCACGACCAGAACCGAGACGTAGGCAACCAGCGCCACCACCATCAGGACACTGACCGCTGCCACGATCTTCTTTGTTCTTGCGCGCATGATCACTGCGGATTACTTCCTTGTCCTCGATCGGATTTGCCGGTGTAGATCACTTCGGTCACTTCTTGCTCGGCCAGATCAGGCCGCTTGCCACCGAGCCCGGGCAGAAGTGAGCTGCCCCGGTAACTCAGGAACGTCTGCAGGAGACCGATCGTCAAGAACACCGAGACAACAGTGAACCCGATCCAGTATTCAGTAGGCAGCAGAACGCCCAACGCCCCGCCCAGTACCCAACTGAGCTGGAGCACGGTTTCGGATCTACCGAAACCGGACGCGATCGATTCCTCGGGCAGGTCATGCTGCAACGAGGCGTCCAGGGAGACCTTGGCCAAGGCGCTCGCCGCGGACGCGATCAGCGTGGCCAGCGCGGCCGTCATCAAATTGTCGGTGAACGCCGCGATGACGGCGATGATCCAGACCGATGCTGTACAGCGAAGGACGACAAGAGCTGGTCGCCCCAGTTTGAGTCGCGCGCCCGCAGCGTTGCCACCGAAGTTGCCCAGCCCGGCGGCGGCACCGACCAGTCCGAGCATCATCGCCTGCTGCAAGGGCTCGTGGTCCGTTTTCGATTTGGCGACAAACGCTATGTACAGCGTGAGGAAGCCGGTGAGAACGCGAATGGTGCCGTTGCCCCACAAACCGATGATGACCGCGCGTCCGAGCGGCTGGCGGACCTTGGCGCTCTTGATTTCGGGAGCGCGCCCGCCACCTGCCTCGTGTTTCTCGTCCGGGTGATAGGTGATGGTGGCGGGAACCTCACCTTCGGTCACCTCGACCCACGACGGGATGCGCATGCTCAGGTAGGCGCCGAACACCGTCACCACGACCGCGAACCAGAGGGCACCCGGCGATTTGAAAGCGAGTGCGAGTGCGCCTGCCACAGCGCCGGCACCGATGGTTCCACCGATCAACCCGAATACGGTGAGCCGAGAATTGACCCTGACCAGGTCTATTTCCGGTGGAAGCACCCGTGGAGTCACCGCGCTCTTGAGTACCGAGAACGATTTACTGAGCACCATCATGCCGAGCGCCGCCGGATACAGAATCCAACTGTCGAAGTTGAACACCAGGATCAGCGCCAGCACGGTCCGAAGTCCGAACGACGCGGCCAGCGCGATTCGGCGGCCCCGTTGTAATCGGTCGAGCATCGGTCCGATGAGCGGAGCGATGACCGCAAACGGAGCGATGGTGATCAGGAGATAAAGTGCGACCTTCGTTTTGTCCTCGCCGGTGGCAGCGGAAAAGAACAGGGTATTGGCCAAGGCAACCGCGAGAGCCGCGTCGGTCGCGTTGTTGGTCATCACCGCGTAGGTCAACGCGGTGAGACCAGACTTGTCCGCGCCGTCGGCTTTGGCGGCGCGCTGGAACGTCGCGATGCCCTTGTTCGTCAGTTCGCGACTGCGCATCGCGGCGACTCGCGTGACCGTGAGCTTGCGAGGCATCGGTGGGGCTTTGGGTGCGTCGGAACTGCCTTTCGAACCCGAGTTCCTCGGATCAGCGTTAGGGCCGGTATCAGCGTTCTGCCCGGCATCGCCTGTGGCGTCACGGGAGCCGGGGATCGGGTGAAGCGGCGGCAGCGGCGCACGACGCGCAGACGACCGCGCCGCCGGTGGGTAATTGTCGTAACCGGGATGCAAAGTCTGCCCTGCGGATTCGTCGGGAATTCGCCGAGTATCGGGGTCGTAGGGCTCGCGCGGTCCGGTCACCACTCAATTCTGTCCTAGTCCGCGATCTGCGACCACGCGCACCCCTGACGTGTCGAGGCGACATTTCGAAATCACTCCACAAATCGGACTTCGAAGATCTGCGGCCAGTATTTTCCGGTGAGGAGAAAACGGTCCGTTCCGGGTATCTGGGCGATTCCGTTGAGGACGTCGACTGGTGTGGCGGCCCCACCGGTATCGAGTCGGTTGCGCAGCAGCGAAGCATCGATCACGCTGCTCACCTGCCCGTCGGCTGGGTCGATCGCCACGATTGTGTCGGTCTGCCAGACGTTGGCGTAGATGGTTCCGTCGTCGGCGCATTCCAGTTCGTTCAGATCTCCGACCGGTTGGCCGCCGCGAGTGACCACGACCGAATCGGTGACTGCAAAGGTGTCCGGATCGCGGAACATCAGCGTCGACGTGCCGTCGCTGGTGACCAAGCGATTCTCGAGTGCGCAGATTCCCCAGCCCTCGGTTGTGAGCGGAAACCGGCCCTGCTCGGTGAGAGTGTCCTTGTCGCGGGCAATTGCGACGCCGTTCTTCCACGTCAGTTGCCACAGCACGTCACCGATGACGGTGATGCCCTCACCGAACAGTGGAGGTGCCAACTCGGCGCGGGCTATCTCGGGTCCGGAGACCGGGGCGCCGTCGAATTGCGTCGAGCGCACCCAGGATTCGCCGACACGCCCGGTGCTCTCGTACAGCCGCTCGCCGTCGATCTCGAGGCCCTGGGTGAAAGCCCCGCCGTCGTGGTCGTAGACCTCGATCACTTCGACGGAGAGCTGCCCCGGGGAGTTGTCGGCACTCGGATCGACTGTTCCCTCATCAGTTGTCGAGCACCCGGCAACGCCCAACGCGATCACTGTGAGCGTCGAGGCGATGCTGACGAAACCGGCGCGTGACCTACTCATCCGTCCAGCATCGCAGCCCTGTGCGTTGCGTACTTGTGGTGGTGCGGCAAACTGGAGGAGTGAGTGTTGCTACTTCTCCTGAGCGTGCAGTGCCGCGCCCCGTACTGGCCGATGCCGTCGATCTTGCCCGAGCAGCTGTAGTCGAGCTGCGCGAAGGCGGAGTCGGTGCATACCTCGGCGTCACGTCGGAGGATGAATTCGCCGCTACCCATCGTTTTGCAGCAGACCTTCCCGGCTACCGTGGATGGCAGTGGGCCGTTGTTGTCGCCGCAGGTCCAGACGATACCCGCGCCACGATCAGTGAACTGGCGTTGCTGCCCGGCCCCGACGCGCTGGTTGCGCCCGAGTGGCTTCCGTGGGATCAGCGGATTCGTCCCGGAGACCTGTCGCCAGGCGATCTCCTGGCTCCGCCGGCGCAGGATCCGCGTCTGGTTCCCGGATATGTCGCCAACGGCGACCCGGAGGTCGACGACGTCGCCTTGGAACTGGGTTTAGGACGCAAGAAGGTCATGAGCCTCGAGGGCCGTCTCGACGCGGCGACGCGATGGTTCGAGGGAGATTTCGGACCCGAATCCGACATGGCGAAGGCCGCGCCGTCGACCTGTGGGCTGTGCGGTTTCTATCTTCCGCTGGCAGGTTCGTTGCACGCAGCTTTCGGCGTGTGCGGCAACGAACTGTCCGCTGACGGCCGGGTCGTACACGCGAGCTACGGCTGTGGCGCGCATTCCGACACCAGCCTTCCACTCGGCGCGGGTTCTCCGGCGTTCGACGCCTACGACGACGGAGCTGTCGAGATGTCGACCACGTCTGCAGCGCCCGGCGCGGGCACTGAAGATTCGGGCTCGGTATCCACCGAGTAGGGGATCCCTTCGGGACCGGCGCGCTCCGCGAAGCCACGCTGCGCGCGTGGGCGGAATCGCCGACGCGTCTGCGTGAGGACGCCGCCACCGAATCGGATTTGGCTGCAGCGGGTTACCGCGACAGGCTGCTCACAGAGCTGGCGCAGAACGCTGCCGACGCCGCCCTGCGGGCAGGTGTGCCCGGTTCTTTGTGGGTTGATCTCGACGGTTCGGTGCTGACCGTCGCCAACACCGGCAGGCCGCTCGACGAGGACGGTGTTCATGCCCTGACCGCTCTTCGTGCTTCAGGAAAGATCGACTCCGCGAACGGGGTTGTCGGGCGCTACGGCGTTGGTTTCTCCGCCGTCCGTTCGGTCAGTGACGAGCTCGAACTGCGCTCGACGACAGGTTCGATTCGGTTCTCCGCCAAGGAAACTCGTGCCGAGATCGAGAAGGTCGGCCTGAATGTTCCTGATTCGGGAGTGCCGGTCCTGCGCCTGGTGTGGCCGTCGGAAGTGCCGCCGAGTGGCGGCGCCGATTCCGAGGTGGTGCTCACACTCCGCGACGATGTCGACGGCGCCACACTGCTGTCGCGGATGGCACGTGAAGCCGTGGATCTGCTGCTCGAGCTTCCTGGATTGACCTCGATTCGTCTGGGCAACAAAAGCTTTGAGCGAACCGAACGTCTGCTGGACTCCGGGCTGACCGAAATCTCGATCGGCGGGGCGGTGTGGTGGCAGTACCAGGGCGCCAGGGCCCGCTGGATTGTTCCGGTGAAAAACGGAGTGGTCACGCCGATCGCCGAAGACGTACTGCGGGCGCCGACGCGATCCGACGAGGAATTGTCCGTCCCGGCGCTGGTAGTCGCAGACATTGCGATGCAGCCGGATCGGCGACGGATACTGCCCGGCGCGTCGATTGCCGCGCTGGCGGAAGGCTATGCGGATTTTGTCGGTGCGTTGCCGGCAGATCAGCGCACGGCGCTTGTGCCCGTTCCGGCTTTTGCGCGCAGCGAGGTGGATTCGCTTCTGCGGGAAGCGCTTCTGAAGGAATTGCAGGAAAATCCCTGGCTTCCGGTTGTGGGGGAACCTGACCGGGCGCCGCAGCGGGCTTCGGTTGTTCCCGGGCTCACCGACGATTTGTCGGAATTGCTGACGGACGTCATCGGCGGATTGGTCGTTCCCGAGCTGTCCGGGCCTCGCCATGAGCGGGCTTTGGCGGCGGTGTCGACACACCGGATCGGGTTGGCACGCATCGCGGAATTGCTCAGCGGGCTCGATCAGGAGCCGTCGTGGTGGTACAAGCTGTATGCGGCGCTCGAACCGTTGGTCGTCGACGCTCTTGCAGTGGAAGAGCTTGGTACGCTGCCAGTTCCGCTGTCGGACGGGCGAATTGTGACCGGCCCGCGAACGGTGGTTCTCGGTACCGAACTGGGCGATTCGGTGCCGCCGGTGCCCTGGACCCGGCTGGTACACCCGCAGGCGTCGCACCCCCTTCTCTCGCGTTTGGGTGCAACGAGCGCCACAGCGACGGATCTGCTGTCCGACCCGGCGCTGCGAGCATTGATCGAGGATGCTGCCGACCAGGATGATTCCGTTGCAACGGAATTAGCGTCGACGGTTCTGGCTCTCGCCGCACATGTCGCGCCCGGTGCCGCGCCGTCCTGGATCGGAGAGGTGTTGTTGCCGGATTCGGACGGAGAGCTGTGTTCGGCAGATCAGTTGCTCCTGCCCGGCGCACCGCTGGCGACGGTTCTGGTCGACGACTCACCTTTTGGCACAGTGCAGTCGAGCTTCGTCGAACAGGTGGGGGAGCAGGCTCTACGTGTCGTCGGTGTCGGCTGGGGTTTCACCGTCTTTCGCGAGGAGTTGCCGTCCGGTCCCGATCACGACCTCGATTCCGAGGATCAGTGGTGGGATACGTTGGGGGAGGACCCCGAGTACATCGAGGCGGTTCGAGACCTCGACCTGGTCGACGAGAACCGATGGGCAGATGCACTGACCCTGTTGCTGGAGTCACCCGCAACGCGCGCCCTGCTCGAAGACCGTCGCGGCTACACGGCGTGGTGGCTGCGCTCGCGCGCCGAATTGGGCGGCGAGATACTGGGTTTGCTGCGCGCACCACACGATCGCACGTTCGAGGATCTTCTCGATGTTGCCGACCACCCTGGAGCTGAGCATCTCAGTGGTGTGTTGGCGTCCGATACCGTCGACGATCCGGAACTGGCTCAACTGCTGCTCGATCGGCTTGCCGATCCACTGCGCATGCCCGCGCCGGCCGTCATTGCCCGGACGCACCACTTGCTGGCCGATGCTTCCCGGCGGCGGATCCTCGATCTGGACGAATTGAGCTTGCCGAGCTTCGTTCGCGGGCTGTCCGGAGAGCTCGTAGACCCCGGTGACGCCGTGGTTCTCGATCGTCCGTGGCTCGGTCCGGCGCTACCGACACACCGAATTGTTCTGGGTAGCTTCGAGACTGCTGAAGCGTTGGCGGATTTGCTCGATGTCGCGACGGCGTCGTCGGTTGTCAGCGGTCAGGTCGCCAGCACCGGCGTGCGAAGTTCGTGGGCGGCGCAGCCGCACGCGGTCCTGATGTTTGCGGCACTGGGTCGCGAGGTGCCGGGCGGCGAGGTAGTGATTCATCACGAACTGTCAGTCCGATTGACCGGCGCAGTGGAGTCCACAGTGATCGTGCCGTGGTGGGTCGACGGTGACGGTGTCCATCACGTGATGCGCGTGTGGGCAGTTCAGTAGGGGAGGAACGTTGTGTCGTTCGATCAGTGGGTGCTCGACAGTGCCGTCGACCAACGGACGCCGTGGCTGGTCGACGTGGTGGCCGTCATCACCGACAGCGGCGGAACGTTGGCCGCGTGGATCATCTCGACGGTCCTGACGATTACGCTGTTGATGCGCGGTCGGCGCATCGACGCGCTCCTGGTGGCGGGCTCGATGCTCACCGGACTGCTGGTGATGAGCGGGTTGAAGCGTGTTTTCACGCGAACCCGTCCGCCGGTCCCCGAGCGCCTGATCGAGATCGACTCGTACTCTTTTCCGTCCGGACACGCGATGATGACGGCAATCCTTGCAACGGCGGTGGCTGCTGTGATCGTTCGGTTGGCGTTGCCGCCGCTCGTTCGGGTCACCATGCTCGCTTCGCTTGCCCTGTACACCGTCGCTGTCGGGTTCTCCCGCGTCTATCTGGCGGCGCATTGGATGACGGACGTCGTGGCGGGGTGGGCGTTGGGTGTCATCTGGGCGGGCGTGTGGATCCTGGGAACCTCTCGCCTGAGACAGCGCCGCCACGAACGACAGCCGGCCTGATCACTTCTCAGAGCAGCCCGGCTCCCTGTTGCGCACCCCGGCTCCCTTTCCGGGCAGCGCGGCGTTGGAGCCAGAACAGGCTGTAGCCGAGGAATCCGACGCCGATCCCGGCGTAACAGATGGGCAGTGCTCCTGACCATCGATCACCGCTGAGAAGGACCACGGCTGTGGCGATCACCCACGCCAGCGTGCCGACGACGAGAGCCGGCGCCGGTGCGGACAATCGGTCGATAACGGTTGTTGTGTTGGGAGTCTCGTTCACAAAATTAACGCTACCCGTACCCCTGTGCCCTACTCTCCCTTATGCGACCGGCCTTCGTACGCCGGCACACGGCGGCGCAAGAACACCGGCGACCTATGACAGCGATGGGAAAAAGATGGCGGCACCCGGGAAAATTCTCGATACGTATTTCAAGATCAGTGAACGCGGATCAACGATCTCCACGGAGGTTCGCGGCGGTGTTGTCTCGTTTGTCGCTATGGCGTACATCGTGGTACTCAACCCGCTGATCCTCGGTAGCTTCTCGGCGGATGACGCCGTCGCAAAAACCGACGTCCTCGGAAACATCCTGCCGGTCAACCAGGTGGCCGCGGTCACTGCGCTGGTTGCGGGCCTGATGAGCATCGCGTTCGGCATCATCGCGAACTATCCGTTTGCGATCGCGGCCGGCCTCGGTATCAACAGCCTGCTTGCCGTCACGATCGCCCCGCAGGTCACGTGGCCGGAAGCCATGGGCCTGGTGGTCATCGACGGCATCATCATCGTCGTGTTGGCGCTCACAGGTTTCCGCACCGCGGTGTTCAACGCGATTCCCAACGCTCTCAAGTCGGCGATTGCTGCCGGTATCGGCATGTTCATCGCGTTCATCGGCCTTGTCGACGCCGGATTTGTCCGTCGTATTCCCGACGCCGCCGGTACGACGGTTCCCGTCGGACTCGGCATCAACGGTTCCATCGCGTCGTGGCCGACTGCGGTCTTCATCTTCGGTGTTCTCATCATGGGTGTGCTCGTGGTGCGCAAGGTTCGTGGCGGGCTGCTCATCGGCATCATCGCCACGACCATTCTGGCCGCGATCATCGAGGCTGTTGCCGACGTCGGACCGTCGCTCGGAACCAACCCCAAGGGCTGGAACCTCAGTGTTCCCGCGATTCCGGATATGTTCGGCGGTATGCCCGACCTCAGCTTGGTCGGCGAATTCAGCCTCTTCGGCGCGTTCACCCGTATCGGTGTTCTGGCGGCCAGCCTCCTCGTGTTCACGCTGGTTCTCGCGAACTTCTTCGACGCCATGGGCACGATGACGGGACTCGGCAAGGAAGCCGGACTGACGGACAAGGACGGCAATCTCCCCAACGTCGGTAAGGCACTTGTCGTGGAAGGCGCCGGTGCCATCGTCGGTGGTGGCGCATCTGCGTCGTCGAACACGGTGTTCGTGGAGTCGGCGTCCGGCATCGCCGAAGGCGCTCGTACCGGTCTGGCAAACGTGGTGACGGGTCTGCTGTTCCTGGTTGCGATGTTCCTGACACCGCTCTACTCGGTGGTGCCGATCGAAGCCGCAGCGCCGGCCCTCGTCATCGTCGGCGCGCTGATGATCGGTCAGGTTCGAGACATCGACTTCACGCAGTTCTCGGTCGCGCTTCCCGCGTTCCTGACCATGATCGTGATGCCGTTCACCTACTCGATCGCAAACGGCATCGGCGTCGGATTCATCTCCTGGGTAGTCCTGCATTCGGCTACCGGCGGGGCCAAGAAGATCCACCCGTTGCTGTGGATCGTGGCGGCTCTGTTCGTCGCGTACTTCACCGTCGGGCCGATTACTGACGCACTCACGTAAACCTGCAGCTGGCTGGTAACCGATAACCTCGGCTACCGGCCAGTTGTTGACGTATTGTTCTCGCGTGACCACCGAAACTCGAGCGCTCGCCAGTGATCTGTCATTGGCGGTTGTGCGTCTGAGCAGGCATCTGCGAGGACGACGGGCCGACGCGCAGGTATCCCTGACACAGCTGTCTGCTGTGGCGACACTCTCGCAAGAGGGACCAATGACCCCGGGTGCGCTCGCAGCGCGTGAGAAGGTGCAGCCGCCTTCGATGACCAGGGTGGTGGCGTCCCTCGCCGAATTGGGGTTGGTGCAGCGTTCACCGCATCCCACGGACGGTCGTCAGATCATCGTGACTCTGTCCGATGCGGGGGAGGCTCTACTCGCCGACGAGACCCACGCCCGTGAGGCTTGGATGAACGAGAAACTCTCCGACTTGAGCGCCGAGGATCTTGCCACGCTTCGGGGCGCCGTCGAGATCATCACCAGGATCGTCAGCGCCTCCGAATAGCCGCTCGGTACAGTCTCCCGGCGAGGTAGTTGCTCACGCGAAAGACCGCAGGAGCAAGATGGGGTAGTGCCCCGTGACCCCGAATCCGGCATGTTTGCCGCACTCCGCAATCGTAACTACCGTCTCTGGGCGTCCGGACAGATCGTGTCCTTGGTCGGAACCTGGATGCAACGCATCGCTCAGGACTGGCTGGTTCTGACGCTGTCCGACGGTAATGCGCTGGCAGTCGGCATTGTCATGGCATTGCAGTTCGGGCCGACGCTGTTCTTGTCCGTGTGGGGTGGCGTCCTTGCCGATCGGTACGACAAGCGGCGCATTCTCATCTTCACGCAGTGGGCGAGCGCGCTGTGCGCGTTGGTGATGGGCGTCCTGGACGTCGGCGGTTTTGTTGCTCTGTGGCACGTGTATCTGATCGCATTTGCCCTTGGCTGTGTATCGGCGGTGGATGCGCCGGTGCGCCAGTCGTTCACGATCGAAATGGTGGGCAAAGAGCATCTGTCCAACGCAATTGCGTTGAACTCGATGACCTTCAACACCGCACGCATTATTGGTCCGGCCATCTCCGGGGTGCTGATCAACCTGATCGGAACAGGGTGGGTGTTCCTGCTCAACGTGGCGACCTTCGGCGGTGTGCTTGTTGCGTTGGCGCTGATGAACGCCAAGGAATTGATCCCGTCGGATCCGACACCGCGCGCAAAGGGGCAGGTGCGCGACGGATTCCGATACGTGTGGGGTCGCAAGGACCTGCGGGTCATCATGGTGTCGGTTTTCATGGTCTCGACGTTCGGATTGAACTTTCCGATCAGCCTGGCGGTGATGGCGCGTACCACGTTCGATCGCGGCGCCGACGCCTACGGATTGCTCTCCACCACCCTGGCTGTCGGCACATTGGCCGGCGCCGCGTATGCCGCCAGACGCAAGGACGCTCCGAGATTGCGAACGTTCCTCAGCGCGGCGGCGGCGTTCGGTCTCTTCGAAATCGCGGTCGGCTTGATGCCGACGTACCCGCTGGTGGCGTTGATGCTGATTCCCACCGGCGCACTGACCCTGACCTTCACGACATCGGCGATGAACATCCTGCAGATGTCGGTGCCGTCGGAGATGCGGGGGCGGGTCATGGGTATCTACATGCTCAGCTTCCTCGGTGGTACCCCACTGGGCAGTCCGATGCTGGGTTGGTTGGCCGACGCCGTCGATCCGCGGGCACCGTTGATCATCGGTGGCGCGATCTCGCTGGTGTCGGCCTCTCTGGCCGGCGTGTACCTCCTGCGCAGCGAGGGCCTGAAGCTTCGGTTGAAAATGCCGGACGACGGCGGACGCCTGCCGGTGTTCGACCTGCGTCCGGCCGTCGTCTGTGATGCGACCGAGCAAGCGGTGGAAGCTAACCGCGCACCGTGACCTTTGCTCGTTTCGGAAAAACGGTGTAGCTCAGGGCGATTGCACTCCATACAGCGAGAATCATGGTGAGTGTACGGATCCAACTGCTCAGGGCTTCGGTGCGCGAGGCGTCGTCGACCAGGACGATTGCGGCACCGAGCAGCCCACACGCGATGGCCCAGGCCAATGCGGCTTTCCCGAATTCACGCCACTCTCGGATCGCCCGCGCTGTCCCGTATTTCGGCGGTGCGACGGGTTTCGGTCCAGCGGCGAATCGGTAGGCGAATCGCGCGTCGGCCCACGAGATGAGGCTGTGCCCGAACACGACGGATACGCCGATGTAGGCGGCCGCCAGTCCGTGGCTGGCGTTGGCCTGACCGCCGCCGCGCAGATCGAGTGCGGTGGCGACCAGAAGAACGACGTCGACCAGGGGAGCGCAGATCAAGAGAGCGGCGCCGATGCCGGGTTTCCGGAACAGATAACGAGCAGTCAGCCCGGCGGCGATGAAAACCCAGAACATGATCTCGCAGGCAACGATGAGTGTGACGATCATGGGAACTCATTTCTAGTACGACTGTGTTAGTGATGGAAAACTAGCACAGCTGTGTTAGTTTTGTGAAGTGGTGAAACGACCCAGTTCCGAAGTGCGGCGTGAACAGATTGCTGAAGCCGTCTGGCGTGTGATCAGGCGCGACGGGATGGCCGCGGCCAGTGTTCGCACCGTCGCCGACGAGGCAGGCATGTCCACGGGCTCACTGCGGCATTTCTTCGCGACTCAATCCGAACTCCTGCTCTTCGCCATGGAATTGGTCTCCATCCGCGTCGAGAACCGAATCGCCGACATCGAGTTCGATCCCGACATCAGGCGGGCGATCCGCCAATTTGCCGAACAATTTGTTCCCCTCGACCCTGACCGCCGCGAAGAAATGCAGGTCTGGGAGGCCTTCGCCGCCGCATCGCGAACCGAACCGGATTTGGCAGTGGTCAGGGACCGGACGGATCAAACCCTGTTCGGGCACTTCCGGCAGTTCGTCGAGGCCCTGCGTGACGCGGGTTTTCTTCGGCCCGGGAGTTCCGTCGACAGTGAAGCGATGCGTCTGCACGCACTGGTCGACGGCCTTGCCGCGCACGGCGTCAACAATCCGACGAGGGTGAACCGCGCCGCGATCACCGAAGTACTCGATGCCCATTTCGCGTCACTGATCACCTCGGCCGGGAGCAGTGACTGAGGACGTCGTCCGATACGGCACGATAGAAGCCGTGGTTCACGTCATCGATATCTCAGATCCAGCCGATTCCAGGCTGGATGACTTTCGCGATCTCAACTCCTCCGATCGTCGACCCGACCTACCCGAAGGAAAGGGTTTGGTCATCGCGGAGGGGGTATTTGTCACTCAGCGCCTGCTGACTTCACGTTTCGAGCCGATCAGTCTCCTCGGAGTCGAGCGCCGACTGCAGGAACTTGCAGACGACCTCGACGGGGTTGACGTGCCGTTCTATCGAACCAGTGCGGAGGTGATGGCCGAAGTGGTCGGTTTCCATCTCAACCGCGGAGTGCTGGCCGCAGCGTCCAGACCGGCGCCCCTTGCTGTCTCGGACATCCTGGCGGACGCGCGAACAATTGCCATCCTCGAAGGTGTCAACGATCACGAAAATCTCGGTTCGATGTTCCGTAACGCCGCGGGGCTCGGAGTCGACGCCGTACTTTTCGGAAAGGGCTGCGCAGATCCGCTCTACCGTCGCTCGGTCCGAGTCTCCATGGGGCACGTACTCCGAGTTCCGTTTGCCCATGTCGAGAAGTGGCCGTACGACCTGGAAGAATTGCGCAGCAACGGTTTTCAGCTTATCTCGCTCACGCCCAATTCCGAAGCCGTGACACTGGCCGAAGCGATGACGGGAGACAAGGTGGCTCTCTTGCTCGGCGCCGAGGGTCCTGGTCTGACCGAACATGCCATGCGTGCGACGGATATTCGCGCGAAAATCCCCATGGCTCCGGGTACGGATTCACTCAACGTCGCCACCGCCGCCGCAATGGCCTTCTATGAACGAGTCAGGACCCGGCAGTAATGCCGACCAGAACTCCCTGGTTTACCGGCGTTGCGGTGTCGATCTTCGCCGCACTGCTGTCCACCGCTGCGGTGGGCGCGTTCAGCGAGGGCCTGGCACACGTCAACGTGTTTCTTGCCATTGCTGTCAACGTCATCGCTGTGGCCGGATTGGCTCCCACGGTGTGGCGGTGGCGGGCCGTACCCATCTGGCGATGGGTGGTTTACGGTGCGGTAGTGGGCATTCCGTTGGGGTGGATAGCCGCGATCGCCTGACTGCCGTGAACACCTGATTGCTCAGTGGAAGCCGAAGTATCGCGCCAGGCGGCTGCGCTTCTTCGGTGCGGGGGCTGGGACCTCGGAGGTGGGCTCTTCGGGTACTTCCAGCGTGTCGGTGAACTCGGGTGGTATGGACTCAGGGGTGACAGGCTGAGGGGCGACGGGTTCGGGTGTCGGGGGCCTCGGTTCGTTGGTCTTCGGTTCGTTGATCGGCGGATCAGCTTCGGGCGCAACAGCAACCGGTTCTTCCGGCGGCGCGGGTGTCGAAGCAGATTCCGGGAGGTTCTCCGGTTGGGGTGCTGCAGTCGGGGGCTCCGCCGGCTTGGGTGCCGGCGGTGTCGTTTTCGGTACTTCTGATTTCTGGTGAATCTTGAAGCCCCACAACAAGATTTGAGTCTTGTCGAGATCGTCTTCGTGCGGCGTGCCCGTGTAACGGAAGCCCAACCACTCCGCGTTGGCGGCCTCGGCGAACTGCTGGGGGTGGAATGGCAGTGCTTGAGGATCGGGCAATACGCCTGGGGGATAACGCAAGGGGTGTTCACCCGACCAGTAGGGCAACTCCCAGGTTTGAGGGATGCCGATGTTCTCGACGATGTCGATCGGGAGCGCGCTGAACGAGCGTCGTAGCTGACCGTTTTCCCACACGGCAAAGGATCCCTGCGCGCGGTCGGGTGACGAGCTGACGAGGAAGGTGAGCGGGCGGTGCGGCGAAAGTAGCCAGGACTCAGGAAGTTCCGACGGAAGGAACGTACTCAACTCTGCACTGGCGACAACGCTGATGTTCTCGTAAGTGCCGATGAAGAGATAACCGGGTTGTACGGTTGCGGCGATCGACAGTGGGTGGGGGCCCAGAGACTCGAACTCTTTACCGGGGTGTAGTCGCTGCGCGATCGCGAGTGCCGCGGCCTGGTCGGGTTGCGGGTACAAACTCAGTTCAGCACGAACGTCATTGTTGTCGACAAACCAAATTGTTGATACACGTGCAGCCACCGATCGCCCTCTCTCCTGAACCTCGCTGCTTAGAAGAATACGACGAATCGGCCGGTGATTTTGCCGCCGAGACGCTCCGGGCGGGAGCGTCAGCGGCCGCTGCTACGCACACCGAGGAGAACGTCGTCCCATGACGGAAGCGCGGGCTTTCCACGCTTGTCCTTGGTCGACGATTGTTGCGGCGCTGCCTTGGGCGTGACGTCCTCGGCAGGTTCTGTGATTTCTTCTTCCATCTTCGGTTCGGGCTCGACGTCGACCTCTACGTCGGCCGGCGCAGTCTCGACGCGAGGCGGAGTCTCTACGCGAGCCGGAATCTCGATCACGGGGGGTATTTCCGCGACAGGAGGTATCTCGGTGACAACTACGACGGCGTCGTGGGTATCGGGTTCGGCGTTGACTTCTTCGTCGGATTCGAAGTTGTTATCGATCCGTGACAGTTCGGGCCGCTCGGAGATCACGGGCGCTAAACCGCGCAGTGGACGGCCGAAATCCGGATCGATCAAGTCAAAGGCAGTGTCGTCGAGTGCCACGATGGTTCCACCATGCGCGTCCGGCTGGTAGCGCCAATGCGCGGCGTTGGTGCTGCGCCCGGCCTGCCATTGCAGCTGCGCAACCCAATGATTATCTTCGTCGCGCCAGGCGTCCCATGTCGCGTCGTCGATGGTGTGGCCGCGGGCACGAAATGCGTGAGTCACAATTTCCGCGAGCGTCGGCACCGTGGGCCCGTTGTCGCGGATCGGGTGCCCGCCCTGCGCCATTTCTGCTGCTCGGGAGCGTTCGAGAAGGACCGGGTATGCGTAGCGCTCGACTTTGCTGACCGGGATGCCGGCTTCCTTGGCGACCTGTTGGACGGAAGCGCCGGATCGGATGCGGGCCTGGATTTCGCGGGGGCGGAGCTGACTTTCGTTTTCGATCTCGATCTGGCCGAGTCGAGCTACATCACCCCGGCACGCTGCGCGCAGTTTGTCGTCGGCAGGAAGTCGAAATTTCTGGCCGGTTTCGGCGTCGGCGCACACCACATGCGATCCATCGGGTTCAAGTCCGATCACTCGAAGCTCTCGCACATTGACCTCCCTTATCGCGCCGGCTCGCGACTTTGCGCCGCAGTCAACTGTAATTCATTTGTGATGACCAATCCGGCAGGACACTCCCGGCAGCGCCCTCGCGTACCGATATGAACGCAATCACGCCGCCGGCCGCGACTCGCGTAAGGAGTCGAGGCCGACGGCGTGGCAAGAGAACAGGAGTTGGCTCAGCCGAGCTGCGAGACAACCCAGTCGATGCTCTTGGTGAGAGCGGTGACATCTTCGGGGTCGATAGCCGGGAACATGCCGACGCGCAACTGGTTGCGGCCGAGCTTGCGGTACGGCTCGGTGTCGACAATTCCGTTGGCGCGCAGGATCTTTGCTACCTGTGCTGCGTCGACGTCGTCGTTGAAATCGATGGTGCCGACAACCTGCGAGCGGTGTGCCGGATCAGCGACGAACGGCGTTGCGAACTCGCTGGCCTCGGCCCAGTTGTACAGACGCGAGGACGAATCCGCGGTGCGAGCGGTGGTCCACTCGAGGCCGCCGTTGCTGTTCATCCACTCGATCTGGTTGGCGAAGAGCAACAGGGTGGCCAGGGCCGGGGTGTTGTACGTCTGATCCTTGGAGCTGTTGTCCACGGCGATGGGCAGCGACAGGAAGTCGGGGGTCCAGCGTCCCGAATCCTTGATCTCCGCGACGCGCTCGAGGGCGGCCGGGCTCATCAGTGCGATCCACAGTCCGCCGTCTGCAGCGAAGCACTTCTGCGGAGCGAAGTAGTAGACGTCGGAATCGGCGACGTCGACCGGCAGTCCGCCGGCGCCGGAGGTGGCGTCGATTGCGATCAGGGCGTTCTCCGAACCGGCGGGACGCGAGACGGGGATCGACACACCGGTCGAGGTCTCGTTGTGTGCCCAGCCGATGAGGTCGACGGACGGGTCGGAGACCGGCACCGGTGCGCTGCCCGGGTCAGCGGAAACGACGATCGGGTCACCGATGAACGGGTTGGCCTTGGCGACCGAAGCGAACTTGGAGCTGAATTCGCCGTTGGTCAGGTGCAGCGACTTCTCGCGAATGAGGCCGAATGCAGCGGCATCCCAGAACGCAGTGGTTCCGCCGTTGCCGAGGACAACCTCGTAGCCCTCGGGCAGGGAGAACAGGTCGGCGAGACCGGAGCGAATGCTGGCGACAACGTTCTTGACCGGCTTCTGGCGGTGGCTGGTGCCGAACACCGAAGCGCCCACGTCGACCAGGGACTGCAGCTGCTCGGGGCGAACCTTGGAAGGACCGCAGCCGAAGCGTCCGTCAGCGGGCTTGAGATCGGCGGGGATGATCGGGGCGGTAGCGTCAGCCATTGGTCAGTGCGTCCTAAACGTCGAGGAACCTTTGCCGGGTCAGTTTAGACGGCTGCGGTGTTGCAGTGGACGGTCGAGGTGCTGTGACGAGCGTCGAAACGCTCCGTTGGTCCGCAAAACGAGGCCCACCACCAGCGTTGCGGCTCGGTTACTATCGCCACCACGGTCGATTCGACAACTCGAGGACACTCATGAAAATTCGCTCCCTAACCTTGCTGTTCGTCACCGCGATAGCTCTGACGTCGTGCGCCTCGAACACGACTGACTCCACGGCAGAAGGGGGCGCAGACGGTGGCGCGTTCCCGGTGACCATCGACACCAAATTCGGTGCGGTAGCCGTCGAATCCCAGCCGGAACGGGTGGTGGCGCTCGGCTGGGGCGACGCCGAGACGGCTCTTGCGCTCGGAGCTCAGCCGGTGGGTGCCAGCGACTGGCTCGCGTTCGGCGGCGACGGCGTCGGACCGTGGGCACAAGGGCTGTACCAGAACCCACCAGAACTGATCGGCACCATGGAGCCGTCCTTCGAAGCGCTCGCGGCGTTGGCTCCTGACCTGATCCTCGATACGAAGAGTTCCGGGGACAAGAGTCGGAACGACCTACTTGCGAAGATCGCTCCGACAGTCGGTATGCCGGTGGGAAGTGACGCCTACCTCACATCACTTGACGACCAGGTCACATCGGTCGCGACTGCACTCGGTGTGCCGGCGAAAGGCGAAGACCTACTCGCTCAGATCGACTCGCAGTACGCGGATGCGAGGACCGCACATCCCGAGTTCGCTGGGAAGACGGTCACAGTTATCGCCTACACATCCGAAGGGTGGGGTGCCTATGTGACCGGCGACTCGAGAGTCGACTTCATGACCGAACTCGGATTCGTGAACAATCCGCGCGTTCAAGCCGTGCCCACCGAGAACTTTTTCATTCCGGTCTCCGAGGAGAACCTGGACATGCTCGACGCAGACTTCGTTATCGGGTTGCCGATCTACATGCCGACCACGGATGTGACGAACAACGTTCTGTTCCAGCAGATCCCGGCCGTCAAGGACGGACGCTTCATCGTCCTCGACAGTGACTCGGATATCTCGGCCGCGTTTTCGACGAATTCGGTGCTGTCCATACCGTTTGCGCTCGAGCAGTTGGTTCCCCTTGTGGCCGAACGCGTTTCCTGACGTCGCTGACGACATAGTGCAACCGGCCGGGTACCTCGTTGAGAGGTGCCCGGCCGGTTGCCTGTGCTGCGGAGAAACTTACGCGTGGCTGATCTGGTCCCAGCCTTCGACGGATTCCGGTGTGCGTGGTGCCGGGCCGGTGTAGATAGCTGCCGGGCGTACCAGCTTGCCGAGGCGCTTCTGCTCGAGGATGTGCGCGCACCAACCAGCGGTGCGACCACAGGTGAACATGGCCGGCATCATGTGCGCGGGAACCTCGGCGAAGTCCAGGATGACGGCAGCCCAGAACTCGACGTTGGTCTCGATCGCGCGATCGGGACGACGCTCACGCAGTTCGGCGAGTGCGGCCTGCTCGAGCGCTGCGGCAGCCTCGTAGCGGGGAGCATTGAGGCGCTTGGCGGTGGCGCGGAGCACGCGTGCACGGGGATCTTCGGCGCGGTAGACGCGGTGCCCGAAGCCCATGAGCTTTTCCTTGCGGTCGAGGATTCCCTTGACCAGTGCGCGGGCGTCGCCGGTCTTCTCGGTCTCTTCGATCATCGGGAGCACGCGGGCCGGTGCGCCGCCGTGCAGCGGGCCGGACATCGCGCCGATGGCGCCGGAGAGGGATGCCGCAACGTCGGCGCCGGTGGAGGCGATGACTCGGGCGGTGAAGGTGGAGGCGTTCATGCCGTGCTCGGCTGCCGAGACCCAGTACGCGTCGATTGCTTCGACGTGGGCCGGATCGGGCTCACCCTTCCAACGGACCATGAAGCGTTCGGTGACGGTCTTGGCCTCGTCGATGCGCTTCTGCGGAACTGCCGGCTGGTAGATGCCGCGAGCGGACTGCGCGACGTACGACAGAGCCATGACGGACGCGCGGGCGAGCTGATCGCGAGCGGTGTCGTCATCGATGTCGAGGAGTGGCTCGTAACCCCAGATGGGTGCCAGCATCGCAAGTCCGGCCTGGACGTCGACGCGGACGTCACCGGTGTGGATGGGGAGGGGGAACGGCTCGGCCGGCGGCAGGCCGGGGCCGAAACGACCGTCGACGAGTAGTGCCCAGACGTTGCCGAAGGTTACCTTCTGGCCGACCAGGTCTTCGATGTCGACGCCGCGGTAGCGCAGAGCGCCGCCGTCCTTGTCAGGTTCGGCGATATCGCTGGTGAAGGCGACAACGCCTTCGAGTCCGCTCACAAAATCGTCCGGTATTGCTGCGCTCGCTGCCATTCTCGTGGACTCTCCTCGTTCGAGTGCGCCAGGTCTACAGTCGCACTGCCTCAGCTTCCGTGACTGCGCCTCGGTGCTCGCAGGGATGAGCACGCACCGTGTTTTGTACTGCGCAATCGTCTCGTCCCGATTCGGCTGCTGTCGCTGGTGCGGCTCGCGGTTCGGATCGGGTCTAGCCACGGCAAACTTTAGCGCGTGCCGAGTAGTCGGTGGCGGGTTGGTACCCGGGAGTAGCGTTCTGGGCTGTGTCGAAGGAACGTCAGGACCCGGTGGTGGTGAACAGTGAACTCGCTGCGATGCGTGTGGGGTACCCGCAACCAGGCAGTGAATCCGAGGCGGTACACGATCGGATGCGCGTCGAGTTGGATGTAAGTGCGGTCGCCGACGGTTGGTTGTCGCTGATGCGGCAGTGGCTGCTGGACGCCGTCGAGGCGGATGCGCCGGAACCGAATGCGATGACGCTCTCCACCGTCGACGAGCACGGCCACCCCACATCGCGGACCGTGTTGTGCAAGGGACTCTCCGAGGATGGCGTTCTCTTCTTCACCAACTACCGTTCGGACAAGGCCAGGCAACTCGACGCCCATCCGTATGCGTCGGCCAACTTCACCTGGCTGACCCTTGCCCGTCAGGTTGTCGTTCGAGGAGCTGTGGAGCACGTGAGTCCGCAAGTTACACAAGAGTATTGGCGAACCCGGCCGCGGGGTTCGCAGCTCGGAGCGTGGGCGTCCCATCAGTCGCAGCCCGTCGAATCACGTGCAGTCTTGGACGAACAACTCCGTGAGGTGGCCGCGCGCTTCGGCGTCGACGGCGAGATTCCCGTGCCGCCGCACTGGGGCGGGATTCTGATCCGGCCGGAGTCCGTCGAGTTCTGGCAAGGCCGCGCCAACCGTATGCACAATCGGGTCCGCACCACCGTCGTCGACGGTCAGTGGTCCGCAGTTCGTCTCCAACCGTGAGGCGGGTTCTCGCGGACACGACTCCGCTCGAAAATCTCGACTACCGCCGGCTGTGGATCGCCGGCATCGTCACCGTTATCGGCGCCCAGCTCAGCGTTGTGGCCGTCCCGCAGCAGGTGTACGAGATCACCAGAAGCTCGGCGTACGTCGGTCTGACGGGAATCTTCGGTCTTGTCCCGTTGGTCGTTTTCGGTTTGTGGGGCGGTGCCCTCGCCGACGTGATGGATCGACGACGGCTGCTGATGATCACGACGGTCGGGCTCGGTGTCACGTCGGTGTTGCTGTGGATCCAGGCGGCGCTCGGTGTGAACAACGTGTGGCTCGTACTCGTCCTGTTCTCGGTGCAGCAGGCATTCTTCGCGGTCAATCAGCCGACGCGCGCGGCCATCATTCCGAGGTTGATTCCGGGTAGACAGCTGCCCGCTGCGAACTCGCTGAACATGACGGTCGTGCAATTCGGTTCGATCGCGGGTCCGATGCTGGCCGGCGTGCTCATACCGGCGGCCGGGCTGCAACTGCTGTACCTGCTCGACTCGATCCTCCTGCTCGCCACGTTGTGGGCGGTGTGGAAGCTGCCGGCGATTCCGCCGACAGGTACGTCGCGACGGGCCGGTCTGAGCGAGGTCCTCGGCGGCTTTGCCTATCTGGCCACGCAGAAGGTCCTGCTCGCGTCGTTTGTCGTCGACATCATCGCGATGGTGTTCGGTATGTCGCGCGCGCTGTTCCCGGAAATCGCGCACGAATCGTTCGGTGATCCTGTCACCGGCGGCTTTGCGCTCGGCCTGTTGTTCGCGGCGATGTCTGCGGGCGCAGTTCTCGGTGGTGTGTTCTCGGGATGGTTACCGCGAGTGCAATATCAGGGGCGGGCGATTCTGGTCTGCATAGCCCTGTGGGGACTGTCGATGGTCGGCTTCGGCACGGCGGTGTACTACGCAAGTCCTGGATCCGGCGCGATTCTGCTGTGGGTTGCGGTGGCATTCCTCGCATTCGGCGGCGCCGTCGACATGATCTCGGCCGCATTCCGCAGCACGATGCTCCAGCAAGTGGCCACCGACGACATGCGTGGCCGGCTTCAAGGCGTGTTCATCGTGGTTGTCGCGGGCGGTCCGCGTATCGGCGACGTGGTGCACGGCGGCGCCGCATTCCTCTTCGGAACGGGAGTGGCGGCGGCCGGTGGTGGCGTTCTGGTGGTAATCGGCGTTGTCGTGGCGACACTCATGTTCCCGGCATTTGCCGCTTACAAGGTGGGACGCGCCGTCTGACGTCCTAGTATGTGGGCGGTTTGTGGGGGAAACTGATTCCATGACGCAACCGCACAGCACGGGCAAGGGCGGCTTCGAGATCCGTGGTGGGGGCTATCGCGCCGAAATCGCGGCAGCCGGAGCAGGTTTGCGATTACTCGATCACGAGGGGCCGTCCGGGAAACGCGCGCTCACCGAAACCTGGGAACTGGGATCGAAACCACCACTGTCCGCCGGGTTGGTACTGGCGCCGTGGCCCAATCGGATTCGGGACGGGCACTTCATGTTCGACGGTATCGAGCATCAACTCGAGATCACGGAACCGGACCTGAACAACGCCAGCCATGGGTTTGTGCGTCGTCGCAATTGGAACCTCGTCGATCACACCTTCGATCGTGTCGAACTGTCGGTGGACGTCGGCCTGCACAAAGGATGGCCGTACCCGCTCGTTCTGTCGATCGTTTACTCGGTGGACGAAACAGGATTGACGGTCACCCACACCGCGACGAACAAGGGTGCAACACCGTCGCCCTTCGGGCTGGGCATACATCCGTTCATCCGAGTCGGTGATATCCCGCTCGACGAGTGCTCACTACACCTGGCTGCGGGAACACGGTTGCCGATCGATCCGGAGCGGATGCTGCCGAACGCGTATTCGCAGGCCGTCGAGGGTACGGATTTCGATTTCCGGACTCCGCGCCCGCTCGCAGGTGTGCAGCTCGACACACCGTTCAGTGCATTGGACGTGGTCGACGGTAGCGGACGCACTCAGCATGAGTTGCTTGCGCCGGACGGGACGGGGACGGCTCTGTGGACGACGCGGGAGTTCCCCTGGATTCAAGCCTTCATCGCAGATCCCGCAAACGGTAAGGGTTACCCGGATCGTGGTCGGGCTCTGGCACTCGAACCGATGACGTGCCCACCGGACGCTTTCAACTCGGGAATCGACATGTTGGTTCTCGGCCCGGGCGAAACCTGGTCGGGTGTGTGGGGGATCCGTGCAATGTGATCCGGAGGATCGTGCGGTGTGATCCGCATCCCAGATAGTGGGAGCCTGTAACGAACGGTTGCGAAGTCTCGATGGCCGCGCTTTGCCGAACGTAGTTCGATTCGATGGCACATTTTGCACGCGGATTCTGAATCTGTGACGCGTTGCGCGAGAAGGAAAGTCCAGATCACGGCCATGAGTGAATCTCGGAATGCGCGTCGGAGCACAACACTTCGGCACTCTGAAACCTGTTGCAGTTTAGGGGCATATGCCCGACGCTGATCGACCGGCAAAAACCCCGTGGAGCGACCCTCCCTGGGCGCGTCGTGTTCGGTGCGACTAGTTTCTAGTTGATCGTATGTAGTTACTCGTTGGTTTGAGCTTGAGAGGGATCCTTCGTGCCCGCTGACAATGACACAAAGCCCACGCTTACTTACCCCGGTGGTGAGCACACGATGTCCATTGCCAGGGCAACCGAGGGCAATGACGGCATCGAACTGGGAAAGCTGCTGGCAGATACGGGGTACACCACCCTTGACCCCGGCTTTGTGAACACCGCATCCACCAGTTCCGCAATTACCTACATCGACGGCGAGAAGGGAATCCTGCGCTACCGCGGATACCCCATCGAGCAGTTGGCGGGTAAGTCCACCTTCATCGAGGTCAGCTACCTGCTGATCTACGGTGAGCTACCGACCGACGCACAGCTCGAGTCCTTCACGGACCGCATCCGTCGCCACACTCTGCTCCACGAAGACCTCAAGCGGTTCTTCGACGGATTCCCGCGCAACGCACACCCGATGCCGGTGCTTTCCTCCGCAGTCAACGCGCTCTCCGCGTACTACCAGGATTCCCTGGACCCGGAGGACCCGGAACAGGTGGAACTCTCCACCATTCGCCTTCTCGCGAAGCTGCCGACCATCGCGGCCTACGCGTACAAGAAGTCCGTCGGACAGCCGTTCCTGTACCCGGACAACTCGCTGAACCTGGTCGAGAACTTCATGCGCATGACGTTCGGCTTCCCGGCTGAGCCGTACCAGGGTGATCCCGAGATCGCCAAGGCACTCGACATGCTGCTCATCCTGCACGCAGACCACGAGCAGAACTGCTCCACGTCCACCGTGCGCATGGTCGGCTCTTCCGACGCGAACCTCTTCACCTCGGTGTCCGCCGGCATCAACGCACTGTGGGGCCCGCTGCACGGCGGAGCCAACCAGGCCGTGCTCGAGATGCTCGACGACATCAAGGCAAACGGCAGCACCGCAGCCGAGTTCGTCCGCAAGGTCAAGAACAAGGAAGACGGCGTGAAGCTCATGGGCTTCGGGCACCGCGTCTACCGCAACTACGACCCGCGCGCTGCGCTGGTCCGCGAGACCGCGCACAACATCCTCGGCAAGCTCGGCGGCGACGACGAACTGCTCAACATCGCCATGCAGCTCGAAGAAGCCGCCCTCACGGACGACTACTTCATCGAGCGCAAGCTGTACCCGAACGTCGACTTCTACACGGGTCTGATCTACCGCGCGATGGGCTTCCCGCCCCGCATGTTCACCGTGCTCTTCGCCATGGGCCGTCTGCCCGGCTGGATTGCACACTGGCGTGAAATGCACGAGGACCCGGCCACGAAGATCGGCCGCCCCCGCCAGATCTACACCGGCTACACCGAGCGCGACTACAGAGACATTACGTCCCGCTGACGCGTGACATAGCGACATCACGTCCCGCTGACGCGTGACCTAGCGACATCACGTCCCGCTAGTCTTCTGCCCCCAATATTCGCCTCAACGAGGAGGACATCATGAGTAGCAAGCCCGTAATCGAGTTCCAGGAAGGCCCCGCGCCGACCGACCTGGTCGTCAAGGACCTGGTTGTCGGAGAAGGCGCCGAAGCCGTTCCCGGTGGCACCGTCGACGTTCACTACGTCGGTGTCGAGTTCGAATCCGGTGAAGAGTTCGACTCTTCCTGGAGCCGCGGCGAGTCCATTCAGTTCCCGCTTCGCGGCCTGATCAAGGGCTGGCAGGACGGAATCCCTGGCATGAAGGTCGGCGGACGCCGTCAGCTCACCATCCCGCCAGAGCTGGCATACGGCCCCGCCGGTGCAGGACACCAGCTTTCCGGCAAGACCTTGGTCTTCGTGATCGATCTGCTGGACGCCAAGTAATTCACTGTGCAGCAGGAGAGCCCCGCACCGTCAGGTGTGGGGCTTTCTTGTGTGGTCAGCGCGCCGTCTTTCGTCGGTAGAGCCAGTTCGACCACACAAATCCCGCAGCGGCGATGCCCGCGCACCACGCGAGCGCGATGACGGCGCTGTTCCCGATCGGTGTGCCCATCAAGAGTCCGCGCACCGTCTCGATGATCGGGGTCACCGGCTGGTGCCGCGCAAACCCCTGCAGCCACGACGGCATGGTCTCGGCCGGCACGAAAGCAGTGCTGACGTAGGGCAGGAACATGATGGCGAAGGTGAATCCGCTTGCTGCCTCCGGGTTCTGGGCCAGGAGCCCCAGGGCTGTCGAGAGGTACGACATGGCGAATACGAAGGCAATGATGACCGCGGCGACGCCGACCCAGCGCAACGGATCGCTGGTCGGCCGAAATCCCATGATCAGAGCGACGACGATAACGATCGCCGTAGTCAGTACGTTGCGGACGACACTGGCGAGAACGTGTCCGGTCAGGACGGAGGACGGAGAGATCGCCAGGGTCCGGAAGCGGTCGATGATCCCGTCCTTCATGTCACTCGAGACGCTGACCGCGGTGGTCGACGCACCGAAACCGGCACACAGCAGAATGATGCCTGGCACGACGTAGTCGATGTATTCGGTGCCGGTGTTGATGGCCCCGCCGAAGACGTAGACGAACAGCAGCATGAGCATGACCGGAAGGGCTATCGCAGTGATCATCGAATCAGGGCTGCGCAGAACGTGTTTGAGATTTCGGCGCAGCATCACCGAGGAATCGATTGTCGTGGTGGAGTTCATCGAACGCTCGCAATCTCGGGTTGGCCTGATCCGGTGAGTGCGAAGAACACGTCGTCCAGATCCGGGGTGTGAACGGAGAACTTCTCGACGGTGATCGAGGGGTCGTCGATCGAGTCGAGGATGGCTTTGATCGACGGCACCGCCCCGTCGGACGGGACGTGCAGGGCCAAGGTTTCGGCATTCGAGTGCGCCTGTGGAAGTGACGCCGCGGCGAGGTCGAGTTGAGCCAGGTTCTCGAATTGCAGAGCGACGTGGCCTCCGGGAACAAGACGTTTGAGTTCTTCCGGGGTTCCTTCCGCGACCAGACGGCCGCCGCTGAGCACGCCGACTGTGTCGGCCAATTCGTCTGCCTCGTCGAGGTATTGGGTGGTGAGGAAGATCGTGACGCCGGATGCCGTGAGGCCACGAACGATCGACCACATTTCGTGGCGGCTTCGCGGGTCCAGACCGGTGGTGGGTTCGTCGAGAAAGACGACGTCCGGTTTCGCGACGAGACTCATCGCGATGTCGAGTCGTCTGAGCATGCCGCCCGAGTAGGCGCCGGCTCGCTTGTCACCGAAGTCCGTCAGGTCGAACTGGTCGAGAAGTTCTGCGGCGCGTCGACGGGAGTTCTTCCGGCCCAGGTGATTCAGCTCGCCCAGGAGGGTCAGGTTCTCGGATCCGGTGAGGAGCGTGTCGACAGCCGCGTACTGCCCGGTGACGCTGATGCGTCGGCGAACGTTCTGGGGATCACCGGGCAGTGAGTGTCCGGCGACGGTGACCTCGCCGCCGTCGAAGGGGATGAGAGTGGTGAGAATTCTTACGGCCGTTGTCTTTCCGGCGCCGTTTGCTCCGAGGAGGGCGTACACCGATCCAGTCGGGACCGACAGATCGAGTCCGTCCAGGACCTGCTGATCGCCGTAGCGCTTGCGAAGTCCGCGGACCGAGATTGCTGGCATCGAAACCTCCAGTTGATAACTGTGTATGACATAAACTCGTGTTTATAGCGTACACAGTTCTAGGATGATGGCAAGAGCGGAGAGTGGGAGTTGTATGGATCGCGCGCTACCGAGGGCAGTTGAACTGGCCTGGGGACTGGACCAGCCCGGAACGCGGGGTCCCAAGAAGGGGCTCAGCCTCGAGCAGATTCTCGACACCGCGATCGAGCTTGCCGACGCCGAAGGCGTCACGGCACTGTCGATGGGCCGGGTAGCCAAATCCCTTGGGTTCACGACGATGTCGCTCTACCGCTACGTGGCGAGCAAAGACGAACTGATCGAACTGATTTCGGATCGCGTGATCGGCCCACCGCCGGTAATTCCCGACGGCGCGACCTGGCGCGTCAAGCTCGAGGCGTGGGCGAACCACGAGTACGCCACGATGCTGAGTCGGCCGTGGTGGCTCAAGTTGCCCATCACCGCCCCGCCGACCGGGCCGAACAACATGGCGTGGCTCGACGCGGGTCTTGGCGCTCTCGACGGTGTCGCCCTGAGTGCCGCGTCGAAGTTCCAGGTGGTGACCAATGTGTCGTTGTTCGTCATCGGTCGTGCTCGATTCTCGGCTGACCTGGCTTCGCGCTCGGAGCAGTCGGCCGACGACGACGTCGCTTACGGCGCCCTCATCGCTCGGGTCATCAATCGTGAGGACTTTCCCCACCTCAGTGCTGCAATCGAAGAGGGCGGCTTCGAGGACGGCAGTCCGGAGGGTGACGCAGCCGGCAACGATGCTTTCGATTTCAGTTTCTCGCTGGGTCTTCTGCTCGACGGAATCGAGAAGTTGGTGCAGCGGTCAGGACACTAGTTCTGCTGTGCGCCTTTATTAACCGCGGGCGGTTGATAAAGGCGCACAGCAGTTCGGCGGGTGCGTCGCACCTGCGCGTATTCGTAGCCGTTCTGCCAGGTCACTGTCAAGACGAGCACCCAGATGATCCATGTTGCGCTCATGTGTGAGCCGGCAAAGCCGACGATCAAGGGAATCGCGGTGCACGGTAGCGCCCACCCCAGGAGCCACCGCGGATCGGAACGGGCAAACAGTCCGGCAACGGCGCTGATTCCGAAATAGGCTGCGACGCTTCCGCACAGCAGCCACCGCAGACTCGTGGGCGTGTGTTCGGCTCCGTGTTCGGTGGCGGCGCCCAATCCGGCGACCAGTACCGCGATGGCGCCGGTGGTGAAGCAGTGCAGTGCCATGTCGATCCGCGCCGGGAAGGTACCGGAACGTAGGTGTGGGACACCGGCATTGCCGTACAGCAGGGACAATGACCACATCGAGGCCAGTAGAACGAAGGAACCGACTGCCAGGCTGACGACCGTCGAGTCCCATACCAGTTTCGACGCCGCGGAAATGACCAGGATGACACCTTCGCCGAGCACGATGATGACGTACAGGCCGAGGCGTTCGGCGAGGTGTGCCCGATCGGAGTGCAGGGCTTCGAGTTCGGGGATCCGATCGTCTTTGTTGCCGCGGAATCTGATGACCCGGTCCAGTTTTTCCTGCGCGTCCTCCATGATGGCGGACCCGGATACCACGAACATGATCAGCAGATCGATTGTTACGCCGACCGCCCACAGCCAGTACCGTGCGTCGCCCTCGACCCAGAAGGAGATGATCCACGGCACGACGCCCAGAGACATCTGGGCGATGGGCCAGTCCACAACGATCTGACCGTTGCGCCAGACTCGGCCCGCCAACAACCGGACGGCGACGTACGCGACGGCAAAGGCCAGGGCGTGGTTCTCTTGGATTCCCGCGACAGCGGCCATCATCACGGCTAACCCGAACATGGCGATCAACATGCTCGGAATGCGCACGCGATCCCCGGCGACGTTGCCGTACATCGTGAAACACGCCCACGCAGTCCAGAATGCCAGGTAGAGCAGGGCATAGAGGCCGAAGTCCGACCAGCTAGGCGCGCCGTGGAGTAGATGGGCGAGTTGTCCGATGCCTGCGACAACGACAAGGTCGAAGAACAACTCGATCCATGAAGCGTGGCGTTCGAGCACCGATTCTTGGCTTTGGCTCTGAGGCTTTTCCGACTCCGACATGGTGGAAAGTATCCGCCATCGGTTCAGGCGCTGCAGGTGAGCGCCCTATTTGTCCGCTTTCGCGAAGGTTAATCTCGGGGCCACCACGGTGGCATCTGGTCGCGCACACTGTTGGCCCAGCATTCGGCGTCGGTCTCGTCGGATGCGGCCCAGGCCTCGACCGACGCGGTGAGGCCGCCCGAGACGAATGCTGCTGCGGCGACTGGATCCGTGTCGAGAGCAGCGCCTTGGGCATGCCAGATGCCCAAGGCGATATCCACCCGTCGAGCGAACATCGCAGTAAGCGAGCGACGAAGCGGCGCAGACGCGTCGGAGTCGAACCCGACGCGGAAGTTGTGCCGTTCGTCTGTCACGAGCCGGAAGGCCGCCACGAGGGTCTCCTGGAAATCCTGCGCCAACTGTGCAACGGACTTTCCGGTGGTGCCTGGCACATCCAGGAGTCGATCGATGTCCGTGGTCAGCATTTCGGTGAGGAGATCAGCGACGCTCGGATAGTGCGTGTAGAAGGTCGTACGCCGGACGTCGGCGTGGCGGCACAGTTCGCTCACACTGATGTCGTCGAGTGGGTGCTCGCGCAGAGACACCCGCAGCGCATGGCGGAGGTTCGCGACCGTGCGGAGGCTGCGGGGGTCTGGTGCGCGTTCGATCATGGCATTGTGAGAACGGCCTTGACCGCGACGCCCGACTGGGTGTCCGCAATCGCCTTCTCGATCTGATCGAACGGGTAGGTGGTGATGAGTTCGTCGAACGGGAACATGCCGGCCTGGTACATCGCGATGAGTTCGGGGATGAAGATCTGTGGCACGGAATCACCCTCGACTGCGCCGATGAGAGTCTTGCCCGCACCGGAGACCAGGCCGAGCGGGATGGTCGCACCGGGCTTGCCGACACCGACCAGCGCGATGGCGGCGCCGAATCGGGTGGCGTTGACGACGTTCTCGATAACAGCCGGAATCGCTGTCGTGTCAACGGCATATGCCGCACCGACGCTGTCGGTGATCTCCATGATCCTGGCGACGACGTCGTCAGTTCGGCCGTTGACGACGTGTGTTGCGCCGAGTCGCTTGGCGAATTCGAGTCGCTCGTCGAGTACGTCGACCGCGATGATGGTGGTGGCTCCGGCAACCTTGGCGCCCATGATGGCTGAGAGGCCGACCGCACCGGTGCCGCTGACGACGATGCTGGAACCGGCGGGGATGTTCAGCGAGTTGAGGACTGTTCCGGCGCCCGTCTGGATTCCGCAGCCGAGCGGGCCGACGATGTCGAGGGGTACGTCCTTGGAGATCTTCACGGCGTTGCGGGCTGCGACGATGGCGTGGGTGGCGAAGGAGGACTGGCCGAAGAAGGATCCGTGCATCTCACCGCCGTCGGGCGCTGACATGGTGCCGGTTCCGTCTTCGCGGACGCCGGCGATGTTGAGCATCATGAACTTGGCGCAGTAGGCCTCACGTCCCGCGAGGCAGTTGAGGCAATGGCCACAGGACGCAAACGACACTGCCACGTGGTCGCCGACAGCCAGATCGGTGACGCCGGACCCGATTTCCTCGACGATGCCTGCACCTTCGTGGCCGAGAACCATCGGGAAGACGCCGGGGAGATCGCCGTGAACGACGGCAAGGTCGGTGTGGCACAGACCGGACGCGACGATCTTGACGAGAATTTCGGCAGGCTGCAGATTGTCGAGCACAACGTCTTCGAAGGAGAAGGGGGAGTCGGTGCCCCGGACAACTGCGGCGTGAGCGGTGGTGGTCATGAACGTGCCTTTCTCGTTTCCCCGTTCCGCTGGGCCTCGAGATGTGATGCGGCGGCGGGCGATGAAATCACCTTACGCTTTTTTCGACAGTTGTCGATAAATCGAGAGGCGCTCGTCGAAGTCGGGCTCGGTTGTCCAAGTTTTCGCATCAACGGTGCTGGTGGGAGGCGAACCTGTCCGTTTTGACGAGCTCAGTGCCTATGCTGTTCGTCGAGTGATCCGGGTCATATTTCTGGTGAGGTGGTAGTTGTGGGTAGTGGCGGTGACGTGGCTCTGTCAGCAGCGGACTACGACCGAGTCTTTGCGATCCTCGACTACTGTTCGCCTGCGAAGACGTTGGACGAACTCAAGAGCCTTCTCATGGTGGCTCTGCACGATCACTACCGCTGCCCCAACACCACCTTCCTTGTCGGGCCCACGTTCACGTCGGCCTTTGCTGATCCGAATCCGGTGACCACCGGTCGGATCACTCCGATTCTCGACGAGTATCAAGCACGGTGGTATCCCGACGACGTCTTCGCGACAGCGCAATCGCGGGCGACCTTGATGTCGTCGCCGGCCATCACCCACACTCAATTATCCGATGTGCCATCGGAATCGGCGACGTACCTCAGTGATTTTCTCTATCGCAAGCGGTTACACAGCGCGGCGGTCATGCACCTCCAGCTTGCTCACGGCGTTCACGGATTGGTCGGGATATTCGATTCCGAGGGCAAAGATCTGTCGGCGACCGACGTGGCGGGTCTGGGAATTGTGGGTCGGCAATTGTCACTTCTGTGTCAGACCTTGCCCGGTCAGTCCAACCCGAGTTGGCAGGAGAAGTTGACGCGTCGCCAGCGTGATCTTGCCGAACTGCTGGCAGATGGCCATACGAACGACGAGATCGCGGTGATCTTGTCCTTGAGTCCCGATACGGTGAAAAAGTATGTCAGCCGGATCCTTGCCGTTCTGCACGTGCGCAATCGCGCGGAGTTCGTGAAGTTGGTCTACCAGCACAAATTGGCCGATCGGCGGGCCTGAATTTATCCACTTTCGTGCACTGTGACTGGTGTCACTCGCTCGATAGCCTGTGTGTGCACGGCCAAGAATTGGCCAACGGCACGAGGAGACACCGATGAGCAGGCTTCGTTTCGGGTATTTCATGGCACCGTTTCACGTCCCAGGACGTAATCCGACGGCAGCATTGCAGCGCGATCTCGAACTGGTCGAACATCTCGACCGGTTAGGGTACGACGAGGCGTGGTTCGGTGAACATCACTCTGCCGGAAGCGAAATCATCGCATCACCGGAAATCATGATTGCCGCGGCGTCGCAGCGGGCACCGCGAATTCGTTTCGGAACCGGCGTGACGTCACTGTCTTATCACAATCCCCTGTGGGCAGCTGATCGAATCATGCAGTTGGACCACCTGACTCACGGTCGAACGATCTTCGGCGTCGGACCCGGATCGTTGCCCACCGACTCGGCGATGATCGGACTCAACCCGACAGACACGCGAGAGTTGTTGCAGGAGAACCTCGACATCGTCGTTCGACTTCTCCGCGGCGAGACGGTCTCGGCAAAAACTCGCACTCACGAGTTGTTCGACGCGAAGCTGCAACTTGCCCCGTATTCGGCGAACGGTATCGAAATCACCGTTGCCGCAGTCGCTTCCCCGACCGGGCCACGCCTGGCCGGCACGCACGGTCTGGGTTTGCTGTCCATCGGTGCGACCCTGTCCGCCGACGGTTTCGATGCGCTGGCACATCACTGGAACGTCATGGAGGAGCGCGCAGAAGCCAACGGCACCACGGTGGACCGTCGTCGGTGGTCCCTGGCTGGGCCGTTCCATATCGCGGAGACCGAAGCGGAAGCGCGCAAACAGGTGGAGTACGGAATCGAGGAGTGGTTCGACTACTTCCAACACGTTGCTGCCTTCCCTCAGATGGCGGTCTCCGGTGCTCGGTTGAACGAGATGATCGATTTCGTCAACGAGGCCGGGATCGGTGTCATCGGCACGCCGGAGCAGGCTCGGCGTCAGGTGCAGCGACTGTGGGATCAGTCCGGTGGATTCGGGTGCATGCTGCAGATGGGACACGACTGGGCGAATCCGCAGGACACGCGTCGTTCGGCAGAGTTGTTCGCGCAGGAGGTCTTTCCCCATTTTCAGGGGCAGGCGCAGGCCACGCTGGACGCAGCAGAGCATGCACGGGCGGTCCGTGAGGGACATGCGAAGGCGCAACTCGACGCGGTTGATCACATGACGAAAAAGTACGCCCAAGAGATCGCAGACAAGGCCTGACGTGTACATCGCGGTAGAGGAAGGCCGGGTCAGCGTCGAGGATGCGAGGAACTCGCGAGACTTCCACGTCGAAGTGCCGTCGGACATGACCGAGCGTGAACTCGACGAGGTGTTGCGCGCTCAGGATTTCGGCTATGTCCGAGGTGCACGCGCTTTCATTCTGACAAGGCGGATCGAGTACGCCGCTGAAGATGTCACGGCGATGGTCGACTACGCCAGCAGTAAGGGCTGGATCGACGAGGACGGAAAAGCATTGCAAGCCCACATCGTTCGCAGGTAGTGGCTTGTCAGACCATGTCTTTCTTCTGTAGCCAACGCAAGATGGGCCAACCGCAGAAGACGGGCAGCCAACAGGTCAGCACGCGGTAGAGGAGGACCGACGGAACTGCAATGCTCATCGGGAGTCCGAATGCCGTCAGGCCGCCGATGAGAGCGGCCTCGACGGCTCCGACGCCGCCTGGTGTCGGAGCGGCCGATGCAAGCGTTCCACCGATCATGGTCACGATGGTGACGGTGATGAACGTAGTTCCTCCGCCGAATGCCTCGACGCTTGCCCACAGCGCCAGAGCCGCGCCGAGAGTTGTTGCGGCACTTCCGCCGACGATGATCAGGAAGCGGGTGGGATTGCGTGCCAACTGGCTCAGCTCGCCGAGAACTTCGGTGATCTGTGGCTTGAGGTCGTTGTTGAGCCAGCGCCTCAGTTTGGGGATGAACATGAAGGCGCCCAGAATTCCCAGGGCAATGCCGCCGATCAGAGACAGCACCGTCGTTCCGGGGATGAAGTGCGACAGGTTGGTATCTCGGCCGGCAACGACGGAGAAGAAGATCAGCAGACCCACGTGGGTGACTACTTGAACTGTTTGTTGTAGCGCAACCGCGGCAGTGGCCCGGACGGTTCCGAGTCCGCCTTTTTGGAGGAATCGCACACTCAGGGCCAGACCGCCGACGCCGGCGGGGGTGGTGGTAGCGGCAAACGTGTTGGCTACCTGCATGATCAGAAGATGTCGATAACTGACCATCGACGACGCACAGGCCCAGAGAGCAGCGGCGGCGCCGACGTAGGTCAGTGCCGAGACGCCGAGTCCGAGGAGTGCCCACCACCAGTTGGCGGTCTTGAGTTCGGAAAGGAACGTCGGCACCTGGGTCAGGAACGGGTAGGCGACGTAGACCAGGCCGATGAGAAGCACCAACTGGATGATCTGATTGCGGCTGAATCGTGTGACCTGTGCCGGGGCGATCTTCTCGATGCCGTTCTTGGCACCGACTTCGTCGCGAATCGCGGTCATCAGCGGGGTGGAATCGGGGATTCCCCTGCGGATTCGGTTCGGCATTGCGGAGGTTGTCAACCGTCCGGACGCGGCAAGAATTGTTTCCGCGCCCTGAGTCCGGATAGCCGCGTCGACGGCCCGTTCGACGCCGAACAGTGCGGCCGTGGTCAAGAGCAGTTGCGCGTTGTCCGATTGCATCTGCACATCGGTGGCGCCGAACTCGGAGTAGGCGTAGCCACCGAACAGGACTCCGCCGCCGTCGACGTGGATCTCGGATGCTCGGAGGTCGCCGTGAGCCATCTGATGAACGTGCGTCGTATGCAGGGTCTGCCACAGGGTGTCGACAAGTTTGGTGGACGGACCGTCCGCATCGAGATCCTCGGCCTTCTGATCCCGAGCAGCGACGGCGAGCGGGATCCCCCGGGGAGTGGGGCGTGCATACATTTCCCAGCCGCGATCGAGTGGCGCGGTCGCCACCGCTTTGGAACTGGCGAGTCCGATGTCGGCAAAGGCGATTCCCATCAACGCGCGATGCTCGACGGCACGGCGGAGCGACGCGTGGCGCGGCGGAGTTTCGCGATTGCGCAGGGAAATCCAGCGGAAGGTCTGGCGGATCACGCCGCTGCTGCGCTGATTCTGTCCGTACAGTTCGACGGTCAGGTCCTCGCAAAGTTCGTCATCGGGGACTTCGTCGACGGCTGCGGACAGGACGAGGGGGCCGAGACCTGACGGGCTGACCACGCGGACAGCGGTGACACGGTAGCCGCGTTTGGACAGCACGCGCACTGCGGAGTCGAGCGGAACTTCGAGGGCGGGTGTGCCGACGAGCAGCACGATGACGGCACCGATGAGATAGCCGACGGCCAACCCGAGCATCGACCGGGCCGGCACGATCGCGCTGACCACGAGGTGGATCGGAGCGAACAGCAGAAGAAGAGTCCACCAGGCTCGTCGCCACTTCTTCGCCAGCCACGGACCGGACACGGTCAGAACGGCGGCAAGCATCGCGATCCACCGGGGATCGTCGAGGAACTGGGACAGGAAGGTGGCGTCGATGCGGTCGGGCACGTCGAGGTGCCATTTCGGGGCGGAGAGGCCCGTTCCGGTGAAGGACAGCGCTACCAGCGCGCACAGTGCCGCCGCGGCGTATCCGGCAAACAGCTTCCACCGTCTGCCGACGACCAGTTCGATGAGAATGGCGAACGGGAGAGCCAGGATGGCGAGGCCGTACAGCAGATACACCGTGTCGGACAGGCTCGGGGAGAGAACACCGACGATGTTGGACACGGAGGTCTCGAGGGCGTCCCACTGACTGCGTGTGATCAGTGAGCCTGCGATGACAGCGCCAAGGACGACCGCAGCAAATACGACGCGCATGATGTCGCTGGTTCTGCGTTGCAACGGCGGCAGCAGGCTTCCCGTTACCGGGATGTCCCGTCCGTCAACGCGCATATCCTCAGAACTCTTCTCATGCAGGTATCGGCAACCGCTGTGGTTGCCTCGATTCAAAGTACCGTGCTGGCACCAGTGCGCCGTGAGGCAGCGACATGTTGCCTGCCCACGGGCAACTTGTGTTGCTCCGCATTCGCGGTAAATGCAGCAGAGATCGTACGTGGCCGGACATCAGAGCGTAAAATTCGCATTCCGGATGCTCGACGGTAAGGAGCGCACAACTTATGAGTCCTGAGTCGAACGGTGTCGACGGCCGGGTTCCAGACCTGCCTGTCAGCGGCACCAGAATCTCCGTGACCGAGGACTACGCGCACGAGATCGACGAGATCGCGAACCTGACGGACAAACTCGGTGGGCTGGAGCCCGCCGAATACGCGGATGCCTGGAAGCAGGGCTACCCGTACGAGAAGAAGATGTCGCGACGGGAGTACGAGCGGAAGAAGCGCCGACTCCAGATCGAATTGCTCAAGCTGCAGTTGTGGGTCAAAGAGACCGGTCAGAAGGTTCTGATCATCTTCGAAGGTCGAGACGCGGCGGGCAAGGGTGGTTCCATCAAGCGGTTCACCGAACATCTCAACCCGCGTGGTGCGCGCGTCGTCGCTCTGGAGAAGCCGACGGACATCGAGCGCACACAGTGGTATTTCCAGCGGTATGTCGCGCATCTTCCGAGCGGCGGCGAAATCGTGATGATGGACAGGTCGTGGTACAACCGCGCCGGCGTCGAACGGGTGATGGGGTACTGCACACCGACGCAATATCTCGAATTCATGCGGGAGGCACCGGACTTCGAGCGGATGCTCGTCAACTCCGGAATCCACCTGCACAAGTTGTGGTTCTCGGTGAGCCGTGAGGAACAGTTGGCGCGGTTCGCGGCGCGTCGAACCGACCCGGTGCGCCAGTGGAAGCTTTCACCCACCGACCTTGCCTCCCTGGACAAGTGGGACGACTACACCCAGGCCAAGGAAGCGATGTTCTTCTACACGGACACCGGCGATGCTCCGTGGACGGTGATCAAGAGCAACGACAAGAAACGTGCACGGCTCGAAGCGATGCGTCACGTGCTCGCCTCTTTCGAGTACCCCAACAAGGATCACCGGGTTGTGGGAATCCCGGATCCCCTGATCGTGGGACCGGCGTCGGCAGTCTTCGAAGAGGGGGAGCACGTCAACGTGGAGTTGCCGACGGTGTCGTAGGTCCGTCCGCTCAGATCGAACTGGCCTCGGCCCACAGATTGATGCCGCTGTCACGTGCGTGTTGATCGATGGAGGCCAGTTCGTCGGGGCTGAACTCGAGGTTGTCGAGTGCCCCGACGTTGGCCTCGAGCTGTGCGACGCTGGACGCCCCGATCAGCACCGAGGTGACACGTGAGTCGCGCAGTGCCCAGCTCAGCGCGAGTTGCGCCAATGACTGACCTCGGCCACGGGCGATGGCGTCGAGGGCGCGGATGTGCGTCAGGGCATCGTCGGTGAGCCACGACGGGTCGAGTGATTTACCTTGTGCCGCACGAGAATCCTCGGGGACGCCGCTGAGATATCGGTCGGTGAGCATTCCCTGTGCCAACGGCGAGAACGCGATGACACCGACGCCGAGCTCGTCGACGGTACTGAGAAGGTCCTGTTCGATCCATCGGTTGAGCATCGAGTAACTCGGCTGGTGAATCAGCAGCGGGACACCGGCTGCCTCGAGCACCGCGGCGATAGCGCTGGTGCGTTCGGGGGAGTACGAGCTGATCCCCGCATACAACGCTTTGCCTTGCTGGACTGCGCTGATGAGCGCTCCGGCAGTTTCCTCGATCGGGGTCTCCGCGTCGGGGCGGTGGCTGTAGAAGATATCGACGTAGTCAACTCCCAGGCGGCCGAGCGACTGGTCGAGCGAAGCCAGCAGGTACTTGCGTGAACCGCCGAAACCGTAAGGGCCGGGCCACATGTCCCACCCGGCCTTGGACGAGATGACCAACTCGTCGCGGTGGGATGAAAAGTCCTCCCGCAAGATCCGTCCGAAGTTGGTTTCGGCACTGCCGTACGGTGGCCCGTAGTTGTTGGCCAGATCGAAGTGGGTGATCCCGAGGTCGAATGCGCGTCGTAGCACGGCTCGTTGACGCTCGACGGGGACGTCGTCACCGAAGTTGTGCCACAGACCCAGCGAGATCGCGGGCAGCTTCAAGCCGCTTCTGCCGGTACGACGGTAGGGCATGGTGGTGTAGCGATCGGGGTGCGCGGCATACGGTTCGGACATTGTTCCTGCCTTCGATTCAGTTGTGCGTTGACAGATTGTCGAGTTCGATCAGCAATCGCGCTCCGCCCAGCGGACTGTCGTGGAACGAGGTGCTGCCACCGTGGATGGCGGCTTGCTGCGCTACCAGGGCAAGCCCCAGCCCGGAACCGGTCTGACTTGCCGTGGACCCGCGCGTGAATCGCCCGAATACTGCCTCACGCTCGTCTATCGGGATGCCGGAACCGTTGTCGTCCACGGTAATGGTGAACTCGGTGGGTGCGTCCGGCCGGTAACCCAGAGTGATACGCACTTCGGTAGCCCGGCCGTGCCGCACGGCGTTGGTGATGGCGTTGTCGAGGATCAGACGGATGCCGCCTGGCAGTGCGTGTATGCGATACGGCACCGGTGAATCGGTGGCGTCGACGCTCACTCGCAGATTCGGATAGAGGCGCATCGCTTCATCGGCGGCGATATCGCACACTTCGATGAGGTCGGTGTCCTTGAAGTCCTCGGACGTGGTCAATTCACCTTTCGCGAGCCGCTCTAGGTCCCGCAAGGTCGATTCGACCCGTCCCTGAGCGCGGGCGAGATCGACCAGGATCTCCTGCCGCTGAGATTGATTCAGTTCAACTGTGGACAGCACTTCGATATCCGTGCGCATGGCGGTGAGAGGAGTGCGCAGCTCGTGTGCCGCGGCGGAGGCAAAATCGCGAGCCGTTGCCAACGCCGACGTCGTGGCAGCTTGTGCACTGGCGACGTCCTTGAGCATCGACTCTGCCGCTGCCGCAAGCTCGTCCGCCTCTCGGATGCCGGAAACCCGCGTCGCAAGGTCCGGGTCGCGTCGGGCGATCCGGCGGGTCAATTCCACCAGTGGACGCACCGCGGGACCGCCGAACACCCACCCGAGAGCGGCGGCAGCAGCCACGGCACCGAGTCCGAAGAAGGCAACCTGGCGTTGCTGTTCGACGGTGATATCGCGGGCCTCTGCATACGGAACTGCCAGTGAGACAAGAGCGTTGATGCCTTCGGCTTCCGACGTGTAGGCGCGGTACATGGTCCCGTCCACTTCGACGGTTTCCGAACCGGGCGGCAGTTCCGGAAGCCGAGTGGGAGTGCTCGACATGACGGCGCCGTTGGCCGCGTTGCGGATCGTCACCGAGAACGCGCCGGCGTCCCCGAACGCGCCGAGAAACGGGCCTGCTGTCGCGGCGTTGGCCACCAATACCGTCGATGCGGTCTCGAGACGACGGTCCAACTGGGCGAGATTGTTTCGTGCGATGGCCAACGCCACGACTGCGCCGAGTGCGATGACGATGAACGTGGCACCTAACGCGGCAGCGGCAGCTACTCGGATTCGGAGTGAGTATTGCCGACGTTTCACGGATTTTCCCGCAGGACGAACCCGACTCCACGAACGGTATGCAGCAGTCGGGGCGAACCGCCCGACTCGAACTTGCGGCGAAGGTATCCGATGAACACGTCCACGACATTGGTGTCTGCGACGAAATCGTATCCCCACACAAGCTCGAGGAGGCGTTCGCGGGTGAGAACGATTCCCGCGTTGTGAGCGAGAACCTCGAGCAACTCGAATTCACGTTTCGTCAACGGGACCTCACTGCCGTCGACGTGAACGCGGCGTCCGGACAGGTCGATGTCGAGATTGCCGATGCGCAAGGTATTGGCGCCTTCGGCGCGATCACTGGCCGGGGCATTGCTCCGCCTCAGCATCGCCCGGATCCGAGCGACCAGTTCGGCGAGGACAAAGGGTTTGACCATGTAGTCGTCAGCCCCGGATTCAAGTCCGGCAATCCTGTCGTCGACAGAATTTCGGGCACTCAGCACGCAGATCGGGATTTCGTTGCCGGCAGCGCGTAGCGCCGTCACGACTCCGGTGCCGTCGAGTACTGGCATGTTGATGTCGAGAACGACCGCGTCAGGATGCTTGTTCGCGATCACCCGAAGGGCGTCGGCGCCGTCGACCGCAGTCAGGACGGTGAATCCCGTGAGCCTCAATCCGCGTTCGAGGGAAGAGCGGACGTCGGCGTCGTCGTCGACCACGAGGATGAGGGGTGTGTCGGTCACCGTCCTATTGTGCCCGCGGGGATGTCGGATGTGGGGATCAGACCGGCAAATCGGTGCCGTCCGGTCGTAGACCCGCGACGAAGACCGCGACCAGGCGCGGAACCAGGTTCGGCAAAGCGTCGTCGGACAATTCGATCTGCGGGCGCGTGAGCTTGGCCAGGGCCATGACGAACTCGAGTGGGTGCAGATCGGTGCGGACCAGCCCGGCCGCTCGAGCTGCCTCGATAGCTGCGGTCATCTGTGTCTTGGTCAGCTCGCGGGCGGCCAGTACCTCCGGCGCAAGTTCGGTGTAGCTGCGCTCCACCAAAGACGGGATCAGTGCGCCCAGTCGAAGCTCGACAAGTCTGTCTACCAGCCCCTGCCACGCTCTTTCCGGATCGGTGGACATCGCCGCGAGTGCGAGTTCGGCAGTTCTTCTGACATCGACGAGTGTTGCGAGGGCGACGGCGGTGACCAAGTCCTCGCGCGTCGGAAAATTCCGATAGAGGGTGGCTATCCCCACATTCGCGAGTTCGGCAACCGCGTCGAGCGGCGCATCGTGTCCACGCTCGGTGAACACCACTCGCGCGGCGTCGACTATCGCATTTCTGCGGGCAAGCGCATCGGCTCTCACATCTACCTCCGGTATTGACATCCCATCATAACTGGAGGAATATCTTCCATAAATAGTGGAGGAAAAACTTCCACTTTGGAGGGTGGGTCATGAATACCGAAGTCGGCGCGAACGACCGCGTGAAACTTGTTGCCGTGGTGATCGGTCTCTCCGCGGTGATCGGGGTGATGCTGTTGGCGTTTGTGCTGCCGTCGGTCAACAGCGGCGCGCACGAGTTGAAACTGGGAATTTCCGGACCTGCTGCGGCGACCACGCAGATCACGTCCTCTCTCGAGGCGAACAAGCCGGGAGCGTTTGTCACCGAGGAGTTTGCCGACGCCGACGCAGTGCGCGACGCTATCCGCCACCGGGACGTCGTCGGCGGCATCATCGTGGATGCAGCCGGACCACACGTCTTGATTGCAACCGCCGGTGGCGCTCCCATCGCGCAAACGCTGACCGGTGTAGCCGGTGCGCTGTCCGAGGCGTCGGGAACGAAGGTAGCGGTTGAAGACGTGGTGCCGTTGACGGCCGACGACCCGACCGGGGCCGGACTCACCGCATTGGCGCTTCCGCTGGTTTTCGGTGGAATGATGCCCGCTGTAGTTCTGGTGCAACTATTTCCGAGAAGTATCGGCAAACGGGTAGTGGGTGCGGTCGGCGTTGCGGTTGTCGCGGGCTTCGGGCTGGCGGCGATCCTGCAGTTCGGCACACACAGCCTTGACGGAAACTACCTCCTCACGTCGCTTGCCCTGGCCATGGGCATCTCCGCGATTTCCCTTCCGCTGCTGGGACTCGAGTCGCTGTTCGGTATCAAGGGCTTTGCACTGGGTGCGCTCACGATGATGTTTGTCGCGAATCCGCTCTCGGGTATGGCAACGACGAGCGCGTGGCTTCCCGCCGGCTGGGGTTCGTTCGGGCAGTTGCTGCCGCCGGGGTCTGCGGGAGCGGCCGTTCGTTCACTGGCGTTCTTCGACGGACACGGCGCAGGAACGTCGGTCCTGGTGTTGGCGTGCTGGATTGGCGTCGGAGTTGCGCTGTGTCTGGTTGCCGGGATGAAGAAGGCTCCATTGCCCGCATCGGAGCCTGACGCTGCGCTCGTCTAGTCGGTTGCGGTGCGACGTCGTCTCTCATCGGTAGGCTCGGCGTGGTGAACAACTCTGTGGTCTGGTTCAGGCGCGATCTGCGGGTGGGCGACCTTCCCGTCCTGAGCGCGGCGGCCGACGCCGGCGGGCAGGCACTCGGCCTCTTCGTTCTCGACGAGAAATTGCTCGGGCCGGCGGGATCGCCTCGGCAGGACCTGCTGTTCGCCAATCTGTCGGAACTCGACCGGCAGCTAGGTGGCCGGTTGATGGTGGTGCGCGGTGACCCGGTCGACGTAGTTCCCCGAGTTGCGAGATCTGTTGGCGCCGAGGAAGTTCACATCAGCGCTGACTACGGACCGTACGGGCGGACGCGGGATGCGGCAGTGGCCGAGCACGTGACGTTGATCGCGACCGGTTCCCCGTATGCGGTTGCGCCGGGACGGGTGACCAAATCCGACGGTGACCCGTACAAGGTCTTTACGCCGTACTTCCGTCAGTGGATGCAGCACGGTTGGCGTGGCCCGGCAGCAACCGATGCGCAGACCGTTGGCTGGTTCGATCCAAGCGACAAGGACGGCGGTCCGCGACGCGTCGACATACCGTCCCCGAGTAGCGACGTTCTCTATCCTGTCGGCGAAGCGGGCGCTCGTGCGCAGTGGAAAGAATACTGCGAGAACAATCTTGACGGATACGACGACGAGCGTAATCGGCCGGATCTCGACACGACAAGCCGAATGTCGATCCCGCTCAAGTACGGCACCATTCACCCGCGAACGCTACTGGCGGATCTGTCCCGGCGCAGTGGCGACGGCGCCCAGGCCTACCGTCGTCAGCTTGCGTGGCGAGACTTCTACGCAGACATTCTGTTTCAACGACCGGACAGTGCCCGAGGCAACTACGACGCCAAATTCGACCGGTTGCGTCAAGACAGTGGAGCTTCTGCCGATGTGGCATTCCGGGCCTGGTGTGAAGGGAAAACCGGCTTCCCGATCGTGGATGCCGGGATGCGCCAGCTTGCGGCCGAGCATTGGATGCACAATCGGGTGCGCATGATCGTGGCGTCATTTCTGGTGAAGGACTTGCATATTCCGTGGTGGCGCGGCGCACGGTTCTTCATGGAGCAGCTCGTCGACGGCGATCTGGCGTCCAATCAGCACGGCTGGCAATGGACCGCGGGGTCGGGCACCGACGCGTCACCGTTTTTCCGGGTGTTCAACCCGATCACCCAGGGTGAGAAATTCGACCCCGACGGTGCCTATGTCCGCCGGTGGGTGCCTGAACTCCGAGACGTTCCCGGCAAGGCAGTCCACTCGTTGAAAGCCATGCGCCCGGTGGACTATCCGGATCCGATAGTCGACCACGCTCACGAACGCGAGGAAGCCCTGCGACGGTACGGCGAGATCAAGGGTGGATGAGACCGGACGATTTGCGATCATGACCGCGCTTACTCCGGGACGGACGGAATCGAGACTTTGCGCTCCCCAGTCATCAGCAGTCCGACCAGCGCGGCAGCTGCAAGAAGCATGACAAGTGCCCCGTAGCCACGCGTCGTATCCACCAAGCCGACCTTGCCGACCAGGTATCCCGCCAGCAGTGCCGGAAGGCTGTTGGCCAGGTAGGCGATGACGTACACGGTGGACAGTAGACCCGCGCGTTCGTGGTTTTCGGCGAGCGGCATGACGGTGAGGATGGTTCCCTGGAATCCCGCGCCGAAGCCGATGCCCGCAACGGCAGTGCCTGCCAGAATCACTACCGCAGAAGATGTTTCAGCGCCGACGAGGGTGACGGCCACGCCGAGCACCAATGCGGTGGTTCCGATCAGCATCACCGTCCGGCCACCGAGTTTGCGGAAGGTGAGCACGGCGGCAGCTCCGAATCCCGTCAGTGTTGCAACCATGATGGCGCCGATGAGGGAGCTGTGAACGTCGAGTGCGTTGCGCGCCAACGCCGGCCCGAGTGAGAGGTAGAAACCGCCCAGCGCCCAGACCGCGATCAGGCACGGCGCGGTCAGCGCGATCATCGTGCGGGCTTGACGAGGAACGGCAAGGGTGGGGCGCAGCGACTGCCAGGCTCCTGGCCGTCCGCCGGAGGTTTCCGGAGCGGTCCATACTCCGAGGATTTCGAGAGCGACGAGCACGAGGAGCACCAGGTAGACAGTGCTGGTGGGCCGGGGGAGGTGCTCACTGATGAGACTCGAACCCACTGCGCCGACTGCAAGGCCCACCGTCGGAGCGACACTGTTGATGATCGAACCGCGACCAGGAGACCGTTCGAGGTCGATCAGCGCAGAACCCAAAGCGCTGATTGCGGCGCCGGTGGCAACACCCTGTACGACGCGGGCGATCAGCAGAATCGCCAAGCCGTCGGCCGAGGCGAACAACGCCAGCGAGACCGCCTCGAGAGCGAGCGCTCCGAGCAGAACCGGACGTCGGCCGATGTGATCGGACAGAGACCCGGCGGTCAGAAGGGTGGCGAGCAGTGCGAGGGCGTAGATACCGAAGACGAGCGTCGACGCGAGTGAGGAGAACCCCCACATCTGTTGGTAGTGCTCGTACAGCGGCGTCGGCGTCGCGGATGCGCCCAGGAACGTGGCGATGACGACGGCGATAAGTGTGAAAGCTGCTCCTCGTCCCAGACGCGGGCGTGAGGTGCTCTCGGCAAGTGGTGAAACGGTCGTTGTCATGGTCGTAGCGCTTCCCGTGTGGCTGGTGAAGACTTTAAACGCAAATACTTTGCGTTTGGGACGCTACGCCTGGCTATGTCCTAATGCAACATCTTTGCGTTAGGATGGAAATTATGAGTCCGTCCGCAGGTCCGCGCCCCGGTGGCCGCAGTGCGCGCATCCAACAGGCCGTGCACGCGTCGGCGCGCAAGTTGTTGGAACAGCGCGATCGAGCCGAGATCACGGTTCCTATGATCGCGACCGACGCCGGCGTGACTCCGTCGACCATCTATCGACGGTGGGGCGACATCAACGAAGTCTTTGCGGACGTCTCGATCGAACGGCTGCGCCCGGATGCCGACCCGCGCGAAACGGGGTCACTCCGAGGAGATCTGACGGTCTGGGCGCAGGAGTATCTCGAGGAGATGTCTGCGCCCGTTGGTCGCGCGTCGCTGCGAGATGTGCTGATGAGCGACGATCAGCAGACGCGCGCACCGGACGGCACGAAGAAGTTCAAGTGCGCCTTCTTCTGTCGGACGCAGATCGACGTGATACTCGCGCGTTGGCCGGAAGCTACTGGCGTAGATGGTGATTCGGTAGTCGACCATGTGGTGGCACCGATTATCTACCGGATTCTGTTCGACCTCGAGCCGGTCTCGCCGCAGCGCGTTGCGGAATTGGTGGATCAGACACTTGCCCTCGGGGGTCGGGTCGCTATCGAGTGACCACCGCCTGATCGCTGTGGAGGCGGGCGTGCAGGTGCATGTCGTGCCACCCGTCGGAGTGCTTTGCGGAACCGCGCCGAACACCTTCTTCGCTGAATCCGGCTTTGGTTGCGACTCGGCAGGATTGTGGGTTGTGAGGTCGGCACTGCCGTCCCGTAAATCGAGACCTTTCAAGGCGATTCGGCCCAGGAGTTCGCCGCCGGTGGCGATGGCAGGTATAGCCAATTCGGGCATGTGAGCATCATGAACTACCCGCACCCCTTTCGAAAACTGCTACCGCTGCCACTCCGCGTTCAACCGGCGCGCCGATTCGAGCGTCGCGATCGCCTGCGTCGTATCGACTCGCGCGAGTACGAGTGCACTTACCGTGCAGGACAGAAGGACTCGGGTTCGATCCTCGATCGTTTCCGATGTTGCAGTTGGCAATTGTGCTTGCAGACCGCGCTCGATCGCGTCGGAGAGTTCTTGCCGGTAACCACGAATCACGGCCGCGACCGCGTCGTCGTGTGCGCCGAGTCCGGCCGTGGCGTTGAGTAGCAAGCACCCACGCCGGGGTGAGTCAGCGGTCATGGTGGCGATCGCGTTCGCGAGTGAAGCGAGGTGGTTGTCGACAGAATGCGGCGTCGGATTGTCGGTCAGGCCGCGCAGGCGCGGTCGGATGACGTGGTCGAGGTACATCTGCACCGCCGCGTCGAATACGCCGCGCTTGTTGGTGAACGAGTTGTAGAGGCTCGATCGACTCAAGCCGGTTACCGTTTCGAGGTCGGTGAGCGACGTTCCTTCATACCCGCGAGCCCAGAACACATCCAGCGCTGCGGCAATCGCGCTGGTGGTATCGAACTCCTGTGACCGGGCCATCAAAAGCCACCCCTTTCTGTATCGTTCGGTCCAGTATATATTGGACCGAACGATACAGAATCTGCCGAAACTCAGGAGTCCACTGATGAACGTTGCCGGCTACATCTTCGCGGCCCTCGCCGCACTTGTACACGTGTACATATTTGTCCTCGAATCGATCCTCTGGACGGCGCCGAAGACTCGCGCGACGTTCGGCGTGAAGTCGGAGGAGGAGGCGTTGACGACAAAGTCGCTGGCGTTCAACCAGGGCTTCTACAACCTCTTCCTGGCGATTGTCTCGGTGATCGGCATCGTCGTCGCCGCGACGGGTTCGGCGTCGGTGGGAATCGCACTCGTTCTCGCGGGAACCGGGTCGATGGTTGCGGCCGGTCTTGTTCTGATTCTCTCGTCACCGGACAAAGCGCGCGCCGCGGTCGTTCAGATGCTGTTCCCGGTCATCGCAGTGATCTTGCTGGTGATCCACCTGCTGTAAGGAATCGAGCCCCGGTGGCGTCGACGACCGTGGGCTGGGACGGGTGAAAAGATCCGATCCGGTTCGATAATAGGTGGTGAGAGACTTGCCGCGTTTGTCTGAATCTGAAAAAATACCGCCGTTCGGCGCGCACTTTTCCGAGAACGGTTCTATTCTGGTCTTGGGTTTGTTGCGCATCCCACACATGATTTTCCTACTTCAGACGAGGAGCGCCTATGAGGTTGCCGACTACTTGTTCTGTTGCTACGAAGGCTTGATCAAGCCGAGAATTGCCCCTGCCGGATGGTGCTCGAGACCCATCCGGCAGGGGCAATTTTGTGTGGTGCTCCAGCCGCCTATCCGCCGGCGAACTTCTCCGAGGTGCCGAGGTCGATGGGCAGCGCGATGCCCGTGATTCCGCGGCCGGCCGGCCCTACAAGATAGAACATCGCATCCGCGATCACCTCGGGATCGACCCACGGATGCGGCAGGAGATTCAGTTTCGACATGATGGGCGCGGTGTCCTCCAGAACCGGGTTTTCGAGATCCGGCCGGAAAGCTCGAACCATGGGTTCGTTGTCGATCATCGTGGTGCGCACGTTGCCCGGGTGTACGGAATTGACTCGGATATCGGCCCAGCCGAGTTCGTTGGCCAACGACTTCGCCAATCCTCGGACAGCATGCTTGGACGCCGAGTAGTGGGCGATGCCCGGCACGCCGCGCAGGCCGGCCATCGAACTGATCAGCACAATCGATCCGCCTCGGTTCCCGTTCATGATGTGGGGGATAGCGACCTTGGTGGTCAGCCAGACGCCGGTGACGTTGATGTCCATCAGTTCGCGGAATTCTTCCGGACTCAGATCCCAGGACAACTTCGCCGACGCGGCGATTCCGGCATTGGCGATGACGATGTCGAGTCGGCCGAACTTCTCGACGCCGGCATCAACCGCGGCTTTGAGCGCGTCGTGATCCCGGGTATCGGCGACGGAAGCGGAGATACGTCGGCCCTGTGCTTCCACCAATGTGACGGTGTGAGCCAGATCCGCTTCGGTAGCCATGTCGTATCCGGCTGTTGCGACCGGCGAACACAGATCCACTGCGATGATGTCCGCGCCCTCGGACGCGAGCCGCACAGCGTGTGCGCGGCCCTGGCCTCGGGCCGCCCCGGTGATGAATGCGACCTGTCCGTCCAAACTGCCCATGTTGATTCCCCTGCCCGAGTGACTACCTGAAACCTAGAACACGTTCATCTTGCGGGTTCTGGAGGTGCGGGGCAGGGGAACCGGGAAATTTGTTATCCGCGAAGGAGTTTCGTCAGATCTTCGAGGACGGTCATGTCTTCGATGGTGGACGGCACCGTGTATTCCTCGTTGTCGGCGATCTGGCGCATGGTCTTGCGCAGAATCTTGCCGGAACGAGTCTTCGGCAGGGCTCCGACCACCGTCACATCGCGGAACGTGGCGACGGCACCGATCTGATCGCGGACCCGTGCGACCAGTTCCTTACGTAGGGTCTCCGGATCGATGTCGACGCCGGACTTGAGCACGACGTAGCCGCTGGGGCGCTGTCCCTTGAGTTCGTCGTGGATGCCGATTACGGCGCACTCCGCGACTGCGGGATGGCCGGCGACAACAGCTTCCATGCTGCCGGTCGACAGACGATGGCCCGCGACGTTGATCACGTCGTCACTGCGGCCGAGGACGAAGACGTAGTTGTCCTCGTCGATGTAACCCGAATCGCCGGTGAGGTAGTAACCGTCGAAGGTGGAGAGGTATGACCTGACGTAGCGGTCGTCGTCGCGCCACAGTCCGGCAAGGGTGCCGGGAGGCAGGGGCAGACCGATCACGATGTTGCCCTCGGTGCCGGGTTCGACGAGTTTGCCTTCGCCGTCGACGATTTCGACGCGATAGCCGGGGCAGGCAACGGTGGGAGAACCGGCCTTGATCGGCATGGGTTCGAGGCCGCGAAGGTTCGCGCAGATCGCCCATCCGGTTTCGGTCTGCCACCAGTGATCGATGACCGGACGGTCGAGAACGCGGGTCGCCCATTCGTACGTGTCCGGGTCGAGGCGCTCACCGGCGGCAAACAGAGTCTCCAGTGACGAGATGTCGTACTTGGCAATCTCTTTCGCGTCGGGATCGGCTTTGCGGACGGCGCGAATTGCTGTCGGCGCGGTGAACAGTGCCGAGACCTTGTACTCGGAAATGATGCGCCAGAATGCGCCGGCATCTGGCGTCCCGACGGGTTTGCCCTCGTACATGACCGTCGTGGCTCCCGCGAGCAGAGGGCCGTAGACGATGTACGAGTGGCCGACCACCCAGCCGACATCGGATGCCGTCCACCACACCTGGCCAGGGGAGATGTCGTAGAGATTTTTCATCGTCCAGGTCAAGGCAACAGCGTGTCCGCCGTTGTCACGCACAACGCCCTTGGGCTTACCCGTGGTACCCGAGGTGTAGAGGATGTAGAGCGGATCGGTGGCAGCGACGGAAACCGGATCAGCAGGTGTCGTGTCGGAGATCAACTCGTCCCAGTCGAACCATGCCGAGCCACTGGACTTGTAATCGGCCGCCGAACCCGGAATCTGATCACGATTCTTCACGATGACGGTATGAGCGGGAGTCGCGGAAAGCTGCAGAGCCTTCTCGACCATCGGCAGGTACTCGATGGTGCGGCCCGGCTCGAGGCCACCCGACGCGGTCACCAGGACAACCGGGCCGGCGTCGTCGATACGGGTTGCGAGTTCCTTCGCGGCAAATCCGCCGAACACCACCGAATGCACAGCACCGATACGGGCACACGCCAGCATCGCAATTGCGGCTTCGGGGATCATCGGCATGTAGATGATGACGCGATCACCGGCCACAACACCTTGGTCGCGCAGCACACCGGCGAACAATGACACCTGCTCGAGCAGTTCCGAATACGTGTACGTGGCCTTGGTAGGGACCATCGCGGAGTCGAAAATCAGGGCGGTCTGATCGCCGCGGCCATCGCGCACGTGGCGATCGAGAGCATTGAAGCTGGTGTTCAGCGACGCGCCGGGAAACCAGCGGTAGACGGGCGCCGCGGAATCGTCGAGCGCAGACGTCGGGGCCACATCCCAGTCGACTGCCTTCGCCGCGTCGAGCCAGAACTTTTCCGGCTGGTCCATGCTCTCGCGGTACGCGTCGGCATAGGTGGTGTGGGACGCCTGCGGGCTCTCGCTCATCGACGCGGGTCCTTTCCTCAACTTCGCACAGCTATGACGGGAAACACCTTAGGCCAGTTGGGTGACAGATTGGACATGAGGATGGCTGCGGAGAGTTCTGTTGCGCTGGACGGGCACGATCCGTCGGTCAGTGGCGGATTTCGAGCGCGGGGTCGGGCGCGGGCTGGAGGTCTGCCTCCTCGCGCCGGATCGTGACGCGGAGTACCGCGAGCAGGAACAGCGAGAGAACAAATCCGGTGAGGGCGCCGAACTGATCCTGGGCGAACAGGAACACCTGTGTCACGAGAAGGTTGACGACGATGGAAGCCCGTAGCAGTCGCAACGCGCGCAGGTAGCGTCCGCGGAACAGGAACCACACACCGAGAATGACCAGGATTCCCGTTGTGATACTCGACAGCAGTACAACAAGATCGGAGATGTCCTGCGCGATGATTTCTTCGTCGGTCGCGAACGCGACGACGACGCTGACTACCGCGCTGAGTGCGTCCAGGACAAAGATTGCCAACACGACTCGACGGACGATGCGATGACCGATGAAGAGGTCGAGGCGGGCGGAGACCGAGTTGCGCCACTGCGTGATCCGCGATTCGATGCTGTCGCCGGTGGGGGTGTGTGAGTGCAGACCTGCCCTGATCGAACCGGCCAGGTCGGCAAGCGCCGGGTCGCGCACTCCGTCCAGAACACGCAGCGCGTGGTTGTACTGCACTGTGTCCAGTTGTCCGAGAGCAAGATCCGACAGTGCACGGGCGCCGATAGCCAGTCGATGCCGGTCGTTCATGCCGCGCCGGATCACCACTTCACGTGCCACCAGGTAGAACAGAACGAAGACGACGTACATGATGGCGATGGCGGGCTGATAGAAGTAGTTGACGTCTGACGTGACGAACTTGCCGATCTCGTCGATGAACAACCCGAATCCGATGCCACCGATCAGTGCCACTCCGTTGCGGATTCGACTTCCCTCGGCGATGACTGTCATGACGATCGCAACCGCCATCAGCAGTCCACCCCACAGGACGTGCGCGATATGCAGTGCACCGCCACCGATTTGGGGATATCCGGTGGCGGCGAGGTAGGCCCGCGTAATGAGTACCGTGGCGATCGATGCGAAGAGAAACACTTCGAAGCGCGCGAGCGCGGCACGGTCGTAACTGTGTGTGAGCGCGCTCGGATCGGTCGACTTCGGTTTCATCGCGGTACTCCCAAATTTCGATAGCGAGCGATCCGAGCAGAGGTTCGCGCGGCGGTGGGTTCATCTGCGAGCAGAGCGAGTTCGTGCGAGATTGCCGCACCGACGCGTTTGGAGAAGTCGACGGGCTCATCTGCCGCGTCGGGTAGTTCGGGAATGACGGCATCGACGATGCCGTCGCGCAGAAGATCCGACGATCGAATTCCCTGGGCCGCCGCCATCTGTGGCGCGTGAGTGATGTCGCGGTGCACGATCGCGCTGGCACCTTCCGGCGGTAGCGGTGCGAGCCATCCGTTCTGCGCGGCCAGCACCCGATCGGCCGGCAGAAGTGCCAGGGCGCCGCCGCCGGTGCCCTGGCCGAGAAGTACCGATACCGTCGGCGTTCGGAGCATTACGAGATCCGCTATGCAGCGGGCGATTTCGGGGGCCAGTCCGCGCTCTTCGGCTTCCTTGGACAGTGATGCCCCGAGTGTGTCGATCACGAGAACTAAGGGCAGTTGTAGTTCTTCCGCCAATTTCATGCCGCGCCTGGCCTCGCGCAGGGCCGCAGGCCCCATGGTGTTCTGCGTTGATTGCCCACTGCGATCCTGCCCGAGCAGGATGCAGGGGTAACCCCGGAACCGCGCGAGTGAGAGCAGGATCGTCTTGTCGGTCTCACCTTGGCCGGTGCCACTGAGCGGAACCTGTTCGGTGGCAGCGTGACGCAGGAGTTGCCGGATGCCCGGACGGTCTGCACGACGTGAGAGCATCACCGACTGCCAGGCCGGAACATCGGGGATTTCGGGAACATCTGTGGTTTCGGGTGCTGACGGCGCGGGGGGATCACTGAGGACGCACAGTGCTCGATTGACCAGCAGGCGTAGACGTTCGACGGGCACCACACCGTCGATGACGCCGTTGCGGTACAGGTTTTCCGACGTCTGAATGCCCTCGGGGAATTTCTCGCCGTACAGAGACTCGTAGACGCGTGGCCCGAGAAAGCCCACCAGTGCGCCGGGTTCGGCAATGGTGATGTGGCCCAGCGATCCCCAGGATGCGAACACGCCACCAGTCGTGGGGTTGCGCAAGTAGACGAGATACGGCAGATGCGCCCCCTTGTGAAGCGCAACGGCCGCAGCGATCTTGACCATCTGTACGAACGCAACAGTGCCCTCTTGCATTCTCGTCCCGCCCGACGTGGGGGAGGCCAGGAGTGGAAGTCGTTCTGCTGTGGCACGTTCGACCGCCGACGTGATTCGTTCGGCTGCGGCGACGCCGATCGACCCCGCGAGAAAGCTGAAATCGCAGGCGATGACCGCGACCCGACGCCCCCGAACGGTGCCGACGCCGGTTGTGACCGACTCGTCGGCACCGCTCTTCTCCCGAGCTTTGGCGAGGTCTGCGGCATACGCCGGGCCGGGGTGGACGTCGAGCGGCGCTACGTCCCAGGAGACGAAGCTCCCCGGATCGAGCACCTGCGCCAGTAGTTCGTCGGCCGAGATTCGCACAACACCCTCCGTATCAGGTAAGCACTTTCGCTGCGGTCGAACCTACGGGGCGAGGTGCGGGAGTGTGAAACCGGATCAGCGGCCGAACGCCTCCTTCCACGAGACGACCTTGCCGATGCGAAGGATGGAGCGCTGGTAGATCTTTGCCGCGATCATCGAGAAGATGACGGTCACGGTGAGCATCAGCACGATGGTGCCCACGATCTGGAATGGCGTTGCCACCCCCGCAGCGATGCGCAGCGGCATGAGGATGGCGGAGAACGGCGGAATCCAACTGAGAACATTGCTCAGCGTTCCGTCCGGATTACCGACAGTGGAGAACGCGATACCGAACATCGCCACGATGAGGATCACCAGTGGTGCGGCCGTTGCATTGACGTCTTCCTGCCGCGACACCATGGAACCCGCGGCGGCATAGAGAACGGCAAAGAACGCGAACCCGAGAATGAACCAGCCGATGGTGCCGATCAGTACGCCGATCGCCGTTCCGGTCACAGTCAGCAACCCGGTTGCCAGACCCGTGCCGACTCCGGCTATAGCGTAGGCAGCCAGCTGAAGCAGTCCCACCGCGCCGATGCCGAGTACCTTGCCCCACAGCAACTGCAACGGCCGAAGCGTCGAAAGTAGCAGTTCGACAACGCGACTCGACTTTTCCTCCACGACGCCCATTGCCACATAGGTGCCGAACAACATGATCTGCATGTACAACAGTGCCACCGCGGCAACGGACAGCGCGATGCGCTGGCCTTGTTCGGGGTCGGGTGGATCGAGAGTGTCGACGGTGACCGTGGCCGCTGCCGTCGCGCTGGCAAGCTGCCCTGGATCGACTCCCGCGTCCGTCAACGCGGCCGACTGCGCTTGCTGGGCAACCGAACTCTCGACAACCACCCGGAGATTGGTGTCGATTTCCTTGTTCGTGATGACGGTGACGCTACCGCCGTTGCCCGGTACGACTGCAACGTCGAGGTTTCCGTCCTTCACATCGGTTCGGGCGGTCTGCTCATCGCTGTATTCCGTGATCTCGACCGGAGTGCCGATCGCGTCGCCGGTAGAGACCAGAGTCTGTGAGAGCGACTGATCGCCAACCACACCGATCGTGGACTTGCTGTCATCGCCTCCGGAGAACAGCGAAATGCCGATGATGCCACCGACAATCGCGATCAAGATGATGATGTTGCTGATCAGGAAGCTCTTCTTGGCTATCTGCGTGGTGAATTCGCGCCGCGCAACCAACCCGATGGCGCGTGCCCCACTCAACTGCGTACTCACGCTGCAACCACCTCGCGGAACAGGTCAGTCAACGACGGTCGTCGACGGGTGAATTCGTGAACCGGACCGGTTTTCAGCGCGGCGTGCAGGATCTGCTGATCGTCAGCGGTGGCGTCGACGCTCAGGAGTGTCCGTCCACCGCCGTGGCTGATCGCCGAGACGCCGATGAGGTGATCAGCCCAGCCTGCGGGAGCGTCGGGTGCATGCACTTCGAGTTGGGCATTACCCTTACCGCGCAGCTCGTCCACCGTTCCGATCTCGCGCATGCTGCCCCGGCTGATGATGCCCACGCGATCACACAGGCGCTCCACCAGTTCGAGTTGGTGGCTCGAGAAGATGACGGGCACACCGGTACGCGCCTTCTCGACCAGGACTTCGCTCATGACGTCGACAGCCACCGGGTCCAAACCCGAAAAGGGTTCGTCCAGAACCAGGACCGCGGGGTCGTGCACCAAGGCGGCAGCGAGTTGGACGCGTTGCTGATTGCCCAACGACAGTGAGTCGACGGTGTCCTTGACCCGGCCGGCTATGTCCAATCGCTGCGTCCACCGCTCTGTTGCCGCCCGCGCGTCGGCCTTGGACAGGCCGTGTAGTTCTGCGAGGTAGGACAATTGGGTGCCCACCTTCATCTTGGGATACAGCCCCCGCTCCTCGGGCATGTACCCGATGGTGCGTCGGACATCGAGGTCGACGGGTTTACCGCCGAGACGTACCTCTCCGGAATCGGCTGCCAGCACTCCGAGCGCGATGCGCATGGTTGTTGTTTTCCCGGCGCCGTTGCTACCGACAAACCCGAAGATTTCGCCTGGATGTACCTTGAAGCTGAGGTTGTCGAGTGCAACGACGTCGCCGTAGCGTTTGGAGATGCCGTCGATCGTGAGGGTGGCTGGCATGGTTCCTTCCCAGTGGTCGAATGCTCAGGTTCGGTAGTGCGGGGTATTCGGTCTGCGTCCCGTCCAGTCCATGTCGCCGGGTTCCGGATCGGGCTGAGTCCAGGTGAGGATCATCGCCGGTGTACATGCGCCGATCAGCATCGCGGTGATTGCCATCCCACCTCCCGAGTACGCCAGTCTCTCTACATTCCACCCCACTGTCGAGGTGAAAATCAGGAATATCGCGACAATGAAGACCAACGTTTGGGTCACGGTCAGTGCGATGGAGCGGGCACTGTTGCGCTGCTGAATCTCCCATTCGTCGAGTGCGTCACGTGGTGCGTCGCCTTGGCGTCCCGAGACCACTTGCACTGATGTCCACAAGGGCAGAAACACGAAGGTGAGCGGTATCCAGAGCAATGGAGCCACGGTGGTGTTGAAAAGAAATGCGACTGCCGAGACGGTCATCGCGGCGAACACGACGCCGAGTGCGATCACGAGCAGGCGTCGGCGTCGACGTGTCCGCCACTTGGGCAACCACTGGCGGAAAATCTCCTCATTTGCGAGGAACTGTCGGGTACGGCGTGCCTGGTAGCGGTCGATCAGATTCGTTTCATTCGGATTCTGTTGTTTCGGATTTTGTGGGGACACTGTTCTTTTCGCTCCCTTCGGTGAGTCGGCCCGATCGGTAGACCTCGGTGGACAGCCGGTAGACCTCAGTGGACAGGGGGCTGAACTCCGTGCGGGAGAACACCGCTTCCACGGGGAGATCGAACACATCGCAGATGCGGAACGCGAGATCCAGGCTGGGGTAGTGGTCGCCGCGTTCGAGTGCGCCGACGGTCTGGGGATTGACATCGACAAGGTGTGCCAGTTGCGCCCGACTCATCTTCCGCTCGGCACGAAGTACGCCGATGCGATTGAAGATGGGGAGCGCATCTCCCCGCCGGACTGGGCTCATACATCAAAGTGTTGTAAAAACCCAACAAATTGTCAAGAATTGCAATTTCAGAAGTCCTGCCGGTGTGGGCCGACCGGATTAGGGTTTGCGACATGGCTGTCGATCAGTTGGTACTCGAAAAGTCCGGCGTTGTGGTTTGCGTGCGCGAGGACAGTAATTACAGCGTGGGGCAACGCGGGAGTGGCGAGGTCTGGCATGTGCCGATGGAAAAAGGGGCCGTTATCGGCATCGGGCAGCACACTCCTGGCGACGTCGAGGGCGAATCCTGGTGGGTGGTGTACGGGCAGTCCGACGCGCACGCCGACGTGACGGTTCGTCTCGAGGATGGTTCGCACGTTCCGGTGCTGCGTATCGGCGACATCTTCGTGTGTGAATGGGTGAGCACGCCGCAGCAGGCTTTGCTGTACCGGTCGGATCGTCCGGTGGAGTCTCAGCCGACCAATCTGTCGGTGCTCTTCGCTCGTCCGCGGTTCATGCCCACGGCGCCGTTTCCGGAGAATGATCGTCTCTAGAGGTTGTTACGGTACGTACTGTACCGTTTAGATATGACGACCTGGCCTACAGAACTTCCCGTTGTCCAAGTGCGCATCGCGCGCCCCACCGACCGGCTTGCCGAGGTGGCTGCGTTTTATCGCGATTGTGTGGGCTTTGCCGAGTTGTATCGATTTTCCGGGCATGCGGGATATGACGGCATCATGCTGGGACTGCCGGATGCGAGTTATCACCTCGAATTCACAACCCATGAAGATGGCAGTCCCTGTCCGGCGCCCACCCGCGACAATCTGCTGGTTCTGTACTTCACCGGAGAGTCCGCGATGTACGAGGTGGTGCAACGTTTGGGGGAGGCCGGGCATGAACCGGTCGAGTCCGAGAATCCGTACTGGATCGAGAACGGCGGAATGACCTTCGAGGATCCCGACGGATGGCGCCTGGTCCTGATGCCACGGCCTGTCCTGATGCTGCGGCCGGTGCTGTAAATGGTGCGCACACGAGACGACCGAATCGACGACGCCGTCATTGCGGCAGCCTTGGAGTTGTTGGCGGAGAAGGGTTATGCCGAACTGTCGATCGGATCCGTCGCATCGCGGGCCGGTATTCACCGGCCCGCAATTTACCGGCGGTGGCCGTCCAAGCGGCATCTGGTTGTCGATGTGGTGGCCGGGCAGATCGGTATTCATCCGACGCCGGACACCGGCGATCTTCGTGCTGATCTGATCGCCGGCATCACGACTGTGGTTGTGGGACTGCGAGACACCGTTGTCGGCTCCGTGCTCCCGGCTCTGGTTGCGGATCTGGCGGCAGACCCGGAACTGGCCTGCGCTTTCCGTGAGTCTTTCTTCGAGCCGCGACGCAATTCCACTGCGGCAGTGCTGGAATCGGCGCGCGCCCGCGGGGAGATTCGTGCGGACTTCGATCTGGACTTTGTGCTCGACGCACTGGCGGCGCCAGTCTATTACCGGGCGCTGTTCCGGCATCTGCCCCTGGATGTGTACCTTGCGGAACAGGCCGTCGATGCGGTCCTGCTTGCATTGGCGCCGCGCGAAGATTCCTGAATCACTTTTCGGCTCAGTTCAATTCGAGCGGATCGGGGCCGACGCGGCTGTCCGTGTTCAGTGCGGCGATGGCGGCCGACTGATCGGCGCCCAAAGCGAAGTCGAAGATGTCGGCGTTGTCGCGCATGCGCTGCGGTGTCACCGTCTTGGACAGTACGGTATGGCCCTGCTCGATGTGCCAGCGCAAGATCACCTGTGCCGGGGATTTTCCCAGCGCGCCGGCAATGTCGACGATAGTCGGATCGTCGAGGATCGTGCCCTGGCCGAGTGGGCTCCACGCCTCGATCTCGATGCCGCGGTCCTGCGCGTACTTCCGTGACGCGTGCTGCGCCAGCCTGGGGTGCAGCTCGATCTGGTTGACGGCTGGTGTAACCGAACTGCGCTCTGCCAGTAGATCGAGGTGCTCGGGGAGGAAGTTGGAGACGCCGATTGCCCGGGTACGTCCGGACGCGAGAATCTCCTCGAATGCCGCCCAGGTCTGCGCGATCAGGCCCTTGCTCGGTGCCGGCCAGTGGATCAGGTACAGGTCGACGTAGTCCAGGCCCAGCTTGCTCAAACTGGTGTCGAACGCTGCCAGTGTGCGGTCGTGGCCCTGATCGTCGTTCCACAATTTGGTGGTGACAAACAGGTCTTGCCGGGGAATGCCGGCGGCTGCGATTGCGCGGCCGACGCCGGCTTCGTTTCCGTAGATCGACGCGGTGTCGATGTGGCGATATCCCAGGTCGAGGGCGGTGGCGGTGACATCTTCTGTCTGCTCGTCCGGAACTTGGAACACGCCGTAACCGAGTTGCGGAATGGTGATCGGTTCGCCGGTGGTTCCGTGGGTCAGTGTGCGGTCGGGTATCGACAACATCGTGGGTCCTTTCGAGGCTCGCGGTGCGGCGACGGCCTTATGGGCCGCGGGCACCTATCACGCGCATGCAACTATTGCGTGCGCCGGATAAATAGTTGCACACGCGTTATGTCTGCGCAAGCGCGCGACTTCTACCCCTCGAAAACCGTTACTCCTCGAAAAGTTGCCCGTCGTCCATCCGCCACTTCCGGGTGCTGCGAGTGGAGCTGAGCATCCGGCGATCGTGAGTGACCAGAAGCAACGTGCCCTCGAAAGATTCCATCGCCTGCTCGAGCTGCTCGATTGCCGGCAGGTCGAGGTGGTTGGTGGGCTCGTCGAGCACGAGGAGATTGACCCCGCGGGCTTGGAGCAAAGCCAGTGCAGCCCTGGTTCTTTCGCCGGGGGAGAGAGACGCCGCCGACCGCAGTACGTGATGCCCGCGTAGTCCGAATTTGGCGAGGAGGGTACGGACATCGGCGTCGGGCCACTCCGGGACCTGGGCGCCGAAAGCCTCGACCACCGGCTGATCGCCCTCGAAGAGCCCTCTGGCCTGATCGATCTCGCCGATCGCGACACCGGATCCGAGGGAAGCGATTCCCTCGTCCGGAGCGAGTTTGCCGAGTAGGACGTTCAACAGGGTGGTTTTGCCCGCGCCGTTGGCGCCGGTGATGAGAATGCGGTCACCCCAATCGATTTGCGTCGTGACGGGCCCGAAGGTGAACTGGCCGCGAGTGACCTTGGCAGCGTTGGTGGTTGCGACCACGGACCCGGATCGCGGAGCGGCCGCGATCTCCATGCGCAACTCCCATTCCTTGCGGGGTTCCTCCACGACCTCGAGACGCTCGATGCGGCGCTGAGTCTGACGGGCTTTTGCCGCTTGCTTTTCCGTCGACTCGGTACGCAATCCGCGGCCGATCTTGTCGTTGTCCTTGGCCTTACGGCGCGCATTGCGGACGCCGTGTTCCATCCAGTTGCGCTGCATCTGGGCGCGATCTTCGAGTTCGGACCTGGTGCCCGCATATTCTTCGAACGCCTCACGCGCGTGTTGGCGGGCAATCTCACGCTCAGTGAGGTAGGACTCGTAGCCACCGTCGTAGACGGCGATATTCTGTTGTGCCAGATCGAGTTCCACGATTCCGGTTACGGTGCGTGAAAGGAACTCGCGGTCGTGGCTCACCACAACAAGCGCCGCCCGCGTTTCGGCGACAAAGCGCTCGAGTTGCTCGAGTCCGCGCAGATCGAGATCGTTCGTGGGCTCGTCGAGCAGCAGGATGTCGTAGCGCGAGAGCAACAGCGACGCGAGGCCGGCCCGGGCCGCCTGACCGCCGGACAGGGCCGTCATGTGCGCGTCGAGGGGGACGCCTAGGCCCAGTTCGTCGACAACTTTTTCGGCGCGCTCCACCAGATCTGCGCCGCCGAGTGCGAGCCACCGCTCGAGCGCCGGGGAATACAGATCCTCTTCGGAATCCGCGAGGGTTTCCGCTGCGGCGTTCATGACGTCCTCGGCGTGCGTGACACCGGTGCGTCGGCCCAGGAATTCGAGCACGGTCTCGCCGGCGATACGGTCGGGTTCCTGCGCCAGATAGCCGACAGCGGCGTCTGGCGGGCTGAGGGTGATCGACCCTTCCACATCAGCCGTCCCGGTTCCCGCCAGCGCGGTCAGGAGCGTCGACTTGCCCGCGCCGTTTGCGCCGACAAGTCCGATGACATCGCCGGGAGCGACGGTGAGATCGAGATCGGAGAACAGGGTGCGTTCTCCCCGGGAAGCTGAGAGTCCGCTGATGCGCAGTGTTGCAGTCACACGTGAAGTATCCCCTGTGCTGTGCGCCTTTATTAACCGCGGGCGGTTAATAAAGGCGCACAGCGTCAGCGCCGCACCAGGTGGTACCAGCATGGATGAGCCGCACGGGCAGGCAACGGCGCGTCGGCCATATCGGCCGGGTCGCTCGACACCATGGTCCAACCGTCGAAGGCCCTGGCCACATCTGCCTTCGACACGCCATGCGGCATCGGCCACCGATGGCCGGGGCTGAAGGCGAACATGATCAACGACGCGTCCGGTGCCGTGATGGCGTTGACGGACTCCGCATAGCGACGGCGATCGAGATCACCCAGTCCGTGGAAGCAACCGACGTCCAGGACGAGCATGTGACCGGCGTCCACGGCTATGTGAAGATCGGTGGCGTCCTCGTGCAGGAATCGAACGGTCGAGTGTGCCTCGCGGGCACGGATCCGGGCTTTGTCCAATGCTTCTTGTTCGATGTCGACGCCGGTGACCTGCCAGCCACGCTTTGCCATCTCGATGGAATGTGCGCCGGTCCCGCATCCGATGTCGAGGGCGCGCCCATTGTCGGGGACGGGAATCGCGTCGAGTAGAGCGGACAGTTGGGTATCAAAACCTCGCCGGGTGTGCTCCCACGGAGTCACTCCTACTTTGTAGGCGAGATGATAGGGGATATGCATCACAGTCCCTTTTTCTCGAGGAGATTTCAAGGCACGCTCTCCAAGGTAGACGGGCTTTTCGGGCAGAACAAGGGGGGTTGTGCGGGAACACTGCGCCGAGGTGCCGCGTTGCGTAGGTATGACCGAACCACAAGACACGACCACCGTTCCGAGCATCGTGCTGGCAGACGGCAAGGCCATCCCAGCTTTGGGATTCGGTGTTTTCCAAGTGCCGGACAACGAAACCCGAGACGCCGTATCAACCGCCTTGCAGGCTGGTTATCGAAGTATCGACACCGCCAAGATCTACGGCAACGAAGCAGGCGTCGGGCAGGCGATTGCCGAGTCCGGTATCAACCGCGAAGACCTCTACATCACCACCAAACTGTGGAATGACGATCAGGGATACGAGTCGACGCTGGCTGCGTTCGACGCGAGTCTGGAACGCCTCGGCCTCGAGTACCTCGACCTCTACCTGATCCACTGGCCGGTGCCGTCGAAGGATCTCTACGTCGAGACGTTCAAGGCATTCCAGAAGCTCAAGGCGGACGGACGAGTGCGGTCGATCGGTGTTTCGAACTTCACCGTCGACAATCTCGAACGGGTGATCGGCGAGACGGGTGAGGTGCCGGTCCTCAATCAGATCGAGCTTCACCCCAAGTTCAACCAGTCCGAGCTTCGTGCCTTCCACACCGGCAAGGGGATTGCCACGGAGGCGTGGAGTCCACTCGGCCAGGGCACGCTGCTCACGGATTCCGTCATCACGGCAATCGCTGACGCCCACGGCGTCACGGCGGCTCAGGTCGTGATTCGGTGGCATCTGCAGATCGGCAACGTCGTGATTCCCAAGTCGGTGACGCCTGAGCGCATCAAGGCGAACTTCGACGTCTTCGGATTTGCATTGACGCCGGACGAGATCAATGCCATTGGAGCGCTTGATGATCCGGCCGGCCGAATCGGTCCGGATCCGGCGGTGTTCGGTAGCTAGAACAACACGGCAAACGGCACTCCCACCGTTGGGTGGGAGTGCCGTTTGCCGTGTCGAGTCAGTTCAGATGTGTGCGGTGCTCTGCGCTGAAAGCGATGTGTTCATCGGTGCGTCCGGTGCGCAGTTTTTCCACCCATTCGGGGTCGGCGAGCAGGGCGCGTCCAATGGCAACCATGTCGAATTCGCCGTCGTCGTACTGAGCTTCGAGACGCTCCAGTCCGGTGACAGCGGACGCAGCATCAGCGGTGAAGGCCGTGGTGAATACGGAATCAAGCCCGATAGATCCCACTGTGATGGTGGGCAGGCCAGTCAACTTCTTCGTCCAGCCTGCGAGTCCGAGTTTGCCGTCATCGCCGTCGATTTCGGCGAATGCCGGCTCCCAGTGCCGCCTCGTAGACGGGTGCAGCACATCGACCCCGGCGTCGACCAGAGGAGTGAGAATGCGCTCCAGTTCCGCCGGATTCTGGGCGATCCGGGCGTCGTACCGACCGGACTTCCACTGCGAGAATCGGTAGACGATCGCAAACTCGTTTCCGACGGCCTCTCGAATGGCAGCGACAACCTCAGCGGGGAAGCGGGTTCGAGCTTCGAGTGATCCGCCGTACGCATCGGTGCGGACATTGGTTCCAGCCCAAAGGAATTCGTCGAGCAGATAACCGTGTGCGCCGTGTAGTTCCAGGCCGTCGAATCCGGTACTCTGCGCGTTGAGGGCAGCGTCGACCCAGGCTTGCTTCAGTGTTTCGAGATCCGATGCGGTGAATTCTCGTCCCAAGCGCGTGCCGTCGAGTGCGAGCCCGGAAGGGCTGACCGTCTCCACGTCGGGATTGAGGCGAGAGTTCTCGCCGCGCTCGACACCCAGATGCCACAGCTGCGGAATGATGGATCCGCCCTCGGCGTGGACGGCGTCGACAACCGAGCGCCAGCCGTCGAGGCTCGAGTCGCCGTAGATACGCGGTACTCGGGTATGTGGGCCGGCGGCAGGGTCAGGGATATATGTGCCTTCGGTGATGATCAGGCCGACACCTCCCGCTGCGCGACGACGGTAGTACTCGGCGACGTCGGCGCCGGGAATTCCGTCGGGGGAGAAAGCGCGGGTCATCGGGGCCATGGCAAAGCGGTTACGCAACGAGAGTGATTTGACCTCGAAGGGCTGGAAGAGGCCGCGCAACGCGGAGGCCTCGGGTGCGTTCGAAGTGGGGGAAAGAGTCACGCGTTGGTTCAACGTGACCGGCTCCGGGTCTATTCCGGACGGTGGTTGTCCCAAGATTAGTTAGTGCAGTATTAGTTATCGCACTAACTAATCTGTTACGGTGTAGTCATGACCACGCAGGAGTCGCTCACCGATCCACTGGCGCTCGATCGCCAGGTGTGTTTTGCGCTCGCCGTTGCGAACCGGGCGGTGCTGTCCGTATACCGTCCGTTGCTCGAGCCCATGGGTCTCACGCATCCCCAGTATCTTGTGATGCTGGCGCTGTGGGGCAAGGCTCCGATGGCGGTCAAGGAAATCGGACAGGCATTGCAGCTCGATTCGCCCACTCTGTCACCGCTTCTCAAACGCCTCGAGGCATCCGGTCTGATCACGCGAACGCGCAGCCGGGCGGACGAGCGTCAACTCGACGTCGATCTCACCGAGGCTGGTGCAGCCTTGCGGAGCGAGGCGGAGAAGATTCCGCCGGCAGTGGTGGAGAAGCTTGGTGTGGGACTGGCTGAACTCGAAGAACTTCACACAGTGTTGACGCGGGTCAATGAAGCCGCGTTGCGCGCTGGAGCATTGGACCAATGAAAGGCAAGGATATGTCTGCCGCGCCCGCCGGGAAACAACATGCGTCACCGAACCCTCTTCAGTGGCTTGGCTATTCGTTCGGTCGTAGGTTGCCGGATTCCATGCAGGAATGGGTTCGCAACGATCTGATCGGCGATTGGGCCGTGCCCCGGCACCTTGTCCGCAGCATGGTGCCCTTCCTGCCGGTCTTTGCGGTCTTCATGCTCTTCCCAGGGCCATGGGCACTGAGGGCGTCCATGGTGCTTCTCGGTGTATTGCTGGCGTTGTTCTATTCCGTTTCCTACATGGCGCAGAACAGGTCTCGTCGTCTCGAACGACACGGACTACCCGCGGATCTGGAGAATCCGAAAAAGGTCACTCGCCACGACGCCGAGAAGGCCGCATACGACAAGTTGTACGGCCACGGTTAGTCGCGGTTGTGCGACTTCAGTTCCCAGTTGCAAATTCGCGTGCTTCGAAAGCCAGATCGTCTGCAGCGGAATCCATGCGGGCGATCTCGCGATCAGGCACCGTCAGGACGGCGACGATCGGCACTGCCATCGCAAGAAGCCCGATGACAAAGACGGGGAAGAGGAACGCGAACACCTCGAGCCCGACGGGGGCGGGAGCGGACGTGTCGTGGACAACCTCCACCGCGGCCATCCCGGTGTAGTGCATGCCGACTACGGCGACACCCATGATCACACCGGCGATCAATCGCATGACGGTGGATTCCATCACCATCGTGAACCACAACGCGGCGGTGCCGGCAACAATGGCAATCACAAGCGAGAGCGCGACGAAGTACATGTTGTAGTTGATCTCGCCTTGAAACCGCAAGGCCCGCATACCCGTGTAGTGCATGATGTTGACCGCGACGCCGACGAGAAAGCCGGCGGCCAGGAGCCTCGACCAGCGGAATTCGGTGCCGACGATCAACAAACCGACAAATACCGCGGTTACGGACATCAGCGCCGAAATGATCGTCCAGCTCAGGCTGTAGCGAATGGGACTGCCTGGCACGGCAAACCCGAGCATCGCGATGAAGTGCATCAACCAGATACCGACACCACCGATGGACAGTGCACCCATGAACAACCAGCGCATGCGCGCCCGAGGGTGGGTGGCCGCTGCGCCGTGTCGGGTACACGCCAATCCGATGACCGATCCCGAGACTGCAACGGCGAACGCCAGTCCGAGCAGCCAGATTCCCATCGAGAAATGGTGCATTTCATCCGACATGCGGAGTTCCTTAGAGTCGTTGTTGTCCGAGGTGTTAGTACAGTGCTGCTGCCGCGATACGTTCGAGCGCGTACTCGGTGATCGTGATCAAAGCCTGCTTCGCGGATTCCCGGTTACGCGCGTCGATTTCGATCATCGGTACGCGGTTGGGAAGCGCAAGAGCCTGACGAAGGTCACTCGCGGCATGTATGGGAGCTCCGTCAAAACGGTTGACTGCCACGATGAACGGTAAACCGCGTGCTTCGAAGAAGTCGACAGCGGCAAAGCTGTCTTCGAGGCGGCGTGTGTCGACAAGGATGACAGCTCCGATGGCGCCGGTGATGAGGTCGTCCCACATGAACCAGAACCGTCGTTGACCAGGTGTGCCGAAGAGATAGAGGACCAGGTCGTCGGCGAGTGTGATGCGGCCGAAATCCATTGCGACTGTTGTGGTGTCCTTGTTCGGCGTCGCGCCGAGGTGGTCGATACCGTCGCTGGCGTCGGTCACCAATGCTTCGGTGCGCAGCGGGACGATTTCGGAGACCGTCCCGACAAGGGTGGTCTTTCCGACACCGAAGCCGCCGGCGATCACGATTTTCGTCGAGGTGACGCGAGACGATGCGTCAGAGTGCCCGAAGTCCACTGAGGGTCCTTTCGATCAATTCGCGGCGCTCGACCGCAGTCGCATCGCTTCGCAGAGTGGCTTGTACTTCCAATGCCCCGGCGACGATCAGATCTGCCACCAGGACCCGGGCCACCCCGATCGGAACACCAAGGTGCGCGGCGATTTCCGCGATGGAGATCCGCTGCTCGCAGAGGGAGACTATCGAGGCGCGAATGTCCTCAGGCGCAAGGTGCCCGGCGACGGCATCCTCCATCGTCGCGACAATCGCTTCGATGGGGAGGTCGATGGACGGCTGTGTCCGGCCTTCGGTGAGCGCGTATGGACGAACCAGACTCGGTTCGGGGTCAACGCGTTCGGGGTGGTTGGACATGAGTATCAGGAATCCCGACCCGAACGAGCGGCAATGTCCATCGTGGGTCCGACTCGGTCGACCAGAGTGGCCATTTCGTACCCGATCTGACCGATGTCGCATCCCGCGACGGCCAGCGCGGCCAGATAGGCGCCGCTGCCGACACCCATCAGCAGCAGGTAACCGTTCTCCATCTCGACAACTGACTGCAGGACGGCACCGCCGTCGAACAACCGCGACGCACCGGCGGAGAGGCTGGCGAGTCCCGAAGTCACAGCGGCCAATTGGTCAGCTCGATCGACCGGAAGGTGGGTGCTCGCAGCACTCAATAATCCATCGGCCGAGACGATGATCGCGTGGCTCACTCCCTGCACGTCGCGGGCGAAACCCGAAACCAACCAGTCGAGTGAGCGAGGAGTCTCTTGGGCTCCGACTGAATTCACTGTTCTCCTTCATCGTTGCGCACATTCGCACCACGTGGCGTGGTCGACCCGACGGTGTTCTCAGTGCTACGACGCCGGCCGCGACTGACGCCGGATTGGTAGTCGTTCCACCCGCGTCTGACGTTCTCCGGATCCGTGCTCTGGCGGTGAGTGCCCGAGCGCACCGGGGCATTGGTGCCGCCGACAGTACCGGGAACCAACCTCGCACCACGATCACGGATGGGGAGACCGGAGTCGGCAATTCTGGTGACGGGCAACTCGAACGACGCTCGGGCTGCAAGCCACCCCTGGTCGGCTTCGGTGGTCCAGGCGGCTTCGCCTGTGGCGGAGGCTGTCCCCGCTGTCGGGTCGACCAGCCACTCGGACACCATGCGGGCATAGATCGGTGATGCGGCCGGTGCCGCGGCGACGGGCGGATCGGAAAATTCCGTGGTGCGTGCGCCGCTACGTGGTGGGAAACCGTCGCGCGCACGGGAGGAGAAGAATGCCGCGGTGTTGGTCGGTGTGGGGGAGCTGAGCCGGTGCCGCGGTGCCGGTTCGGCGCTTGGCTCCGGTGAAACAGTTTCTGTCGGAGCGACAAAGCGCTCGGCAGGGGATGCACCCGGTTCGGGCGTCGGCGCTGCTGAGACGGGATCTCCGATTCCGGGTGCCCCGCTGGCACCTGGTGTGCGACGTGGCAACCCGAGCGCGTCGACCGGCGATACTGCGCCGAGTTGAGAGGCCGCTGATGTCGGGGCGCCGTCGACGGGAGGCGGCATGACCGCTCTGACGGTGTTGCCCGGTTGACGCTGAGGAAGTCCCGTAGCGGACAGGGTGGGTGCTTGCGCGCCCATCGAATATGGCTCGGCTACTGCAGGTTCGGGAGCGCGGACGGGTGGAGCTGATACCGGAGGAGCTGATACCGGAGGAGCCTGGACGGGAGCAGCATTCCGGACCGGAGCACCCAGGTGGGCGGGGCTTGGATGCGGTGCAGTCACCGTGTCCGACGGATGTGCTTCGAGCAGAGCCGCGGGCAGAAGGATCGAGGCGGTGATGCCGGCGCGCTCTGGTGCATTGCCGGTGGGACGCAGCCGAACAGAAATGTTGTGTCGCAGGCTGATCCGGCTGATGACGAACAGTCCCATGTGCCTGGCAGTGTCCGGGGTCATCTCGCCGCCCGAAGCCAGGCGTCCATTGGCGTCGACAAGATCTGCGGTGGACATTCCGAGTCCCAGATCGGCAACTTCCACAAGCATGGAACTGTCGTTGGTGCGAGCTGCGTTGATGGTCACGGTCGATTCCGGCGGTGAGTATCGCAGCGCATTGTCGAGGAGTTCGGCGACAATGTGCACGACGTCTGCGCTGGCTTGTCCGGTGATGACGGCGGACGGCATCTGGCCGAGTCCGACGCGAAGGTAATCTTCGACTCCGGAGACGGAGGCGCGGAGAGCGTCGGCAAGCTGGATCGGCGCAGTGCGACCGCGGCGACTTTCGGTGCCGGACAAGATGAGTAGGTTCTCGCCGTTGCGTCGCATTCGTGCCGCGATGTGGTCGAGGCGGAAGAGGTTTTCGAGACGCTTCGGGTCGTCTTCGTCCTGCTCGAGTTGCTCGATCAGGCCGAGTTGGTGTTCGACGAGGGACTTGTTGCGGCGTGACAGTGTTTCGAACATGTCGTTGACTTGGCGTCGCAGGGTTGCCTGCTCGCCTGCCAGGCTGATGGCCTGCCCGTGCATATCGTCAACCGCGCGAGCGAGTTGACCGATTTCCTCGTGAGTGTGGACCGGTACACGCGGGATTTCGAGGTCGCTGATCTTTTCGCCGGAGCGGATTCGTTCGATGGCCTCGGGCAGTCCGCGTCGTGATGCCTGCAGTGCCGCGAACCGCAGGCGCCGGATGGGATCGACCAACGAGCGACTGATGATCAACGCGATCACGAGTGCGGCGAGAACCGCGCCGAGAACCAGGGCAGTGTCGCGCAGAGCTGCGGTTCGGGCGGTGTTGGATTCGGCGGTCACGCTGGCGCTGAACTGGTCGACGGCTGCGTCGGTGACGTCGTCGTACTGGTCGCTGCTGGTTTGCAGTCCGATATCGATCTGGCTGCTGAGCGGGGACGATGACGAGGTCGCGCCGATTTCGGCGATGCGACTCTGTGCGGATGTACGAAGCGCGTTGACGGCCACCGTGGTCGGTGAGCTGTCGGATTCGTCTGGTGGGAGCACCTTGTCGAGTGCCGCGAGTTCCACGCCGGCGGTGGTGGCAAGCGCGGTGCGCGTTTGTTGGTCGAGGCGGCCGGAACCGAACAGAACGCGCTGATCGGACAATGCCCGACGGGCTTCCCACAGGGACGAGAACTCGCCGCCGTGCTGACGCAGAATGGGGCTCTGGGATGTATTGATGACGCCCGTGAATGCACTCGAGATGTTGGTTGACACCTCATTGACGAGTGTGACGAGCCGGGCGGGTGCAACGGCGCCCGCGGCCACTTCTTCGACGATGGAGTTGCTGTCCTCCAGCGCTCGGGCGACTTTGTCGTTGAGTACGTCGTCGGCCTGGAACGAGCGACCGGCGGTGACCAGTTCCTGCATGGAATTGTTCACTGCCCTTGTGGCAGTGGTTGTTTCAGTGCCATCTGAGGATGCGACCGCGAGGTCGTACAGTGCTTCCTCCACATGGAGTGCCGCGGGGACTGCGAGCACTCGTTCGGATGAGGAACTGAGCCTCGAGGCCTCGGCCAGTTCGGCCTGGATCCGGAAGGCGCCGAGTACGACGGCGATGAGCATCGGAACGGCAAGGACCGCGACGACCTTCCAACCGAGGCGCCATTCGCCGATCGACCACCAGGAGGTTGCTGTGTGTGCATCGTGTTTCATGCGGACCGCTTCCCCTTCGTAATTGCCCCTCGCCCAGTCCCCCTGATGGGTTACTGCACGCACTCCTCCGAGTGCACGCAGTCGAAGAAAGGTTAGCTGAACGGTAACAGACTGTTTCGCGACAGGCTAGGAGCATGCCGGATTCCGGGCCTTGGGCTGAAAATGTCCTGCTGAACAGGTTATGGACGAATCGGGCAAACGTAGCCAAATGGAAGCTGGATCAGCGAAGTTCGAGGAAAGTCGTCAACTCAGCTGCGGCTGCCTGGCCGGCGCGGTTCGCGCCGATTGTCGACGAGGAGGGGCCGTAGCCCACCAGATGCACACGAGGATCGGATGCAACCTGGGTGGCGAGGCGACCTTCCATCTCGATTCCACCGCCGGTACCGCGCAGACGAAGAGGCGCGAGATGGTCGAGCGAACTTCGAAACCCGGTGCACCACAAGATGACATCGGCATCCATGGCGCTGCCGTCAGCCCATCGCACCCCGTGCGGGAGGATTTCCGAGAACATCGGTCGGCGTGTCATCACGCCGCGTTCCCTGGCAGCGCGAATGGCTGGAGTCACCGGCAACCCCGTGACCGACACCACCGATCCTGGCGGCAAACCGCGTCGTACCCGCTCCTCGACCATGGCGACGGCATCGCGACCGATCTCCGGGGAAAACGGTTCGTCGCGGAACTCCGGCTCGCGGCGCGTCACCCACGTGGTGGTCGTGACCTGTGAAATCTCGTCGAGCAGTTGCACAGCGGAGATGCCGCCGCCGACAACCACAACATGTTTGCCCTCGAACTCGTGGGCCGAGTAGTAGTCCTTGGTGTGTAACTGGCGTCCACGGAACAATGAGGCGCCGCGGTAGTAGGGAATGAACGGGCGCTCCCACGTTCCGGTCGCATTGATCAGCCCGCGTGCCGCGTACACGCCGTGATCGGTCTCGATTCGGAGACGTTCCTGCCGCGGGCACACCACTCGCGTATGGACGGGGCGGTGGACGGGCAGCTCGAATTGCTTCTCGTACAACTCGAAGTAATGGGGGACCGCAACCGACGCCGGCACCTGCTCGGCGTCGGTCCCTGTCGTCTCCGCAAATGACATGCCTGGGAGGTCGTGAACTCCGTTGACAGTGCTCAAGGTCAGGCTCGGCCACCGGAACTGCCAGGCGCCGCCGGGGCCTGCTGCGTGATCGAGCACGACAAATCCCGATTCGGGCACAACGGAGAACTTGCGGAGGTAGTACGCCGCGGACAATCCGGCTTGGCCGGCGCCGATCACCACGATGTCGACATCAACGCTCTCGCTGCGTCCCTCGTCACTGTCGTTCGTACTCATCGGTAATCTAACCTCCTGATGCGCAGAACTCTGCGGTGAGAGAACTACGTGGTCGGCAAACTGCATTCGGGTCAACCCTCGCGTCTACCCTTGCGCACGAGCCTTCCAGAAATGAAAGTGAGCGGACATGATCGGGACTTCCCGTGACGGCAATGTCGTGACCATTGAATTGCAGCGTCACGAGCGTCGCAACGCGCTCAGTGCGGAACTCTGCATCGCGATCAAGGACGCGGTGAATACCGCCGTCGCAGATCGTGCTCATGTCATCGTGATCACCGGCCAGGGATCCGCATTCTGCGCCGGTGCCGACCTGTCCGGCGACGTGTACATGGAAGGCTTCACCGACCGACTCTTCGAGATGCTCCGCTCGATCGACACGGCACCGATCCCGGTGATCGCAGCGGTCAACGGCCCAGCCATCGGCGCAGGCACACAGTTGGCCATAGCCTCCGACCTGCGCGTTGTCGCCCCGGCCGCGCGGTTCGGCATTCCGGCGGCGACGCTTGGCGTGTCTGTCGACAAATGGACGATGCGACGGTTGGCATCACTCGTCGGCGGCGGCCCGGCTCGCACTATTCTCCTCGGCATCGAACAGATCGGCGCCGAAGAAGCATTCAACCGCGGACTTGCCAACAAGATCGGCACCCTCGACGACGCCCAGGAATGGGCGCATCGCATCGCCAACCTCGCACCACTGTCCTTGCGTCATATGAAGATGGTCCTCAACGACGACGGAACGATGGAAGAGCAGTCGCCCGAGCAACTCGACGCACTGCACGCTGCGTGGCTCAGTGACGACGTGCAGGAGGCCCGCGCCGCCCGCATCGAAAATCGCCCACCGGTCTTTAAAGGCAGATAGTCGCTAGTCTGGGCACAATGAAGACGACGACGCTTCTCGGTGCTGCCGCGGTCACTGCGGCAGTCGGATGGATCGCCCGCGCCGCCTGGGGAATCCCGACGCAGATCGGGGCGTCGCGCAATGCGGTGCAACCCTATGCGGCGATGTCACCTCGATATCGGAATCGACGGTTCCACAATTCGGACCCCAGCAGCATGCTCGTGCCGGGCACCGATGCCGGGATGGCAAAATCGCTGCTCACTCGCGGTTCGACGGGTCGGCCTCGCGCGCCTATCCCGTTGGCGACGCCGCTCGCACCCGCTCAGGCCGGCGGAGCGGCAGTTACCTGGTACGGGCATTCGAGTGTCCTCGTCGAGGTGGACGGCTACCGGGTGCTTGCCGACCCGGTGTGGAGTGAGCGTGTATCACCCTCTGCCACAGTCGGTCCTGCGCGAATGCATGCCGCGCCGGTGGCGTTGGATGACCTCCCCGCGGTGGATGCGATTGTGATTTCCCACGATCATTACGACCACCTCGACATGGAGACGGTCAAGACTCTGACCCGCACTCAGACGGCGCCGTTCGTGGTTCCGATCGGGATCGGCGCGCATCTGCGGCATTGGAAGGTGCCGGAGAACCGGATCGTCGAGTTGGACTGGGACGAGTCGACGACTATCGGTGACCTGGTTCTCACGTGTACCGAGGCTCGACACTTTTCCGGGCGCGGCCTTGTTCGCAACGCGACCCAGTGGGCGTCGTGGGCGTTTGCGGGACCGAAGCATCGGGTGTTCTTCGGCGGGGACAGCGGATACACACCGCGATTCGTGGAACTCGGCACGACGTACGGGCCCTTCGACCTGACGCTCTTGCCTGTCGGCGCGTACGACGTGCGGTGGCCGGATATCCACATGAACCCCGAGGAAGCAGTTCAGACGCACGCGGATCTGAATCGCGGTGACCCCGCGCGTGGAGTATTTGTGCCGATTCACTGGGCCACGTTCAATCTGGCGTTCCATTCGTGGTCCGAGCCGATCATCCGGTTGACCGAAGCTGCCGGCGATGCCGGCACTACGGTGGCGGTGCCGATGCCAGGTGGACGGATCGATGCTCTGTCCGCGCAGCCGCCGACACAATGGTGGATTCCCCTGGGGTAACCGCTGCCGCGAGCCTGAGATCGGAGTCGGACCCGGTTTTGTCGCGGCGGGTGCGTAATCTTTGACCATGGCTCACGAGCACATCGGTTCAGAAGGCACGGCGACTTCGATCGCGAGAGACGGTGGCGGGGTCACCGTCGACGTCGTTCGCGGCCTGACCGCAGATCAAGTTGCGTCGCGGATCGCGTCGGGGCAGACCAACGACGTACCGGATCGGGCGTCTCGTTCGGTCAAGGACATCGTTCGCGGCAATGTGTTCACCCGGATCAATGCGATCCTGGTGGTGCTGTTGGCGATTGTCCTCGCGACAGGTTCCGTGATCGACGGCATGTTCGGACTGTTGATCGTCGCGAACAGTGGCATCGGCATCATCCAGGAGATCCGGGCGAAGAAAACACTCGACGCCTTGGCGATCGTCAGTCAAGCTAAGCCGATGGTCCGGCGTGACGGCGTTGCTGTTCCGCTGGCGCCCAAAGACGTTGTGCTCGACGACATTATCGAACTCGGTTCTGGCGATCAGATTGTCGTCGACGGCGAGGTGGTGTCGTCGTCGGCGCTCGAAGTGGACGAGTCGCTGCTCACGGGCGAAGCAGATCCGGTGCACAAGAATGCCGGTGAGTCGATACTCTCCGGCAGCTTTGTCGCCGCCGGTAGCGGCGCATACCGCGCCACCAAGGTCGGCGGCGACGCGTATGCAGCGAAGCTCGCGGAAGAGGCGAGCAAGTTCACGCTCGTTCATTCGGAACTACGCAGTGGCATCGACAGCATCCTGAAGTTCATCACATATCTGATGATTCCGGCTGGTGCGCTGATCATCTACAACCAGCTGTTCTCGAGTGGTGAGTCCCTCGGCCCGGCCCTGAACGGCATGGTCGCGGCCCTGGTCCCGATGGTTCCCGAGGGTCTGGTGCTCATGACGTCCATCGCTTTTGCCGTCGGCGTCATTCGACTCGGTCAGCGGCAGTGCCTCGTTCAGGAACTGCCTGCCATCGAGGGGCTCGCCCGGGTTGACGTCGTCTGTGCGGACAAGACAGGAACGCTCACCGAGAACGGTATGCGGTTGTCCGAGTTGAAGCTCGCCGACGGGTCTGCCGACGAGTCGGTGATCAAGGCGGCGCTCGCCGCGATGGCATCGTCGGATCCTCGGCCCAACGCCAGTGTCCTGGCGATCCGCGAGTCTCTGACCGATGACGCCGGCTGGGGCGCCGCCACTGCTGTGGCTCCCTTCTCGTCGGCGAAGAAGTGGAGCGGGCAGTCGTACGGCGTCCACGGTAACTGGGTTCTCGGCGCTCCGGACGTGCTGCTCGATCCGTCGTCGGAGATGGCCCGTCTGGCAGAAGAAATCGGTTCCACCGGGTTGCGTGTTCTCATGTTGGGCAGCAGCAACCTCTCCGTCGACGACGTCGACGCTCCGGGAGTCGTGACGCCGGAAGCCTTGGTGGTGTTGGAGCAGAAGGTTCGCCCGGACGCGCAGGAAACGTTGGAGTACTTCGCAAGTCAGCGAGTGGCCGTCAAGGTTATCTCCGGTGACAATGCCGTGTCCGTAGGTGCTGTGGCGGGTTCGCTGGGACTCGAGGGCGGTGATCGTCCGATCGACGCGCGTGAGCTTCCCGACGATCAGGAGAAGCTGGCCGACGTTCTCGACGGAGCAACCACCTTCGGACGCGTCCGCCCGGATCAGAAGCGAGAGATGGTTGCGGCCTTGCAGTCTCGCGGCCACACCGTCGCGATGACCGGTGACGGTGTCAACGACGTTTTGGCTCTCAAGGACGCCGATATCGGAGTTTCGATGGGTTCGGGCAGTCCAGCGACGCGCGCTGTCGCTCAGATCGTGCTGTTGGACAACAAGTTCGCGACATTGCCGTACGTGGTGGCCGAGGGCCGCCGAGTGATCGGCAACATCGAACGCGTCTCCAACCTGTTCCTGACCAAGACCGTGTACTCGGTGGTGCTCGCATTCCTGGTGGGAATCACCGGTGTGTTGTCGAAGATGCTCGACTTCGAACCGCTGTCGTACCCGTTCCTGCCGCGCCACGTCACCATCGCCGCCTGGTTCACGATCGGTATCCCGGCGTTCATTCTTTCGCTGGCACCCAACAATGAACGGGCCCGTTCGGGCTTCGTGCCGCGCGTGATGCGATTGGCTTTGCCATCGGGAATCATCATCGGCGTCACCACCTTCATCGTGTATGTGCTCGCGCACCGCAATCACGATCTGACACCCGAGCAGGAAGGCACCACGGCTCTGATCACCTTGATCATGATCGCGCTGTGGGTGCTGGCCGTGGTTGCGCGTCCGTACGTGTGGTGGAAGCTGGTGCTGATCGGCGGTTCCGTAGCCGGCTACCTGATCTTGTTCGCGTTGCCGTTCACCCGCGAGTTCTTCAAGTTGGATCCGAGCAACGTGGCCGCGACGACGCTCGCGATCACCCTCGGTGCGGTAGGCGTCGTACTGGTGGAGGTGTCCTGGTGGGTCAGCGCCCGCCTGCACGGTGAGAAGCGAAAGCTGTTCACCACGCCGGACGATTTGCCGGGCGAACACCATCACGCGGAGGCGTCGAAGTAGGCCCTTGGCCCGGCCCACCTTGTGGCGCCGCACCGTTCGACCTGTGAGAATCTATGTGTGTGCGGAGGTTCTTCTTTCCGCAGCAAGATGTGCATGAGCACCGGGAGAGGACAGAAAATGGGTTTCTTGGAAAACGTCAAGGGTCTGGTCGAGAAGGGTCAGGAACTTGCCGCGGAGAACTCCGACAAGGTTCACGACGCAATCGACAAGGTAGCCGACATCGCCGATAACAAGACCGGCGGAAAGTACGGCGATCAGATCGACAAGGCAGCCGAGGCTGCCAAGAAGGCTGTTCCCGAGAAGGAGTAGCCCCCCAGCAATCAGGAGCCCACAATCTCGATGAGGTTGTGGGCTCCTGTGCGTCCGTTGAGTGACTTGTCAGTCTGGGCGGGCACAATGAACGGGTGAACTTCACCTGGATTCTGCTGGTCGTCATCGCCGCCATCGCAGTGACAGGGCTGGCGAACCGCCGAAATCTTCAGGCGCCGCTGGTTCTGGTCGCGGTCGGTTCGGTCGCGTCGTTCATCCCGGGAATGCCTCGGCCCGAACTCGATCCACACGTCATTCTGGGTGTCGTGCTTCCGCCTTTGCTCTATTCGGCTGCGCTGAAATTCTCGGTGGCGACGTTCAAGCGCAACCTCGCTGCGATCTTGCGTCTGGGTGTTGCCATGGTTCTCGTGACGGCCTTCGTGGTTGCCTTCTTTGCGGAATGGATGGTGCCGGAATTTACGATCGGCGCGGCACTGGTGCTCGGCGCGGTGATCGCACCGACCGATGCGGTCAGCGCCGTGGCAGTGGGACAGAAACTCGGACTGCCCAAGCGTGTCATCGCGATTCTCACGGGTGAAGGCCTGGTCAACGACGCCACCGCGTTGACGTTGTTCACCGTCGCCGTCGCCGCAGTGACCGGTACTCGGATCGCCACGGATTCACCATTGCTGTTCTTCGCCTACGAAGTTGTCGGTGGTGTCGTGATCGGTTTGGTGCTGGCGTTCATCGTGAAATTCGTGCGAGCCCGGATGTACGATTCGCCTCTCGAAACCGGTTTGGGCCTGGTACTTCCGTTTGCCGCGTATCTGGCCGCGGAAGAACTCCATGCTTCGGGGGTTCTTGCGGTTGTGGTCGCAGGCTTGGTGATCGGACACTACTCGACGGATGCCTCGATCATGACGAGGCTGCAGGAAAGATCCGTCTGGTCGAGCCTCGACACGCTCCTCGAGATGTTCGTCTTCGCCTACATGGGCCTGCAGTTGAGTTTCGTGATCGACGATGTCGTGAACGACGGGCTTCCGGTGGTCAACGTAATCCTGTACGGGCTCGCGGTGTTGGCGGTGGTCATCGTGATCCGGCCGCTGTGGTTGTTCCTGAGCTACTCCCGGGTGCGGTTCGGAATGACATTGCTCCGCGGGCAGCGTCAGAAACAGTTGACGTGGAAACAGAACGTCGTGGTGTCGTGGGCTGGGATGCGCGGGGTGGTCACTCTGGCTGCGGCGGGCGGTATTCCGTTTGCCCTCTCGTCCGGAGAACCGTTTCCCGGACGCGGCGTCATCCAGGCGATTGCGTTCATCGTTGCGGTGGGAACCCTGCTCCTGCAAGGTTCCACACTGCCGTTCCTGATCCGCAGATTGGATGTTGCGGATCCGTACGAGCAGCTGCGCACGCAGGAGCAAATGGAGTTGGCGCGCACCATCTCTCGTCAAGCCGGTGAGAAAGCGCTGGCCGACGTGGTGGCCAGTCCGCCACCAGGCGTCGATGTCGCCGAACTGCAGGCAATCGTCGAACGTGTGCGACGCTCGATGCAGGCCCGCCTTCAAGTGCAGGAGACGGACGAGAACAACGATCGCGACACGGCGATGTGGAATGCGGGTGCGCTGTTCGACAAGTTCCGGCATCAGTCGCTGCGTACACAACGTATGGCGTTGATTGCAGCGAGGGACGACGGCGACCTCGACGACGAAGTATTGCGTACCGTGTTGGAGGGTCTTGATCTCGAAGAGGCTGCTGCTGAGGAACGGGTACGGCGCCGCCGCGCTCGCGCGGCGGCCGGAGGGGACGGCACAGTATGAGTGCACGAGCGAGGCAATTGATCTGGGGGACGCTCGCTGCGAGTGTCCTGGTGGTGAGCACAGCCTGCGGATCTACCGGCACCGAGGCGACAACGTCGGCAGAACCGCCTGCCCCCACATCCGCGGTGGAGTCTTCATCAGCGCCGAAGAGTGCAGCACGCGGCGTTGTCTTCGACGACCAACCGTTTGCGACTAACGCTGCCGCCGGAGCGAGTGCCCGGAAGATTCTGTACGGCTCCACATCCGGTGTCGACGGGCGCGAAACACAGGTGTCGGGAACGGTATTCACCCCGGCAGGCACTCCGCCCGACGGCGGCTGGCCCATCGTGTCCGTCGGACACGGCACCACCGGAATCTCGGACGATTGCGCACCGTCCACTTCACCGACGCTTCTCGGGACCATGGGATTGGTGGAGCCGCTGCTGAACGCGGGTTACGTTGTCGCGGTCTCGGATTTCGAGGGGCTCGGAACTCCTGATCCGCACCCGTATCTGCAACCGGATACTGCCGCATACAACGTGATCGACGCAGTGCGCGCAGCGCGCAACCTCGTCCCGGATACGTCGGAGCGGTGGGCCACGTTGGGACTCTCTCAAGGTGGTCAGGCGTCATGGGCAGCTGCCGAGAAGGCCGGCGACTACGGGGACGGACTCGAATTTGTCGGTGCGGCAAACCTGTCGCCCGCGGCCGACATCTCGCCGATCATCACCAGTGGGACGGAGGTGAATCTGTCACTGCCACAACAACTGTTGTTGCCGTACGTTCTCGAGGGTCTGTCGCTGACCCACCCGGATCTCGAACGCGACGACTACGTGCACGGAGCGTTTGCGGAGAATTACGAACTGTTGACGTCGTGCCTCACAGCCCGGGCGCCCGAGAAGTTGTCGCTGGTGGGCAAGGTGACGCCGGCTGATACGCGTCCCGCCACCGATGCCGATGCCGATCGAATTCAGAGTTGGCTGAGCGACGTCGCGCTGCCCCGGCAGCAAGCGAGCGGCCCGATGTACGTGGTTGTCGGGGCGAACGACAACCTGATTCTTCCCGAGTGGACCGAGGCCGCGGTGGCTCGGGCCTGTTCGGACGGAGACGTGATCGAGTTCGTGTCGAGACCAGGGGAGGGACACGCCGACGGCCGGGCCGTTCCCGGGGCCGTGCAATGGATTCAGGATCGCTTTGGCGGTATACCCGCTCCCTCTACCTGCGGGGCCTAGATGAGCCCCACCGTCGCTGCTCTGTTTGCCTGCGTAGTTGCCCTTCTCATCGCGGCTCTTACTGCGGTCTGGATGCGGACCAGACGCGAGGTCACCTCACCCACCGAACGAGCAGTGCATGCGGCGTTGCATACGGCTTCGCTTGCCGCACGGCCACTTCGGCGCGGACTCGACCGTGATTCGGCTGCTGAAGCGGCGCCGCATCTGCGCGAATTGACCGGTGCCCGAGGGTTGGGCATCACCGACGCGGCGGGAAGTGTCCTGGCGTGGAACGGGCCGCACGAATCGATGGCAGAGCAGTTTCACGACGCTGCACTGCGCGCCATCGAAGGCGAACGCCGGGTACTCGTGACCTACTCGGATCTGGTGCGGGGCAGCGACGATCACGCGGTCCGCGCCTTGATCGCCCAGCCGCTTCTCATCGAGGACAGCGGTGTGGTCGGGGTACTGGGGATCGTCACGACCGAGGACCCGTGGCCCGGCATGCTCGGTGCGATCACAGAGGTCGCTCGCTACGCGTGCAGCCAAATCGAACTTGCGGATCTCGATGCGTCACGCGCCCGGCTCGACCGAGCGGAGGTTCGGGCACTGCGCGCGCAGATCAGCCCGCATTTCATCTACAACGCACTCAATACCGTGGCGTCGTTCGTGCGTACGGATCCGACGCGGGCGCGTGAGCTGATTCTCGAGTTCGCCGATTTCACGCGCTACTCGTTCCGCTCGGCGGGAGAGTTCACGTTGCTTGCCGACGAACTGCGCAACATCGATCGCTACCTGACTCTCGAGCGGGCCAGGTTCGGTGATGCGCTCGACGTGCGACTGCAGGTGGCGCCCGAAGTGCTCAACGTGGTTCTGCCGTTTCTGGCACTGCAACCGCTGGTGGAGAATGCTGTTCGGCACGGTATCTCCGGAAAACCGGAGGGCGGCACCATCAGCATCGTGGCGGCAGACGAAGGCCCGGACTGCGTCATCAGCGTCGAAGACGACGGTGTCGGCATGGACCCGGACATGCTGCGGTTCGGTTCCCTCGATGCCATCGAATCCGGCGCCGGCCGGCCGAGCGCTCGGGAGGCCGCCCACGTGGGTCTTGCCAATGTCGACGATCGCTTGCGTGCTGCATTCGGTAACGATTACGGCCTGGTGGTGGAGACCGCGCCGGGTGCCGGAACCAAGGTCAGCATGCGCGTGCCCAAGTTCAAGCAGGGCATTCGAGTGTGATCGGCGGCTTTGTGGGTTCGGTGCGGGTAACCGTGGGAATATGGGTGTGCTGTGAATGAGACTGACATAGGTGCCCAACTGACCGTGCTTGCCGTCGACGACGAAAAACCGGCGCTCGACGAGCTGGCTTTTCTGCTGCGCGCACAAGAATCGGTGGCGCACGTCCACACCGCGTCGGATGCAACGACGGCGCTGAGGATTCTTCGCGACGGCGGCATCGACGGCGTTTTTCTCGATATCAACATGCCGGGACTCGACGGTCTGGAACTGGCCGGGATTCTCTCCAATTTTGCGACTCCGCCGCCGGTAGTCTTTGTCACCGCGCACGACGATCGAGCAGTAGCCGCCTTCGATCTCGGTGCGGTCGACTACCTCCTCAAGCCGCTGCGCGAAGAGCGGTTGGCGCAGGCAGTACGCCGCATCGTGGGTCTGGCGGGGCGAAATCAGGTCGGCGCCAAAGCCGATGCCGCGCCCAGCGACGAAGTGATTCCGGTGGAACTCGGCGGGGTCACGACGCTGGTGCAGCGCTCGGCGGTGGAATGGGTCGAAGCCGACGGAGACTACGCGCGGTTGCATACGGCGGGTAAGTCACACCTGGTGCGGATCCCGATTTCTACCCTCGAATCCCGTTGGGCCGAAGCGGGTTTCTTGAGGGTTCACCGTTCGTACCTGGTCTCCGTTGCCTTGGTGACCGGAATTCGTACTGTCGGAAGTGGTTTGGTGGTGACGCTTCGCCCACACAGCGGTAAACCACCGGTGGAGTTGCCGGTCAGCCGTCGGCATACCCGCGAGTTGAAGGATCGGTTGGTGCGCACCCCCAAGCAGAGTTGGTTGTCGCGGTGAGTGGCCACACTGATCCACCTGCTCGTCAGCGCGTGGTGCTGGCGCAGCGTCACGGCGCCCGCATTGTGCGCACCCGGGTGGAGGTGCAGGAACAGACCGAGGTCGGCGACGCCATGATCCGGGGTCTGGTTCGTGCCCAATTGGGCCTGGCGATTCGGTTGACTGTGGTGGTGGCTGGATCATTGTGCGCCATACCGATGTTGACCATGCTATTTCCGGCATTGTCGGATTACTCGGTGTGGGGGATCAGGCTTCCGTGGTTGGTGATGGGTGCTGTGCTGCCACTGTTGCTGATCACCGGGTGGGTGTTCGTGCGTCGGGCTGAGCGCAACGAGCAGGATTTCACCAATCTCGTGGACGACTGAGCGCGGGCGCTGTGGGTGGGCAATCGATTCCGGCGTTGACGGTGTTGGGCATCGTGGCGGCGGCAGTGGCGACGGTGGCGATCGGTATCTACGGAGTGCGGCTTTCCCGCACGACGTCCGACTTTCTCGTTGCCTCCCGCACCGTGGGTCCGCGGTGGAACGCCACGGCGATTTCCGGTGAATACCTTTCTGCTGCGTCTTTTCTCGGCGTAGCAGGTCTGGTCGCGAAGTACGGAGCGGACGCGTTGTGGTACCCGATCGGGTTTACCGCCGGCTATCTGGCGCTGCTGCTTTTTGTCGCCGCACCGCTCCGTAGATCGGGCGCATACACCGTCCCGGACTTCGCCGAATTCCGGTTGGGATCACCGTGGTTACGCAAACTCGCAATGCTCGTGGTTGCGATGGTGTGCATCCTCTACCTGATTCCGCAATTCCAGGGGGCGGGTCTGACCCTCAATATCCTTCTCGGCGTGCCGAGTTGGATCGGCGGTGTCGTAGTCGGGGTGATCGTGATCGCCAACGTCGTCGGTGGCGGCATGCGATCCATCACGTTCGTTCAGGCATTCCAATACTGGCTCAAGCTGTCGGCAGTGGCGATTCCGGCTGTGGCGCTGGCCTTTTACTTTTTTGCAGACGAGCATGATGTGGGTGCTGCGGCGCCGCCGACGGTCACCGAGCAGACCACCGTGGACATCACCACCGACGTGGTGGTGCAGGTGACGCAGCCGGTCACCGTACACGGTGGAACGGTGGACGGTCGCTCGGTTACGGACAGTGTTGTTCTCGAACCTGGCGAGCACACCCTCGGCGAGGGGATGTCGATGGTTCTGGAAGCCGGTGCAGCCGTTCCGGTAGTAGCCGGGGCGCCGGCGCAGAATTCGGATTGGATCACGCCCGGTTGGGGATTCGGTGGTCCGCACCCGACGTATCAGGTGTATTCGCTGATCCTCGCGACCTTTCTCGGGACACTCGGTTTGCCGCATGTGCTGGTGCGGTTCTACACCAATCCGGACGGGCGGACCGCTCGGCTGACGTCCCTGGCCGTCGTGGGTCTTGTCGGCGTCTTCTACCTTTTTCCGGTCCTGCTCGGAGTGTTCGCGCGGTTGTACGTTCCGCAGTTGCTGATCACCGGAACCTCGGACGCGGCAGTGCTGCTGTTGCCAGGTTCGGTGTTCTCGGGCTGGGGTGGGGAGTTGCTGGCAGCGCTGGTGGCGTCGGGCGCGATTGCTGCGTTCCTGTCCACATCGTCCGGTCTGCTCGTGAGTATCGCCGGTGTGATCAGCACCGACGTCCTACGAGGGCGGATACGAGATTTCCGGATCGCCGCTCTTCTGGCTGGTGCGATTCCGCTGGCCATGTCGCTTGCCGTGGTGTCGGTCGACCTCTCCATCACGGTCGGGTTGGTGTTTGCGGTGGCCGCGTCGACGCTCTGCCCGTTGCTCCTGCTCGGCGTCTGGTGGCGTGGGTTGACTGCGGTGGGCGCAGGCGCCGGCATGGTGGTGGGCGGCGTCGTAGCCGGGTCGGCAGCCACCGTCGCGATTCTCGGGGGATTGTCGGAAACGGTGTTGAGTGGGTGGCCGGCTGCGATCTTCGCGTTTCCTGCCGCCGTCAGCGTGCCGTTGGCGTTCGCGACAATGGTTGTGGTCAGTAAGGCATCGAGCAAGCAGGTACCTGCGGATATAGCGCGGATCTTCACCCGTATGCATGCTCCCGAGCGTCTGGGCATGGGTTCCGATCGCGAAGACGAGCTGCGGCAGCCCTGATAATTCGTGCCGTTTGTCGCGCTGGTGTGACCGCTCGGCGCACGACTCGACAGCTCACCGTGTGAGCGCCACCACAGCCATTTCATGTGACTCCGATCTCACTAACGTCTGCACGTAGTTCACTTCACACGCGAGGCGAGGAGCCGGCAGTGTCCACAGCAGAAGTCAGTGAGGGACAGTCGCACGAGCGGCGAACCCCGGATGCCCAGGCATTCATAGACATGCAAGCAAGCCCCGAGTTCCAGGAACTCCGGACGCGCCTGCGCAAGTTCGTTTTCCCTATCACTGCATTCTTTCTGCTCTGGTATGCGGTGTACGTCCTCCTGGCGACCTACGCTCACGACTTCATGGCGACCAAGGTTCTCGGCAACATCAACCTCGGCATCATTCTGGGCCTCGGCCAGTTCGTGACGACGTTCGCGATCACCGCCTGGTACGTGAAGTTCGCCGGTCGCGAACTCGACCCGCGTTCCGCTGCTATCCGTGACGAGCTGGAAGGCCCCGCATCGTGATCACCACACTCGCCGCGTCCGGGACGGATGTGGGAAACCCCATCTTCAACATCGCGATCTTCCTCGCTTTTGTCGTCGTCACGATGACGCTGGTCATTCGCGCCAGCCGCACCACGAAGAAGGCATCGGACTTCTACACCGGTGGCGGGCAGTTCACCGGTCCGCAGAACGGTTTTGCCATCGCCGGTGACTATCTCTCGGCCGCGTCTTTCCTCGGTATCGCCGGAGCCATCGCCGTCTACGGTTACGACGGTTTCCTGTACTCCATCGGCTTCCTGGTCGCCTGGCTGGTGGCTTTGCTTCTCGTTGCCGAATTGCTCCGCAATACAGGTAGATTCACCATGGCCGACGTCTTGAGCTTCCGCCTCAAACAGCGCCCGGTGCGTATGGCTGCGGCACTCTCCACACTCGCCGTCTCCCTCTTCTACCTCCTCGCCCAGATGGCTGGTGCCGGTGGACTTGTCGCTCTGCTGCTCAACATCGAAGGTAAGACCGGTCAGGCAATCGTGGTCGCGATCGTCGGCGTGCTGATGATCGTCTACGTCTTGGTCGGCGGCATGAAGGGCACCACCTACGTGCAGATGGTCAAGGCCGTTCTGCTGGTGGCCGGCGCCGGAATCATGTTCGTACTCGTACTCTTTGCCGTCCGCGGTAACTTCTCCCAGCTCCTCGCGGACGCTCAGAACGTGGTCAGCAATTCCACCAACGAAGCCGTCGCCGGTCGCGACATTCTTGCTCCGGGTGCAAAATACGGGCTGACGGGGATGACGAAGCTCGACTTCATCTCTCTGGGAATCGCTTTGGTGCTCGGTACTGCGGGCCTGCCGCACGTGCTCATGCGCTTCTACACCGTCCCCACCGCCAAGGAAGCTCGCCGTTCCGTCACCTGGGCAATCGCGCTGATCGGCGCCTTCTACCTCTTCACGCTGGTACTCGGCTACGGCGCAGCCAAGATGGTTGGACCCGACGTGATCCTGGCTGCTCCCGGCAAGGAGAACTCGGCGGCACCGCTGCTGGCCTTCGAACTCGGCGGCACGATCTTCCTCGGCATCATCTCGGCCGTGGCTTTTGCCACCATCCTCGCGGTGGTCGCCGGTCTCGCGATCACGGCATCGGCGTCGTTTGCTCACGACATTTACGCCAGTGTCATCAAGCGCGGCAACGCAACCGAAGAACAGCAGGTTCGGGTTTCACGTATCACCGTTGTCGTGATCGGTGTCATCTCGATCGTTCTCGGAATCGGTGCCATGGGCCAGAACATCGCCTTCCTGGTTGCTCTCGCCTTTGCCGTTGCGGCCTCGGCGAATCTGCCGACCCTGCTGTACTCGCTCTTCTGGAAGAAGTTCAACACCACGGGTGCGCTGTTCAGCATCTACGGCGGTCTGATCAGCTGCTTGACGCTGATCGTGTTCTCGCCGGCTATTTCCGGCAAGCCGTCGTCGATGCTCCCGAACTCCGATTTCGCGTGGTTCCCGCTCTCCAACCCCGGCATCGTCTCGATCCCGCTGGCATTTGCCCTCGGCATCATCGGTACCTACATCGGGCGCAACAAGCCCGAAGATCCTGCCAAGCAGGCAGAGATGGAAGTTCGTTCGCTCACCGGCGTCGGCGTCGAGAAAGCTGTCGATCACTAGTGCGGGCGTAGCCCTTCAGCCCTGGTAAGGGCAGCCCCTGTGCGCCTTTCTGGTACCTCCGGTAACTTGTGAAGTGTCAGGACATCGCGGACACTTTCATGTTTCATGACATCCCGGACAGTGTGGTGGTGTCCACGATCGGTGGATGACACGCCGCCGAAAGATGCTCAGCCCTGCTGTCCTGGTCGCGATCACCGATCGAGCGGCCGGCCGCAAGGTCAACATCGCAGCCCTGTGCCGCGAGGAGAACATCAGTACCAGCTGGTTCTACGAACAACTCGGCCGGTTCACCGAAGGCGGCCTGGAAGCGTTGACACCGCACAGCACCGCACCCCACACACGACCCTCGACCACCCCACCCGGGGTGGTCGAGGCCATCGTGCGGGCCCGCAAAGACCTTCACGACGAAGGCAGCGACAACGGACCGTTCTACATTCGGCAACGACTGATCGCCGACGCAGAAACGATCGTCCCGTCCGAGTCGACGATCTACCGTCACCTCAAACAACGCGGACAGATCCTCGCGCAACCGAACAAACGCCCCCACACCTACCGTCGATTCGAATTCCCGGCACCGAACGCGTGCTGGCAGATCGACGGAACCCACGTCTACCTCGCGAACGGCACCCGAGTCACCGTCGTCGAGATCATCGACGACCACTCCCGCACCTGTATCGCATCACAGGCGGCAGCCTCCGAATCATTCGAATCTGCTTGGGCAGCTTTACAATCCGGCTTCGAGGAATACGGGCATCCGGCGATGATCCTCTCCGACAACGGCACCGCGTTCTCCGGTCGACGGCGTGGGACGATCTCCGAACTCGAACGTGAACTCGCTACCCTCGGGATCGTCGCGATCTCCTCCTCTGTCGCGCATCCGCAAACCTGTGGGAAGGTCGAACGCCACCACCAGACGATGAAGAAATGGCTTGCCGCGCGCCCGGCTGCGGCGTCGCTGCCGCACCTGCAGGTCCTGCTCGACGAGTACCGCCGTTTCTACAACAACCGGCCGCAGAAAACACTGGGCGGCGCCACTCCCGCCGAACGGTGGGAGGCGACGCCGCCGGCCGCACCCCATCCCACAGCGATGGTGGCAGCGGGGACGAGTACTCGTCCCAGTTCCCCGACCGGGGTGATCAAAATCCACGGACTCTCGATCCACCTCGGTCGAGTATGGAAAAACCGTGAGACCGTCGTGTTCTGGCAAGGCGAGCGTTACGCGGTGTTCGTCGACGACGAACTCGCACGCGAGCTCGTCGTCGACCGCACCCACACCCGACAACTTCTCAACCCACGAAAATCGTGAAGTGTCCGCGATGTCCTGACACATATGTGTCCACTAAGTCATGACACATCACAGGTACCTCCGGTAACTGGAAAGGCGCACAGCGCTATGGTCGCCCCATGGCAAAACTCACAGTGAAGATCGATGTCCCCCTGCCACCACAGGAAGTATGGGAGAAGGCCTCCGATCTCAGTGGTTACGAGAATTGGCTTGTCGTCCACGACGGTTGGCGAGGGGACATTCCCGAACAACTAGGGGTGGGGACCGAGATCAGCTCAGTAGTCACGGTGAAAGGCCTGCGTAATCGCGTGCGCTGGACAATCAAGAAGTACGACGTGCCCACGGCGTTGTCGCTCGAGGGTGACGGAAAGGGCGGCGTCAAGCTGGGGCTCGAACTCGACGTCAGGCCCAAGGGCGCTGGTTCGGAGTTGGCGTTGATCATCGAACTCGGTGGCGCTCCGCTTTTCGGACCCATCGGTTCCGGCGTTGCTCGGGCGCTCAAAGGCGATATCGAGCAGTCGTTGGCGGAGTTCGTTCGAATCTACGCCTGAATTCGCATAAGTAGTTACTTTGCGGCAAACATGAGTTAGGATTCTTTTCGGCGGGATAAACCGGGCATTGGTTTGTTATGGACTTGGTGCTCCGCCGGAGAGGATTCCGCACATGTCTGGTCGTCACGGCTCGTCCGGGGTACCTACAGCGTCTATGCCGCGATCAGTGAAAGTCCTGGTCGGAGTGCTGTCCGTGGTTGCCGTCGCAGGTTCCGCGGCATTTGCCGTCACCTTCGGTAACCTGGGCGAGGATGCTCCGACGGTCACACCCGCCGCCGCTTCCTCGGACTGCGCGCAGGTCGCCAACCTGGTGGTGGCGGTTGATCCGTCCATTGCGACCGGGGTTGACGCAGTAGCGTCGACCATCGATCCGGAAAAGCTCGGTTGCGCATCGTTTACCGTGGTGTCCCAGGACTCGGCTCGCGCTTATGGGGATCTTGCGCTCGGCGGTTCCGGTCCGGCGATCTGGATACCGGATTCGTCAGAATGGCTCGACAAGGCCGCGGCGGCTGGTCGTTCCGTCTCGAAGGTCAGCGAGTCGGTAGCGTCCACACCGGTTGTCACGGTGTCGAGATTCGGTGAAACTACGAGTCCGGCAAGCTGGCTCGACGTTCTGGCGGTTCCAGGACTGCACATCGGCGATCCGCTTTCCAGTGCTGTGTCCAGTGCGCCCATCGTGGCTGCGTTTGCCGAAACTCAGGCGCGCAGTGGCGATACGGCATCCATTTCGGCCGCGCTGGTTCCGGTGGCACAAGCTCAACTCGGGAATGTGAAGGAAGCCGGTTCGACTATCCGGATCGAGAAGGTTGCCGCGGACAGCGGAACCGCGATCACCACCGAACAGACTTTCGTCGCCTACATGGCCGCGCATCCCGATGCCCGGTTGACCGCCGCAGTCCCCACGTCCGGCACGGTGTTCATGGATTACCCGATGGCGCTGACGGGAGATTCCACTGCACTTCCGGCGGCGCAGGTTCTGGCTGACGCACTCACCTCTGACAAAGGCCGCCCAGCCTTGTCCGGTCTGGGTTTTCGTGCGGCGAGCAACGAACCGTTGCCGAGTGGCGGCGTCGGGATGATCACGCCGTTGGCGCCGAGCGATCCGTCGATGGTGACCACGGCCTTGGCGCGCTACGAGATTCTGTCCAGACCGTCCCGAGCACTGGCGGTTGTCGACGTCTCCGGTTCGATGGATTACATGGAGGGCGGGGTTACCCGCATGGCCGCCACGGCGCAGGCCGGCGACATCGCGATCCGAATGTTCCCGGCCAACGCACAATTGGGTCTGTGGGCCTTCTCGATCGACCTCGGCGACGGCACCGACTACCGAGAACTCGAACCGGTTACGCGAATGGATACACCCGAGGGCGACGCCGATCACCGGACCGAGCTTCTCTCGCACGTCGACGAACTACCGGCACTTGTCGGTGGTGGAACTGGTCTGTACGACAGTGTTCTGGCGGCGTTTCGCCAGATCCAGAGCACCTATGACCCGTCGTCGATCAATTCGGTCATTCTCCTGACCGACGGGGCCAACGACGATCCGTCCGGTATTTCACGCGAGGAGTTGCTCGACACTCTTGCACGTGAACGCGATGCAGCGCGTCCGGTGCCGATCATCACCATCGGCGTCACCGGTGATGCCGATACCGAAGTGTTGAAACAGATTTCAGCAGTCACCGGCGGAAACAGTCACTTCGCGCCCACGCCCGCCGATATTCCCAAGGTGTTTGTCGGCGCGATCAGCGGCCGCGGTAACTGACCGGAGCTAGTCGAGGATTTTTGCGTCCGCAGTATCGGTGATCCATTCGGTGGCAAGAGCTTCGAGGGTTCCGTCGGCGTACAGCGAGTCGACTGCGGCCGACACACACGCAGTGAGTGAACTGTTCTTCTCGAGGACAGCCCCGAAGAACTCGGTGACGGCGTTGGGCCGCGGAAACTGTCCGACGATGACGGATTGTGGCAGCTCGGTCTCCGTGATGTGGAATCCGGTGGGAATGTCGACAACAAGAGCGTCGATCTCACCGGCGGCCAGTGCTGCCTTGGCGTCGTCGGTGCTCGTGTAGGTCTGAGGCTGGGTCGACGGACTGATGGTCTCGGTAATGGCAAGCAGGCTGGTCGAGCCGGCCTGCGCGCCGAGTCGATACGACTTCAGCGAATTCAGATCTGGGGCCTGGGCGGCGCCGTTGTTCTGCAAGGCGATGACCGATTGCGCCACCGCGTAGTACGGCGAGCTGAAATCGACGGATTCGCGGCGCTCTCCCGAAATCGTGAACTGGTCGAGCGCGAAGTCGAAGTCTTTGTTGCCGGGCTTCAGGGCGTCGTTGAATGCGACGCTCGTGAAGGTGACCTGGCTGGGGGTGTATCCGAGCTTCTCGATCACGGCGCGGGCCACCGCACCTTCGAATCCTTGCCCGTTCGACGGATCGCCGTCGTGAAACCACGGCTCGTACGACGGAGTACCGGTGGCGATGGTGAGCGTGCCGTCCTTGGTGGTAGTGCCGCTGCCCGGACCGCATTCCGTCACGGCTGCAGTGGACGGAAGCTTGGTGAACGCCTCGGGAATGCTGGTGGTGGTTTCCGGGACTGCCGCGGCGCTCTCAGGTTGGGTGGAGCATGAACCCAACAGGATCGCGGAGGCGAAGATCGCGGTTACGGCAGCGCAACGTCGTGGCATGAGCACGTTGCCATCTTGCCTGTATGTCCGGTATCGCCGCGACCGGGGGCTCGTCAGAGGCGAGTCTTCAGGCTGCTGAGCGGCGCAGGGTGAGGCGTTCAGTGGGTGTAGTTCCTCCCCAGACACCGTGCGGTTCACCGGTCTCGAGTGCAAAGTTCAGGCAGTCGTCGATCACGGGGCAGCGGAAGCACACCTGCTTGGCCGTCTCTTCACGCGCAAGCCGATTGCGCCCGCGTTCCTCACCTGGTGAATAGAAGACGGCTGGATCGACGGACTTGCAGGTCGCGAACATTCGCCAGTTGTTGTCCACATTCGGTTCCGACCTGTGTCCCGTTGCCATCGCGGTTGTCCTTTCGACTGGAGTTCCAGTGTGGCCGGTGAGGGTTGGGCGAGGACAGGGTTCCGATCGCAGCGATTTCTACTGCCGGATCGCGGGCGCTGCAGCACAATGAAGTGATGGCGACGACTGATCGGGGCCAGATCACACTCGACGGCATAACCGTGCCCGTGACCAATCTCGGGAAGGTGCTCTATCCCGAGAGCGGAACCACCAAAGCCGAAGTCATCGACTACTACACTCGCATCTCCGCAGTCATGATTCCCCACGTGATCGGTCGACCGGGTACGCGGAAACGGTGGCCCAACGGGGTTGACGGTCAATCGTTTTTCGAGAAGAACCTTGCGTCGTCGGCACCGGATTGGCTGACCCGCGCGTCACTGCAGCACTCCGACCGAGTGGTCACGTATCCCATTTTCGATTCGGTGGCGTCGCTGGCGTGGCTCGGTCAGCAAGCGGCCCTCGAATTACATGTTCCGCAATGGCGATTCGACGGCTCCGAGCGCGGGCCTGCAACCCGCTTGGTGTTCGATCTCGACCCGGGCGAGGGCGTCGGGCTGGCTGAATGTGCCGAGGTGGCCCGTTCCATCCGTGATCTCGTGGGCACGCTGGGGTGGAGTGCGTATCCGGTGACAAGCGGAAGTAAGGGTATTCACCTGTATGTGCCACTTGATCGGCGGCTGGACGGCAGTGGTGCGTCGACCGTCGCCAAGCAGATTGCGGTGGGACTCGAGAAGATCCATCCGGGTCTGGTGACAGCGACGATGGCGCGAAATGTTCGCGCCGGCAAGATTTTTGTCGACTGGAGCCAGAACAACGCGGCCAAAACCACTATCGCTCCGTACTCGATGCGTGGACGTGCCCAGCCTTATGTTGCGGCGCCGCGCAGTTGGGACGAACTCGACGACCCGAAGTTGCGCCACCTACTGTTCGACGAGGTTCTCGAACGCGTTGACGGCGGCGGTGACTTGTTGGCCGATCTGGATCCACCCGTGGTGCAGCAGGATTCGCTGACACGATACCGCAGCAAGCGCGCGGCAGAGCGGACACCGGAACCGGTGCCGGATTCCGTTTCTCCGGGCGCCGTCGGCAATTCCTTTGTGATTCAGGAACATCACGCGCGACGCCTGCATTACGACGTTCGACTCGAACGCGATGGTGTGTTGGTGTCGTGGGCCGTTCCGAAAGGTGTGCCCACCACCGCGGGGGAGAATCGCTTGGCTGTTCACACCGAGGACCATCCGCTCGAGTACGCCACCTTCTCCGGCACGATTCCCCAGGGAGAGTACGGCGGCGGATCGATGACGATCTGGGATTCCGGAACGTACGAGACCGAGAAGTGGCGGGACGACGAGGTGATCGTGCGGTTGGAGGGAAACCGCGTGCAGGGTAGATTCGCGCTGATTCGGACCAAAGGTGACCAGTGGCTGATGCATCTGATGAAGGATCAGAAAGCCAGCTTCGGAATCGAGTTTCCGAGAGGGATCGAACCGATGCTCGCGACACCCGGAACGCTCGCGGGCCTGGATGAGGAGGAATGGGCATTCGAGGGTAAGTGGGATGGAATACGAGTGATTCTCGAGTTTCATTCGGGCATACTGTCGCTCCGCAGTCGGGCCGGAAATGACAAGACCGGCGACTATCCGGCGCTGGCTGGGCTTGCTTCGGTTCTGGCCGGCCACGAAGTGGTTCTCGACGGTGAAGTGGTGTCGTACAACGAGCAGGGTGTTACCGATTTCGGGGCCCTGCAGCGCGGCGGTGAACCTGAGTTTCTGGCTTTCGATCTCCTGTACCTCGATGGTGTGTCTTTGCTGCGGAAATCGTACACGGACCGTCGGACTGTTCTGAATGCGTTGGCCGCCAAGGTCGGTGATCTCACCGTGCCACCCCCGATCGAAGGAACAGCGGAGAAGGCGCTGGCGGTGAGCCGCGAATCCGGCTGGGAGGGGATCGTTGCAAAGCGTCGCGCCTCGGTCTATCTTCCTGCACGGAGAGGTTCGAGTTGGATCAAGGTCAAGAACTGGCGCAGCCAGGAGGTAGTGATCGGCGGGTGGCGCACCGGTCAAGGCAACCGGGCCCGGGGGATCGGTGCGCTCCTCCTGGGAATGCCGGGTGAAGGCGGGTTGAGCTACGTCGGCCGGGTGGGGACCGGCTTCACCGACCGCGACCTGGAAATGCTCAGGGCGCGTTTGGAACCTTTGCAGCAGAACGAAAACCCGTTCGAGGACGATGTGCCGGCCGACGATCGCAAAGGGGCGGTGTGGATCCGCCCCGAACTCGTGGGTGAAGTGCGATTCATGGATTGGACCGCGAGCGGTCGGCTGCGACACCCGAGCTGGCGGGGGCTGCGGGAGGACAAGTCGCCGACGGATGTGCGGCGGGATCCGTAGTGGGACGCACTAGGCGCTATGTCCGGGTTCGAGATCGCGGACGTCGGTGGAGGTGACAATCGGATCGAGATTATCAGGTGCAAAACCGGATTCGGGCTCCAGAAGGAAACCTACGTGGTCTCCGAGAGGGATGCGGTCGAGTATCCGTCCGCCGAACCACGCGGCTGCCTCGTCGAGTATGGGCAGGCCGTGGGGGCCGGGATGCCACGTGCAACGCGCGAACTTGTCGATGTCGTCGCCCGTTGATCCTCCGAACAACGTCGCCAATTCGATGTGATCTCTCGGAATGACATGAACAGCAAGAAATTCCGTGTTCAACGACGCGCGGTACGTGTGGTTCTTGTTCGACAGACCGACGAGGAAGCGGGGCGGTGCGATACTCACCTGAGACGCAAAACCTACCAGGCAACCCGAACGCTGATTCCCGTCGTACGTGGTGACGACGAACATCGGGTTTTCGAGTTCCCCGACCAGTTTGTCGAAAGCGCTTGTGTCCGGTAGTGATTCCTTGTCGTCAGAGCTGGAGTGTGCCCCTCGAGTCCCACTGGGGCGCTTACCCGTCAATGACCTTCCTGGTCCAGGAGATCCTTGCCTTCGAGGCGCTTGACGCGTCGCCGCTCGACAAGGACGGCGGCTACGCCCAGTGCGAGGGACGCCGCACACACGACGCCGGCGATCAACGCCCATCCGCGAAACCCGTAACCCAGTGCCACCAAGGTCAGCCCGAGTGTGGCCAGTGCGAGTCCGATGAGAAGGTATCCGGGGTAGTTGCGTCCGTCGGCGATCCCTTCGCCGACGTGCGATCGATTGGTATGTGCGTCGTCGACTGGTAATGCTTGCTCGTCGGTCATCACGCCTCCTGGGTTCATCTCGACGGGGAAGTCGAGGGAGCGACCTACCGGCCGCACCAGAAAAAGCTAATCTATATCCGTGGAAACAGATAATATCATGTAGTCATGCAATGATTGCGTTAACTCTTGTTCTGTCGGGCATGCATCCGTTGCCTGACACCTTGCATCGAGGCAGATACTGACCACAGGACGCTCAACTCTCGAGGAGTCACCGATGTTGCTACGGCTGCCAGGCGTGTACCCACCGCAAGAGGACACCTGGTTGTTGGCGGAGACGCTGGCAGCGGAAAGCCTCGGACCAGGATCACGCGTGCTCGACATTTGCGCCGGTACGGGCGCGTTGAGTCTGTGTGCTGCAGCTGCCGGGGCCGGCCGCGTCACTGCAATAGACATCTCGCGCCGCGCACTTGCCACTACCTGGATCAACGCCCGGCTGCGACGCCATTCGGTTCACGTGGTGCGCGGGAATTTGACCACGCCGGTGCGTGGTCAATGTTTCGACGTGATCGTGTCGAACCCGCCGTATGTGCCGGCGCACGACGATGTACTGCCCACTCACGGGATCGAGCGAGCCTGGGACGCGGGCGTAGACGGTCGGATGCTGTTGGATCGAATCTGCGCGACAGCACCCGCAATCCTTGCGCCGTCGGGTGTGCTGCTGATCGCGCAGTCGGTGCTCAGTGGGGTCGAGAAAACTCAGTCCATGCTGGAAGAACAGGGATTGTCCGTGGAGATCGCCGCGCGGGCCGAAATTCCGTTCGGGCGCGTGCTTTCCGACCGGGTGGCGCTTTTCGAAGCTCGGGGACTGATCAAGAGAGGGCAACGGACGGAAGAGATTGTCGTGATTCGTGCGGTGAACTACCTACTGGGGTGAACTGCGCAGTGACGTGTCCCCTCGGTCCCAGCAACCGGTGATGTGCTCTGCCAGCAGATCATCGAACACCAGACAGGCAGCAGCACCGAACAGAATGTCGCTTCCCGTCGTGGGGTCTTGTTCCGCCAGCTTGCCGGCGAGATCGCGGACCGCGATCTGTTCGTGAACGGAGTCTGCTTCTACATGCTCGTCGTAGAACAACGTTGCTCGCGCGCCGAAGCCGAGGCGCCGCAGCCCGGCACTGTAGTTCTTGCTGGGCAGCGACGACGTGGTTTCCACCGCGCACAGATGGCCGATCAACGCCCCGAGCAGGCGACGATGAAATCCGAAGAGCGAGAGCACATTGAGACTCGCAAGCGTCACAGCCGGAACTGCGTCGAGATAGTGTGCGTACCGATCCGACAGTCCGAGTTCGCGCATGGTGTTGGCGAAGAGGGTGGAGTGCATCCTCTCGAGTCGACCGCCACCGTACTCGTCGGCTTGCACTTCCACGAGCGCGGCCTTCGGGGCTCCGGACAGGCGCGGAATACCCAATGTGTGAACATCGGATTCTCGTAGCTGATTGAGAGAGCGGTGGACGAGTACCTCTTGAAACTGTTCGGTACTGGCGTCTGTTGCCATGAACTTGGACATGCTCGGACCGGTCGAGGGCGCGGTCATCGCCCACAATTGTGAAATGACGTCACCGGCTTCGACGTGGTGGCCTGCGACGAGCGTGCGTACTGCTGCCTCGAAGGACGACTCCAGCGCTGCGCGACCCGCAAGAAGATCGAGGTTCCATTCCCACTCGTCCGGCACCCCGGCGAGTCCCTGAAGATGCAGTTCGTACAGCAGCGTCAGCGACAATTGTGCGTCGTCGTCGAACACTATCGATGTACCGTCGTGCTCGCCGGCCGAACCCCGAGCGGCGGCGGTGAAGGCGGCCGGGTTAGCGTCAGATCCAGACAAGAGTGCAATCAACAGTTCGCTGACCGGCCCGCGGGCAGAAGGGATCGGCATACGAGTGCCGGTTGTTACTGCTTGTGATGGTGTTCGATCAATCCGTGTGGAGGACATATGAACTCCGATTCCGATCCTGGGGGCGACGATTCCGCTGTCACGATCACTGTATGCCCAGACGGGCCGCTGCTGGTTAGAGGCCCGGCGGCGCTGGTCGATGCCGACGGCAATCCGATCAGCCGTGAACGTGCAACTGTGGCGTTGTGTCGATGTGGTGGCACATCGATACCTCCCTTCTGCGACGGTACGCATAAAAAGAGAAAAGTTCGACGTTCTCATGAGTGACCACGAACCTGGTTCACGGCAGACGCCCGATGGGACGTTGGCGATCGGTAGTGATCGGCAACGCCCCACCGGGCAGGTTTGACGAGGTGGATCAATACCAGACTTTCCGGCCGCCCACCGCGCGGCCTGTAGCTCCGAGGAGCGACAAGACTGCGCCGACGACAACCAAAATGATGCCGATCGTAGTCAGAATGCTGATGGACGTGAAGTAGCCGACAAGCGCCAAGATAATGCCGAGAACAATCATTGTGAATCCTCATCTCTGATGTGCCGGAAGTTACTGTGAAATAAGAACTTCCGCTATGTGTTCACCGGTCGCGGTACCCGTGATTCCCGCTCAGTTGGTGAACTTGTCCTTGATATCGCTGGCAGCATCTGAAATATCGTCACCGACCTGTTTGGTCTTGCCTGAGACCTGATCCTGGGCGCCCTCGGCGGCAAGATCGTCGTTGTCGGTCTTGTGTCCGACCTTCTCTTTTGCTTCGCCGATGAGTTCCTCGGCCTTGTGCTTTGCCTTGTCGATGAAATCAGCCATGGTAATCGTAATCCTTTCGGGTGGATGTTGATTCGAGTCGTTCTGGATCTGGGAAGGTCCTGAATTTGAGAAGAGTCAGCGTCGGCCGACGACGGCCTTGACCAGGAAGAGCAAGATCACCGCGCCGAGTACACACGTGAAGAAGCTGAATATCAGGCCACCGCCGTTGACGTCGACACCGAATAATTTGAGAAGAAATCCGCCGATCAGGCCGCCGATAATGCCGACGACGATGTTCAAGAGAATTCCCATGGAGGCATCGGTTTTCATGATCTTGCTGCCGATCCAGCCGGCGAGCCCGCCGATGATGATCCAACCGAGGATGCCGAGTCCGAGCACAGTGAGTCTCCTTGTGACAGTGAGAATTCAAGAATGGAGGGGATTTCAGGGAGTCAGAGGGAAGTGATAGCAACAGCCCCGAGCAGTGTTCCCACTACTATCGATCCGGCCAGCAAACGTTGCTGAAGTCGGAAGATCCGAAGTTCGCGTTTCGTCACGGTTCAGGCTTTGCGTGCCTTGTCGGCTGCATCCAGTTCCGTCGAACTTCCTTCGTGTACAAGGCTTCCGCCTGAGTTCTCCAGATGAGCCCGGACGAACCACTGGAACTTCTCCAGCTGCGCTGTTTGGCCGATCAACATGTCTTCGGTGATGGGATCGATTTTTCCGACCGAGTCGATCGCGGCGCGGGAATCGGTGATGACTCCGGTGTACACGAGGTCCAGCGCGGCCAGGTGTGCGCGAGCGTCGTCACGTCCAACCGAGTAGTCGTCCCACGAGCGGTCGGCTTCGATGGCGCCGGCGGTGCCCTTCGGGGAGTTTCCGAGTGCGGCGATGCGTTCGGCAACGTCATCCGCGTATCCACGGACCAAATCGACTTGGGGATCGATCATTTCGTGTACGCCGATGAAGTTCGGGCCTATGACATTCCAGTGAATGTGCTTGAGAGTGAGGTGAAGATCGTTGTAGGCGCTCAGTCGTTCCTGCAGAAATGCGGCTACGCGTGCGCCGTCGTCGGTGCTCAGCCCCGGGATTGTGAATGTAGACATGTGTCTTCCTCTCGTCAGTGTGTCGAGCTGGTGCACTGGTATGTGCGGCTGCGGCACAAGTACTTTCGGATCGTTTCCGTCGATTCAGTTAATGCTTGCGGCCAGGTCCTCGGATATCGGATCCCCGAACATCAGGGCGATTCGCAGTTTGAGTTCCGGCGTGGCCAAGGTCGAACTACCGGAGTTGATCTCGCCGCTCTGTGCGGACGGGATGTCAATCGTCGTCATCGTGCTCCTGCGGTGTAGGGGAGGCGTGATGAGAGTCGGGCGGTCCGCTTCTCGTCAGCGCCTCGCAGTACTCAAATCTGTAGGCGAATCGGTACACATGTTCTCGTCAGGACGTACTAAAATCTATACCAGTGGGTGCAGATAATTAGCAAGCCGTCAGCGCCAGATTGGGGCCCGAACGGAATCGGTTGGAGGGTGAAACTATCGTCGTGTTCAGGCGAAATGTCCGAATAGGCAGAAATTGAAAAAATCTTCCGCACGACTGGCAATATGAAATCTATGTCTCAGAACGCAGATTCCTTGACTGAAGGTGTTAAAGTCGAGGAATCACCGATTGAGCGAGGAGGCTTGTAGTGACACTAGAGCCAGAGACGCGCTCACAGCGTGGCGTTTACGGCATCTCGGTGATGTCGGAGTTGTCCGGGGTCGGGCCTCAGACGTTGAGACTTTACGAGCGAAGGGGGCTGTTGACCCCGACACGCACCGGCGGCGGAACTCGCCGCTACAGCGAATCGGATCTGGAGACATTGCGTCGCATCACCGCGCTGATCGACGACGGAGTCAACTTGGTCGGCGTCCGATTGATTCTCTCGCTCGAGGCAGAGAACTCAAGTCTTGCGGCGCGGATCGCCCAGTTGAGTGAATCGGTAGACGATCAGGCCTGACCTTCGAGTCAGTCGACGTCGGTCGCTTCGGAACGGCTGATATCCCCGAAGTCTGCATCGGCAACGATCTTGTTTCCGTCGGCTTCGAGTGAGGCCAGTGCGGAATCGAAGGCGTCGATGAGCCACTGATGTGTTGCTTCGGCGAGCAGTTCGTCCGGCGCGCCGTCGATATCGGCCTGGAAGAAGCGAACCAGCCAGGTTCCGCTGGCACCCGGTTCGTTCGACAAGCCCTGTGGTGTGTTTGTGGCGAGGACGTGGCGGTTGTATTCGAGATCCACCCGGATGGAATAGGCGCCGGCCAGATTGACGATGTTCGCGGGGCGCTGTGTGGCTGCTGCCAGCGCGATCAGTGCGTCGTTGTACATTTCCGCGTACTTCACAGTGAGTGGCATGGTCGGCCTATCTGTTCGACGTGGCCGATGCAGCACAGCATGGCAAGGATAAAACGGTTCAAACGCCCATACCAGGCAAAGAACTGAAATTTATCCTATCTCAGACAGGTGCAGGGGGACTCCGGCGGCCGTTCAGGGGCACAGCGCGTGGGAGAGCATGGCCACGATGTCCGGTTGTTCCTTCGGGGTAGAGGTCAAGGTCACGGTGTATGCGCGATCTTCCGTTGCACCGGACAACGTGTAATAGCCGTAGATTCCACCGCTGTGTCCGATATAGGTAACCCCGCACGGCAGTTCGGTGGATCCGACTCCCAAGCCGTAACCCAGGCCTTCGGCCTCGGTGGCACCGCTTTGTGGGGTGGTCATCTCGGTGAGTTCCTTCTCCGGGACGATCTTCCCGCTCAACAAGGCGCGCCAGAAGGTGTTGAGATCCTTGCCGGTAGACACCAGGGCGCCCGCCGACCAGGGGATAGACGGTTCGATCCGCGAGACATCGGTGCGGCCGCCAAGCAGATCGGCATACCCGGTCATGTGCTCACCTCTGATGTCTCGCTCACCTGGCGGCGGGAGATACGTGTCCCGGAGTTGGAATGGTTCCAGAATCCGAGTGTGCAATGCGTCGGCGTAGCTTCGGCCGGTCACAGCTTCTACGAGCATTCCGAGAACGATGTAATTGGTGTTGGTGTAGCGAAACCCTGATCCAGGCTCGAACTGCGCGGGCTTGCTCATAGCGATGGCCACAGCGTCGACCGGCGTGAGGGTGCGATTTTCGTTCGCGGCCACCCATTCGTCTGCGTTGGGTTCACCGGCGAACTCGGGTAATCCGCTGCGGTGTTGTAGTAGGTGCCGGACAGTGATGGTGTTGCCCTGCAACAGTCCGGGCAGATAGCGATCGACCGGTGCGTCGAGGTCGATCTTGTCCTGCGCTACCAGTTGCAGCACGAGGGCCGCGGTGAATGTCTTTGTCACGCTGCCGATCCGGACGCGATAGTTCGGCCCGATTGAATCGCCATTCGTCTGGTGGGGGACACCACTGGTCAGGACAACCGTGCTCGAGTTGTCGTCGAGCGTTGCGATCGAGCCGATTGCTCCGGATTTCGTGAGCGAATCCAGATCCGATTGAACCTCGAAGTTCCGTTGGAGCGTCGAGCAGCCGACTAGTGCCATCGCGGCCGCGACTGTGGCAATCGTCGCGGCCGCGCCTGTGGCAATCGTGGCCAAGACGTGTGAGCGCATACATCGAATCTAGGGATCGACGGTGCGCGGGAAATCCAGGAAGTCCCGGATCTTTCCCTGATCTTTCTCGGGCGCCGGGGACAAAAGGCCTCATTCTGCATGGGAATGCCGATTCTTGTCTGAATTGCCCGAGTTGGTCGTTAGCATCCGAAGGTCACGTGCTCATTTCATATCCGACCAGTTCAACGCCATTTCGGTGCGATGGCCGCACCTCTGTAGAGCTGCACCTCTAACGAAGGACGGTTGCATGAGGAAGTCGACACTGCGTAAGGGAACGGTTGCAGCCCTGCTGACCGGAAGCGTGCTGCTCCTGTCTGCGGCACCTGCTCTCGCGGAACCTGGTAGCGCTGGTAGCGCAGGCAGTACCGGGTCACTGGGCAGCCTTGGCAGCATCAGCAGTGGTTCTGCGGCCCTTCCGATCCCCAGTCCCGCGGGTTTGATCGCCTTGGCGGCCGCCACAACCCAAACCGGAAAGCCCTATCAGTGGGGTGGCGTCGGACCGAACTCGTGGGATTGCTCCGGACTGGTGCAGTGGGCATTCCGGCAGGCCGGCGTGAATCTTCCCCGAACCAGCCAGGAGCAAGCCCGCGTGGGACAGGCAGTTCCACGGTGGGCACTAGCTCCCGGCGACGTCATCACCTTCTATCCCGGCGCGACGCACGTCGGAATCTACGCGGGCTTCGGAATGGTGTTCAACGCGTACGGCGTCGGAGTTCCTACAGGTCTCACGCCCTTGGCGGATTTCCCGATCAACAACATTCGACGCTTCTAATCTGCACAGAACCTTCACAAGTCCTCCCAGGTTCATCCACGTCGGGCTAATACAGTCAGTTCCATGAGTCAGCGAAAAGTGCTCGTGGTCGACGACGAAGTCAGCATCTGCGAATCGATTGCCGCGCGTCTGCGTGCCGAGGGATTCGACGTGGAGCTGGCATTCGACGGACCCAGTGCTGTCTCGCGGTGCGCCGAAGTCAATCCGGACCTGGTGGTTCTCGACGTGATGATGCCCGGATTCGACGGACTCGAAGTGTGCCGTCGAATCCAGGCCGTACGACCGGTGCCCGTTCTGATGCTCACGGCGCGCGCCGACGAAACCGACATGGTGATCGGTTTGGGCGTCGGCGCTGACGATTACCTCAGCAAGCCGTTCAGTATGCGGGTGCTTGTTGCGCGGGTACAGGCACTGCTCCGACGTGCTGATCGCCCCGCCCGGCCGGTATCCGATCTTCTTGAATTCGGTGATGTCGTGATCGACCTGACCGAACGTCGGGTGCGCCGTGACACGCAAGAAGTACACCTGACGCGGACCGAATTCGATCTGATCGTGTACCTGGCGGAGCGACCCAGAGCCGCGATTCCCCGCGAATCACTGCTCGAGGAGATCTGGGGATGGGGCGAAGGGGCAGGTAGCCGCACCGTCGACAGTCACGTCAAGGCGCTGCGACGCAAACTGGGGCCATCGGTGATCCGAACTGTTCACGGTGTCGGCTACGCGTGGGACGCGCCGCGATGAGCGTCGTCGAGCGACTTCTTGCTCGGTGGCCACGACCGTTGGACCCGATGCGGTCCTTCAAGGTGAAGGTCGGGTTGCTGGTCGTCGCCGCACTGCTGTTCGCATCAGGTGGTTTCTGGCTGACGTCGCAACAACCATTCCGATTCGCTCTGTTGACGGCATTGGTTGTTGCCCTAGGCGTTACGCAGGTGCTCGCCCACGGTATGACTTCTCCTCTTCGTGAGATGACGGCAGCGGCCAAGGCGATGGCGCGTGGTGACTATTCGCGCCGAGTACGGGCGACGTCCCGAGACGAAGTGGGCGAGCTTGCAACGGCATTCAATCGAATGGCCGAGGATCTCGGTGCCGACGACCGGTATCGCCGCGAGTTGATCGGCAACGTATCGCATGAATTACGCACGCCGATAACTGCTTTGCAGGCGATGCTCGAGAACATCGTCGACGGGGTACAGGATCCGAACCCGGACATGATGCGTTCGGCTCTCGCTCAAACCGAACGTCTCGGTGCTCTGGTGGACGATCTGCTTGATCTCTCGAAACTCGAGGGCGGTGCAATGCCCTTGAATCCCAAGATGTTCGAGGTAGCGCCATTCCTGAACGAACTGATGTCGCAGCGTCGGGGAGGCGTGGACATCGATGTGAGCCCTGCGTCGTTGAGCATATCCGCCGATCCGGATCGACTGCATCAGGTAGTGACCAACCTGCTGGACAACGCTGTTCGTCACGGCGGCGTCGACGCCCACGCCGTGATTCGTGTGCGCCGGGATTCTGCCCGCGGCGTCGTGATCGACGTCCATGACGACGGTCCGGGGATCGAGCCGTCCGCCCGCTCCGAGGTCTTCGACAGATTCATTCGAGGTGGTTCCACAGACGGCGGCACCGGCCTTGGACTTGCCATCGCGAAGTGGGCCGTCGAATTGCATGGCGGCACTATTGCCGTCGTCGATGCGCCAACAGGGTGCTGTATTCGAGTGGTACTGCCACAGAACTGAATTAACCGATTATCGAAGGCGCACCCCACCCGGTTCTGCGCCTGATTTGCCGATCCTGAAAGTAGGTTTGATAATGACTACTCCGGTTGCCGTTACACCAAAACCCAGTGCGCCGACACGGCCAGTGCCACGCGTATGGCGCCGAGATCGAACGTCCATTCCGACGCGCCCGATGTTGATCGGGTCGGCAGTCGTGGGTGTGCTTGCCGCCCTGATCCTCGATGTCGACACTATTGGTGTTGCTTACGCGATCGTGTTTGTCGGTGTCACCGTAGTTGTCGGGATCCTTACGCCGCCACGGCTGACACCGATTCAATGGGGCGCCTGTGCCGGTGCGCTGGCGTTGTTCGGTGTGGCTGCGGTTCGCGGTGCGGGATGGCTTGTCTTCGTGTGCCTGGTGGCGGCGTGGGTTGTGTTCACGTGGGCGTTGATCGGTGGCCGGACGTGGACGGGCATCGCGTTGGGAACGATCATGCCGTGGCGTGCTCCGCTACGGGTGATGCGCTTTGCTCGGCGCACAAACGCGAGACCTGGTACAGCGCTGCGAGTGCCGGCCGTCCGCGTGGTGGCCGTCGGTGCCGTCAGCGTCGCAATGCTCCTGATATTCGGATCTCTTTTTGCCAGTGCGGACCCGGAATTCGCGAAGTTCTTCAGCGGCGCCGCGCCCTCGATTCGCGTCGACGAAACAATCGCGCACCTGTTCATCGGAATCCTGGTGGCTTTCGGGACGCTCACGGCTGTGTATCTGCGGCGCCGGACACCCGACGTCGACGCGCTTGCTCCGGCACCGGCGTCGCCGCTACCGCTGTGGGAGTGGGTGGTGCCTCTCGCGATGCTGAACGTGCTGTTCTTGGGATTTGTTGCAGTGCAGCTCAAGACGCTGTTCGGTGGTGACAACCACGTGCAGGTCACCGACGGCCTGACGTATGCAGACTATGCGCGCCAAGGATTTTGGCAGCTGATGATGGTGACGGTGCTGACATTGGTGGTGATCGCGGTTGCGGTTCGGCGTGTAGATCGCGGCGATCGCAGATCGAGGGTACTGGCCCGAGGGCTTCTGGGTGCACTCTGCACGTTCAGCCTCGTGATTGTGGCGTCAGCGGTTCATCGAATGTGGTTGTACGAGAACCAGTACGGATTCACGAGGCTGCGCGTGAGTGTCTTTGCTGTCGAACTGCTGCTCGGGCTGGTCTTTGTTCTGCTGATCATCGCGGGAGTACGGATGTCGGGCGCGTGGCTGCCGACAGCTGTACTGGCCATGGCCACGGTGGGTTTGCTGGGCTTTGCGTTCTTCAACCCTGATGCATACATCGCGGAGAAGAACGTCGAGCGGTTCGAGGCGGGGAAGAGCATCGATGTGAACTACTTGAGCACGCTATCGGTCGACGCCGTTCCTGCTCTTGATCGACTGCCGGAGCCCCAACGCAGCGATTCGCTGTGGTACCTGAAACAGGATCTGCGTGGATCCGAGGATTCGTGGTGGGAGTTCAACAGTGCACGTGAGCAGGCGAGAGAAATCCTGTTCGGGTAGCCGCGCGCCGATTGTGCAGCCGCAGCGGTAACTACCCGTGCGGCTGCACAATCGCCCTGCGACCTAGTGCACTGCCAGCGAAATCTTCTCGCGCTCCTCGGCGGAGACAACATCACGCGTCGGAAGCAAGTCGATAGTCACGCTGTTCAGCTTGCCGCCGTAGCGGAATGTGCCCTGCTCGGCGAATTCCTCGGAAACCGGGCTGCCACGGTTGATTCCGATATCCAGCTGCTCGTTCATGCTGAAGATTGCCCGAGTGGTCTTGTCGATCCGACCCTTGGCGACAACCTCGCCGTCGACGCGCAACGTCGCGAGACCGCCCTTGCCGATACCACCGCCGTCGTAGTCGAAATGGACGGATACTTCCTTGGCGTCGGCGGACAGAGGCTTGTCGGCTCGCACGAACGTGCGGCCACCACCGCTGAAGTTGTAGCAATAGACCGGTACGGAATCGATGACGTACAAGGCGAATCCGCCGAAGCGGCCACCGAGGCTTACCAGCATGCCGTCGGCGACGCTGCCGAGATCGGCGGTCAACGCGTACGAGCGGTTGAAGAAGTTGGGTGCTGCTTTCTCGACCAGTCCGTTCATATGCGGGTACAGCGTCAACGACTTGCGGCCCATCATAGGATGCGGCGGACGGGATTCCGGTGTCGAATGCCGTCCGACGGTACGGTCGTCGAGCGGCAGGACCTGGTACTTGGCCGCCTCGACGAGGAACTTCTCCTTGAGTCGCGCGAGGATCTCAGGATGCTCGTCCGCGAGATCGCGGGCCTGCGACCAGTCGACCGTCGTGTCGTACAACTCCCACTTGTCGTCACTGAGTGACGTGAGTTCCAGTCCATGCGTCGCCATCAGCCAAGGTGCGCGGTGCGCGGTGACGGCGGTCCAACCGTGATCGTAGATGCCGCGGTTTCCGAAGATCTCGAAATACTGTGTGGTGTGCCGCTCGTCGGCCTCCGGATCATCGAAGGTGTAGTTCATCGCAACACCCTCCATGGGCTTCTGCGCTACGCCGTCGACGCTCGTCGGTGCCGGGATGCCGGCAGCTTCGAGGATCGTGGGGGTGATGTCGACGCAATGGTGCCACTGTTCGCGAATGCCGTGATTCTCGATTCCCCTGGGCCAGTGTGCGATCAAGCCGTTGCGGGTTCCACCGTAGTGGGAGGCAACCTGCTTGGCCCACTGGTACGGGGTGTCGAGCGCGAGGGCCCAGGCGGCCGGGTAGTGCGGATAACTGGTTTCGGTGCCCAGTTCGTCGTACCGGGCAAGGACTTCGGCTGTCGCGGTCTTGTAACCGTTGAGCCCGGCGAGGTAGTTGAACGACCCCTCCATACCGCCTTCGGCAGAGGCTCCGTTGTCGCCCATCATGTAGAGAACGAGGGTGTTGTCCAGAACGCCCATGTCCTGCAAACGATCCACCAGTCGACCGACCTCGTCGTCGGTGTGCTCGAGAAACGCGGCGTACAACTCCATCAGCCGGGCCGAGACCTTCTTCTGGTCGTCGTCCAGTTCGTCCCAGTGCGGAACGCCCGGTGCCCACGGAGCCAGCACGGTATCGGGTCCGACGACGCCCAGTTCCTTCTGCTTTTCCAGGGTGATCTCGCGCTGGCGATCCCAGCCGTGGTCGAATTCGCCGACGTACTTGTTCAGGTAGCTGTCCGGAACCTGAAGTGGCGCATGGCACGCGCCGAAGGGGAGGTAGCAGAACCACGGCTTGTCCGGGTCCATGGTGTTGACGCCTTCGACCCATTCGATGGCGTGATCGACGAGGTCTTCGGAGAGGTGGTAGCCCTCCTGCGGGGTCTTGGGCAGGTCCACCATCGTGAAGTCCTCGTAGAGAACTGGGGTGAACTGGTCGGACTCGGCGCCGAGAAAGCCGTAGAACTTGTCAAAACCTTCACGTACAGGCCAGCGATCGAACGGCCCCGCGGCGGTGGTCTCCCAGGTCGGGGTCTGGTGCATCTTACCGAAAGCGCCCGTGGCGTAACCATTTCCCTGCAGAATACGAGCGACGGTGGCCGCCGACGCCGGGCGGGTTCCGTTGTATCCGGGGGCGGCGTTGGCCATCTCGGAGATGACGCCCATGCCGACGCTGTGGTGATTGCGGCCCGTCAGAGTGGCAGCGCGGGTCGGTGAGCACAGTGCGGCGGTGTGGAATCGGCTGTACTTGACGCCGGTGTCCGCGAGGCGCTCAGCCGTTGGGGTACGGCACGGGCCGCCGAACGCGGAGGGGGCGCCGAACCCGACATCGTCGATCATGATGAGCAGGACGTTGGGCGCCCCGGCCGGCGGGCGAATGGGTTCTGGCCGGGTGAAAGGCACCTTCTGGTCGCGGTAGTCGACCGATGCGGCGACGTTCGGCGTCTCGGCGATGATCGGAATGGAATGACGATTCACAAGCGGGCTCCTGGCTGTCTTGAGACCGAGAATTAAGTGGCTGACTTAATCTGCAGCGTAGCTCTCGATGTCACATTGAAAGGAAAGGTCTCGTTGAGTGGGATTTACTTCCTGCTGTGCGCCTTTGTTAACCCCCGGCGGTTAATAAAGGCGCACAGCAAAGAGGGGTTGCAGTTTTAAGGCACTGACTTATATGCTCCATTCATGCCCAGCTCGTCAGATGCCAAGAGTGCAATGATCGCCGTCGCGGAACGCATGTTTGCCGAACATGGCATCCACGAGGTGTCGATGCGCGATGTCGCGGCAGCGGCGGGGCAACGTAACAACTCTGCAGTCCAGTACCACTTCGGGGGACGGGACGGGTTGGTGCTGGCCGTATTCCGCTATCGGATGGGCCAGATCAATATCGCTCGCCTGACGTACCTCGACGACATCGACGCAAGCGGCCGAACGGACACGGTTCGAGCCTTGGTCGAGGCCTTCATCTACCCGCTAGCAGATTTCCTCGCCACTGCCGACGGCTCGAATTATGCGAGGTTCATCGCCAGGGTCTCGCCATCAGTCGATACTCAGAGCCTCGAGTTCCGCGAGGTCAGCGAAGCAATCAACGAAGTGGTCTCGCGGTTGACGCGTGCGCTACCGCACCTGTCTCGCCGTGTTGCGGTCGAGCGAATCGACCTGACGTCCAACATGACTGTCTCCGCGCTTGCTGTTTTCGAGCAGCGGCGTGCCGAGGGAAATCTTGTGGTGAAGGCAGATTTCGACACCACTGTGGACCATCTTGTCGACCTGATGGTCGCGGCATTGCTGGCTCCGCAGAGTGAGTACACACGCACCCGAAGCAAGATCGCGCAGTCCCCTGACGCGCGAGTCAATACGTAAATCGAAACGGAGCTGTTTTCATGGCTGCACTCACGTCGTCTCGTACGGTTCAAATCGGTAATCACACAATCGAATTCGGTCCTCGCGGGATGCGCCGCAATCCCGAAGGTGTCGAGTCGAGGCCGTACGAGCGTTTCACTCTCACGCCGGTTACACCCTTCATCGGGGCCGAGATCAGCAACATCGACCTGCGTGATCCGTCAGCCGAGCAGATCGACGACGTCCGTCGCGCCTTGCTCGAATGGAAGGTCGTGTTCTTCCGAGACCAGAACATCTCGAGCCTCAATCACCGTGACTTTGCCGGCAATTGGGGTGAACTCGAAGTCCACCCGTTGCTCCCGCAGGGTGAGGTCCCGGCCGTAGTGCGCTTCGAGCGCGGCGAGGACAGCCCTGGCACCGAGAACATCTGGCACGTCGACGTCACGTGGACCAAGACGCCGCCGCTAGGTTCTGTCCTGCGTGCCATCGATGTTCCGCCGGCCGGTGGCGACACCCTGTGGGCCGACATGGGCAACGCGTTCGATTGCCTTTCCGACGAGGTCAAGGACTTGATCGACGGGCGTGAAGCCGTCCACGACTTCGTTCCGTCCTTCGGTCGCAGTATGTCGCCCGAAAAGCTCGAGAAGATGAAGGAGCAGTACCCGCCGGTGCTGCATCCGATGGTCCGCAAGCATCCGGAGACTGGCCGCAAAACGCTGTTTGTGAACAGCCTCTTCACCACTCACATCCCGGACATGGATCCGCAGGAAGGCAAGGATCTGCTCAATCTGTTGTTCGCGCAGGTCAAGGTTCCGGATTTCCAGTGCCGATTCAAATGGGCAGCCAATTCCATTGCGTTCTGGGACAACCGAGCGACGCAGCACTACGCGGCCAGTGACTACTTCCCGCATCGACGGGTCATGGAACGCGTCGCGATTCTCGGCGACGCACCCTTCTGACCTACTCCTGCGGAATTCGCACGACGCACCGGAAGCCGACGTGGCAGGTCGAGGACTCTTCGGACTCGCTCTGCCGCGCGGCCGGCCGGTAGCGCAGGCAGTAGTTGGGTGCACACAGATGTGACCCACCCTTGATGACTCGTAGCGGATAAGTCTCTCCTGCAACTGTTTCCGTAGCAAGCTCGGCGCGCGGGTTGCGGGGAATGCAGCACGAGGTTGCCGGCGCAATGTTCTTGGTGCTGTGGGCGTGGTCCGACGTGTAGTGATCCGCTGTCCATTCCCAGACGTTGCCGGCCATGTCGAGGAGGCCGTAGCCGTTGGGACGGAATTTCCCCACGGGGGCGGTACGTTCGTAGCCGTCTTCGAGCAGATTTTCCCACGGGAACTGGCCTTGCCACACATTGCCGCCAGGTTTTCCGCCGGGAGAATCCTCGTCGCCCCACACGTAGGCCTTGCGATCGAGGCCGCCGCGCGCCGCGTACTCCCACTCCGCTTCGGTGGGGAGTTCCTTGCCGGCCCATTGTGCGTATGCCTGCGCGTCGAAGTACGAGACGTGCGTGACGGGATGCTTTTCGCGTCCACCGACATTGCTGCCCGGGCCCTCCGGGTGTCGCCAATCCGCGCCAGGTGTGAACGTCCACCACTGGGTGTAGTCGTCCAGGGGGACCGGTCCGGGCGGTGAGTGGAAGACCAAAGAACCGGGCACCAGCAGCGTGGGGTCGGCAGCGGGGTAATCGGCCGGATCTGGCGCGATCTCGGCAGTCGTGACGTGACCCGTTGCTTTGACGAATCGACGGAACTCGGCGACGGTGACGGCCGTCGTATCCATCCAGAAACTGTCGATGCTCACTTGGTGAACCGGGCGTTCTTCCGGATAGAAGTCCTCGGACCCCATCCAGAAGGTTCCGCCCGGAATCAATGACATGTTCTTCTGGGGAGTGCTCATGGCGGCTGCGGGCGTCATGGTTTCAGCATGACATGCGGCCGAAGAATGGATGAAACGTCAATCCCACCTAGTGCTCTCGCAGAAATGGAATGTGAGAGACATTGTCGGATCTGTTTGGAGGGGCGACAGTCGGGGTACGTGATTTTCAGGCCGCAACTGCCGGGGTACGCGCGCGGTCTCGCAACTTTGCGGTTCAGGTTCTTGTCGGTTGAGCACACAGCCTGCAGGAACCGTTGTCGTTTGGGCTGTTGCCGCACGTGACTGCCCCTGCACATGAACGACGCCCCCACCCGCATCACTGGGAGTGGGGCTCTTGTCGTCATGTCCGCCGTGCCGGCGAAGCGGGCTACTAGGTAGTGGAGGTGACAGCGTGATCGTCGACGGGGTGCGGAGGTTCGATTTTGTGTCGCTTGACGATGAGCACGATGGCGATGATCGGGTAGGCCAGGATTGGCGCGAATGCACCCGCATAACCCTGTTGGTCGAGCAGGATTGCACTGCCGCTGAGTAGGGCGAAGTCGAAGAGTCCGTGAAGTACCGAGTTGAGTGCATTGCTCCCCGAGACCCGGCGTGTGAGATAGAAGAAGTACCCGGCGAGGCTGACCATGATTGCTTGTGGGACCGCGGAAGCGCCGTTTCCGAAGACGTTGGAAAGGTGGACGGCGCCGAAGATGAGGCTGGACCAGAGGGCTACCTGGCCTTCTCGGAGTCCGTGGTTGCGCAGCATGGTCACTCCGATGCCGCGGAACATTCCCTCTTCGCCCCAGCCCACGAACTGGGTGGCGATCAACAGGACGAGAACGAACAGCCAGCCCTTCTCTGCGAGCGCGCTGTAGTCGATGCCAACCAGGATCGCGACGAGAAGAACGACAGGCACAACCCAAACCCAGCGATTTACCGGCCGATCATCTTTGATGACCGGACGCCACCAGCCGAGGGCTGCGATAACGCCGTACGTAAAGATCAGAGCGATCGCCAACGGGATCAGCATCGTGAAGACCACCCCGCGAGTGGTCAGGGTGTCGTCTTCGTTTCCCCAACCTGCGATGAGGCGGCCGCCGAACTGAATTATTGCCAGATACACGATGACGACGACAGCGAAGGCCACGTAAGAGAGTTGACGCCCGGAGATGCGAGCCTGACCCGCATGCTTTTGTGTGTTCACGGCGTCAGACTAATGTCCGGATTGACTTGATGCTGGCTAATCCGCGTGCCCTCGGCAGGATTCGAACCTGCGACCCTTCCTTTAGGAGAGGAATGCTCTATCCCCTGAGCTACGAGGGCGGGGAGCTCATCCGAAAAGCATGAAAACCGTGTTGTACTGCGGTTTTCACTCACCGGTTGGGCTGTGCCGCTACTCGACCGGCCGGCGCGGGGCTTTGGGCGTCGTAGCTGCGGTAGTCAGTGTAGCGGCACTACCCACACGGCGCGAAGCCGACGGGTGTGTGCAATGCCGAACCTCAGTGGGCGGCGTCGGCAATCCTCAAGTCGATTTCACGTGGGCTCAGGAGATTGTCGAGTACCAGGACGGCGCACCCGAGGATTCCCGATTGCGCTCCGTGGCTGACGGACACGATGTGTAGTGAGCGCGTGGCGAGGGCAGTTGCGTTGCCGTAGACAGATTCTCGAAGTCCGGCAAGGAAGAGTTCGTCGGCTTCGGCCATGTCGCCGCCGATGACAAGCACTTCCGGGTTGAGGAGATTGACCGCGCCGGAGATCACGTCGCCGATGAGCCGGCCGCTCGTTCGGATCAATCGGCGTGCTTCCCCGTCGCCGTCGAGGGCCAGGCGAACGACGTCGCGAACGTGGCCGACGTCCCGGCCCTGGGCTTCGAGTGCATGTACGAGTGCCCAACCGCTGGCGACGGTTTCGACGCAACCTACGTCACCACAGCGGCATTGGACGTCCTTGGCCGCAGCGGTTTTGGTGTGCCCGATCTCGCCGGCGGCGCCGAGCGACCCGCGTTGCAGGACACCGCCGAGAACGATACCGGCGCCGAGGCCGGTGGACGCTTTGATCATGAGTAGATTCGGTGCGCTTTCACGCCTTTCGCTGAGTTCCGCGAGCGCCATGACGTTGGCGTCGTTGTCGGCGAACAGCGGTGCGTCTGTGACTGATGCAAGGTAGGGAGCAAGGGCGACGCCGTCCCAGCCTGACATCATCGGTGAATCGAGACTGGCTCCGGCTGCGATGTCAACGGTCCCGGGGATGCTGAGTCCGACTCCGATGACTTCGGTAGGGGGGCGGCCGATTCGGGCCAGCAACGACGTCAGATGGTCCGCGATTTCAGGCATCAGTTCGTCAGGCCCGACGCCCACCGATTTATCGATGTCTTCCGCGGTGAGGATGGTGCCGGATAGGTCTGTGACGGCCAACTGTGCGCGTGAGCGGCCGATGGCGACAACCAGTACCAGTCCAGCGGATTTGTTGAACGTCAAGGTTGCCGGCGGACGGCCACCGGTCGAGGGGCCTTCGTCGTCGTCCGCGATGAGGCCGATCGACTGCAGTGCGCCGACTCGCGCAGACACGGCGGTCCGGGACAGTCCGGTGAGTTTCCCGATTTCGCTTCGTGTGGTCGCGGAACCTGCGCGGATCAGCGAGAACACCTCGCCGGCTGTGGCGGGAGTGATAGGCGGTCGGGTCATACGTTCTATTCAAGCATTCTCTTAGCGTTACTTCAGGATACAAAAGATTGATTACTTTAGTTCTTTGAGTACCTAAGTGGGTATTGTGAAAAAGCAGAAGTGGGCATAGGCTGTGTCTTGACTCACGGGGCACCGCGTTCTCGGGTGGGTCGCAGTACGAGGTCAGAGGGCGCACGAACCTAGGGGAGAACCCGATGAGTCGCACCGACACGCAAAACGAGATTGTCGACTTCGCGCGCAAATGGCAGAAGTTCGACGGCGGACCGGACGAAGACATCTTTGTCACCTTCGGCCTGGAGCCCCGCGAGTACTTCCGGAGATTGAAGAACATCCTCGACGACGGCAGCGCCGCATTGGACCCGCCTGCGGTCAGTGAACTCGCCACGGTGTGCGCGTACCGGTTGCGTCGGGGAGATGTCCAGACGATCGGTCAGTAGGCCGGTCACACCCTTCTCCGTCACAGAATTCAAAGTCCGTCTCAGAATCAAGAATTGAGGTCGCCATCATGCACAAGCACCTTCCGATGCCGAATCCGACAACTGAAGTGTGGGACTGGCAGATGCAAGGAGCGTGCCGTGGGCACGACTCCGCCGTGTACTTCCACCCGGACGGCGAGCGTGGGCATGCTCGCGAAAACCGCGAACTGAACGCAAAGAAGATCTGCTCCGCCTGCCCGGTTCTTCAGCAGTGCCGCGAACACGCTCTGGCTGTCCACGAGCCTTACGGCATCTGGGGTGGAATGACGGAGACCGAGCGCGCAGAATATGTTCGATCGCTGCGTAAGCGCAGCAACCGAATGCCCGCGGTCGCAGTCGCGAGCTGAAGGTCCTTCAGAGAGGACACGCTGTGACGCTCGTAGCCGGGATCGATTCCTCAACTCAGTCGTGCAAGGTCATTGTCCGTGATGCCGATTCGGGTGAATTGATCCGGGAGGGACGTGCGACGCATCCCACCGGCACCGAGATCGACCCGGCGCGGTGGTTTGAGGCCATGGACAGCGCGATTGCCGCGGCCGGTGGACTCGGCGATGTCGCGGCAGTATCCGTAGGCGCGCAACAACACGGCATGGTGTGTTTGGACGGCGACGGCGACGTAGTGCGACCGGCATTGCTGTGGAACGACACTCGCTCCGCGCAGGCCGCGAGCGAACTCGTCGACGAGCTGGGTGGACCACAGGCGTGGGCCGACGCCGTGGGAGTTGTGCCGGTAGCCGCCATCACTGCGAGCAAGTTGCGGTGGCTGGCAGATCACGAACCCGACAATGCGAACCGAACTGCAGCAGTCTGTCTTCCGCACGATTGGCTGTCTTGGAAGTTGGGCGGCGCCGTCTCGCTCGACGGCCTTGCCACCGACGCCGGTGACGCGAGTGGAACGGGGTACTTCGCAGCCGCGACGCGCGAGTACCGGATGGACTTGCTGTCGCTGGCTTTTCGCGATCGAACGCCACAGGTTCCACGTGTTGCTCTGCCCAGCGAAAAGATCGGTATCACTCGATCCGGCGCGGTAATCGGTCCGGGAACTGGTGACAATGCCGCAGCCGCACTGGGTTTGGGAGCGATTCCCGGTGACGTGGTCATCTCGATCGGAACCTCCGGCGTCGTCTCTGCTGTGTCAGTCACGCCGACGCACGATTCCAGTGGCAATGTTGCCGGCTTTGCCGACGCGACCGGACTGCACCTGCCGTTGGTGTGCACACTCAACGGTGCCCGGATTCTCGACGCGACGGCGTCCATTCTCGGAGTCGATCACGACGAACTGTCCCGATTGGCGTTGTCTGCCCCACTCGGGAGCGACGGCCTGGTGATGATTCCGTACTTCGAGGGTGAACGGACTCCCAACCGTCCCGACGCGACCGGGGCCATGCACGGCTTCCGGCTGCAGAATTCGACGCCGGCGCATTTTGCGCGTGCTGCTGTCGAAGGATTGCTGTGCGGTTTGGCCGATGGCGTAGACGATCTCGTCCGTCAAGGTGTCCAGGTGAAACGGGTTCTGTTGGTTGGCGGCGGCGCAAAGTCTCGCGCTTTGTGTGAAATCGCTCCGGCGATTCTCGGGGTGCCGGTCGTGATACCTGATCCTGGTGAATATGTTGCGGAAGGTGCCTGTCGGCAAGCTGCCTGGACGCTTCTCGGAGACGAGCACCCACCGGTGTGGGCCAAACCCGAGGAGAAGCGCTTCGAGGCCGCACCGGCCCCGCAGGTTCGGGAACGTTACGCATCGCTGCGCGAACTTACCGAGGGTGTGTAGAGGTCCGCTCAGCTAGGGTTGTTGCGTGGACTTGTTGGTAGGCATCGACATGGGGACGGGCAGCAGCAAAGGAGTTCTGGTAACCCCTGACGGCGTGGTCCTGGCAACCGAGCAGATCGACCATCGGATCTCGATGCCCAGGCCAGGGTGGGCGGAGGTGGACGCCGAGAAGATGTGGTGGTCCGAGGTATGCGCCATCTCCAAACGTCTTGTGGCACAAGTTCCCACATTTACCAAGGTTTCCGGTGTCTGTGTCAGTGGTGTCGGCCCGGCGCTGGTGTTGTGCGACAGTGAACTTCGACCTGTGCGTCCGGCCATTCTGTACGGAATCGACAGTCGAGCATCCGCAGAAGTTGTTTCACTGACCGAATTGTTCAGTGAGAAGGCAATACTCGACTGTGGTGGCAAGCTCCTGTCGAGCCAAGCTGTCGGTCCGAAAATCGAGTGGGTGCGCAATCACGAACCGGAAACGTTTGCAGCAGCGAAGCGATGGTACGGGTCGAACTCGTATATCGCCGCAAAGCTGACCGGTGAGTACATTCAGGATCATCACACTGCCAGCCAGTGTGATCCGCTCTATTCGGTCCGAGACTTCACCTGGAGATCGGAATGGGCGAATCGTGTTCTCGGCCATCTCGAGTGCCCCCGATTGGTGTGGCCGAGTGACGTTGTCGGACGGGTACACGCGGACGCAGCCGAGCAGACCGGACTGCCCGTCGGGACGCCCGTTGTCGCGGGTACCGTCGACGCATTTTCCGAGGGGTTCAGTGTGGGTGCCCGCCATCCCGGGGATCTCATGCTCATGTACGGGTCGACGATGTTCCTGGTGCAGGTGCTCGACAAGTTTCACAGCAACCCGGCATTGTGGACAACCGCAGGCGTTCAGAAGAATACTCTGGCACTTGCGGCCGGAACGTCCACTGCCGGAAGCCTCACCGAGTGGCTGCACAAGCTCACCGGCGACGTACCTTTCGAGCAACTGTCAGCGGAAGCCGAGGCAGTGCCGGCCGGCGCCGAAGGGCTGTTGATCCTGCCGTACCTCGCCGGCGAACGGACACCGGTATTCGATCCCGACGCCAGGGGTGTGGTTGCGGGACTCTCATTGCGCCATGGCCGGGGGCATCTGTTTCGAGCTGCCTATGAGGGTATTGCCTTCGGAATTCGTCAGATACTCGAAATGTTCGGGGACACAGACGAACCCGTTCGTCGCACGGTTGCTGTGGGAGGTGGTGTCAAGAGTCGGGTCTGGACTCAGGCCGTCAGCGATATCACCGGACACACACAGTTGGTGCCCGCGCAGACCATCGGCGCAAGTTACGGCGATGCACTGTTGGCTGCGATCGGTACCGGGCTTGTTGCGCCGGAAACCGATTGGACGACACGCTCACACGAAGTAGTGCCGAATGCAGCCAACAGGGCCAGGTACGACGACCTGTACGGGACGTGGTTGACGCTGTATCCGTCGACGAAGGAACAAATTCACCACCTCGCCCAGTTCGGCTGAGTTCCTTTCAGATCAGCCCGAACTTCCGCACCGCGTCGAGTAGCGCGTGTGGTCGTTCGGACGTCGGCAGCGGATCGACGAGAGCGAACTGGCATCCGATGTCGCGGGCGGCGCCGTCGGCGACATCACTGTCTCCGATCATCAAGGTCTGGGCTGCGTCCACGTCGAGTTGCGACAGGGCGTGCTCGAAAATTGCAGGTTCGGGCTTGACCGCCCCCACCTCGAAGGACAACACAAATTCGTCGACCCACAGATCCCAGCCGCGGTCGACGAACGCGGGACGGATGTCGAAGGCGATGTTGCTCAAGACCGCAGTGCGAATACCCTTCTCCGACAGAGACTTCAGTACCTCGCCGGTGTCAGGGTACGGAGTCCACCGATCCGGGTCCACGAGCAGTCCGTACAGCGCTTCGGCGCGACCGAGATCGGGCACACCGGACTTGCTCAGGACATCGAGGTACGCCTGACGATGCAGCTTCGGATCCCGGTCACGGTTCTCCCACGCATACAGTCCAGCTTCGTCCATCTCGACTGTTCGCCCGACCGGAGCGGTCATTCGGCGCATCAGCTCGGCTTGAGCATGCACGTCCATCGGCTCGCCGGTGTGATCGACAAAATGTTCGGCCCAGTCGGAATCTTCCTCGAGGCGGAAGAGCGTCCCCGAGAAGTCGAACAATGTTGCGGCGATATGCCCGTTTCGAGGGTCGGTGCGGTCAGTGTTCACCGATCCAGGTTATCGGCGCGGGCTTTCCGATGCGCATTCTGCGGCGGGGCGCGCGTACTTTGAGAGAGCATATTTTCCGAGGTTCGTGTTGAAGGGCAGTGTTCGTTGCTCTCGATCCGCGCCGAACGACCAGGGGGATTCTCCGTGTCCGACCACGTGAACCACGTTGACCAGAACAAATCGGCGGGTGACGACCCCCACTTGTCGCGTCAGCTGTCCAATCGTCATATCCAGCTGATCGCGATCGGCGGCGCCATCGGCACCGGCCTGTTCATGGGTTCGGGCAAGACGATCTCGCTGGCCGGGCCTTCGGTGATCTTCGTGTACATGATCATCGGCTTCATGCTCTTCTTCGTCATGCGGGCGATGGGGGAGTTGCTGCTCTCCAACATGTCGTACAAGTCGTTCTCCGATTTCGCCGCTGATCTGCTGGGGCCGTGGGCGGGATTCTTCACCGGCTGGACGTATTGGTTCTGTTGGATCGTCACCGGCATCGCCGACGTGATCGCGATCTCGGGATACTTCAAATACTGGTGGCCGGGGCTGGCTGCGTGGATTCCGGCATTGCTCACCATCGCCGCACTACTCCTTCTTAATCTGCCGACGGTGAAGGCGTTCGGTGAGACCGAGTTCTGGTTCGCACTGATCAAGATCATCGCCATCGTCAGCTTGATCATCGTCGGCATCGTCATGGTCGTCTCCGGGTTCACCGCGCCCAACGGTGCGACTTCCGGCATCGACAATCTCTGGAACGACGGTGGCATGTTCCCGACCGGATTCATGGGATTTGTCGCAGGCTTCCAGATCGCGGTGTTCGCGTTTGTGGGTATCGAGCTGGTGGGTACGACGGCGGCCGAGGCGAAGGATCCGGAGAAGAACCTCCCGAAGGCCATCAACTCCATCCCGATCCGTGTGCTGCTGTTCTACGTGGTCGCGCTGACCGTCATCATCGCTGTGACGCCGTGGCGTGAGATCGAGGCGGACAAGAGTCCGTTCGTCGCGATGTTCACCCTCGCGGGCTTGGGTATCGCCGCGTCGGTCATCAACTTCGTGGTGCTGACGTCCGCGGCGTCCTCGGCGAACTCGGGCATCTACTCCACCTCACGCATGGTGTACGGCCTGGCGCAGGAGGGCGACGCACCGAAGGCCCTCGGAAAGCTGAACTCGCGCAAGGTTCCCGCGAATGCCCTGATGTTCTCGTGCATCTTCCTGCTGGCATCTTTGATTCTGTTGTTCTCCGGTGACTCGGTGATCGAGGCATTCACCGTTGTGACCACAATCTCCGCGCTGCTCTTCATGTTCGTCTGGACGATCATCTTGGCGAGCTACCTGGTGTACCGGAAGCGTCGCCCGCACCTGCACGAGGCGTCGAAGTTCAAGATGCCCGGCGGCATCGTGATGTGCTGGGTTGTACTGGCCTTCTTCGTGTTCATCTTGTGGGCTCTGACCACCAAGGACGACACACTGCAGGCGCTGGTCGTCACTCCGATCTGGTTTGTCGCACTCGGGATCGCCTGGGCGATTATTCGTCGACGGCCCGCGCACCGAGCGCGGTACGAGGCATTCCGGGCAGAGTTGGATGCAAGTCGACAGACGGACGAAAAATAGTTTGATCAAGATCGTGTAACGGTGGCGGTCTCCTTGACCAAACTGTTACATTCGTCGGCAGACAGAGGAGCGGGCTTCGTTCGAAGACCGTTGCAGGCCGACGACTGACAGGGCAAAAACTGTGGGAGACCACCACCGCACGGACAATTCCATTGCTGCATTCGAGATCGATCCTGACGCAGTGAGTGGACGTCACCGCGTTCCGTCAGCTGGCCCGGGCGCAGGTGTCAAGGCTGGTGTTGTAGCTGCAGCTACGGGCGCACTCCTCGTTGGCGCAGGCCAGATGGGTGCAGGTACCGCAGCGGCAGCTCCGGCCACCCAGAACATCGCCGGATTCGAGATTCCGCAGGGACTGCTTCCCGAGGGCATCGAGATTCCAGCAGCACTGTCGAATCTCGGGCTCCCGACGGCGGCGAGCATCGAGGTGCCCGAACTTCCTGATCTCGTGGCGCAGGTGAACGCACAGGTACAGCAGTTCACCGGCTCGTTCAGCCCGGTTTCGTCGAACGGCGGCACTGTGCAGCCTGTTTCCGGAACGCTCACCTCCACGTTCGGTAACCGCTGGGGTGCACACCACGGCGGCCTGGACATCGCCGCCCCGATCGGAACTCCGGTCCTTGCGGCAGCAGCCGGACAGGTCATCGACGCCGGACCCGCCTCGGGCTTCGGTCTCTGGGTACGCATCCAGCACGACGACGGCGCCGTCACCACGTACGGACACGTCAACGACTACCAGGTTGCGGTGGGCCAGCGCGTAGCCGCCGGTCAGCAGATCGCCACCGTCGGTAACCGTGGCCAGTCCACCGGCCCGCACCTGCACTTCGAGGTTGCCGAAAACGGCGCCAAGGTTGATCCGGCCGTGTGGCTGAAGGCGCGCGGCGTTGCGGTCACCTGGGTGGACAACTCGTAGGAATATTTCTCGCAGACCTGCAGGGCATCGGAATTTCTTTCCGGTGCCCTGCAGTTTTTCATTCACGGTTTGTGTTGTGGGCCGGTGGCCGCCGGTTAGCCTTGCGGAAGACGACCTTCGGTGGTTGATCGCGAAGGAGGGGGACCGGACATGGGCGCAGAAGTTCAGGCACGGATGTTCACCAGGGCGGACCGGCGTGTATTCCGCAAGAAGGTGCGATCGTGTGTCGACGCCATGAAGCAGATGCTCGATCGCGGCGACTTCCGGGACGCCGTCGACAAACCAGACCCACTGCTGGGAATGGAGATCGAGTTCAACCTCGTCGCCGGTGACATGCTGCCGGCGATGTCCAACCTTGCAGTGCTCGACGCCATCGACGACGACGCAGTGTTTCAAACGGAACTAGGGCAGTTCAACGTCGAAATGAATGTCGAGCCCGGACCACTGACCGGTGACAACACCTTCGATCTCGAGGAGAAACTGCGCAGTTCTCTCGTGATCGCGGACGCTCGCATCCATGAGCACGACGCCGAGATGGTGATGATCGGGATGCTGCCGACGCTCCAACTCGAACATCTCGACCGCGAGTGGATCACCGCCAATCCGCGCTACGAATTGCTCAACGAGCAAATCTTTGCGGCGCGGGGTGAAGACATCGAACTTGACGTCGAAGGTGTCGCACTTCCTGGTGGAACTGTGGAAGTGCTACGTGCCGATACCAATTCGGTGGTTCCCGAGGCGGCCTGCACATCGATGCAGCTGCACCTGCGGGTTTCTCCGGAAGAGTTTGCGCCGCACTGGAATGCGGCGCAGTGCCTGGCCGGGCCGCAGGTTGCCCTGGCCGCCAACTCGCCGTTCCTGGCGGGTAAGGCGCTGTGGCACGAATCTCGGATACCGATCTTCGAACAAGCCACGGACACAAGAACATTCGAACTCAAGAATCAGGGAGTGCGGCCGCGCGTCTGGTTCGGGGAGCGCTGGATACATTCGGTTCTCGATCTCTTCGAGGAGAATTCGCGATACTTTCCGGCGCTGCTGCCCGACGTGTCCGATGCCGATCCCCTGGCGGTACTCGCGGCAGGCGGAATTCCCGAGTTGAAAGAACTCCAGATGCACAACGGAACCGTCTACCGTTGGAATCGGCCTGTGTACGACTGCTCGGATGGCAAGCCGCACTTACGGATCGAGAATCGAGTGCTGCCCGCCGGGCCCACCGTTCTCGACATCATGGCAAACGCCGCGTTCTACTACGGAACAGTCCGAGCGCTCGTCAACGCGGATCGACCACTGTGGTCGCAGATGTCTTTTCATGCAGCAGAAGAGAACCTGCACATCGGCGCCAAGCACGGGCTCGACGCGATGTTGTACTGGCCGGGTATGGGATGGGTCGGTGCAGACGAGCTGATCCTGCGACGGTTACTTCCCCTCGCGGACGAAGGCTTGGCCGACTTCGGATTGTCGAGTGCAGCACGTGAGAAGTACCTCGGTGTCATCGAAGGCCGGTGCCTCAACCGGCAGACGGGTGCGGCCTGGCAGCGTGGACGCGTCGGCGCCGGTGAAGCCGCGGGACTCGACCGAACCGCTGCACTTGCCGAGATGATGCGGGCATACATCGAGAACATGCGCAGTGGTAATCCAGTTCACTTGTGGGACTGATCCGGGCCTGCTAATTCAATTCCCCGTCAACAGTTTCGGGGACCTTGGTCACCGAAACAGGGTTAGGCTCGACCCGGAAACCATGTCGTAATTGCGATGGTTAGAGTGGAAGTGGCTCGGTTACTTCTTACGGAAGGTGGGCACATGAGTTCACGCGAACACAACAATGTCGTCGTCGGAATCGACGGATCGGACACCTCGTCGACAGCGCTCCGAGAAGCTGCGAAAATTGCCGCGCAGCGAGAATTGCGACTCGATATCATTCACGCGCTCGACTTCGCACCGTACGGATTCGGCGGCCCGTACATCGACGCGGGTGGCGTGTACGAGTGGGTGGAAGAGGCAGGTAAAGAGGTACTCGGTGAGGCTGAGAAGTTCGCCGCCGAGGTAGCCCCGAACATCACCGTTCACACCGAGATGGCCATCGGCAGCCCGACGCAGTGGCTCCTGGAGAGTTCAGCGAAAGCCCGCCTGGTCGTAGTAGGGGCGTCGTCGTCGGGAAAAGCTGCCACCGCGGTACTCGGCAACACGGCCGTCGGTGTCGCGAGCCATGGCAAGTGCCCCGTCATCGTGGTGCGCGACCGTGACGGCGTCGTACCGTCCGATGGCCCCGTCGTGGTGGGTGTCGACGGCAGTGCCCTGAGCGCACAGGCGGTGGGCGCTGCATTCGAGGAAGCGGCGTTCCGTGGCGCAGAACTCGTAGCCGTCCACGTCTGGAGTGACCTCGGAACAGCAGCGTTCGAGGATCCCCGCGCCGCCGCACTGGCACCGGCGTCGCTCGAGGAAGAAGAGCACGCGGTACTGAGCGAGAACCTGGCCGGATGGTCCGAGAAGTACCCGGACGTCGTAGTTCGCCGCGAGATCTACCTCGACAATCCGCGTGGCCGACTCCTGGAATGGTCGTCTCGGGCGCAGCTCGTCGTAGTCGGTAGCCGAGGCCGCGGCGGATTCCGCGGAATGCTCCTCGGATCCACGAGCAACACGCTGATCGCTTCCGCGCAGTGCCCCGTGATGGTGGTTCGTCCCGAAGATTCCTGATTTCTCGACGCTCATGTGAGAACCCGCCCCGTTCATTTCGGTCATCGAATATGAACGGGGCAGTCACATGAATACGGCCTCATGTTCCGTAGTGTTCAAGGGGAGGTGTGCCTGGCGCACACATGGCAATCGTGAGGATTGGGGTTAGAACGTGCGCATCGGAATGGGATTGAACTACAGCGGCGGATTCGCCGAGACTGTCGAGGAAGTCGGTGACCTCGAAAAGGCCGGTCTGGACATTGCGTTTGTCCCCGAGGCCTACTCGTTCGACGCGGTCAGCCAACTCGGTTACCTGGCAGCCAAGACGACAACCATCGAACTTGCCTCAGGCATCTTCCAGATTTACACCCGCACGCCGTCGCTCACCGCGATGACTGCCGCCGGACTCGACTTCGTCTCCAACGGACGATTTGTCATGGGCCTCGGCGCTTCCGGCCCGCAGGTGATCGAAGGATTCCATGGCGTCAAGTACGACGCCCCTCTCGGTCGCACTCGCGAGGTTGTCGAAATCTGCCGCCAGGTGTGGCGTCGTGAGAAGGTCGAGTACCAGGGCAAGTACTACCAGGTGCCGCTGCCTGCCGAGAAGGGCACCGGACTGGGCAAGCCGCTCAAGCTGATCAACCATCCCGTTCGCGAGCGCATCCCGATCCTCATCGCATCCCTCGGCCCCAAGAATGTCGAACTCACCGCCGAAATCGCCGAAGGGTGGGAGCCCATCTTCTACCACCCGGAGAAAGCAGCAAGCGTGTGGGGCGAACCCCTCGCCAAGGGCAAGGCCAAGCGCGACCCCAGCCTCGGCGAGCTTCAGGTATATGCGTCACCGGCGCTCGCGATCGGTGACGACGTCGACCACATGCTCGACTGGGTTCGTCCCAGCATCGCCCTCTACATCGGCGGCATGGGAGCCAAGGGAAAGAACTTCTACAACGACCTTGCCGTCCGCTACGGCTACGCCGAAGCTGCCGAGAAGATCCAGGATCTCTACCTCGGCGGCAAGAAGGAAGAAGCCGCGGCAGCAGTGCCGGACGAACTCGTCCGCGCGGTGTCGCTCATCGGCCCCGAAAGCTACGTCCGAGAACGCGTCGCCGCATTTGCAGAGTCCGGCGTCACGACCCTCAACGTCACTCCGTTGGCCGCTGATCGCGCCGGACGCGTCGGCCTGATCGAGAAGTTCCGGAACATTTGTGACTAACCGCTGTGCGCCTTTATCAACCCCCCGCGGTTAATAAAGGCGCACAGCAGATGTCCGATTCGGGACCCGCCGTAGCGGATGAAACGTATTTATCGCCTTTGGGCAATAGTGTGGGAGCAATAGTGTGGAGGCAGATAGAGTTCTGTAGTCGATCCTGAAGGGACGAACATGAGTGCAATCCAACCAGTTGTCGTAGCTGTGGACGGTTCCGAGGCGGCGTCGTCGGCCGTTGTGTGGGCTGCACGCACGGCCGCTGTGTTGGGGCGTCCGCTGCATATTGCAACGGTGGTGCATATTCCGGCCTTCTATTACTCCGAGCCGTACCTGGCCGAGAGTTTCAAGGACGAACTGCGACGCACCGCTCGTGCTCGACTCGACAGTGCGAAGATCCTGGCCCATCAGAGTGTCGACGGTGAACTCGAAGTGGTCACCGAACAACTCGACGGCAGTGTCTCCGATTCCTTGATCGAACTGTCCAAGCGCGCGTACCTGGTTGCAGTGGGTCCGCGCGGTCACGGCGAATTCACCGGACTTGTCGTCGGTTCGGTGACGGTATCGCTTGTCTCGCATGGCGAATCACCGGTCGCAGTGGTGCGTGGGCGCACGCTGGACGGCCAACCGCCGACTCAGGGGCCGGTTGTTGTCGGTATCGACGGTTCCGAGAACAGCATCGAGGCCATCGAGCATGCATTCGAGCAAGCGGCGGCGCGCGGCGCCACGCTGATTGCCGTCAACGTGTGGAGCGACGTGAGTGTGCAGCCTTCGCTGGGTGCCACTCCGGACGATCCGTTGTGGAGCAGCATCCAGACGGGCGAAGAAGTAGTTCTGGCAGAGCAGTTGGCGGGATTCACCGAGCGATATCCCGACGTTGTGGTCGAGCGTGTAGTGGCGCGTGATCGCCCGGTACGGGTGCTGAGTGAATACGCAGAAACTGCGCAGTTGGTGGTGGTCGGCAGCCGCGGACGTGGTGGCTTCACCGGAATGCTTCTCGGCTCGACCAGTCGCGCACTTCTGCACACCGCGGATTGCCCCGTGTTGATCGTGCGGCACAGCAAGAACTGATGCGGCGAGAACTGACACATTCACCAACAAGCACCACAGTTGATTCGATCGGCAACAGATTCTTGAAAGAGGCTTAGATGACTACGCGCGTGTTCCTGGTCGACGATCACGAGATCGTCCGACGCGGGCTGTTCGATTTGCTCGGTGGCGTCGAGGATTTCGAGGTGGTCGGGGAAGCGTCGTCGGTGGGGGAGGCGATGGCTGTTATCCCCAAGAGCAATGTCGATGTCGCGGTTCTGGACGTGCGACTTGCCGACGGCAACGGCGTTGAATTGTGCCGCGATCTTCGCTCGATGCTGCCGAACCTGCGGTGCCTGATGTTGACGTCCTATGCGGACGACGAAGCGTTGCTCGACGCCATCATGGCCGGCGCGTCCGGCTTTGTGCTGAAGCAGATTCTGGGCACGGATCTTGTTGCAGCGGTACGCACAGTCGGCTTGGGCGGATCATTGCTCGACAGCCGCGCCACCGAAGCGTTGATGGCGCGCATCCGAAGTGAACGCACCGCGGATCCCCTGGCGGAGCTCTCCGACCAGGAACGCGCGGTATTCGACCTCATCGGTGAGGGTCTGACCAACCGGGAGATCGGCGCGCGGCTGTTTCTGGCGGAGAAGACGGTCAAGAACTACGTGACGCGTTTGCTCTCGAAGTTGGGTATGCAGCGCAGAACTCAGGCTGCCGTGTTGGCAACCGAGTTGCGTAACAAGTAGTTCAGGGCTTCCGTCGTCTCAGCGGTACCCGCCACACCAGGCGGGTGCCGTGTGGACTGCGGTTGCCGATCGTGAACGTGCCACCACAATGTTCGGCGCGGCGTTCGAGATTGTGCAAGCCACTCTTGTGGACGCCGACGGGGATGCCTTTGCCGTCGTCGTCGATGGTGATGGCAAATTCGAGGTCCGCGGTCACGGAGATGGTGATCGTGTCTGCTTGGGCATGCCGCAGAACGTTGCTCAAGCCCTCACGAAGCACCGCTTCAGCATGGGGGTGGATTCCTGCTTTCACGAGCGTGTCGATCGCTCCGGAGAACTGAACGCTCGGGGTGACTGCTGATTGTGCTGTGGCGTCACCGATTACGTCGAGGAGCCGTCGGCGCAGGCTGGTCGAATCCGCGGTGGCAGGTGTCTGAAGGTCGAAGATGGTGGTGCGGATTTCGCGGACGGTTTGGTCCAACTGCTCCAGTGATCGGGTGACGATGGCGCGCGCGGAGTCGGGAAGATCGGAATCGGGCAAGGTGCTCTGCAGGCTCATACCGCTGGCAAAGAGACGCTGAATGACGTTGTCGTGCAGGTCGCGGGCAATGCGGTCACGATCTGCCAGGACGGACAGGAGGCGCTGCCCACGTTGCTTCTCGTCGAATTCGATAGCGACAGAGCCTAATTCGGCCATCGACTCGATTCGAGTGAGCTCGTCCGAATCCCAGTGGGTACTGGCGGAATTCGAGGTCAGGAGGAGTGCTCCCACAACACCGGAAGCGACTGTCATCGGGGCCAGCACTGCGCTACCTGCTGTGGGGACCAAGTCGAGCAACGAACCCAATTCGGTGAAGACGTGCAACCGTCGAGTTTGCCGAATGACGTCGAACGGATAGAGGCTCGCAGGGACGCGAACGCCACGCGAAGTCGGCCGGGCGCTGACCGCGGTGTGTACCTGCGCGTAGCCGTTCTCGCAGATCAGCACGATGACGTCGTCGATGCCGGTCAACTCGCGCACACGAGTGGCGAGTAGTTGCAGACTGTCGTCGAGCGAATCGCCTGCCAGCAGTCGTGAGCGGATGGCAGACATTGCGGTGAGCCATCTTTCGCGGGTCCGAGACTGCTCGAACAACCTGACATTCTCGGCCGCTATACCGGCGGCAATGGCAAGTGCTTCGAGGATGACCTCGTCTTCCTCGGTGAACTCGGCCGCACCACGTTTCTCGGTGAGATAGATGCTGCCGAATACCTCACCGCGCATCATGATCGGCGCACCCAGGAAGCTGTCCATCGGGGGATGATTGGCAGGAAACCCGACCGACGCGGGATGTGCGCCCAGATGTGGAACCCGCAGAGTCTTGGGATCGTTCATCAGAACGCCGAGCACGCCGTGGCCTTCCGGAAAGTGTCCCATCGTCTGGCGTAGCGGCTCGTCGATGCCGTCGTACACGAATTCGGCCAGCCCCCCGCCGGGTGCCCGCACGCCCAATGCCCCGTAGTTGCAATCCAATACAGTGGTCGCGGCGGTGATGATGCGCTGCAACGTGAGATCGAGATCGAGCCCCGAACCGACAACAAGCACCGCTTCGAGAAGTCGGTGGAGGGTCGGGATGTCAGCCTTGGAGTTGGCCAGACGCTCGAGTACTTCGGCGAAATTGCGTGTCGGGTTGCCCGAAGAGTCGATCATTCTCGAAGCATATCGCTCCGGGGGCGGTCATTCCTCGCGAGATCGGCCGTCCCACCACTGCTTCCAGTGATGTTCGATCTCGTCGAACTCATCCGCACTGAGATCGTAAGTGGCCAGAATGATCTGGACTTCCTGCTGGGCGCGGTGCGGGACCGCTGGCTTTGTCGCGACGACCAATAATCCGGGACCAAGGTCTTCGATTGTCACTCCTGTTTGAAGCGCGCTGACATAGTCGACAACGCCTTCGGCATAGTCGCCGGGAGCAAGGGTGGCGGTGTAACGACCACCGGCTTCCTCGGGAACGGACTCGAGTCCGAGGATCGAGGCCGCGGATTCACCCGGAAGCAGTGGTCCGTCGAGGAAAATTGTTCTGCGCTCGGCTAATCCGTGATGTTCGACGCCGAACTTCAAGAAGTGCAGAAAAGTGGTCCACCCCTCGGTGACATCCTCGTACCATTCGTCCTCGGGTACGTGCGGTGGGCGTGTCATGCGGACAACGGTTCTGCCGCCCTGATCGATCAGGGAGAAGCGATCGCCGTTGCCCAGTGCGAGGGTGTGCGCGTCGGGATCTGCGACTGCGGTGCCGTAGATCTGGGTGATTTCGTCGTCGAGTCCGTCGTACTCCCACCCGAACCAACGGCGAATCAGCGAAGGATCGCGCAACGCGGGCCACAGCACGGCCGGCGCTGCGGCAATGGACACTTCGATTACCGTTTCGTTCACGGGGAACACGCTACCGGGAACGGCATGAATATCCGCGGCGTGGCGGGATCAACCGTCCGTCAACCCTTCATAGCCACTGTCAGCAGAAAAGCAACGTCTTCGAGCGCTTCGACACTGTGACGGTGTGCCGGAATGGTGAGGAAATCGCCAGTCGATCCCTTCCATTCGTCGGTGCCGCACACTAGATTGAGTTTCCCGCTGAGAACCAACAACGTTGCTTCGCCGGGACTGTCGTGTTCGGCGAGGCTCTTGCCGGCGCTCAGCGCGATAACGGTCTGTCGCAGGCTGCGTTGGTGGCCACCGTAGACGGTTTGTGAACTACGGCCGCTGGTGGCCGACGCAGCCAGTTTCAGTTGTTGACGGGCGAGGGCTGTCAGCGACTTCTTGTCCATCGAAGACCTCTCGGGTAGCGCGATCATCTCGGTTTCTCGAGTATGACCCACGCGTCTCCTGCGGCGGCGACAAATGGAGGAAGTGGTCAGCGCGTGTACTCGAGCCAGCGGAAGCGCAAGCCGTTCTTCTCCGACGTCAGCCACGGCTCGTCGGATTTTCTGGCCCATTCGGGGCCGATCTCGGGTGCGCACGCGTCGCCGGCGATATCGAGATCGATCTCGGTCACCAGTAGGCGGGTCGCGAATGGCAGTGCAGCCGAATATATTTGCCCTCCGCCGACAACAAATAAGTCACCGTCGGACAAGGCCAACGCGTCGTCGAGACTGTGTGCGGCTTCTGCTCCGTCCGCTGCCCACTCCGTATCGCGGGTGACGACAATATTGCGGCGCCCACTGAACGGCCGGAACTTGGGAGGAATGGAATCCCAGGTCAACCGGCCCATGATCACCGGGTGCCCCATCGTGACTCGCTTGAAATAGGCCATGTCCTCGGGCAGCCGCCACGGAATCGTGTTGTCGGCACCGATGACACCGGTGTTCGCCTGAGCCCAGATGAGGGTGACTGCGCGGTCATTCATGATCAGACCGCGACCGGAGCCTTGATAGCAGGATGGTGCTGGTATCCGACTATTTCGACATCCTCGAAGGTGTAGTCGAAGATGGAATCGCGCTTGTTCAGTTTCAGAACCGGAAGGTCGAGCGGGGTCCGGCTGAGTTGTTCCGTGACCTGATCGACATGATTGTCGTAGATATGGCAGTCGCCGCCGGTCCAGATGAACTCACCGACGTCGAGACCGGCCTGCTGCGCCATCATGTGGGTGATCAGGGCGTAGCTGGCGATGTTGAAAGGTACGCCCAGGAACATGTCGGCACTGCGCTGATACAACTGGCACGAGAGCTTGCCGTCCGCGACGTAGAACTGGAAAAACGCGTGGCACGGCGCGAGAGCCATCTGCGGAATATCGGCGACGTTCCACGCGGAGACGATGATCCGACGCGAATCGGGGTTGGATCGCAACGTCTCGACGGTTTGTGCGATCTGGTCGATGTGCTCACCGGACGGGGTGGGCCAACTGCGCCACTGGACGCCGTAGACGGGCCCCAGTTCACCGTTCTCGTCGGCCCATTCGTCCCAGATCGAGACGCCGTGCTCATGCAGCCACGCCACGTTGGAGTCGCCGCGCAAGAACCACAACAGTTCGTTGACAATCGACTTGAGGTGCACCTTCTTGGTGGTGACCAGGGGGAAACCGTCGGCGAGATCGAAGCGCATCTGATGACCGAAGACGCTGCGGGTGCCGGTGCCGGTGCGATCGGCTTTGGGGGTGCCGGTCTCCATCACGAGCTTCAACAGGTCTTCATATGCGGTGGAGACAGTCACGGAACACAGTCTAGGGCACGCACGATAGCCTCGTTCAATGCGTGAACTCCTCGTGATCGGCGTCGGCGCCGGTGACCCCGACCAGGTGACGATCCAAGCTGTCAAGGCCATGAACAGGGCGGATACGTTCTTTGTGATCGGCAAGGGGAGTGAGAAGCAGGATCTAGTCGACCTTCGAACCGGGATTCTCGACGAACATGTCACCGGTGAATACCGCATCGTCGAGATCACCGATCCACCGAGAGATCGGACACCCTCCGACTACGAAGGTGTTGTCGACGACTGGCATGACCGTCGGGCGTCGATCTTCGAGGAGAAGTTTGCGGCCGAGACGGGCGTCGGCGCGATTCTGGTGTGGGGTGACCCGTCTCTCTACGACAGCACCCTGCGCATCGTCGAACGAGTACTGGCGCGCGGCAATGTCGTATTCGACTACTCGGTGATTCCCGGCATCACGAGCGTGCAGTCGTTGGCCGCGCAGCACCGCATTGTGCTCAACCGCATCGGCGAATCGATTCACATCACGACGGGGCGCAAGCTCGCGGAAGGATTGCCGGACGGCGTCGACAACGCCGTCGTGATGCTCGACGCAAACTGCACGTTCACCGAGGTTGCGGGGGATGACGTGCACATCTGGTGGGGCGCATACCTGGGCACACCGGACGAGGTGCTGATCTCCGGGAACCTGCGTGACGTCGAAGACGACATCGTGCGTGTGCGAGCGGAATTGCGTCAGACACACGGCTGGATCATGGATACGTATCTCGTGCGCCGCTGACTTGTACCCGCGTCTAACCTTGCTGAAGTGAAAGTGGCTGATGATCGGCACCTTATGATCGGCCCATGACATCGTTCGGGGCGGATCGGTCGCAGGAAATCCTGCCGGCGCCGCGTGAGCGAGAGCAGTCTGCGCTGCGATCGGCGATCGCCCTTCTGGTGCAGTGGTTTCGGAGGCCGGATCAGTTCGACAGCTTCACCAGGTACCTCGCGTCCAAGGGCCTCGAGTTGTCGGTGCGATTGATCGTGATCAACTCGTTGGCGTCGGTAGTCGTTGCCATGTCGTTGCTGCGATTCAGTGACGCGGGTGTCCACAACCACGTCACGAGTGTCGTCAACGGGGTGATCATCGCCGTGACTGTCGGCATGATCGTGCTGTTCAGCCTTCTGCCGACGCTGACCCGCAAATGGTCGTATCTGTTTGTCGTCTACGCAGAACTCGGCGTGGTGATCGGCGTATTTCTGAACCGCGACCCGTTTATCGGTTTGATCCAGTGCATTGTCTTTGCGCTGATAGGCGGGTATATCGCGTACTTTCACAATGCTCGACTGCAGACCGCGCACATGATTCTGGCCAGCGTGGTTCTGGTGCTCATCGCTCGTCAGGTGGCTGTCTCCGAGGATCCGGCGTTGGCGATTGCGTTGTCGTTGGTCGTCGCGACGGGCATCGTGGTCATTCCATTCGCGAGCCAGTTCGTGCTGTCGATACTGGGTTCGGACGCCGAGAGTTCGGATGTGGATCCGCTGACCGGTTTGCTGAATCGACGCGGACTACAGCGGGCAATCGACGAATTCGGAGTCGGCGGGAGAAACTCTCATGACTTGTCTTGCGTCGTCGTGATCGTCGATGTGGACAAATTCAAGACTGTCAACGACTCGTACGGCCACGAGCAGGGCGATCTGGTGCTGCGCGAGTTTGCTGTGCGACTGCGCCGATGCGGAACCAGTCACGCCCTGTCCGCACGATTCGGTGGGGACGAATTCGTATTGGTCGACATGATCGGCAAGCGCGCTGGACCAGCACTCGCGGAGAATCTGCGCCGAAACATGCGGCTTCTCGACAATGATCCGGTGGTGACGACGAGCATCGGAATGGCGATGCCGTCGTCAGTGTTGTCCGGCTATGTTTCGGAAGTGGAACTTGCGGGATTGTTTCGCCTCGCTGATGCTGCGATGTACGAGGCCAAAGCATCTGGAGGCGACCGAGTAGTCGTCACTCACACACAATTGTGATGATTGTCGGATAGCTGAGGGTCGTCAGGCTTATCCTGTCCGGGTGAGTGCAGCGGTAGGGGGCAGACGTGCGGATGGCAAAGCTACCGAACGCCCGTTTTCTTCTACGGCGTTGGATCGGATCGTTCCTCTGTTCGTCGACTGGTATAGACATCCGGATCAATTCGAGCCATTCACGCGTTACCTTGCAGACAAAGGGCTGACCGGCGCATCGAGAACACTGGTGGTCAGCTCGCTGCTTCTGGTCATCGTCGTGATGTTCTTGACGAGATTCAGCCCAGCGGGTCCCACTACTCACTGGGAGCGCACCGCTAACCTCGTGATTATCGTCCTGACCGCCCTGATGGCGGCGATTCTCGCGACCAGAGTCAGCTTGGAGCGGTCCTGGTCCTACGTCTTCGTAATCTATTCGGAAATTGGAATTGCCGCAGCGCTGGTTCTCTACTCGAATCCGCTCGCAGCATTGGCACACAGTGTGATGTTCTCCGTGATCGGCGGATACATCGCCTTCTTCCATAACGCGCGCATGCAGACTCTGCATCTGTTGTGGGCGTCCGTCGTGGTTATCGGAGTCGTCGCGGGGATCGCCCACACCGAAAAGTACACCGACGTTCCGTCGTTGATCGCTATGGTGCTGCTGGTCGGCGCCGCAATCTACGCGATTCCGTTTGCGTGTCAGTTCGTGTTCTCGATTCTCGGAACCGACGCCTTGAAAGCGCGACGCGACCCGCTGAGCGGACTCTTGAACCGGCGAGGGTTGGCCGACGAGGTCGGGTTGATGTTGCATCGGCCATTCGAGCCGTCCACCAATTTGGTTGTCGCAGCGATTGATATCAATCGCTTCAAGTCGATCAACGACGAGTACGGGCACGACGTCGGTGACGTTGCGATCGAGAAGGTTGCTGCGAGACTGACTCGGTCCGCCGGTCCGTCGGCGTTGATCGCTCGCATCGGCGGTGACGAGTTCGTTCTCGTGGATCGGTGCAACGATCACGAAATCGACAGTCTCGAAGAGTCCCTGCGAAACATATCCGTCACCGGTCCCGAGCATCCTGTTGTCGAGTTGAGCGTCGGAATAGTCGCAGCGACCGGCCCGTTCGAATCCCGGGATCGTGCAATTGCCATCTACGGAAAACTCCTCCGAAGTGCGGATCAGGCAATGTACGAGGCGAAAACGCGTCGGGAACACGCCGTTGTGGTACTGCGAAATGTGCAGTGAGTTTGTCGGTGCTCGGCGCTAGTGTGATGCCATGCCCGAACTGCCCGAGGTAGAAGCGCTGGCGGGATTTCTCCGCGAACACGCGGTGGGTGGCGTGGTCGGCCGCATCGACATTGCAGCGCTGAGCGTGCTCAAGACCTTCGATCCGCCGATCACGGCATTGCAGGGGCGCGACGTGACCGGCGCGGCCAGATTCGGTAAACATCTTGCACTGGACTGCGACGGGTTATGGCTCATCACTCACCTTTCGCGCGCGGGGTGGATGCGGTGGCAGGACAACCCGTCATCGGCACCACTGAAACCCGGCAAGGGGCCGTTGGCACTTCGAGTCCATTTCTTCACGCCGGAAGGCTCCACTCCCGCTTGTGATCTCACCGAAGCCGGTACGAAAAAACGCCTGGCGGTGTGGGTGGTGTCCGACCCGTCGGATGTACCGGGGATCGCTCGTCTCGGACCCGACGCGATGGCCGTCACCGAAGCGGAATTTGCCGAGATTCTCGGTGGTACCTCCGCCAGGATCAAGAATGCGATAGTCGACCAGTCTCTCCTCGCCGGCGTCGGAAATGCCTATTCCGACGAAATCCTGCACACAGCACGGCTTTCCCCGTTCGCGACGTCGTCTCGTCTTACTGCAGAACAGATAGCGACGCTGTACGACGCCATGCGGGCTGTGCTGGCCGATGCCGTCGAGCGATCGGTGGGTCAGGATGCAGCGCGGTTGAAGGGTGAGAAGCGATCCGGAATGCGGGTCCACGCCCGAACGGGATTGCCCTGCCCGGTGTGCGGCGACGTCGTGCGCGAAGTGTCGTTTGCCGAGCGATCCTTCCAATACTGCGCAACGTGTCAGACGGGTGGAAAACCATTGGCAGACAGGCGAATGTCGCGTCTACTCAAGTAGTGAACTGATCAGAGAGGAGTGAGACGAACTCCCGGGCCAGTGACGATGAATGCGCCGGCTCGGTAATGGCGTGGACCACCCGGTGCGGCGCATCGGCAATCGGCACACAGACCAATTCGGGATGCTCGACGCTCATCGACTGCGGCAGTAAACCGACGCCCAAGCCGTTGGCTGTCAGGGAACAGATGAGGTCGACGGAATTTGCTTCGTACGTGCGTCCCCGCGGAACCCGCGATTCGGCAAACGCCCGATCCGTTTGGACGCGGGCCTCGCTGCCCGATGCGAAGTCCACGAGCGGAACGTCTCTGAGATCGTCGAGTCGGATGGACGGCAATGCACTGAAACGATGACCGTCGGGAACAAACGCGGCGGTCGACTCGCTCCACAGCGGCGCGGCCGAGAACGTCTTGGGTAGTCGACCAGGCGCCAACCCCACAATCCCGACGTCGATAGCCCCCGATCGGACACCGTCGATCACCACTTCGCTGCCGTAGGGGCGCACCGTCACATCGAGCCCGGGGTGGCGCTGCGTCAGCGTTGCCAGCGCCTTGCCGACATCGACGCGACCCGCTGACGAAATGACACCGACGGTGAGTCGAACCTGCTCGCCGTCCGTTCCGGAAACGTCGCTGACCAGTCGCGACACGGCACCTAGTACGTCTCGGGCTCGGGAGACGAACACTTCGCCCGACTCGGTCAGCCCGACATTGCGACTGTTCCGCTGAAACAGTTCGACGCCGAGCTCGCGTTCGAGATCCCGGATCTGAGTGCTCAGCGCGGACTGTGACACGTGGAGCCGAAGGGCGGCTTGACTGAAATGCCTGTCCTCGGCAACGGCGAGTGCGTAGCGAATGTGCCGGAGTTCCATGCCACCAAACTATCTGTTTTCACGATTGATCATGCGTATCTATCTATTGGACTGGGGCGGGGTAGCAGTTCATGCTTGAACGATGATTTCTCACGACACACGTCCACGGCTCGGATTACCGATAGTGCTGCTCATGGCCGCGGCAACGGGCCTGTGTGCGGGTGGCAACTACTTCAACCAACCGCTTCTCGATTCCATCGCGCAACATTTGAACGTATCGGCGTCGACAGCGGCTACGACGGTGACCATCGCGCAGGTGTCGTACGCCCTCGGTTTGGTGCTCCTGGTGCCCGTAGGTGACATGGTCGACCGACGCAAGCTGACAGTTGGCCTGATGCTTCTGGCGGCGCTCGGGCAAGCGGTCAGCGGCTTTGCTCCGAACTTCACCACCCTGGCCGTGGGAATTGCAGTTGCCGGAGTCTTTTCGGTTGCCGCGCAAGTTCTCATTCCGTTTGCCGCATCACTCGCGGAACCGCAGCGATCCGGTCAGGTGGTGGGCACGATCATGAGTGGCCTCCTGATCGGAATTCTGTTGGCACGCAGTGTTGCAGGCCTGCTCTCCGGGTTGGGCGGATGGTCGACTGTGTACAAGGTGGCGGCAGCCTTGATGGTGGTCATGGCTGTTGCTCTGTGGCGCTCACTACCCGCGGATGGTGGTCCACGCCCGAAAGTGAGCTACCTCGCGACCTTACGTTCGCTGGGGACTCTGGCAAAAACCCTGCCGCGGTTGAGAACTCGCGCAGCCATGGGCGGCCTCACCTTCGCTGCCGTCAGTACGGTCTTCACTACGATGGCATTTCTGCTGGCCGGTGAGTTCGGTTACAACGACACACAGATCGGCCTGGTTGGACTACTCGGCGTGGCGGGAGCGTCGATGGCCACAGTCGCCGGGCGTCTGGCTGATCGTGGCAAGACCCAACTGGCCACCGGCGGCGCCCTGGCCGTCCTTCTGTTGTGCTGGTTGCCTTTTGCTTTCGGTGGGACGCATCTCGTGTGGTTCCTCGTTGCCTTCCTGTTCGCCGATCTTGCGCTGCAAGGGGTGCATGTGAGTAACCAGAACATCATCTACGCACTCATGCCGGAAGCTCGGTCACGCGTCAATTCCGTCTACATGACAACCTACTTTGTCGGTGCTGCCGTGGGCTCGGCCGTGGGCTCTGTTGTCTGGAAGGGGTACGGATGGTCGGGCGTGTGTGTCGCGGGCCTGGCATTCTCCGTCGCCACGGTAGTGGTGTGGATCGTCGACCGGCGTTTGGAGAGTGTTGCCTCCGCGCCGTCGGCTGTTCCGGCGTGAGTGGCGTGAGTAGCACTGTGCGTCTTTGTCGGCCGTCCGTGGTTGTGTGATGTGTCAGGACATCGCGGACGCCTTATGATATTCGCGAGTTGAGAAATTGGCGGCTGTGGGGCGCGGTGTCAACGCCTCCACTCAGGCCTCGGTGAACCGCATCCGCCGATCATGGACATCGCGAAACCGTCCGGGATGTCCTGACACATGAAAGTGTCCGCGATGTTCTGACACTTCGCCGATATTTGGCGCTACCGGAACGGTGCACAAGGAAAAGCGTTCTTCTGCAAGAGAATTCCGAATATCAAATCCTAAATAGATGTTGACTCGAATGGATGTTCGAGTATAATTGGGGTCACGGGTGGGGAGGCCTTGATGACGGTTTTTGATTCTATTGCGGTGGGGGATGTTGTAGCCGGTTCTGCTGTGGGTGTGCGTGGCAGGTTGTGGCGGTTGCGTCCGGCCGAGGTTCGGGATGTGGCTGTCAGTGCATCTGCGGAAATTCTTCGGTTGGAAGCGATTCGGGTGGCCGCTGTCGACGAATTGGCACTCAATCCCGATGAACAGGTGCTCTGCTACCGCGGTGTGGGCCGGTGGTTGGCGGCGAATACGATGCTGCAGAATGCGGCCGGCAACAAGATCGCTGCCCTCGGTACCGCACTCCGCGGCTTCCCCGATATTGCGGCGCAGTTCGAGGCGGGTGATCTTTCGCTCGATCATGCGGCGTTGATCGCCGCGTTCTGTGAATCGCCACCGAAAGGGATGCCGGACATCGCGTTGACGCCAAGCCTGAAAACGCTGTTGGCCGCCGCGTCCGGGGTGGAAGCGACCACCACGAAGGTGCGGTATGCGATCGCTGTTTTGGAGCGGATTTTCGAATCCGACGAGCACCCGCCCGGTGAGGACAACGATCTGAATGCGCTACGCATCGCGCCGACATTGAACGGTCGGGTTGTCATCAAGGGCGATTTCGACGCGTTGACCGGTGAAATGCTGCTATCGGCGCTTTCAGGTCTGTCGATGCCCAAACCCGCCGCGGACGGGACCCCGGATGCGCGGTCGGCAGCGAAACGCACCGCCGACGCCTTCACGGAGTTGATCCGCCGGTATCTGGACAACGCCGCCACCGGCATTGACGGTGGTCAGCGTCCGCATGTGAATGTGCACATCACCGCGAAAGACCTTGCCGAGCATCGTGAATGCGCCACCACACGAGCTGACAGCGGTGAATCCGATTTCGACGATCTCGACGTCGGCTACATGCCCTGGATGGGTCCGCTCAGCGTGAGCAAAACCCGGATGCTCGCGTGCGATTGCATGCTCTCGACCGTGTTGATGGACGGAAACGGCGCACCCCTCGATGCCACCCCACTCAAGCGTCTCGTCACAGCCGAACAACGCATCGCGTTGATCGCCCGGGACAAAGGCTGCGACTTCCCGAACTGTGATGCCGTTCCGGCGTGGTGCGACGCGCACCATATAAAACCGTGGTCAACGGGCGGTGTGACGGTGATGGACAACCTCGTGTTGCTCTGCCGCAGCCACCACACGTTGATCCACAGCACCAGCGGGTTCCGCGGAATCTGGGAAATCAAAATGGGTTCCGATCACAAACCCTGGTTCATTCCACCAGCAGCGATCGACCCGAAACAACACCGCCGACGTTCCACCACCCGGCAAGGCCCCGTCCGCCGAGACTGAACCAGGCCTAGCTGGCTGGGTCGTACATGAACTCGCGGAGCTCCTGCGAACAACGGCAGGCCACCGCAATTTTCCGCGCCCACTCGACGGCGTCCTCGCGCGTCGGCAACTCCAAAACGGTAAACCCGCCATTGAGTTCGCTGCCCGGATAGATCTCGGTGCTCGCCGATCCGTCGGCGGACACAAGTACAGGATCGACTTCCTCGTCGATCCCGCCGCCGAAGACATAAACGCCGGCAGCCTTCGCCTCCTCGATCACGGCGCGGGATTCGGCCGATACGATCGGGAACTCCTCTTCGGTGAGCACCAGGGCTTTGCTCGGGAAAGAAATGAGATATTTGGTCATACCTCGATGGTGCTCCTCAGATGGGCCGGACAGCAATGGTTGCGGATATCAGCGTGACCGAGTACGTCTAGCGCTCAGCAGTGAGGACATCAGGTTCGAGCCATTCAACTCCGAGGAGTTCGGCCAGACTGCGCAGACCTGACTGATCTCCGCCCTTCAAGCCGGTCACCGATTGAAGATTACGCAGCATGGTTGTTGCAACATCCTCTTCCTTGGTTCCGACTCCAAAAGGGATGAGCCACGGGCACGTTTGGTAGTCGCGGTGTGATCTACCAAAAGTCTGCTCGGCAGCGATACCGGAGTAGCGGGGTTGATGGAAGATGCCGGTACGAGGAAGAGGCGACGCATGAGTACCGTCTGGCAATGCCTCGTTGGCATGCAGTGAGATGGACGTCGTGACGTTGAAAACAACGACGGGGGCTTCGCCGCGTTGGAAGCGAAGGCGTTGATGCTCCTTGTCCGTTACAGCACCGAAGATCTTGGCAACGGAAATGCCCGCGTCCTCGATCATCTCGACCAGGGGATCGCCTGCAGTGGACACGAATTCGACGGCAATCAGAACCTGCTTGCCGGCCTTGACCTGAGCCTGAGCCCACTGAGCGGTGGATTCGGCGCGGATCATGCCCGCCTTCTGCCGGTATCGGAGGACCAGGGCGCGACCGCGAGCAATGTTGCGGCTTTTGCGGGCCAGTCCCATTTCGTAGGCGTACTCGGCCCACTCCGTCTCGTATTCGGCGCGTTGTGCAGGTGTGAGGTCGATAGGCATACCGTCGAGTGGCACCGGACCCCAGGGAGTGGGACGGTGAATCATCAACGGCGGCTTACTGTTCGACAACCATCCGCGCACCGTCTCCAAAGCGCTCGCCTGGAGAGTCGGTGATTCCTTTGCCTCGGCGCTCCACGTCCACTTGCCGTACGACTTGTCCAGAGGGAGACCGGATTCGAGCAGCCTGGCACCGAGGTCCGACCAGTACTCCGAAGGCTCGTTGTGTAGCTGAGCGAAAAGTGGTGCGAGATAACGCTGATCGGCGGGAGTGTGGCCAGGGGTGGCGGTCACCGACAGGACAAACGGGGATTGATCGTGACTGTTAGGGAAGCGGGCAACCTTCTCGAACGCTGCAGTGCGTTGAGTGTCGTTGCTGTACAGCTGAGCTTCGTCGGCAATGACGACCCCGAATGTGTACTTGGGGCGTCCGTTGCGGGCGATGAGCTTCTTCAGTTGATCGGGAGACATGATCAGCCAACGGAATCCGCCGTCGCCGACGGAAGCGATGGAGTACCGCCAGTGCGGGATGGTGATCTGAGCTGGTCGGTCGACGAGGACAAGGATGCTGGATTCACCGCGGTCTTCGGCAATGGCCTTGGCTGCCATGATGGCAATGAGCGTCTTGCCCAGACCTGCGTTGTCGGCCAACAAGAATCCGCGTCGGCCGGCGCGGGCGGCGTCGACCACAGCAGCGGCTCCCGAAACCTGTTCAGGCCTAGGTATTTTAGGTGCCGAAGTCGGACGTTCCCCGGCGTCGCCATTGATGTCGTCCTCTACCCACTGCTGGTAGGAAAAGGGGAGTGCTTTGAACGACAGAAGTTCGGTGGGAAGTTGGCTGCCCACCCAGGCATAGCTCTTCCACTTCTTCACAAACTGCGCGCCCGGCGCCGCAGTCCGGAACGGGACGTCGAGAAGCCAGACACGTTCACCCGGACCCGCGGTGGGAACGTCCGGAGTTGTTGCCGTCTTTCGTGTGGCTGGTTTTCGAGTTGTTGCAGTTCGCTTGCGGGGTGGCATCAGGCGTCGGTACCCGTTTCGCTGGTGCTGAGGAGTTCGCGCAGCGTCAACGGCGGGCGTCCCGTGATGTCCTCCACCGCAGTGCTGATGACGGCGAGTTCTCCGCTGGCGATGGCGGTATAGGTGGACACCCAGGCATCAACTTCCCAGTCGGGTGCGTTGTACGACGCGCGAGACGCGTAGGCCTCCTCGATGGTTTCTTCGTGATAAACGGTCTCACGTCCGGTGACGTCGGTGATGATCGCGGCTACTTCGGCCAGAGTCAGTGCCTCGCGACCGGTGAGGTCGTACGTTCGACCGACATGCGAATCGGGATTCGTGAGCACCGACGCGGCGACTCGGGCAATGTCCGATCGAGCAACTGCGCCGACAGCACCATTGCCCGCCGGACCCCGGATGACACCGTCGGCGCCGGCAAGCGCGGGAAGGAAGTCGAGGTAGGCGCTGTCCCGAAGAAAGGTGAAAGATATTCCAGCGGAATGGATATGCTGCTCGGTGGCCCAATGATCGCGGGCCAACGTGAAGGTGGCGTCCGGTGCTGCGCCTAGGTACGAGGTGTAGACGATATGGCGCACGCCCGCCGAGACAGCAGCGTCGATGAAGGTGCGGTGCTGATCTACACGGTCGGCGCTCTCCGCGGCCGAGACCATGAACAAGATGTTGATGTCGGTGAGAGCCGCGGCGGCGCGATCGTGATCGGAATATGCGGCCTCCGCCGTCTCCGTTCCTGGTAACTGGGGGAGTCGGCTCACCGAACGCGCAATCAGCCTCAGGGGCACACCGGCGTCGGTGAGGATGCGAGCGACCTCACCACCGATGTGGCCAGTGGCGCCGGTGACGGCGATGGTGCATGGACGCTCGGACATGGAAACCCCTTCGATCTTGGTGTGTTCATCTTGCCTGACATCAGCGTCGGTGCTCGTACCCGATCCAGGCTCTTCGACGGTCGCCGAGGGGATCGCTCTCCACTCGGCACGTGCGATCGAAGATCATGGTTCGACGCTGGGCGCCCGTGTACACGGGCCACTCAGCGCCAGGGCTACCGGTTTTCGCGAAGTTGATCCAATGTTCTTGCATCGCTGCGGTGACTGCGGCCAGGGACCGGCGCCCACCGATCGCAGTCAGCGCACCGGTGAGGGCGTCCGATCGGCCGAAGACGGCAAAGAGTTCCGTGGCGTGTGTTGCGCCCAACCCGACAAGCGTGAGGATGCGCGGCGCAAAATCGTAGCGGTAGCTGTACGTGGGAGCCACGTCGCAATGTCCTTGTGCGCACAGGACCATCGGTTCCCAGAATGTGATGTCGCCGCCGATATCTGCGGCGGCGTAGCGGTGCGGGTACGTCGGATAGGCGGCGAGTGCGCGGTTCTTCACGTCGGTCGATACGTGCGAAAACATCTTCTCGATGCGGGCAGGATCGGTGGGGAGAATGTTGAGGAATCGTGGAAAGATTCTGCCCTCGTGAAGATTCGAGCCGAGCATCAGTGGAACGGGATGAGATTTGCCGGCGGCAAAGACGTCCAGCGGGTGTTCGGAGAGGACGTCGTCGCCCACAACGGGGGCGAAGGCACGGGCGCCAGGTTCTTCGTCGGCGCCGCGCCGCACAAGTTCGTCGCCGACCTCGACCAGTCGGCGCACCGGTGCATGTCGTAGCCACGCCGCCGGTGTCTTGGTCGGGGCTCCGGCAATGTCGAGGAACTCGCGTGACCACCGGTGGGCGCGTTGCTTCCCGTATGCCGAAGCCGCTGGCGGACTTTGCGCGATAGCGCGCGCAAACAACCCTCGCGCAGACGGTGCTGTCATCAAGGTGGTGACGGCATTTGCACCGGAAGATTCACCGAAGACGGTGACGTTGGCGGGGTCGCCGCCGAATGCTGCACTGTTTCGCTGGACCCACTCGAGTGCGGCGATCTGATCACGCAGCCCGATATTGGAGTCGAACGACTGTTCTGCAGTGGAGAATTCGCTGAAATCGAGGTAGCCGAGGGCGCCGAGGCGGTACTGGACGGAGACGTAGATGACGCCGCCGCGTTCGACCAACGACGTTCCCCAGTACATCGGTGCCGATGGGTTTCCGCCGTTGTAGGCACCGCCGTGAATGAACACCATTACCGGGAGGGGTTCAGCAGACGACGATCTCGGAGCAACCACATTCACGAACAGACACGATTCGTTGTCGGTGCTCTTGCGTTGTGGTGCCGGCGAACCGAACTCGGTAGCCGACAGGATTCCTGACCACGGCGCAACCGGTTGTGGAGCGAGAAAACGCGCCGGTCCGATCGGCGGAGCAGCGTAGGGAATGCCTCGCCACGTGCGGAGCCGTCCGGCGCGGGTGTCGAGGTATCGGCCCCTGATCTTTCCCGAATCGAGTGCTACTTCGAGATCGTCGGTCACGAGGAAACCTGATGTGGGGTGTAGTTGCGGTAGCCCGCATAGCCGGCCCAAGCCCGTCGCTGCTCGGCCCGTGGATCGGTCTCCACGCGAGGGGTCGCGTCGAAGATCATCGTGCGACGCGCAGCGTCGTAACTCGGCCAGTCACTTCGCGGTGATGCGTGCTTCGCGAAGTGCAGCCAATGTCCTTGCATCGCATCTGTGACGGCGCGGAGTCCTTGTCGGCCACCTGGAAGTGTGAGGCCACGGCCGACGGCGCTCTGGCCGATACCGAATACCGCGAACATCTCGAGTCCATGAGTGGCGTCGAGGCCGACCCATCGCATCAGTGGTGGCGCAAAGTCGAAGCGGTAGGAGTACGTGGGTGCGTACTGCGCGTGCGCTTGCGCCAACTCTACCGACGGATGCCAGAAGGTTACGTCGCCGCCGATGTCGATGGCAGTGTCGGTACTCGGGTATCCCGGATACGTTGCAAGGATTCGGTTTCCGGCCGCGGGATCGGTGAGCGTGAACATCCTCTCGATGCGCGCGGGAGTGGTCGGGAGTCCGTCGAGGAACTTGGGGAAGAGCGTGCCCTCCCGCTTGTTCGTACCGATGATCAGCGGAACCCGATGCGCCAGGCCGCGGCTGCATGCTTCCGTCGGTGCGACGGGGAGGAAATCCCCGTCGATGCTGGGCCCGAACGGATGGAGTCCTGGTGTGGCAGCAAGAGCTTCGGCTCCCAGCCGCGCTCCGGCACGGCCTAATTCACGAGCAGAAGTCAGGCGCAGGGCCTCGTCCGGGGTGGCGTCCGAGCCCAGAATGTCGATGAACCGCCTACCCCATTCGCGTGAGAGTCCCTGGTTGGCAACCAGATCCGGAGCCGGGCTTTCGGCGATGGCGGCTGTGAACAGTCCCTTGGCCGCCGGCGTCGCCAGCAGAGTGGTGACGGCAGTGGCGCCTGCTGATTCGCCGAAGACCGTCACTCGATCGGGGTCGCCGCCGAACGCCGCGATGTTCCGCTGCACCCATTGCAGCGCGGCCACTTGATCACGAAGCCCGAGGTTGGCGTCGAAATGATGACGGGGAGTGGAGAATTCGGTGAAATCCAGGAAACCTAACGCACCGAGTCGGTAATTGATCGACACGTACACGATGTTGCCGCGCGTGACGAGTGAGCGACCGGAATAGATGCCCGTCGCAGAGGTTCCGATGGTGTTGGCGCCCCCGTGGATGAACACCATGACCGGCAGGGGTTCGCGGCTGGGGTACTCCGGGGCAAGAACATTGAGCGTGAGGCAGTCTTCGCTGCTGGGCTGATACTTCCCGGGAGCCAGCGCCAAGCCCTTCTTGTTCTGGACCGACGCGTCGCCGAATGCCGACGCGTTCCGCTCACCCTGCCACGGCCGTACTGGTCGCGGAGCCTGCAACCGCAAAGCTCCGACCGGCGGACGCGCGTAAGGAATGCCACGCCAAGCACGGAGTTTGCCCACGCGCGTACCGCGTAATGCTCCGTCGGACGTGCTCACGAGGAGACCTGAATTCGTCGGTGCGTCTGCCGCCATGGTCGCGACTATACGTAACTTTTGCCCTCGATTACCGCCGTGCCTCCAACAACCTGAGCCAGATTTCGCTGACCGTCGGATATGACGGCACCGCATGCCACAACGTGTCGAGCGGGACCGCACCGACTACGGCAATTGTTGCTGCGTGGAGCAATTCCGAGACATCCGGACCGACGAATGTCGCCCCGACGACGATGTCCGCACCGCGGTCGATCACCAGTTTCGCGCGGCCTTCGTAATTGTCGCGGAGCAGCGAGGATCCTGCGACGGCAATGTCGATCTCCACGACTTCGACGTCGATACCGTCTGCCCTGGCCTGCTTTTCGGTGCGTCCCACCCACGCTGCTTCGGGTGAGGTGAACACCACCTGGGGGACACGGCCGTTGTCTGCGGACGCGATGAACCGTGGATCGACCAATGCCCGCCCCTCCGCACGCGCGGCGATCACATCGCCGCACACCCGCGCCTGGTACTTGCCCATATGGGTCAGTGGTGACCGGCCGTTGATATCACCCACGGCATAGAGCCATTCGCCCTGCGCGCACAGATGGTCGTCCGTCGGTACGTATGCGCCATCCGTCAGACCGATCGACGACAGACCCAGGTGGGTCGACGTCGGCGCACGACCTGCGGCAACAATCAGTTCGTCGACTTCGATCACGCCGGAAGAGGTCTCGATGGTGACCGGTCCACCGTGAATGTTTCCTTCACCCGTATCCCGCGCGTGGGGCCGCGAGACCGAATGGACGGTAGTCCCGAAACGCACGTCGGCCCCGCGCTTCGAGAGATGACGCGCCACCATGTCGCCGGCAAACGGTTCGGCAGACTTCAGAACTGCATTGCCGCGCACCAGAAGCGTCACCTCGGCGCCGAAGGACGACAACCACGTCGCGCACTCCGATGCCACGACGCCGCCACCGATGACCGCAACACGGCGCGGAACCTCATGGAGATTGGTGGCATCGCGTGACGTCCAGGGGAGAGCATCCCGCAGCCCCGGTGTGTCTGGCACCGACGCGGTGGTCCCGGTAGCAAGTACGACGGCCTGGCGGGCGAAGAGTCTGCGGGCGCCGTCGACGACAACGGTCCGCTCGCCGTCCAGCGCGCCGTGGCCGCGGATCACGTCGATACCGGTGGATTCGGCCCACTCGACCTGCGAGGAATCGTCGTGGTTGTGGGTGAAGGAGTCGCGTCGGGCCAAGATCGCCTTGACGTCGGGCGGCCCGGCGGACACGCCTGGCAACGCGTCCGCGTCGTCGAGAACCTGCCCTGGCCTCAGTAGCGCCTTACTCGGCATACATGCCCAGTACGAGCATTCACCGCCGACAAGTTCGTGCTCCACGATGGCAGCGGTACGGGTGCTTCCCGCTATCGCGTATGCCGCCGCATTTTCGCCTGCCGGTCCGCCGCCGATAACTATGACATCGAATTCTTCGGTCATCGCTCTACGGTATGCCGATCAGGTGGTGATGTGCAGGGTAACCGGTTTGTCGACTGACAGTCCGGTGTAATGACCCTGTGATGGATACAGTGTCAGCCATGACGCGGCAGAAGATTCTGATCACCGGCGCAAGCTCGGGTCTCGGCGAAGAAATGGCACGAAGGTTTGCGGCTCGGGGGCGCGATCTGGCTCTGTGCGCCAGGAGAACCGATCGTCTCGACACCCTCCGCGAGCAACTACTTGCCCAGTATCCGACCATCACGGTGGCGGTGGCCGGGCTCGACGTCACCGAACATGATTCCGTCGTCCGAGTGTTCGGTGAACTTCATGACGAACTCGGTGGACTCGATCGGGTCATCGTCAATGCCGGTCTGGGTAAGGGCGCCAAGATCGGTACCGGTAAGGCGTACGCGAATCTTGCGACAGCGCAGACAAATTTTGTCGGTGCGCTCTCACAGTGCGAGGCCGCGCTCGAGATCTTCCGCAAGCACAACGCCGGGCATCTTGTTCTGGTGTCCTCGATCAGTGCAGATCGAGGACTTCCCGGCACCAAAGCCGCGTATTCAGCGAGCAAAGCCGGGGTGGCCGCGCTCGGCGAGGCTCTCAGTATCGAATTGGCGCGCACGCCAATTCGAGTGACCACCCTGCTACCGGGTTTCATCAAGACGGATATGTCCGCGAGTGCCGGCGACAGTTCTTCGTTGATGGCCGAGCTCGACGAGGGCGTCGACGCGATGGTCCAGGCAATCGAAAAGGAGGTTACCCGGGCGGCGCTTCCCGGACTCAAATGGCAAGGAATCGATGCCGCACTGCGGTTTCTGCCCAACGTCGTGACCGCGAGGTTCGTCTGATGAGTATCCACGAGTCGAACGGCAAACCTCGCGTCGTCATTGTCGGCGGCGGATTCGGCGGACTGTACGCAGCCAAGAAGTTGAAGAAAGCCGACGTCGAAGTAGTTCTGATCGATCGCGGCACCAGTCACGTGTTTCAACCACTGCTCTACCAGTGCGCAACCGGGCTCCTTTCCGAAGGGCAGATCGCCAGCCCGCTTCGGCATCTTCTGGAAGACCAGAAGAACACGAATGTAGTTCTGGGCGAGGCAAAATCCCTCGACGCCGAAGCTCGATTACTGACCGCAAGCCGGTTCGACGGTTCGACATTCGACCTACCGTACGACTATCTGATCGTGGCGGCCGGGATGCGGCAGTCGTACCACGGCCAAGACGGTTTCATCGAGTGGGCGCCCGGTATGAAAACACTGGACGACGCGCTTGCCATCCGCCGCAGTCTGATTGCTGCGTTCGAGATGGCCGAATCGCTCCCCACCGCCCGGGAACGGCGTCCGTGGTTGACGTTCGCGGTAGCCGGCGGCGGACCGACCGGTGTCGAGATCGCCGGACAGATACGTGAATTGGCGATGCACGCGCTCACCAATGAATTCAGATCGATCGACCCGGACGAAGCGAGGGTACTCCTCTTCCACGGTGACGATCGAGTGCTTCCGTCGTTCAGCAAGTCGCTCTCCGCGGCTGCCGCGCGGACCCTCGAGAAGATCGGGGTCGAAACGCACCTCGGTGTGCATGTCACCGGCGTGAGCGAAACCGAGATCGAGACCACCGACAAGAAGACAAAAGCGAAGCAGCGCTACGAGACCCGGACCATTCTGTGGACGGCCGGCGTCGAGGCAGTTCCGTTTGCCGAAGCGCTCGCCGACGCGCTCGGAGTCAAACAGGTCGGCGGCGGCCGCATCGAAGTCGAAGCCGACCTGACCGTGCCCGGACACCCCAACATCTGGGTCGTGGGAGACCTCATGTCCCGGGACAAGTTGCCTGGTGTCGCCGAAGTGGCCATGCAGGGTGGACGCTACGCCGGAGCACAGATCAGCGCCCGCGTCGACGACGGCCGACCGAACGGAAAGCCTTTCAAGTACCGCGATCTCGGTACTGCCGCCTACATTTCGCGTCGTCACGCACTATTGCAGGCGGGACCGATTCGAATGTCCGGCTTCCTGGGTTGGGTGTCGTGGGGAGTCATTCATATCGCGTTCCTCGCAGGTTTCCGCAACCGCGTCAGCACGGCCCTCAACTGGGGAGTGACCCTCGCGTCGAAAACGCGCCGGGAACGCGCGATCACCTTCGGCGATCCGGAAACCGCACGGCAGCCGTACAACTGAGCGGACTACTCGGTGGCGAAGACGGGATTTCCGAATTCGTCGATCATGAACCACAGACTGCCGATGGACTGCCCTGACATGTCGCCGGGCACCTGGTCGTCCAGATATCGGTAGACGGGCTTGCCGTTGACCGTCACTTGGAACGAACCTTCAGGGCCCGGTACCGTACCGATCGCCGCGTTGATCCCTTCCGTCACCGGGGAATCGGTGACAGACGTGACGGCAGGCCAATATCGGAGGCAACTCTCGTCGCACGAATCGCCGGTCGGATGCTCTTCGTCCGGGTCGTAGATATAGACGGTCATGCCTTCGCCGTCGACGGTAATTGTTCCGAGTGGTGAGTTGGCAGTCTTCAGCAGCACCGCGCCGGCAGCGGCGGGTGGTGACAGCGACGTCGGCCTTGCGGTGACGTTGTCGGCATCGGTGCCGGAGTCGGTGGCGTCGTACGAACAGCCGGATGCGGCAAGTGCGGCACTGGCGACAATCGCGAACAGCCACTGTCTGCGCATGATCGCTCCATTCGAGGGTGGGCGCTGCTGGCAGTGGGGGTTACCCGCGAAAGGCTCATGGGAAACGTAGGCCTTGTCGGTATTTGTCTCCGAAGTTTACTTGTCACCGAAGTTCGACGTCACTCGTTGCACGCAGGTTGGTGATAACTGCGAATGCACCGCAACAACTTTCGGCATTCCGGGGTCCAGTGCGGCGCCTCGTCGATTGCTGATCAGTCGCGCGGCGGTGGCGCGGTGTAGGTGATGCAGTCGGGCGGCACGGAAGGCAGGCCCTCGGAGGATCTGAGCTTCTCGGCAATCGAGGAAAGGAGGCTCTGTGATTCGGGGGACAGATCTACGGCTTTACGTGTGAGGGAACGCAATTCGTTGTCGTAGAACTCTTCGGCGACCGACCGGTCTTCGTCGGGGATGAGTTCCGGATCATGGCGAGGGGTAGGTGCAAAAAAGTACTCGGCGTCGACTCCGAAGAAGTCGGCGAGTGCCAGCACTACCTGCTCCGACGGGTTGGTTCGGACGCCACTACGCAACTGCGAGAGATACGGTGTGGAGATTCGGCAGCCACGTCGGGAAAGTGCATCGACAACTTGCGCGTTGGTCAGTCGGGGAGGCGTTACGGGGTACAGGGCATTCAGTCGTTCCCGGAACGAATCTGCCACGGTTCCTCCCATTTCCACGGTTCCTCCCATCGCTCGTGACGTGTGCGCCACACAGTGCTGCATATTTCTGCGATTGCATAGTTATCCAAAGCAGATTCACATAGTAGACGACTCGAAATTGGATGTTTAGAAATGAGAGTGCTTTTACCTGGGGATATTTGGGTATTCGGGCCGTGAAAGCGTTTGGGGACAATGTGATTTGCGACGCGAACTGACCGTTCGTTATCAGAATGTTCAAACAGTACCTTCCGTACGGTTTGTACTGCTTTGTGCTGTTATGCAGCCCATTCGACGAAGTTACCGGCCAGTCTCTTGTGCGAGCATACCTTTCGGTCCTTTCGAGGCCTTGATTGGCGCGTTCGCTCGAAGGGGAATGAGTGTTACCAGGGGCGAGCGGAAATGCCGAATTCTTCGAGCGTGTTGCAGGCCGATGTGCGCAGCGACTGATTGTCTGCCGATTCGAAGCTCACCAGCGACAAGGTGTAGGTGGCGTTGTTGCGACTGAGGTAACCGGAGACTCGAGTTGATGTGCTGTCCAGTTGGGCGGCGCTCGCACCAGGATGCACTGCGCGGAGGGCAAGTCCGCTCGTTCGGTGGCCCTCGAATTGATCGATGTCGACCGTACCGATATTGGAGCACAAGGCATCTCGCTGACCAGGTCCGTCGGCAAGTCGATGCGCCAGGCGGTCCGGGACGACCTGTAGGAGTTCAGCCGGGAAGCCGGCCGGGCTCGACATCGGCGGAGCTTCGAATGCGTCGCGGCACAACCTGCGAATCTGCGCGAGAGAAGTCGAGGGGGCCAGTGGGATTGCGACCATCGCCACTGAATTATCGACGGAGTGGTCATTGTCGACGGAGTTGTCATTTCGGTCAGTCGTGCGCACGTTCATCGGAACGCTGAGCGTGACTGGGGCGGTTTTGTTCTCGGCCCGTGCGAGTTCGCCGACACAGGCCAGGAACAAGCTGTTGGGAGTGCCTCCGGAAGACGCTGCGGCGGCATCCCATTGACCCCGATCCACTTCCAGGATCGCGGTGGTTGCCCTCTCTCGCGCTGAACGACGAGGGACGGCGGCCGGTGTGGTGAATCCACGAAGTTCGGCTCTGCGCGCCGGACTGACGATCAATCCGCCGACCGCACGGGAGGTTCCGCGCAGAACCCGGCCCACCGTCGACAGCGCATCAGAGATATCCGACCGTCCAGTGTGATCACTCGGCGGTGAAGGTTTGTGCTGCATCGCGTCGCGCAGGGCGCCGATCAACCCGCGGGCGTCAGCAAGGACATGGGAGCACGTCACGGAGACGACGGTTCCGCCGCTGGAATCGTAGGTCGCGGCGATGCGCCAGCCCGGACCTCGTTCGGGATCAACCGAAATCAGGGCCGCAGCGTCTGCCCACTCGACCACGTCGTCGGCAGCGACGGGGTCCGATCGAAAACTAGGAGGGTAGTGACGTGGGTCCGCGACAAATTCGGGCCGGGCTCCCGGAATTCGGGGCCTGCGCACGCGCCGGCCGAGTGGTCCGGAGGCCACCCGTACACACAACTGCTCGAGTTCACGCGGATCGACGGCGCTGTCGGTGCGCCACACCCCTTGCATCACGATCGGCAAGCCGAGACCGCTGTGGGTCCACAGAAATATCTCGTCGACGACACTCAAGCGAACTCCCACCCCAGCAGTGTAAGCGGGGCACGTAGTGGACCTGCGGTTTCTGGCGGCGCACCTGCGAATCGGCGCATACTGGTTGTTACGCCGCGTGGTACGAAGGGTCGGCGTGGTAGGAAGGCAGGCCGACATGGTCAGTGTCGAGAAGTGGGCGATGTGGGATTCCGCCATCGAGGTGGATGTCACGGAGGGTGCTGCGCTGCCCACAGCGCACACGCTGATCGCCGCCGCCATCGAGGACACCGAAGCACTCTGCGATCTCGGGCGGGGCGACGCGGAAATTCATGCCGTCAATCTTGCTCAGGGGACGCCGGTGAAAGTGACCCGCCGGATGTCGTCGCTGTTGCGTTCGGCGCTGTGGGCGGCACGTATGACAGCCGGTGAGGTGAACCCGCTCGCCGACAACTTCTCGGAGGACGACTCGATTCCGCCCGTCCACCCGACGCCCACCTTCGAGGACGTGCAACTCGACGGCGATGTCGTGTACGCGCCGTGGGGAGCTTCCTTCGACATCACCGGAGTGGCGAAGGCAGACACCGTAGATCGAGCCGCGCAAACTGTTGCGGCAGAGTTGCAATGTGGTGTTGCGGTGCGGATCGGCGACGTACTTGCCACCGCGGGGCACGCTCCGGCCGGCGGTTGGCAGATTCCGGTTCCGGGCGGCGAGGACGTCGAACTGGCCAACGGGACGGCAATTGCCACCGCGCACGCCGCCGAGCCGGCTTCATGGCAACCGCACCAGGATCGTCCGTCAACCGAATGGGCACAGGTGTCGGTGATTGCCGACGACGCGGTGTGGGCGTACGCCGCCAGCCGCGCGGCTCTCACGAGGGGCATCAGTGCGATCAAATGGGTTGAGCAACAAGAGCTTCGAGCCAGGCTGGTGGACCGGTCCGGGCGCGTGTACACCACCGAGAATTGGTTCGGGCCGGACGCAGCCTGACAGTTCGAACCTCGCGCTCAGGCCCGGCCGCGCGCAGTGCGGTACCAGTTCACCAGGGCATCGGTCGAGGAATCGCCGAGATCGTTCGGAGCTGCGGCCGAGGAGAGTGCGGGCCCAAGTTCCAATGCCTGAGTCTTGCCGAGTTCGACGCCCCACTGATCGAACGGATTGAGGCCCCACACAGCACCTTCGACAAACACCTGATGCTCGTAGAGCGCGATCAACTGCCCGACCACCGACGGTGTGAGCTCCTTGGCCAAGATAGTGGTGGTGGGACGGTTACCTGGCATCACCTTGTGCGGCACCAACTCCGGGGGTGTTCCCTCCGCTGCAATTTCCTCCGCGCTCTTCCCGAACGCCAACACCTTGGTTTGTGCAAAGAAGTTACTCATCAGCAGGTCGTGCATCGAACCGGTTCCGTCAGCTGTGGGCAGGTCGTCTGTGGACTCGGCAAAACCGATGAAATCGGCAGGCACCAACCACGTGCCCTGATGAAGTAGTTGGTAGAAGGCGTGCTGACCGTTGGTTCCCGGTTCGCCCCAGAAGATCTCGCCTGTCGAGGTTGTGACCGGGGTACCGTCGGAGCGGACGGATTTGCCGTTCGATTCCATGGTCAGTTGCTGCAGGTAGGCCGGAAAGCGCAACAGGTCATTGGAATACGGCAACACGGCGCGTGACTGTGCACCGAAGAAGTTGGAGTACCAGAGTCCGATCAAGCCGAGAAGCGCCGGCGCGTTCTCCTCCAGCGGGCGGGTACGGAAATGCGTATCGATCTGGTGGAAGCCGTCGAGGAACTCGGCAAAGCGAACGGGACCGACCGCACACATGACGGAGAGGCCGATGGCAGAGTCGACCGAGTAACGGCCACCCACCCAATCCCAGAATCCGAACATGTTTGCGGTGTCGATCCCGAATTCGGAGACTCGCTCGGCGTCGGTGGACACCGCCACAAAATGCTTGGCGACAGCGGCGACGTCTTCGCTACCCAAGCCCGCGAACAGCCAGCGCTTCGCTGCCGTTGCATTGGTCAGGGTTTCGAGTGTGGAGAACGTCTTCGATGCCACGATGAACAATGTGGTCTCGGCATCCAGATCGGCCAGCTGCCCCACCAGATCCACGGGATCGATGTTGGAGACAAACCGGAGGCTGATGCCGGCGTCCGCGTAATGACGCAGCGCGCGGTACACCATGACCGGCCCGAGATCCGACCCTCCGATACCGATATTGACGATGGTGCGGATGCGCTTTCCCGTGAATCCGGTCCACTCACCGCTGCGAACACGATCGGCAAAGGCGCCCATGGACGTCAGAACCTCGTGAACATCGGCGACGACGTCTTGGCCGTCGACAGTGAGGGATGCGTCAGCCGGGAGTCGCAGAGCGGTGTGCAGCACCGCCCGATCCTCGGAAGTGTTGATGTGATCACCCGCGAACATGGCGTCGCGACGCTCCTCGACGCCGGCCTCACGAGCCAGAGCGACCAGCAGATCGAGAGTCTCACGACTGACGCGATGCTTGCTGTAGTCGATGTGGAGATCACCGGCATCCACCGTCAACTCGGTTCCGCGCGCCGGATCCTCGTCGAAGAGTTCCCGAAGGTGAACGGCGTGGAAATCGGCGTGATGAGCGCGCAGTTTCTGCCAGGCTGATGTTCCGGTGATGTCAAGGCTCACAGTCATCGACTTTAACGGCCCGGTCTGGAAACTTCTGGATGAGTCTCGTCGGCAGCCTGGCCTGCGCCGATTGGTGTGCTCCCATCAGCCGGACTGTACGAACTGAGAGAATCTAGTGTCCGAGGCGTCCGCGGCCGAGACGCAGCAGCAACATCGCGAGCGTGTGACCTTCCTGGCCCAACTCGTTGAAACGCTCGAGCACCTTCATCTCACGACTGTGAACCAGGCGCGGTCCCCCTGAAGCCATCCGGGTACGGCCGATGATCTGTGAGACCTCGGAGCGGCGCTTGATCGCTGCCAGGATCTCGGCGTCGAGACGATCGATTTCCTTACGGAGTTCGTTGATCTCGGCTTCGCTGCGCGGAACGTCGACGTCGGTCGGAGTGGAGTTACCCTCAGGTGCCGTTGCCTGCGTGCTCATATGTATTCGTCTCCTCTTTCTACTGCGTGGATCGTGTTCTCAGCTCGGGTCGTTACCGATCCAGCGCCCTGACGAAAAATGCCCCGGATCCGAGTCGGACCAGAGGCAGGTGAGCTGTTCGAAGACTTCACGAGCACCGCGGTCCGGCGCCCGTAAAGTAGTGCCACCGCACACCGACACTGCGGCAAACGCAGGTGGTCGGGGTGTTGCACAGGCTCAACATAGCGTCCAGTTTGCCATGTTCGGCACCCCAGTTCCAAGTGCCACCATCGCGCGACGCAGGCACTCACACTCTTGTCGGTGGACGCCGGTAGCGTGGACAGACGATGAACATGTATCCAGCAGTCGGTGAGCAGGGCAGTCTTGACGGGCAGGGTGGTCTGGACGGGCAGGGTGGTCTGGACGGGCAGGGAGACCTTTACGCACAGGGTGGCCTCTTCGAGCACGAGCACGAGCACGACGAGCCCCAGCAGGGTCGTTCTTCCCGGCACGGGCATTCCGCACAGCAGGGTGGCGCGGGTTCCGACGCGCTCCTCGAGGGGCTCAACCCGCAGCAGCGCGAAGCCGTCGTCCACGCCGGTTCACCGCTGCTCATCGTGGCCGGTGCAGGCTCGGGCAAAACCGCGGTGCTGACGCGTCGCATCGCGTATCTGTTAGCCGAGCGTGGTGCCACTCCGGGGCAGATTCTTGCCATCACGTTCACGAACAAGGCTGCCGCCGAGATGCGTGAGCGCGTCGCGACATTGGTCGGGCCGCGCGCCAACAGCATGTGGGTGTCAACCTTCCACTCGAGTTGTGTGCGCATTCTGCGCGCTCAGGCGGCGTTGCTTCCGGGGTTGAACTCCAACTTCTCCATCTACGACTCGGATGATTCGCGCCGGCTCCTGACGATGATCTCCAAGGATCTCGAACTCGACACCAAGCGTTTCACGGCCAGATTGCTTGCGACGCACATCTCGAACCTCAAGAACGAATTGATCGACCCCGAGGAAGCCGTCGCGGCTGCGGACAAGGATCCCGCGGAACTGCCTCGCCTGGTTGCCAAGGTGTACGGGATCTATCAGCAGCGTCTGCGCTCGGCCAACGCGCTCGATTTCGATGATCTCATCGGCGAGACGGTGGCTCTGCTCCAGAACTTCCCGCAGATCACCGAGTACTACCGTCGACGCTTCCGGCACGTCCTCGTCGACGAATACCAGGACACCAACCATGCGCAGTACATGCTGGTGCGCGAATTGGTCGGTGGCGCAGGCGAATCAGACCACGCAGTGGCCCCCGCCGAGCTGTGTGTGGTGGGCGACGCCGATCAGTCCATCTACGCGTTCCGCGGTGCAACCATCCGCAATATCGTGGAGTTCGAACGCGATTACCCGGACGCCCGCACTATTCTGCTCGAGCAGAACTATCGTTCGACGCAGAACATCCTCTCGGCTGCCAACGCCGTCATCTCCAAGAACACCGGTCGACGCGAGAAGCGGTTGTGGACCGATTCCGGTGAAGGCGAACTGATTGTCGGATACGTAGCGGACAACGAGCACGACGAAGCGTCCTTTGTCGCCTCCGAGATCGACCGGCTGGTCGAGAACGGCGACGCAAAATTCTCCGACGTCGCAGTCTTCTACCGCACCAACAACTCCTCGCGCGCGCTCGAGGAGATCTTCATCCGCCTCGGCGTGCCATACAAGATCGTGGGCGGCGTCAGGTTCTACGAGCGCAAGGAAGTTCGCGACATCGTCGCCTACCTGCGCGTACTCGCAAACGAGGACGACACGGTGAGCTTGCGTCGAATCCTCAACACTCCACGACGCGGAATCGGCGACCGGGCAGAAGCCTGTGTTGCCGTGCATTCTGAGCATCGCAACATCAGCTTTGCTGCCGCGTTGCGGGATGCGGCCGAAGGCAAGGTTGCTCTGCTCAATACGCGTTCCCAGAAGGCGATCGTTGCCTTCCTCGACATGATGGACGGCCTGCGAACGTTGCTGCCGGCTGAATCTGCCGACGGCAGTGAGTCTTCCGAGATCGGCGACATCGGTGAAGTGGCAGAGGCTGTGCTCGAACGCAGCGGCTACCGCGCAGAACTTGCCGCCAGCAGTGATCCTCAGGACGGCGCCCGACTTGACAACCTCAACGAACTTGTCAGTGTGGCAAGAGAATTCAGCTCCGATGCGCGAAATGCTGCCGGGCTGATCGACCCGGACGACGAAGAAACCGCCGCCATGCGCGAAGGTGAACCCGATCCGGGTTCGCTGGCAGCGTTCCTCGAACGAGTGTCGTTGGTGGCCGACGCGGATCAACTACCAGACTCCGACGAAGGTGTTGTCACCATGATGACACTGCACACGGCCAAGGGTCTCGAATTTCCCGTCGTCTTCGTAACCGGTTGGGAAGACGGTCAATTCCCGCACATGCGGGCCCTCGGCGATCCAGCGGAACTTTCCGAGGAACGACGCCTCGCCTATGTCGGCATCACGCGCGCTCGGCAACGGTTGTATCTGACGCGCGCGATCATGCGCTCCGCGTGGGGTCAGCCGATTCAGAACCCCGCATCACGGTTCATCAGCGAAATCCCCGAGGATCTGATCAACTGGCGCCGCGAAGACCCGGGCACCGGCCGCGGGTTCGGTAGTGGCCGCCCCGGTTACGGTGGCGGTCAGAGCTACGGCGGTGGTCAGGGCTACGGCAATCAAGGTGGCCGCGGGTACGGCAACACCTCTCGAAATGACTCTCCCGCACCAAGTTTCGGTGCTGCGCGAGGACGCAACAACAACCTGGTTCTTGCAGTCGGTGATCGGGTCAGTCATGACAAGTACGGGCTGGGTACGGTCTTGGAAACCAAGGGCACCGGTCCGACTGCGACAGTCACGATCGACTTCGGCAGCGCAGGCAAGGTACGTCTGATGCTCATCGGCGGCGTCCCGATGGTGAAGCTGTAGAGGTCAAAGAAACTCTGGCGAAAAAACTTTTGGCCCGCACCGGATAAGGTGCGGGCCAAAAGTTTTGGTATCGGTAAGTCTAGTCCTGCTCGACGCCCAGGCTGATGCCGCGCGAAGCGAGCCAGGGGAGGGGATCGATCTTGTTCTCGCCGGCGAGGTGAACTTCGAAGTGCAGGTGCGGGCCGGTGGAGAAGCCGCGGTTGCCCACGGTGGCAATCTGATCGCCGGCCATGACCTGCTGGCCGACGGTGACCAGGGTGGTATCGATGTGGCCGTAGACGGTGATGGTGCCGTCGGCATGCTGCAGGCGAATCCACATGCCGAACCCGGAAGCCGGGCCGGAGTCGATGACGGTGCCGTCGGCTACTGCGACGATAGGCGTTCCGATGGGTGCTGCGATGTCGACGCCGGCATGCAGGGTGCCCCAGCGACTACCGAAGTTCGACGTGAACGTTCCGACAGCGGGAAGAACGAACAGGGGGCGCCGGGCAGCGGCTTCGCGGGCTGCGCGCTCTTCGCTGAAACGCTGTCCCTTGGCAAGGAGGTTGCTGAACTGCGACAGGTCGGTCGGTGCAGCGACGTTGAGCACCTGGGGTGCGTCGGCTGCGGTGGTGGACGACGCTGCGGTGGGTGCGAACTGGGCTGCCTGCGGCTGTGCTGTGGTTCCGATGGTGGAGGACTGGTCGGCCAGTGCGATGTCCGAGTGCTCGACTGCGTTACCTGAGCCATTGTCGACTACTGCTTGCCCCGCGGCGACTACCGCGCCGGCTGCGACTGCAAGAACTGCGGCGCGGCCCTTGAGTGCGGAGGGCGGGGTGGGAATGCGGTGGGCGCCGGTGCGACGAACCGGGGAGGTGACATCTGCAGGTGCCGGTGGGGTGAAAGTCGAGATGCTGTTCACGTCGGACTCGACGGTCTCGAAGTCTGCCGGGAAGGCGTCTACCGAGTCGGAATCTGACGACGTGGGGGAAGCGGAACGAGTGAACATAATGGAAGAAATCTCAGAACTTTTGGTCTCGGTGTAACGCCGGGCCGAGTGCGTTGGATAAGAGGGCGTGACCTCGTCCGGTTCTGATTCTGTGAACCTACTGGCAGTGAACTGGCTGTGTCGCATATGCCTGTTCGCTCCTTGGGGTTCGTGATCAGCCTGTGACTTAGCTGGAGCAACGGTAACGAAATGGTTGCGACACGTGCAACCTATACAGCAAACGAGCCTCTGTTTGTGACGTGGCTCACACTCTGACCAGGCAAAACGTCGTTTCGGACAAATCGGGCCAAGTATCTCGATTGATGTCAGGGTGTGTCACAACCAGATCACCGACCTGCGCAGGCACTACCGTCGACCAGGTGTCGTCATCACCCCGAAGCTCGTCGGTACACGCGTCCGGCGATGTTCGCACCGATCGCCCACTCCCACCGCCGCTCGCCCTGGCACTGGTTCTGGGTCCGCTCGGCGCGGCCGCAGTCTCCGTTGCGCCGCTGGTCGGTGTGGGGAGTGGACCTGGCGCATCCGACTCGATCGTGACCGCCTCGATATTTTCCGCGCTGTGCGCGCTCGCGATCCCCGCCGCCGCGATTGTGGTGACGCGTCGCCACCCTGCGATGGCGGGAGCGCTCGTGGCCGGTGCCGGTGCGCTGTCCTTCGGAGTCGCGATTCTCGATCTACAGTTGTTCGTCGGCGCGATCGATGCAAACCGCTTGGAACTCTTCCGTCCGATTTCCGCCGGAGCAATCACCGCCGGTGCCGGGTCGTACGTTGCACTCCTCGGACATGCGCTGTTGGTTGTTGCCGGAATCCTGGGACTCGTGGTGGTTCACGGCGAGTCCGAACGCGACGGATACGGCAGCGCGCGTGCCGCTGAGTTCGACGGTAGATCCGTAGGTGGACGCATCGGTGCCGGCGCGACATTCGTATTGATTCTTGCCGCAGGCGTCTACGTGCTCTCGCTGTTCGGGTCCGCCTTCGACTCGCAGGATCCGATCTTTCTCGCCCGCACCCTCGTCGACAGTCCGGCAGCCAGTGCTGTCGGAACCGCGTTGGTCGCCGTTGCCGTCTTGATCGTCACGGCGTCGGCCCTGACGTCGATTTCGCCGTGGGTGGGCGCAGGCGGCGTTGTCGGAGCCGGTGTCGGCGCACTGGGAGTCAGCGGCACTCGGGTTGTTGCCGGTCTGGCATCCGACGACCGGATCGGTGTCGGTGTCGGGTCGATCGTGGGCGCTGTCGCTGCAGTGGTCATCGTGGGAGTTGGAGCGGCGATACCGATTCTGGCGACGCGACGCGAGGTCGCAGCGGCGGAAGAAACAGAAGTGCGGCCGGTGAGATCCGGGACTCAGGCACAGGCCGGCGCCACCAAGAAAGCACGCCGAGCCGCGATGATCGAGCAGGCCCGCGAAGCGCAGGCTCACGTCACGAAGTTGCACCGCATCGCCGGAGCGCTCGGAATCGGCGCCGCAGTCCTGGCTGCGCTGGGAGCGTCGTTGCCGATTCTGTCCTTACCCGGGGGACTTGCCGAACCGTCGATACTCGCGACCCGCATCGTCTTCGTGGCGGCGATCGTTCTGTTCATTGCGTCGCTCGGTCTGTGGATTCCGGGGCGCGGTGTTGCCATTCGGCCGGCCGTGGGAACGCTGTGGACCACCGTTGTCATGGGAATTGCTGCTGTACTGCAACCAGCTGTCATCGCAACCGATGTTTCGGGTGTCGGACTCGGGGCCGGGGTGTACGTGATGGGCGTGGCCTCCGCGCTCGCCGCCGCCGCCGGCCTGGCGTTGTGGTTCGCCGGAACCGCGGAACGCGAGGAAATCGACACATCCGTCGAGATCGAGGCGAACTCCGTGGTCCGGATCCTCGCCGGACTCGGCGGTGTACTTGCACTTGTCGGCACCGCCCTGCCGCTCTATCGCGGTGCAACTCACACTGCGGCGTCGATCACGCAATGGCCGTGGGGAAGCGACGCGTGGGGGATCGATACCTGGGGTCAGCTCCTCGTCGGAGTGTCCGTCCTGCTCGCATCCGTCGTAGCCACCCGATCCCGGCCGCCGCGCGCCGCCGCGCTCCTCGTCGGATCGGCGGTATCGGTGTCGGTGTATCTCGCAGCGGGACCACTGACGTCTTCACGCATACCGGACGCAACAGTGGGGGCGGGTGCGATCGCATCGGCGACGGGCCTACTCTTGCTAGTCGTTGCTGCTTTCTTCAGTGCGCGAACCACGCTGTCGATGCATGCCGGGCGGCGGTGAGACCCGCGCTTGACAAATGGGTGCGAAGTTACGTTGCCGATCGGTGACGACTGCCGCACCTGGCAATGTCGCGTGACATGGGCCACATAGCATGTATGCGGGCGCAAACCGAACGCAGCAACTGGTTAAAGTCCAGAACAGACCCGCTCCTACCCCTCGAGCGGGTGTCAACGCAGACGAGACGGTGAGCAGATGGATCTCTTCGAATACCAGGCGAAGGAACTCTTCGCCAAGCACGGAGTGCCGACTTCGGCTGGGCGTGTTACGGACACGGTCGCAGGAGCACGCGAGATTGCCGAAGAAATCGGCAAGCCCGTAATGATCAAGGCGCAGGTCAAGGTCGGCGGCCGCGGCAAGGCCGGTGGCGTGAAGTACTCGCCCGACGTGGATGCCGCAGTGGCAAACGCAGAGGCAATCCTGGGCCTGGACATCAAGGGCCATGTCGTCAAGAAGCTGCTGGTCGCAGAGGCAAGTGACATTGCCGAGGAGTACTACATCTCCTTCCTGCTCGACCGCACCAACCGCACCTACCTGGCTATGTGCTCGGTAGAGGGTGGCGTCGAGATCGAGGTCACCGCCGAGGAGAACCCCGACGCTCTCGCCAAGATCCCCGTCGACGCAGTCAAGGGCGTCGACCTCGCGTTCGCGCGCAGCATCGCCGAGGCAGGAAAGCTGCCCGCAGAGGTGCTCGACGCAGCGGCCGTCACGATCCAGAAGCTGTGGGAGGTCTTCATCAACGAGGACGCACTCCTCGTCGAGGTCAACCCCCTCGTTCGCACGCCTGACGATCAGATCCTCGCCCTCGACGGCAAGGTCACCCTCGACGAGAACGCAGCGTTCCGTCAGCCCGGCCACGAGGCATTCGAGGATCGCGACGCAACCGATCCCCTCGAGCTCAAGGCCAAGGAAAACGACCTCAACTACGTCAAGCTCGACGGTGAGGTCGGAATCATCGGCAACGGCGCAGGCCTTGTCATGTCCACGCTGGACGTCGTCGCATACGCCGGCGAGAACCACGGTGGCGTGAAGCCCGCCAACTTCCTCGACATCGGCGGCGGAGCTTCCGCTGCAGTCATGGCAGCCGGCCTCGACGTCATCCTCAACGACGCACAGGTCAAGAGCGTGTTCGTCAACGTCTTCGGCGGCATCACCGCGTGTGACGCAGTCGCCAACGGCATCGTCGGCGCACTGAAGACCCTGGGCGACGAGGCCAACAAGCCGCTCGTCGTTCGCCTGGACGGTAACAACGTCGAAGAGGGTCGTCGTATCCTCGCCGAGGCCAACCACCCGCTGGTCACGGTCGTCGCAACCATGGACGAGGCCGCCGACAAGGCCGCCGAACTCGCTCACGCAGCGAAGTAAGGGACTCACAGAACAATGGCAATCTTCCTCACCAAGGATTCAAAGGTCATCGTCCAGGGCATCACCGGCGGCGAGGGCACCAAGCACACCGCTCTGATGCTCAAGGCCGGCACCCAGGTCGTCGGCGGCGTCAACGCACGCAAGGCCGGCACCACGGTCTCGCACGTTGCTGCTGACGGTTCCGCTGTGGAGCTCCCCGTCTTCGCGACGGTCGAAGAGGCAATCAAGGAGACCGGCGCAGACGTCTCCATCGCGTTCGTTCCCCCGGCCTTCTCGAAGGACGCCATCGTCGAGGCTATCGACGCCGAGATCCCGCTCCTCGTGGTCATCACCGAGGGCATCCCGGTCCAGGACTCCGCTTACGCTTGGGCGTACAACGAGTCCAAGGGCAAGAAGACGCGCATCATCGGACCGAACTGCCCCGGCATCATCACCCCGGGTGAGGCTCTCGTCGGCATCACGCCGGCCAACATTGCAGGCACCGGCCCCATCGGCCTGGTCTCCAAGTCGGGCACCCTGACCTACCAGATGATGTACGAACTCCGTGACTTCGGCTTCTCCACCGCCATCGGCATCGGCGGCGACCCGGTCATCGGCACGACGCACATCGATGCCATCGAGGCATTCGAGAACGATCCCGACACCAAGGTCATCGTGATGATCGGTGAAATCGGTGGCGACGCCGAAGAGCGCGCAGCCGATTACATCAAGGCTCACGTCACCAAGCCGGTTGTCGGCTACGTGGCAGGCTTCACCGCTCCCGAAGGCAAGACCATGGGCCACGCCGGCGCCATCGTCTCCGGTTCCTCGGGAACGGCTCAGGCCAAGCAGGAAGCTCTCGAAGCTGCAGGCGTGAAGGTCGGCAAGACGCCGTCCGCCACCGCTGCTCTCGCTCGCGAGATCCTTCAGAGCCTCTAGGTTCTTCTTGCGGAGCGTAATGCTTCGCCCGGTCGGACCACAGCGCCCGCAATCAGGTTTTCTCCTGGTTGCGGGCGTTGTTCGTTACCGCGAGAGTGCGGCCGCCGGACGTTTCAGACGTCCACCCACGTATCGCCCGCGGTTTCGAGTTGGCCGGCGCCAGAGGTGATCGACGCCACCGTCGAGGCAAGGTATTCGGGGTCGTGAGTGGCAAGTGTCAGAACAGCTTTCGATCCGTAATCGGTCCCCAGGACCACAACTCCACGGGCGCGCAGTTCGGCCTCGACGCGGCCAGCCTCCCCATGTCGAATTGCCAAGGTGTGCAATGTTCGTCGCTCGCGTCCGACCAGCGGAGCGGAATCCACCGCGACCGATACGGCACCGGAATACGCGCGCACCAAACCGCCCGCGCCCAGCTTGATGCCACCGAAATAGCGTGTCACGACCACGATTACGTCCACGAGATCGCGGGCCTTGAGTACCTGTAGCATCGGAATTCCGGCGGTGCCGCCAGGCTCGCCGTCGTCGTCGGCGCGTTCGGACCGCGACGATGCGTCGTAGCCCACAACGAAGGCCGAACAATGATGGCGCGCATCCGAATACAGCGATTTCTGTTCGGCCAGGAATTGTTTTGCGGCCTCTGTGTCCTCGATTCGGCGGAGCGAGGCGATGAACCGCGAGTGCTTCACTTCCGTCTCGACAGTGTGATCCGCGCCGGGAGCGAGAGTGAAGGGCATCTGCCCATTGTCTCCTGTCGGTGTTGGCGTGAGAAGACAAGGCACATAGGCTGGAATCGACAGCCGTCCGTCCACGAGGGGAAGCCATGACGTTCACACCGCAAGGGTCAAATTTCGGAGGATCCTCGTACGGATCGCCGACGCCCCCGAACGCAGGCGGTGGGGCCAAGATCGGTTTCTTCTTGACCGTCGCTGTAGCCGCGTTGGGAATCGTCAACTTTCTGCTCGGGTTCGCCCCCTTCACCTCGATAACGAGTTCCGGCGTCGGCTCCGAAGTGAGCACGACATCCAGCTTCTTCGAAACCAGTGTCTACGGACTCGGATTCCTCTTTGCCGGCGGTGTTCTGGCTGCGGTGTCACTGCTGCCGCAGCAACGCTACGCCGGGATATTTGCCGCGTTGTCCCTGGTCGGATATGTCTCGTTGGTGTTCACCGCATTCAGTCTCGGTTCGACGGATTACCTCGATATCGGCTTCGGATGGGGACTGGTAGTCGTCCTCGTCCTCGGATTCGTGCAGACCGTCGTCGCGGTGGCTGCGTTGCTCTTCGACATCGGAATCCTCAAGGCCCCCGCGCCTCGGCCGGCAGCTCCCCAGGCTTTCGGGCAGGGCTACCAGCAGTACGGCCAGCCGCAGCAGCAGGTGTACCAGCAAGGCCAGCCGGGGCAGCCGCAGCAGGGCCAGGCGCCGCAGTACGGGGCCCAGAGCCAGCAGTACGGACAGCAGTACGGCCAGACACCGCAGCCCGGTTCGCAGCAACAGGGATTCGCAGGCGGATACGGTGCGGGCTCCGCGGATTCCGGCGACACGTCGGCAGCCCAGCAAGCCCAGCAATACGGCGGGTACACACAGCCTGCACCGCAGTACCCCTCCGGGCAGCAGCCTCCGGCCGGGTACCCGTCCCAGCACCAAGCGTCGCCGTACCCGTCGGCCCAGCCCACGCCTGCCCAGCCGACTGGCTTCGAAGCTCCCGCAACTCCGGAAACGGGCGAGAACACCGACCCCGCAGCCGAGACTCGAGCTTTCGAACCTCGGAACCCCGACGAGCGCCAGCAGTAAGGGGTTTCCGGATTTGTCCCGGGCGGCGCGCCTGAGTGCGCGCCGCCAAGTCGGGTGAAATCCTCGAGGGGATGAATTCTTTGACTGATCGAACACGACCACGCCCTTCTGCCGGTCAGCAAACACGAGGGCGTACGTCGCTGCGAACACCCGCGCCGGAAGCAGACCAGACGAGAAACTTGCTCACGGTGGCCTTCCGGTCGTCGGGCATGGCGATCCTGCTGATCTCGGCCGTCGTGGTCGTGACACTGGTATCGGCGAGCAGTGATCTGACCGGAACGTTCGGCGCCATCGCGGCGACATGGCTGGCAATTCATCAAGTTCCCGTTTTCATCGACGACGTTCAACTCGGTGTGCTGCCGTTGCTCCCCACCGCACTCATGATGTGGGTCGTAGCCCGGCGATGCGCATCGGCGGCAACACTTGTCGATACACGCGTAGCAGCAGCGCGACTCGTAGGCGCAGCCGTGGCGGGGCCGCTCACCGTGACCGCGATCTGCCTGGCTGTCGTTGCAGACGCGTCCGCCGCGATTCCACTGTCGAGCCCCAATGCGCTGAGCGCGTTCGGATGGGTCGCCGGAATTCACCTCGTGGCCGCGGCGGTCGGCGTTGCTGTCGCACACTGGCAGATCATCGAACCGGAGCTTCCGCGGTGGGCATCTGCTGCCATTCGCCCGGGCGCGTGGACAACAACGGCGCTGCTGGCAGCGGGATCGGTTGCCGTTCTCTGTGCGCTCCTCATCTCCTGGTCCACTGTCGGTGATCTCCTTTCACGCGGCGGAGGCTTTGTGGGAGTGCTGGGTCTGACCGTGCTGTCGCTGCTCTATCTGCCCAATCTTGTTGTCGGTGCTGTCGCCGTCATGACGGGCGCAAGCGCCGATATCGGTGACGTCTCTACCAGCGTTTTCGGCAACGTCGGTGGCGATCTTCCACCACTGCCGATTCTCGGAGCCGTACCGGCCGGCCAAGGTGGCGGGTTCTGGCCCGTCCTCCTCGTTGTTCCTGTTGCGATCGGGATTTACCTGGGCCGCGACTGCGCGCGTCGCGTCGGCGGGCAGGACGGAATCCTCACAGCCGTTGCTGCCGCGTTCATGAGCGGAACAGTGATCGCGTTCCTCGCCCTCGCCAGTGGTGGGGAGTTGGGGTACTTCGGTGCCGTCGAGGTGACCTGGTGGGCCGTCGGGTTGCTGACCTTCGGCTGGCTGGCGTTGTTCGGATCGATCAGCGCACTGATCACGACGTGGTTGCAGCACCGGGCGGTACCCGCACCGGAACCGACGGTGACGGCGCCGCCAGTTGAAGTTGCAGGGTCGGCTGAAGTTGCAGAGCCTGCCGAGGCCGAAGACGATGAGGCGAGCACGGACCGGGCCGACGAGTCGGTGGACGAAACCGATTCCGCGCACGAGACGGAGACCGAGGAGCCCGATGCTCCAGAACTCGAGGCTGAAGAATCCACGGCTGAAGAATCCACAGCCGAAGTATCCAAGGCTGAAGAGGTCGAGGTCGACGCTGTCACCGTCGTTGACGATTCTGCCGACGAGTCTGCGACCGACCTGCCCTCACCGGTGAAAGACCCCAGCGACTAAGCTGTCGTCTGGCCGATTGTCCGGCCACACCATCTTCTAGATCTCAGGAGTAGAGCGCTGACTGCCTCGGCCCACAACCTGCAGCAGGCGACGCCTACCCGCGTCGTGGTTCTCGCCTCCGGAGCCGGAACCCTCCTGGCCTCGCTCATCGAAGCGTCGTACACCGAGAACTACCCCGCACAGATCGTTGCCGTCGGTGTCGATCGCGATTGCGCGGCCACCGAACATGCGGGTGCCGCCGGGATTCCCGCGTTCAAAGTGTCGATCAAGGACTTCGCCGACCGCGCCGCGTGGGACATGGCACTGACCTCCGCTGTCGCGGAACACCAGCCGGATCTGGTGGTGAGCGCCGGCTTCATGAAGATCCTCGGACCCAGTTTCCTCGCGAAATTCGGTGGCCGGATCATCAACACCCACCCCGCGTTGCTGCCCGCCTTTCCCGGCGCGCACGCGGTTCCCGACGCGATGGCGTACGGCGTCAAGGTCACTGGATCGACGGTGCATCTGGTCGACGACGGCGTCGATACCGGGCCGATCCTGGCTCAAGAACCTGTGGCAGTGCTTCCCGACGACACTGAGTCGTCATTGCACGAGCGCATCAAAGTTGTAGAGCGGCGGTTGTTGGCGGACGTTATCGCCGCTGTCGCTACACACGGAGTAGTTTCCGATGGACGAAAGGCCGTGATCCCCAGTGAGTGAACGCAAGGCTGTGCGCCGCGCTCTTGTCAGTGTCTACGACAAGAGCGGTCTGATCGAGCTGGCAACGGGTCTGCACGAGGCCGGTGTCGAGTTGGTGTCGACCGGCTCGACCGCGTCGAAGATCGCTGACGCCGGCATCCCCGTGACCCCGGTCGAGGCTCTGACCGGCTTCCCCGAATGCCTCGAAGGTCGAGTGAAGACGCTGCACCCGCGCGTTCACGCCGGCGTTCTGGCCGACACCCGCAAGCCGGATCACCTCGCGCAGCTCGAGGAACTCGGCATCGCGACGTTCGAGCTCGTTGTTGTCAACCTGTACCCGTTCACGGCGACGGTTGCCTCTGGCGCCACGCCGGACGAGTGCGTCGAGCAGATCGACATCGGCGGTCCGTCGATGGTGCGCGCTGCCGCGAAGAACCACCCGTCGGTTGCCGTTGTGGTGGACCCGGCCCGTTACGCCGATGTTCTGACAGCTGTTGCCGGCGGCGGATTCACGCTGCGTGAGCGCACAGTCCTTGCAGCGCAGGCATTTCAGCACACCGCGTCGTACGACGTCGCAGTTGCGAGCTGGATGACCAGCACCATCGCGGCAGACGAAGACGGCTCGCAGTTCCCGGCGTGGGTCGGTGCCACGTGGAACCGCAGTGCTGTTCTGCGTTACGGAGAGAACCCGCATCAGGATGCTGCGCTGTACGAAAACCCGGCCGCTCCGGCAGGTTTGGCTCAGGCCGAGCAGTTGCACGGCAAGGAGATGTCGTACAACAACTACACGGACTCCGACGCCGCCTGGCGCGCAGCCTACGACTTCTCTGACCCGGCGGTCGCAATCATCAAGCACGCCAACCCTTGTGGCATTGCCGTCGGCACCGATATCGCCGACGCCCACCGCAAGGCGCATGCCTGCGACCCGGTCAGCGCTTTTGGTGGCGTCATCGCAGCCAACCGCGAGGTCACCGTCGAACTGGCCGAGCAAATCGCCGACATCTTCACCGAGGTTGTCATCGCACCGTCCTATGCCGACGGTGCCGTCGAGGTTCTACAGCGCAAGAAGAACATTCGTGTTCTGAAGGCTGCCGCACCGACCGCAACCGGCATCGAGCTTCGCCCCATCTCCGGTGGCACCTTGCTGCAGCAGCGTGACGTCCTCGACGCCGACGGTGACAACCCGGCCAACTGGACACTGGCGAACGGTGAAGCGGCAGACGCGGAAACGCTCAAGGATCTGGAATTCGCTTGGCGCGCAAGCCGCTCCGTGAAGTCCAACGCAATCCTGCTGGCTTCCGGCGGCGCCTCGGTTGGCGTCGGAATGGGCCAGGTCAACCGCGTGGATGCGGCGCATCTTGCCGTCCAGCGTGCCGGTGACCGTGTTGTCGGTTCGGTTGCCGCGTCCGACGCGTTCTTCCCGTTCCCCGACGGACTTCAGGTTCTCCTGAACGCGGGCGTCAAGGCTGTTGTTCAGCCTGGCGGTTCCGTTCGCGACAACGAAGTGATCGAGGCAGCCAAGGAAGCCGGCATCACTCTCTACCTGACAGGTGCGCGCCACTTCGCGCACTGATCAACTTCGTGTGAAGCGGGCCTCGACGTGAATGTCGGGGCCCGTTTTTTTGCTCGCGTTCGTATATCGGGTCAGGCAGCGTGGGTGTGTGTTCCTTGAAGTTCACGCGGAGTTCCGGTGATCACGACACGGGAAGCGCCGCGGGCGCGGATTTCGCTGATCAAGGCACCAAGAGTCGCTTCGTGGGCCGCGTCGGAGTGTGAGAGGTCCAGTGTGACGGCGTAACCGCTCAGGTCGGAGGGCAGCTCGGCATACGGGGGCGCGGTGGACAGTTGGTTGACTCGAAGTTTCATGTTGCTCTCCTGCATGTGAAAGGTAAAAGAAAAGGCACCCGAGGCGTTTGCCCTGGGTGCCCGAAAACGGATCCGATCAATCGGTGGATCATTCTCGGGGGACACCGCGCTTGTGGCTCGCGTGCTTGTGATTCATCGCCTTGCCTGCCAGACGATCTGCCGATGCGACGGCCGAAAGAATCTGTACGGAGGCGGTGCAACTGCGCCAGGAAAGCGCGGATGCAAAGTCCGGGTGAAGCGTCATCTGATCCGTGCCTTTCTCGTTCGGCGTAGCTGGTTAATGGATGACCGTACAGGACGCTGTCAGGGTTTGCACCAATAAAAACCAACACAAACGTAAACTTCGTGTGACTTTTGTCCCGGCGATCGACGTAGTGCGGTCGCTCTTTGCGCAGGTCCGGCGTCGAAAACGAAAGTCCCCCTCACGATGATTCGCAAGGGGAACTTTCATGGTCAAAACAAGGTCGTTCGGTCTGTATGCAGCCCGGGAGTGCGGCTCAGCGCAGTGAGCGAACCCAGGCAGCAAACGGTTCCGCAAACTCGCTCGAATACGGCAAGGGTGCGACGTAATCGGGACCGGTCGAGAACTCGTCACCAAGATCTTTGAGCACAAAACTCGCGTTCTTCATCCGCACCGATGTGAGCGCGGTATGGGCGAGAGCCTCGTCGAGTGCCGCGACTTCAGCCGGAACGATCTGGATGTCTTTCGCCGAGCAACTGGTGAGGACTGGCATGCCGGCGGGGAGCGCCGCGACCAGTGCAACCGGGTCCAGTGCATCTTCCTCGGCGAGAGCCTTGGCATTTGCGTACACCAGTCCGGCATTGCGGAGAGGTTCGGGAAGATCGTCGGGAACCGTACCGTCACTGCGCAACGATTCGACGGCGTCGGCAAGTGCCACACGAAGCTCGTCAGCCAATTCGACCGGCAACTGCCCGGCCCCGACAACTGCGTCGAGCTGCCCGTGAATCTGGTTTGTCAGCAGGTCGAGGAGTCTGATACTCAGCGGCTCGACCAGAGCGAGTGCGTGGACGCGGGAACCGTCGTGACCCGTTGCCACGGCAAGAGCCACCACCGCGCCGTCGCTGTGCCCGATGATGATCAGTCGATCGGCGTCGACGCCGGGTTGCGCCGCCAGGAAGTCGAGACCGGCAGAGGCCGCGTCGACGTACGTGTTGAAACCGAGATCTGCGATGTCGTCGACCTCGTAGGGTCCCAGTCCGGTTTCGCCGCTGCCGATCTTGTCGTAGCGCAGACTTGAAATGCCCTGTTCTTCAAGGAGATCCGCGATGAATCGAAGCGTTCCGATATCGCCTTCGAGGAGTGCGCTGTCGCCGTTGCGATCGGTGGGACCGCTACCCGCGAGGATGAGGGCGGCAGGTGCTTGTTCGTCTGGAGTGGTGGCGAGGCGCAGGCTCCCGAAGAGGGTGACGTCGCCGGATTGAAACGTGATCTCGGTGTCGGACATGACGACCTGTCTACCAGGTTCGGATGTTCAGGCCGTACGCGCACTGCGGAGGCGGCGCAGGCCCCGCCAACTGAACCACAAGAGCGCGGCGAGCAGCGGAATGATCAGGAGCGGAAGGATCATCGCAATCAACGACGTGAAGAACGTCAACACGTCCTCGACGACCGAGAGAACGGGGTTGGCGAGCCCACCGGTAGTTGCCGTACTGACCGCTCGCGCGCCGGTCTGCGCGGAGCTGAAAGTCAGGGCTGTTGGTGCCCCGACGATGATGGCGGCTATCCCGGCCACTGCAGGATCAAGATGGCTGAATGCCGCCCACGCCGCGATCACCCCCGCGATGGGGCCGGTGACATTGCCGACTACGGACAGTGCGTTGTCGACGAACGGAATGAGGTCGGCACCCAATTCGACGACGGCGGCTATCGCCAGTGCCACCAGGGCGCCGGTCGATCCGATCCACTGCATCGACTCGCCGACGGTGATGCCGAACAGCTCGAAATGGACGGCAGCGCTCAGCATCAGCAGCGGTAGGAACGTTCGCATCCCCGACGCGGCGGCAAGGCCGAGGCCGAGCATGGCGGGCAAGACCCAGGTATCCATGGGTGGAGTTTAGGTCTACTGTGCGCCTTTATTAACCGCCCGCGGTTGGCAGATTCGGGTGGTTGTCGCAACGTGCCTGATCATTAACGGGTGATGGTGTTGATGGTGGGTCGTCCTGCGTATTCGC